>JBBRBG010000082.1:0-37377 GCA_038206055.1 Haliangiales bacterium
CTCCTTGGAGAGGACGATCATGCCCATGTCGTTCTCGCGCGACTCGAGCAGGACGTCGACGACGTCGCCCGGCTTCACGCCGATGGAGCCATCCGCCTGGCGGAACTCCTCGAGAGGGACCTGGCCCTCGCTCTTGTAGCCAACATCGACGATCGCAAAGTCCTTGTTGACTGCGATCACCGTGCCGCGAAGGATCTCGCCTTCCTTGACCCCGCCATCTTGGGCGAGGCTCTCGGCAAACATCGAGGCAAAATCTTCGTCGCCGGTTGTGTCTTGGGTAACCATATTCAAGCAGATCTCCAGCAGAACACCGAGTTTGGATTTACTGCGTAAGCAGCCCTCGGCGCAGGGCGGAGTTGGTACCGTTCGCGACCTGAAAAGTCAACCGCGACGATGAGATCCGCCTGATCGGGTGGGCCGCCGCAGGGCATCCTGCCCCACGCCGTAGCCACCTCTATTGTGCGGCCGCGCGTACGAGGACCTGGGCAGCGAGGGAATCCACAACCTGTTCGAGGGTTTGCGTCGAGCTATCGACGAGAATCGCGTCCTTCGCGGGCACCATGGGGGCCACATCGCGGCTGGCGTCGCGCTGGTCCCGCTCCCGGATTTCTCGCAAGGTCACATCGAACTCCACCGGCGCTCCCGCCTGGGCGAGCTCGGCCACGCGACGGCGCGCGCGCTCCTCGTCCTGTGCGGTCAGAAAGAACTTCGCCTCGGCTGCCGGGAACACGACGGTCCCGGTGTCGCGCCCCTCGACGACGACCCCGCCACCGGCACCCAGCCGGCGCTGGAGCTCGAGCAGACCCGCGCGGACCTCGGGGTGTGCCGACACCTGCGACGCCCCCTGCGAGACATCGGGTGTGCGGATCGCCGTGCTGACGTCCTCACCCGCGACGAAGACATGGTTCTTGTCGTCCACGAAGTCGAAGCGAATGTCGAGCGAGCGCGCCACCTCGCCACACGCCGTGCCATCGGTCCAGGGCGTCCCAGCGCGCTTCGTGGTCAACGCAACGGCGCGATAGATCGCTCCCGTGTCGAGGAGCCGGTAACCGAGCCTGCGCGCGAGGAGCTTCGCGACGCTGCTCTTGCCGGCTCCCGCCGGTCCATCGATGGTGACGACGACCTGCTTCATGCATCGCGGTCTACCACGAGGTACATTCGACGCGGTGGTCGAGGAGCCCACAACCGAAAGGCGCTGGAAGACGTTCGCGGACGTCGTCGCGTTCACGCTTGGCGTGAACGTCTGGATCTCGATCGTCATTCTTCCGGCGATCTTCGTCGACGCGCTCCACGGCACCGGGAAGATCTTCGGCGCCGCACTGCCGCTGGTGGTGCTGCTGCTCGGCCTCGCGCGTCGCTCGGAGACCGTGCTGCTCGGCCTGTTCCCCGCGGCGCTGCTCATCCCGGTGGCGCTGGCGCCCCAGATCGCCTCGCCGCACGTCTACGGCCCGATCCGCTTCGGGCTGTGTGCGGTGGGCGTCATCGCATATCTATTTTCCGTTTCGTTCTTCACCACGTTCCACGAGCCGCCCCAGCCGCGGTCGGTGCGCGGGCTGTCGTCGGCGGCGGCGGGTCCCGCCGAGCGCTGGCGCCGGCGCGAGCGCGTCTACTGGATGCTCGTCGGCATGTCGCTCGTGATCCCGACCGTGCTGATCGGCTGGGTCAACTTCGATCCGGCGATCGAGGACTTCCTCGGCGAGATGTACCCCGGCCGCGTCGCGCTGATGACCACGGCACTGACCGCCGGCGCGATCGTGCTGTGGCTCGGCATCTTCCACTACGCCTTCCTCGGCGTGCTGCGGCCGCACCGCACGGGAGATCGAGATCTGATCGTCACGCTCGCGCAGGCCCGCGCCGATGCCAAGACCGGCAAACCACGATTCCGTTTCTACGTCTCGGTGGCGCTCGCGCTGGGTGCGATGGCCACGCTGATCCTGATCCGACACATCAAGGGGTGATCCACATGCGCCGCTACTTCTTCGAAGCTCTCGCGCTCGCCCTGATCGGCGGGAGCCTGTTCTTCTTCAAGGAGACGCTGGACTACCTCGCGCGCCGGGACTACGTGGCCTCGCTCCTGGTCATGATCATCGGTGTCGCCGTGATCTCCGTCGGCAAGGAGATGGCTCGTCTCGCCCTGGTCCAGCGCGACTGATCATGCGCCCCTGGCTCCTCTTCGTGCTGGCCGCTGCGTGCGGCGGTGGATCGTCTCCGTCCGACGAGGCTCCGCCGCAGCGCGCCGTGCCCACGATCTCGGCGATCGCACCCCGCGAGGGCCCCGATGATCTCGAGGTCGCGAAGGTCAATGGCCGCCCCGTGTGGGGCTCGTGTGTGCGTGCACAGGTGTCGCGTGGTGCGAAGACGCGCGAAGCGGCGCTCGACGAATGCATCCAGTTCGAGCTGATGGCGCAGGTCGCGGAACAACGCGGGCTGGCCAGCGATCCCACGGTGATCGAGACAACGCGCACGGAGATGGTGAGCCGGGAGGTCGCGGTCGACTTCGAAGATAAAACCCAGAAGCCGGCGGACCTCGGCGAGCGGATGACGAAGTGGCTGACCGACAACGCGTGGCGCATGCACCGCCCCGATCTGCGGGCCTCGAGCTATGCGCGCGTCAACGTCGCGAAGGACGCAACGCCCGAGGTCGAGGCCACGGCGAAGGCACTGGCGGAGAAGATCGCCGCGGCGCTCGCGGGCCAGGTCGGGCTGTTCCCCGCCGATCTCAAGGAGACAGCAGAACGGCTCGGGAAGGACACGGGCCTCAAGCTCGACATCCAGGACGTCAAGGCCTCCGCGCAGAGCAGCCTCGATGCGCCGTATGCCGAGGCGCTGTACACCGTGCCCGAGGTCGGCCGCATCACCGGTCCCGTCCGCACCCACTGGGGGTGGGACGTGATCCTGTGGAATGGCGGTCTGCCGCCGAAGGAGTCAACGCGTGACGAGATTGCCGCGGAGGTGTTCCCCGAGCTGCGCCGCGCGGCGTTCCAGTACTGGGTCAATGGCCTCGTGAAGCAGCTCGGCCTCAAGATCGAGGTCGATACGGCGCTCCTCGCGCGACTCGAGGCCGCATCGTGAGCACGTTCGCGGAGATCATGCGCAACGCCGTCGAGACCACGCCCGGCGCGGTCGGCGGTGCGTTCGCGGACTCCGAGGGGGAGATGGTCGATAGCTTCTCCACGCTCGACAAGCACGACTGGGCGGTGCTGACCGCCCACTACGGCGTGGTGCTCTCGCACCTGCACTCGTGCTTCAACACGTGGCACTACGGCGGCCCCGAGTACTTCATCGCGCAGCACGCGAAGTTCGACGTCATCGTGCACACGATCGCACACGGCTACTTCGCGCTCCTCGCCCTCGAAGAGCACGATGGCTCGGGGCAGCTGGCCATCGCGTTGGTCCGACTTCGCACCGCGTGCGACAAGCTGCGCAAGGAGATCGCGTGAAGCGCGTCCTCGCCGCCGCGTGCATGCTCGCGCTCGCGACCTCCCCCGCCCGCGCGGCGCCGCCCACCGATCCGGCGCTCGAGTACGATCCCAACAGCCAGGCGTGGAACGGGATGGCGAGCTTCGTGGGCCTCGCCGAAGGCATGGGGTTCTCGGTCACGCCGGTGAGCTCGCTCGAGTGGGGCGACATCTCCGCCGATGACATCCTGTTCCTGGTCTATCCGCTGAAGCGCGTGGAGCCGCAGAAGCTCGGCGCATTCGTGCAGGCCGGCGGCAACGTGGTGATCGCGGACGACTTCGGCGACGGCAAGGAAGCGATGCAATCGATGGGCATGCTCCGCGTCGAGGTCGATCAGGCGAAGGCGAGCCGGTTCTACGAGGGTCGCAGCTACGCGCCGATCGCGAATGCGCGCGGCGATCACCCGCTCGCGAAGGACGTGGGCGACGTGGTCACGAATCACCCGGCGGTGATGACAAACGTCGATGGTGCGACGACGATCGTCGCGCTCGACGACGGCGCGATCGTGGTCGCGGGCGAGCGTGGCAGCGGTCGGTTCGTCTCGATCAGCGATCCGAGCATCTTCATCAACCGCATGCTGCAGTTCCCCGGCAACGTGCAGTTGACGTCGAACTTGCTCAACTGGCTCGACCGCGGCAACCGGCGCGCGCGCCACATCATCCTCCTGCGCGGCGACGTACCGATGTTCGGCGATCCGCGCCCGTACATCGACGATGCCACCGCCGGCAAGCTCGGCCGCTCGATCGCGGACCTCAACTTCTGGCTGTCGGAGCGCCGCGCATGGCTCCTGACGTCGGCCGCGATGAAGGCGCTCGCCGCATCGCTCGCCGCTGCGCTGCTGCTCCTCGCCATGCTCGCGCTGCCGATCCGACGCGGCCCGAAGATCGACGGCGCGTGGCTCAAGTTCAATCGCCCTTCCCGCCGCGACGAGCCGCATGGCCTCGTGACCGCAGCGGAGGCCGGCGGCGGCTCGAACCTCGTCCTCGCATGCATCCTGCGCGACCAGGTCCAGCGGCTGCTCGCCGATCTCACCGGGCGAGCAGAGCCGCTGTATACGGTTCCTGAAACCCAGCTGGTCGCGGAGTTGTCCAAGGCGAAGGGCACCACGGCAGGCGTGGCGCTCACGCGCGTCTATCGCCGGCTCCGCGCGCTACCGAGTCGAGGTCAGGCCGCGGCACCGTGGAGCGCCGGCCACCTCCAGCGTCGCGAATTCGACACCCTGTACAAAGACGTGGCCGAGCTGTGTCGTACTCTCGGCGCTCCCGTCCCCGACGCACCGCAAGCAGCCCAAGCCGAATAGATGCCGCACGCCTCCCTCAGTCCCGACAAGCTCGCTCGCGTCAACCAGCTGTCCCGCGCCATCACCGACGAGGTCGCGCGCGCGTTCATCGGGCAGCCCGCGATCACGGAGGCCCTGCTCGTCGCGCTGCTCGCGCGCGGTCACGTGCTGATCGAGGGTATCCCGGGCGTCGCGAAGACCACGCTGGTCAAGGCGTTCTCGGCCACGCTCGGCTGCAACTTCCGGCGCGTGCAGTTCACCCCGGACCTCCTGCCCTCCGACATCACGGGCACCTACATCCTCGATATGCGCACGAACACGTTCGTCCTGCGCGAGGGCCCGGTGTTCTGCAACGTCCTCCTCGGCGACGAGATCAACCGCGCGCCGGCGAAGACACAGTCCGCGCTGCTCGAAGCGATGCAGGAGCACCAGGTCACCATCGAGGGCGAGACCCGCACGCTGGCCGAGCCGTTCATCGTGCTCGCGACGCAGAACCCGATCGAGCAGGAGGGCACCTACCCCCTCCCCGAGGCGCAGGTCGACCGGTTCCTCATCAAGCTCAAGATGGGTTACCCGGTCGCGGCCGACGAGAAGCGGATGCTCGGCACGTACGACAAGCCGCCGCCACCGGTGCGCCCTGTGCTCGGACCGACCGAGGTCCTCGAGATGCAGGCGCTCACGCAGGAGGTGTTCGTCGCCGAGGAGCTCCTCGACTACGTGCTCGGCCTCGTCACGTTCACGCGCAGCCACGCGCGCGTCTACCTCGGTGCATCCCCCCGCGCGGGCCTCGCGCTCGTGCACGCTTCGAAGGCGCTCGCGCTGCTCCGCGGGCGCGACTACATCCTGCCCGACGACGTGCGCTCGCTCGCGCCGCTCGTGCTCGGCCACCGCATCCTGATGACGCCCGAAGCCGAGCTCGAAGGTCAGCTCGGCACGCAGGTGGTCTCGGAGGCCGTCGACAAGGTCAGCTACAAGCTGCCGAAGCGAGCCTGAGCGCGTGATCCCTCGCCTCGCCACGCGTGGCAAGTTGATCCTCGGCACGGCGTTGCTGTTCCTCCTCGTCGGTGCGCTGCACGGTGCGCCGCCGCTCGTCGCGCTCTCGGGCGTGATCCTCTCGGTGCTGCTCGCGCTCTACCTCGCGTTCTATCCGACGGCGATCCTCCTGCGCCGCAAGAAGATCGAGCTGTCGTGGTGGGTGCCGCCGGGCGATCAACCTGGTGGTGCACTGTCGGCGGATCGCCCGTTCCAGCTTCACCTCGCGTTCCGCAACCACGGCTCCCGCAAGCTGCGCATCCTGTCGACCAACATCCTCGCTGCCTCGGGCCTCCAGCTCGAGGAGAAGCCGAGCGCCACGGTGAAGCGCGGCATGCAGGTCGAGGTCACCACCATCGTGAAGCCGCTCGCCGCGGGCTACCAGGTGCTGCACGGGGCGGCGCTGACGTTTGGCGATGCGCTCGGCCTGTTCGATATCGAGGCGTTCTTCCCGAACCCGATCGCCGTGAAGGTGTTCCCGCGGACCGTCGCGCTGCGCGGTGCGCCGGTGCGTGCGGTCGGTGGGGCGCTCCACGAGCAGGTCGGCCTGCATCACGTGCGGCGCCGCGGCCTCTCCGGCGAGCTGCGCGAGCTCCGCGAGCACAGCCATGGCGATCCGTTCAAGATGATCGCGTGGAAGGCCACGGCGCGCCGCGGCCAGCTCATGGTCCGCGATCTCGAGAACGAGATCGTGACCACGCACATGGTGCTGCTCGATGTCGGCGGTGGCATGCGCACCGGCCAGCTCGGCAGGACGCCGCTCGACTGGGCCTGCGACTCGGTGGCGGCGCTCGCGAAGGCGTCGGTCGCGAACAGCGATCGGATCGGGCTCGTCGGGTTCGATACACGCACGGTGGTCGAGATGCAGCCCGATACGGGGCACCACCACTACCTGCAGATCGTGGACCGGCTGCTCGATACGCGATCGATCGTCGACGAAGATCTGACCGACGTCACCGCCGGCGAGCTGGTCGCGCTCGTGGCGCGCTATCTCGCGCACCAGGAAGCGATCGACGTCCGTATCAAGGTCGCCCCGCCGCTCGATGACGGTCGCTGGACGTCGATCCAGGCAGGGCCCGACGGGCAGCTCTACGATGTCGCCGCGACGGGTCGCCTGTGCCGCCGGCTGATCGACATCATGATCGGCAGCGACAAGCACGCGAAGGACAAGCGCGCGAAGCTCCTGCCCCTCGTCGAGCCCGATGCCCAGCTCGCGCCATTGCGGCAGTTCTGCCGGCTACGCGGCATCGAGCTGCCTTACCGGACCACCTGGGAGCACGGCAAGCGCGCTGCCGGCCTCACGAAGGCCGTAGAGCGTGCCGTGCTCAACGGCCGCCCCGACGTCGTCGTCTTGATCTCCGACCTTGCAGGCTTCGCAGAGGACGAGCCGAGGGCCATCAAGGCGTTGGCCCGCCTGAAGAAGGCCGCCGGGACGGTGATCGCGCTGGTACCTTCGACGTCGGCGTTCCTGCCGGTGGTCGCCACCGCTCATGGCCAGCGTGTGCGCGAGCTGATGACCCGCGACCAGAAGGCGCTGATCGAGCCGGGCCGGCGTCTCCTGACGCGCCACGGCATCCATGTGATCGAGGGCTCACCCGCCGATAGCCTGGATCGGCTGATCGGCGGTGGCCGCATGCGCCGTCGCGCAGGTTAACGAAGGATCTCGGGAGTCTCCTGGAACGCCACGCTCCACTCACCACGGTGGACGCTTCCAGCGGCCTTCGATGTGACCGACCCGATCGAGATGGCCGTCAGCAGCAGTGCCGCGGCAATAAACAGTGCGTCCTTCCAGCGGTCCCGACCATGGCGCTGCTCGATTTCTTTCAGGTTGCTCATGTTCTCCTCCTGGTCCTGGTCGACGAAATCCCCACTATAGAAACTACCGAACGGTGCTGTCTCTGTCACGAAAAACACCTGATAAACGGCAAGGCGGGATCGAATTCCTCGTCGAGGAATCGTGAAATGTGCCGACTCAGGCCGCACTCGCCTACATCGCGTTGTCGGCAGTCAGCGGTGCTGTCGCACATGACCTGACCCAGGACTTACGCAATGCGGGCGCAAGCGCCTAAGCGCGGGACTCGTCGTCGGGTCGCAGGTCGTCGCGATCGTGGCGTGCCTCGGCCTCGAGCCGCTCCTCGGCCTCGAGCCGATCGGAGAGCTGAGCGATGTCGCCGCGCAGCGCCGCGCCACACGAGTCACACACCGTGGCGGTGGCCGGCACGACTGATGCGCAAGCAGAGCACCGCGGCACGCGCATGCGTCGACCGAGCACGTGGCCTCCGCCAACCGCGCCGAACACGAGGAACGGCGTGAAGTTCGGCGAGGCCGCCGCGACCGCCATGCCGATACCGAGGACCGCGCCGCACACGGCACCCACCCCGCCGCGGCTCGTGCGCCAGCGGAACGCGTTCTTCCGGATCGGCGGAGCATCCTCGGCGAGGTCGATGTCCGCGAACTGCACTGGCACTTCGCGCTCGGCGCCGGCCTCCGCATCGCGCGCGATGCCGAGACGCTCGCGGAGATCGGAGCGCTGTACCGACAGCGCCGTGATCCACTCGTTCACCTCATCGCGCTGCGGCCCCGACAGGCCCGCGGGCACGCTCGTACCGCGCACCACGGCCTGCACCCCGAGCAGGAACGCGAGGTCCGACATCGGTGCGTAGCCCGCGCGCAGCACATCGTACTCGAGCGGCGAGTAACCGCCGTTGAACCGGCCCGGGCGCGAATACTGCTGATACGCCGCGTTCGCCGCGAGCACGCCGAGCCCGAGGTAGACCGCGGCGATCGATCCGCGCTCGTGGTCGCGATCCACGTCGACGTCGATGTCGGGTCCCTCGCCGGTTCGATACGGGTCCACCGAGTCGGGACGATTCACCACCGCGTGTGCGACGCCCAGCTCGTGGGCGAGCGTTCCGGCGACGTCGTCCTCGCCGAGGAACTCGATGCGGAACGTCAGCTCCTTCTGCCCCACGCGGGTGAGCCCCACGCGCGTCTCCGGCTTCCGCTCGGTGGGCGGTGCGCCCATCCGCTCGTCGTGCAAGACGATCCCGCGATCGTTCCCCGCGTGCCACGCGAGTCGCCTCAGCACAGCGCGCACGCCACCGCGTGTCGCACGCCACGGTTCCGGGAATGCGTCCGCACCCGGCACGACCGGCGGCGCGAGCAGCCTCGCTGCACCGCCGCGCGCGATCAGGTCCCCCAGCACGCCCAGCAGCGCGTCCCGTCTCTCCGCCGTCGGACTGCGCGGTGCCATCCGTCTCATCATCGCACGTCAGCAACTCCCGCACACCTCAAGGCACGCGGCTTGCGTCTGTATCGGTCCAAGGAGAACAGACTATGAAACTCTTCAGCATCAAGCGACTCATCGGTCTCGGCGCGATCTACGGCGCTGTCCAGTACGCGCGCCGCAACGGCGGCGCGAAGAACGCGTTCAACCAGCTCCTCGGCATGGCCAAAGAAAAGATCAACGAGGCGAAGGACTTTGTCGGTGAGCCCGCCGTCGCCTCCGCTGACGACAAGAGCCCGCTGGCGTCGGGCAGCAGCTCGTTCGCGAGCGAGGATCGCCTCGGCGGCGCCAACGCTTACGGCGGCTACTCGAGCGGCTCGAACAACGGCCGTCGCAGCTGACCACACGGCTCACGCGACGAGGCCCGGGAGCTCGAGCTCACCGGGCCTTCGCCGTTTCGGTGCGCGCGCGCACGCGACGGCGCGCGTGGGCGCACGCGCGCTACCTCTCAGTGCATCATCTGCGCGGCGTGCTGCGCGCGGCTCTCCGCCTTGCGCATCTTCTTGCTGCGCATCCCGTTCGCGTCCTTGGCGTGCCCCTGGGCCGCACGCGCACGGAGGTAGCGGGCGAGGTAGATCCCACTCCCCACCGCGGCGACGACCAGCGCGAGGCCCAGGAGCCCGCGCTTCGGCCCGATATTCTTCGCCAGCTTGACGCCCTCGCCTCCGACCCGCCTTGCGATGTCCGCGGTATTCCCACCGAGCATCTTCGCGAAGTCAGCCGTCGAGCCGCCGATATTCGAGACCAGATCTTTTGCGAATTCCATCATGTCCCCGAACCTGTGCATCCGCCGTGCCCTCGAACTGCCGCACAGTCAGAGGTTTTCGGTTGGAACGCCCCGCAAGGTGCGCGAAGTTCGCCCGATGAGGCTCGCGCATTGCGTGATGGTGTTCGTTGCGTTCGGCTGCGGTCCGAGCTCCCGTGACCCAGGCGGCGACGATCAAGCCGGCGTCGATGCTCCGTACACCGGGCCCACTGGCACCTTGCGCGGCAGGGTATGGGCGCCTGGGCTCGCCCCGGGCATGACCGCCGCGGGAGAGGAGATTCCTGTCGCCGGCGCCGCGGTGTACCTGACGGGGACCCGCCCGCCGCCGATCCCGAACGGCGTCTACTGCGAGCCGTGCCAGGCCGCGCCCGCAGGTTCGGCTGTCAGCGATGCCATGGGCGCGTTCGTGCTCCCCGCCGCGATTCCCGGTCACCGCTGGCTGGTGATCCAGAAGGGACAGTTCCGTCTCGAGCAAGAGCTCGACGTCACGACCGCCGACACCACGCTCGACAACACGCAGACCACACTGCCATCGCACATGGATCAAGCGAACGGCAAATGGATCCCACGCATCGCGATCGCCGCCGGCAGCTACGATCACCTCGAGAACATCCTCGGGAAGATGGGCCTTGGCACCGTCGACGCATCCGGCGTCTACGACGGTACCGCCGGGCAGCTCGATCTCACCGATAACGGCGGCACTACGCTCGGGGTCTCGATCGGCAGCTTCGATGCGCTCGTTCGCGATCCCGCGAAGCTCGCGACCTATCACATCGTGTTCGTTCCCTGCTCGGGAGACAGCAACACGGCGGCGCTCCGCGATCAGCAGGTGCTGAAGAACCTGCGCGACTACGTGAAGGCCGGCGGCAAGCTCTATGTCACCGACTGGTCCGGTGAGTGGATGGACAACGTGTTCCCCGCGCAGGTCCAGCTCGGCGGGACAGCGTTCGGCGGCGCGATCGATACCCCCGCCACGGCCTACACCAAGGCCACCGACACGTGGACCACGTCGCAATTCGGGAACGCCGATGGCGACGCGTACGACTCGAGCGACGCCGATGCGATCGATCCTTCGCTCGCGGCCTGGCTCGGCGCACAGCACGGCCCCACGCCATCGAGCGCGACCTCCGCCGCGATCAACGCTCACCACTTCGAAGCCGTCGACAACTGGAACTTCATCCAGCAGCTCACCCAGATCCAGATCGGCGTCGACCCGAACGGTCAGCCGGTGATGGACACGCCAAAGGCGTGGGTGACCGGCACCAATGCCGGCCCGTTCGGTGGAGGTGCACGCCACCCGCTCACCGTGACCTTCGAGCCGGCCGGCTGTGGCCGCGTGATGTACTCGACCTATCACACCACCGCGGGAGGCCACCGCGGCCTCTACCCGCAGGAGCGAATCCTCCTCTATCTGATCATGGAGATCGGCGTGTGTAGCGACAACCCCGTGATCCTGTAGCGTCGCCGCGTGGCGTCGGGTTCGAGCCGGCGTGTCCGGAGATGGGTCGGACCCAACTTCGGACCGCGGGGCGGTGGGGCCGGCGGGCCTCCGGCTGGATAGGCGATAGATCAGGAGTTCGTGCGGACTCGAGCCGCGGTCCAACCGGCCCCGACTCCGAATCCGATGCCGGCGCCGCTTCGGCGCCGCTTCGATGCCGATGCCGATGCCGATGCCGGTCGCCGATGCCGATGCCGATGCCGATGCCGATGCCGATGCCGATGCCGGTCGCCGACTCCATTCGGCGATGTCCTGCGAGGCAGAGCTCGCCGACCGACGTTCCGCGGCCTAGCTGGTCGCCGAGGCACTCGAGCTCGCCGACCGAGTCCGCGCGATGTCCTACCGGCTCTCCACCCGGTGAGCCCGCCGGGCCGCGCGGCCCGAACTGCCGCGCACATCGCTGTCCGAATATGGGGTCCGACCCCATTCTCGGACACCACGGCCGCCGTTGCCCCCACGCCGAGCAGCCGCGCACATCGCTGTCCGAATATGGGGTCCGACCCCATTCTCGGACAGCGCCATTCTCGGACAGCGCGGCCGCCGTTGCCCGGATGCCGAACTTCAGCCGATGCCGCATCGGATGCCGATGCCGGCGAAATGCGTACGCAGCATCAACACGCTGACGAGGCTCGCCCAACTCGACGAGACGCTCACGTCCGATGCGTCGTCCTTCGTGACCGGCACCGCCATGCCCGTGGACGGCGGCGTTCTCGATCACCCGGACCTAGCGTCGGCGCCGGCGGATCGCGAGGACGAGGGCCGCGAATATGACGCCGAGCCCGGCTCTACCGCCTGCATTGCATCCCGCGGCGTCGCCGGCCGACGCTGGGTCCGACTGTGGATCCGAGCCGCTTCCGTCGCCGCTACCCGGGTCGGGATTGCCGGGGACGAGCTCGATCAACGCCGCGATCTGATCATCGGGTGGGCCGCCGTTCGTGGAATCGCTGAACCACCCGGTGCCGTCCTGCACCACGCCGAAGTGCTCGGTGTATGTGCCCGGCACGCACGCTGTACCCGTGGGGCCATCGAACGCGAACGCGAAGGTCCCGGTGGCGCCCGGCGCGACGGTGCCGCTGATCGCCGCGGCGCGGTTCGGAGAAGCCCAGTCGTCGCCTGCGAAGATGCTCGCGCGATCGCGCGGCACGGTGGTCCCGAGCTTGGTCGCGCTGGTCCACGGCTTGGTGCCGGTGTTGCGCAGCACGAGGCTCGCCGTGACCTTCTCGCCGCACTTGAGGGCCATCGCCGGCCTGGATGCGAGCGGCCAGGTCTGGCTCACGTATCCCGCGCCGTACGGAATCTGACCGTAGGCGGCGAGCACCGCCTTCGCGTAGCTCACCCGCTGCGTCTGGATGCAGGTGCCGCAGATCTCGTACCGAGTCATGAACTCGACCGTCGCGTCGGTGACGTTGGTGGTCGCGCGGAGCTGTGGCAGCCCGTAACCGTGCGTCGTCAGCTCGAACCAGATGAACTCGAGCTGGAGCTGCAGCGAGTGCACCGAGAGGCCCTGCTGCGCGGCGTACGCCGTGGCGTTGTCTCCCGCGGAACTATCCCAGCGCCCGCCGACCGACCACTGCGCGATCCCGCGCCCCGGCCCGCCCGACTGCGCCGAATTCGGATTGACGCCCGATTCCTGATCGAGGTTTCCGACGATGCCCGCCGCCTGAAACGTCGTCAGGCCTTTGCCGACGAAGAAATCGAATGCGGCTTTGTCGTTCGCGAAGGCGGTCGTCGAGCCCTGCTCGGTCTCGTCGAGCTCGGGTGGGATATCGGCACACCCGACGAACGCGCCGAGCAAGATCACGCTGAAGGCCCTCACGACGTCGTGGAGCAGCAAGCACGAGGCCATGCGGCACCGCACGTGATTACGTCCAGTTCGCCGCTCGTCTCGCCGGCACTGCCACCTGCGATGTGAGGTCGGCCGTGGGCACTGCCCCACGAACCGATCACTTCGGAGCGAGCGCTACGCCGAAGCCGATGCGCTCGGGTTGGTGCTGGCGGAGCCCGCGCGCGCACCGAGCTTCGACAGGTTCACCGACACCAGCTTCGAAACACCCGGCTCCTGCATCGTCACGCCGTACAGGTTGTCCGCGGCTTCCATCGTCCGCTTGTTGTGCGAGATCACGATGAACTGCGAGCGGTCCGTCATCTCGCGCACGAGCTCGTTGTACCGATCGACGTTGGCCTCGTCGAGCGGTGCATCGACCTCGTCGAGGATGCAGAACGGCGACGGCTTGATCAGGAAGATCGAGAACACGAGCGCCACGGCGGTGAGGGCCTTCTCGCCACCCGAGAGCTGGTCGACGGTGGCGTTCTTCTTGCCGGGTGGCTGCGCCATGATCTCGACGCCCGCCTCGAGCAGGTCGACGTCGTCGCCGCCCGAGAGCGAGAGTGCGGCCTGACCGCCGCGGAACAGGCGCGGGAAGATCTCCTTGAACGTCGCGTTGACGGCCGCGAAGGTGTCCTTGAACAGCTTGCGCGAGGTCTTGTTGATCTTGTCGATCGCACGCTGGAGCTGATCGACCGCGCGCTCGAGATCGATCTTCTGCGACGACAGGAACTCGAAGCGCGTGGAGACGTCCGCGAACTCCTCGATCGCCGTGAGGTTGATGTCGGTGCCCATCCGCTCGATGAGCTCGCGGAGCTCGGTCAGGCGGGCGTCCTCGGTCTCGCCGATCGGCGCGCGCTGGTGGTACTCGTGCAAGATCGAGGGGACCTCGATCTGGTAGCGCTCGTCGATGCCATCCTCGACGACCTTGCGGGTCATCGCGATCTGGCCGTTGCGCAGCTCGAGCTGGTTGACCTCGGCCGCGAGCTTGTCCGAGCGCGAGCGCAGCTCGCGCGCCTCGAGCTCGACCTCGGTCATCGCCGTGACGCGGTCCTGGTAGGCGGTCCGGCCCTCGTCGAGCGCGCGGACCTCGGTGTCACGCTGCTCGCGGACGAGCGTGAGCTCGGCGGCGAGCAGCTCGCAGCCCTCGCGGAGGGCGGCGGTGCGGCGCGCCGCATCGTCGATCTCGGCGGTCAGGCGGTCGGCCCGGGTCGCCAGCTCGGCATCGCTGCGCGCGAGGCGGAGCGTGGCGGCCTCGGCCGCGGCGCGCTTCTCACCGAGCTGAGCGGCGCGGATGCGCGCCTCGGTCAGGACCTGCGCGAGCGCTTCGAGCTGATCGCGATGCGTGGTGACCTCGGAGAGCAGGTCGAGCTGGTTGCGCTCGAGCTCGTCGATCCGAGACTCGGCAAACGCGCGGCGATCACGCGAGCCCTGCTCGTCGGTGCCGATCGTGCGGAGCCGCTCCTCGAGCTCGAGCTGCTCGGCGTTGAGCTGGGTCAGGCGATCGCGGTGGCGCTCGAGGTCCGAGCGCACGCGCGACTCGTCCTTCTCGTGCCCCATGATCGCGAGGTCGCCCTCGTGGACCTGCGTGCGCAGACCTTCGAGCGCCTTGATGACCTGCTTGAGCTCGGTCTTCGCGGTGACCAGCCGAGTCATCGCCTCGGAAAGATCGTGCTCCAGCGTGCCGGTGATCTCCTCGAGATCGCGGATCTCGCGCTTCTGCGCGAGCACGCCGGCGCCCTGCGCATCGCGCGAGCCACCGGCGACCACGCCGTCTTCCTCGACGACGTCGCCGTCGAGCGTGACCAGACGATCCGTGACGCCCGCGTGGTGCAGCGCGAGCGCGTGATCGAGGTTCTCGACCACCACCGTGCCGGCGAGCAGGCGCTTGCCGACCTCGGCATAACCCTCCTCGAACGACACGAGGTCCGCCATCCGGCCGAGCACGCCCTCGCCGCCGCCGATCGCGGCATGTGCGGCCGTGAGCACGGAGCGATCCTCGACCTCGATCTTGCCGCTCGCCGCCGGCGTGGTTTGCCACGCCGAGATGAACGGCATCTCCCATGCGGGGGAGATGAACGACGAGGATCCGCCCTCGCCCTCGAACGACTGGCCGGAGATCGAGTGGCCGCTGTTCGTCGCCTCCATCATCTCGGGGACCGCGCTGTCCTTCGGCGCGAAATGCCCGAGACGATCGATCATCGGCACGAAGGCGCTGCGCCCTCCGGCACCCGACTTGAGATAGCCGATCGCCGCGATCCCGACCTCGGGCTGGCTGACGAGCACGCCGCCGAGGCGATCGCCGAGCGCCGCTTCGACCGCGACCTCGAGCATCTCGGGCGCGCGCACCACATCGGCGACGACGCCGCGGATGTCGTCGGTGGTGAACCGCTCACCCAGCTCCCCCACGCCCTGCATCACCGCGCGCGTACCGCGGGCGAAGCCCTCGTAGCGCTCCTGGATCTCCTTGAGCGACGTCAGCCGCGACGTCCGCCGGTGCAGCTCGGTCCGCAGCGTCTCCACCTCGGCCTCGCCGCGCGCGGTCTCGTGCGCGAGCACCTCGCGCCGCTCCTCGAAGCCCTGGTTCTGGCTGCCGAGATCGAGCCGGGTCTGGCGCAGGTCGACGAGCGCACCATCGACCCGCCGCGATTCGCGATCGAGCTCTTTCACGCGCTCTTCGTGCTGCCCGGTCTCGCCCATCACGCGCTCGAGCCGACGCTCCGCCTCCTCGCGCCGCCGGATCAGCGCCTCGGTCTGCGCCGTGGCAGTGGCGATCTCCGTGCGCCGCGAGCCGAGCTCGACCCGCGCCTCGTCGAGCCGCCCCTGCGTGTTCGTGAGCTGCTGCCGTGCCTCGCCCGCCGCCGCCTCGCGCGCCGCCACTTCGGCCGACTCGCGCTCGACCTCGGCCTCGAGCGAGCCGAGCTCGGTCTGACGCAGCTCGAGCTCCGCGGCGCCCTGCGCGCGCTGCTCGACGACCTGATCGATCTCGGTCCGCGCCCCCGCGATGCGCGCATCGAGCTCCTCGGCCTCGCGCCGCTCGAACCCGATCTTCGATTCGCCGAGGCGCAGCCGGTTGTCCAGCTCGTAGACTTGCTCCTGGATCCCGACCAGCCGGCGCTCCTCGACGGAGAGCTCCGCGCGCTCCGCGACGACGTGCGCATCCTTGCCCGTCCACGTGGTGCGGACCTCGTCGAGCTCCGTGGTCGCCTCGCCGAGCCGGCCCGCGATCAGCGCGCCTTCGGCCGAGAGCTCGAGCCAGCGATGCGCCGCCTTCCACAGCTCGATGTCGCGCATCTCGGACTTGTACTTGCGGTAGCGCTCCGCCTTCTGCGCCTGGCGCCGCAGCGTGCCCATCCGCTTGTCGAGCTCGACGACGATGTCCGAAACGCGCATGAGGTTCTGGCGCGTCTGATCGAGCTTCTTCTCCGCGGCCTTCTTCTTCGCCTTGAACTTCGTGATGCCCGCGGCTTCCTCGATGATCATCCGGCGGTCCTGCGGCCGCGAGCTGACGATCTGGCCGATGCGGCCCTGCTCGATGATCGCGTACGCCTTCGTACCGACGCCGGTGCCCATGAAGAACTCGGTCACGTCGCGCAGGCGGCAGGGGGTCTTGTTGATGAAGTACTGCGAGGTTCCATCGCGGTAGAGCCGCCGCGTGATGGTGACCTCGGTGTAGCGAGCGAAATCGATCGCGGGCGGCTGGTCCGCCAGCATGCTCGCGACCTCCTCGGTCGGCGACGGGATCGGATTGCCCTCGGCATCGAGCCACGTGCCTGCGTTCGCGACCGGGGCCTCGTCGACCGGAGCGGCGACAACCTCGCCTTCCACGATCTCCGCGGGTGCGTCGTCGCCGTCGGTCGAGATCGCCGCCAGCGCGCGCTCGGCCTCTGCCTCGTCGGAGTGCTTCGCGAGCTCGAGCGCTTCGTGCGAGAACCCGACGTCATCGAACGTCAGCGACACCTCGGCCATCGGCGCGGGGCCGCGCGACTCGGAGCCCGCGAAGATCACGTCCTCCATGGCCTTGCCGCGGAGGTGCTTGGCGCTCTGCTCGCCCATGCACCACCGGATGGCATCCACGATGTTGGACTTGCCGCACCCGTTCGGGCCGACCACGCCGGTGATCTGCTCGCTGATGTTGACGACCGCACGGTCGCAGAACGACTTGAAGCCGATGATCTCGACTCGTTTGATGCGCATGCTTACTCCACGCCAACCAGGCATACCCCGGGGGCGGTCGCAGGGTTGATCAGCCCTATGACATTCGGGTCTTGCCCCTCGTGCTATCACCCTTGGGGTGCGGGTCCTTGCCCTCGTGGCGGTCGTCGTGGCGCTCGCCGGCCGCTCGCTTGCCGCGCCCACCATCGACATCAAGGCCCAGACCTCGCTCGGCCTCGATCGGGTAAGCCTCCGTGGTAACGGCATCGCAGAGGTCACCGGCCGGCTCGTGGACAAGCTGACGGGCGATGGCATCGGCAACCAGCAGGTCACCATCAAGATCGGTGACGACTACGTCAGTGCCACGACCGGTCCCGACGGCCGGTTCCGCGCGCTGATCAGCGCCCCGCCCGGTCCGCAGAGCGTCGAGCTCGCATTCAAGGGTGGAAATCTCCTCGAGCCCGCGGCCCAGACCACGGTCACGGATCCATCGCGCGCGCAGGTCGCGCTGATCGTCAGCGTCGAGGACGCGATCGGCGGAGCCCGCGTGCTGGTGACCGCCACCGCCGACGACGTGCCGATCACTATTCCGGTCGAGGTCGCCGTCGGCAATCGGGTCGAGATCGCCGCCATCGTGCCGGGTGCTGGTCATGACACCGCGACCGCCGAGCTCCAGCCGATCCACACCGTCACCGTCGAGACCGGCACGTCCGTGCTCCTCACCCGCAAGCTCGCGGGCGGCCCCGGCCCCAAGCGCCTGCGCGTCGTGTTCGCCGGCGACGACACCCGCCAGCGCGCGCAGGCCGACTCATCGTTCGAGCTGACCACCGCGACGCACACGTCGATGTTCGTCTCCACACAGAAGCTCGCCTACGAGGACGACCTCGTGGTCACCGGCAAGGTGCTCGACGAGGACGACAAGCCGATCCAGCGCGCCGCGGTTACCCTGGTGTCCGGTGATCGTCGCCTCGCGCAGGGCGCCACCACCGACGACGGCAGCTATCGATTCAAGGTCGAGGGCGAGATCATCGGCGCCGGCCAGTTCGCCGTTCAGGTGCAATCCGACCCCGGCATCTCGTTCATCAAGCCGAGCCGCAGCGAGCCCGCGATCATCAAGGTCAGCTCGCCGCAGCCAGTTCCCGTCAGCTACACGATCGCCGCGTTCGTCCTCACCGGCCTCGCCGCCGGCGGTTTCTTCCTCGCGCGCGCGAAGCCGTGGACGCGGTTCCGCCGTGCCGCGCCCGCCGCCGAGGTCCCGGCGAACGAGGGCCAGACCGATCAGCTGACCGGCGGCATGGTCGCGAACAAGCCGAGCGTGATGTCCACGCTGCGCCGCCCCAACGACGACGGCTTCTCCGGCGTCGTGCGCGACACCATCCGCAGCCGCCCCGTGCCCGAGGCGGTCGTCTTCCTGGTGCTCGGCGACTTCGAGCGAGAGATCCGCACCACCGACGACGGCAGCTTCGTCCTCGAGAAGCTGCAGCCCGGCGAGTGGCGCGCCGAGGTGGCCGCGCCCGGCCACTGCACCGAGAAGTTCGGCGTCTCGATCCCGCACCGCGGCGAGCTGCGCGGCGTGCGCGTCGATCTCGTCCCGGTCCGCGAGAAGGTGTTCCAGCTCTATCGCCGCGCCGCCGAGCCGCTGCTCCCCGAGGCACGGCTATGGGGCGTGTGGTCGCCGCGCCAGATCGTCGAGCACGTACGCAGCAAGCGGCAGAGCCCGGCGCTCGCGGACCTCACCGACTTCGTCGAAGAGGTCTACTTCTCGCCGCGGCTCGCTCCCGAGACCATCCTGGCCACCGCGAACGAGCACGTCGAGCGTGCCATCCGCGAGCGCACGCGCGTTGGGTGACTTGCGCCGGCCCGGCGGAATGACCAAACCAGAGCGCTGAGGTATAAGCGCGCCCTATGCTCCCGGTAGACGAGCTGATCAAGCTCGCGATCGCGGTCGTCGCGCTCGTCCTCGTCATCTTCGTGCTCCGCCGGGCGTCGGCGAAGAGCAAGGCGAAGGGCGCATCGACCGCACGCACGCGGCTCGGACAGGACGAGGTCGAGGACGTCCGTCCGCGGCGCCAGCGCAATCGCCCGCGCCCCGGCGAGCCCGAGAAGCCGATCGAGGCGGTTCCAGCCCCCGAGGAGCCGGCCGAGGCCATCGACGAGGAATCGCGCGCGGCCTACAAGGCGGGCCTGGCGAAGACCCGCGGCGGCTTCGTGGCGCGCATCGGTACGCGGTTCGGTAAGAAGAAGATCGATGCCCAGACCCTCGAGGAGCTCGAGGAGGTCCTGTTCACCGCCGATATCGGCCCGCGCGCAGCTGATCGCATCTTCCAGTCCGTGAAGAGCGGTATGTCGAAGACCGACCTCGAGGACGCCGACAAGATCTGGGCGAAGATCCGCCAGACCTCGCGCGAGATCCTCAACGTCCAGGCGAAACCCCTCGATATCTCGGCGCACAAGCCGTTCGTGCTGCTCGTCCTCGGCGTCAACGGCGTCGGCAAGACCACCACGATCGGCAAGCTCGCGAAGCAGTACACTGACGACGGCAAGAAGGTCTTGCTCGCCGCCGGTGACACCTTCCGCGCCGCCGCCACCGAGCAGCTCGAGGAGTGGGGCAAGCGCGCGAACGTCCCGGTCGTGAAGGGCAAGGCCAACGGCGACCCGTCGAGCGTGATCTTCGACGCGGTGAAGAAGGGCGTCGAGGACGGCTACGACCTCGTGATCTGCGACACCGCTGGCCGCCTGCACTCGAACTCGGGCCTGATGGACGAGCTGAAGAAGCTGCGCCGCGTCATGGACAAGGCGATGCCGGGCTGCCCGCACGAGACCTGGATGGTCCTCGACGCGACCACTGGCCAGAACGCCATCGCCCAGGCGAAGACGTTCAAGGACGACATGGGAATCACCGGGATCGTCCTGACCAAGCTCGACGGTTCGAGCAAGGGCGGCGTCGTCCTCGGCATCTGCGACGAGCTAAAGGTACCCGTCCGCTTCGTCGGGATCGGTGAGAAGATCGGCGACCTGAGGCCATTCGACCCGGCTGCCTTCGTCGAGGCATTGTACGTCGATGCCAGCACCAGTGAGGCTGCGTAGCGCAACTGTCAGGGCGATCGTCTGTCCCCAGGTCGGCCTCCCCTCGGCACCCAAACGTGCGCCGTTTGCTTGAGCGCACAAAAAGGCACGTGTTATGAAGCGCCTACGAATGCGGGCATTCCACCGATCCGTCGTGTTGCTCCTGGGGTTGACCCTCGTGGTTTCCTCTGCGTTGGCTGACAACAAGGGGAAGAAAGGCGGTGGTGGTGGTGGAGCCGGATCGGGCAGCGCCGGTGGCGGCGCCGAACCGGAGATCGAGATCGATCCCGCCGACGGTGCCGGCAGCGGCAGCGCCGGTGGCGAGATCGATATGGGTCAGGAGCCTGGCCCGGGCGATCTCAACGCCGACATGGCCAAGGCGGACGCGAACGCCGCGGCGGTCAAGGCCGGCGAGGTCAAGAAGACCCCGCTGTCGTGGAAGGACATCCTCGTGGTTGTCCGCAAGCCGTTCCTCAAGTCGCGGCGCACCGAGCTGTACCCGATGGTCGGCACGACGATGAACGACAACATGATCCGCCACTACACGGTCGGCGGCGAGCTCAACTACTACCTGACCGACGTCCTCGCGATCGGCGTCGAGGGTCACTACTACACCGAGTCGTTCACCGAACCGTTCGACCTCGTGGCCCGCCAGGCGCGCCGCCTGCCGACGGTGAACAAGTACAACTGGAGTGCCGCGCTCGACTTCCACTACGTGCCCGTCTACGGAAAGTTCGCCGTCCTCGACAGGAAGCTCATCACCTGGGAAGTGTTCTTCACCGCGGGCATCGGCGCCGGTCAGTCGGAAGTGGTGCCCCGCGACACGAAGTTCCCCGGCTTCACGAACCTCCTGATCATGCCGAACATCGGCGCGAGCATGCGGTTCTTCCTCGCCAAGTGGCTCACCGTGAACCTCGGCATCCGCGACTACGTGTTCTACGACAAGTTCGAGCCGACCGACCGCTCACCGACGATGAACGCCACGGCTGATCAGGCCAAGTCCAACGCCGACGGCTCGCTGATCAACAACGTGATGTTCCAGGTCGGCCTCAGCTTCTGGCTGCCGACGTCCTTCGAGTACACGACCTTCCGCTGAGGCAATGATGATGAAGAAGCAACACCTGCTCCTTGCCACCGTCGGCGTCCTCGCCCTCGGATCGTCCGCGTACGCCGAGCGCCGTCACAACGGTCTCGCCGACGACGTCGCCGTCCGTCACCGTCGCTTGCTCGTCAAGGGACGCTTCGAGCTGGCACCGCTGTTCGAGTCGACGATCAACGCCGACTTCCGCCACATCGTCGGCGGTGGCGCGAAGCTCGAGTACCACCTCGGCGACATGCTCTCGATCGGCGTCATCGGCGTCGGCTCCACCGCGATCGATACCGGCCTGGTCAAGAAGATCAAGCCGACGCTCGAGACCGCGACCGATAACAAGACTCGCGAGCCGAGCCTGACCGAGTTCGAGAGCCACCTGAACGCCATGCCGTTCCACGGCGCCGCGTACGTCAGCCTCACGCCCTGGTACGGCAAGCTGGCTGCGTTCAGCCAGGCCTACGTCGCGTTCGACTTCTACTTCCAGGCGGGCGTCGCCTTCGCCCAGCTCACCAGCAGCTGCGACAAGTCGGTGTGCAGCGATCCAACGCCTGGCAAGTCGACCATGGGTGCCATGGGCGACACGATTCCGCCGGACAACAACCCGAACAACGACGCTCCGCTCAACGATGGCAGCCGGCTCGGCCTGTACATCGGCGGCGGCATCCACGTGTTCCTCTCGGACTTCATCGCCCTCGACCTCACGGTTCGCGACTACGCGTTCTCGGACAACCCGTCCGGCGCCGACTTCAACGCGAACCTCGCGGTCACCAGCGACGACAGCCGCTTCCTGAACCACATCTTCTTCGGGGCCGGCATCTCGATCATGTTCCCGACCACGGTCAAGCGCACCAATTAGCGACTCGCGCTGCCTACCAAGTACACGGCCTGCCAACGACATTGGCAGGCCGTCCTCGTAACTAGCGAAGATCCGGTAGACGGGATGTGGATCGTCGCTTGCTGTTCCTTGGGATTGGTTCCATGCGCGTTCTAGCTCTCGCCATCGGTCTGGTCGTGGTCTCGGGGTGCATCACGCCCTCGATTCCGATCCCGCCGCCCGATCCGGCGCGGATGTCCTTCGGGCTGTCCGGCGAGCCCGGCGCGCGCAAGGCGTCGTTCTCGTACCCGCCGAACGTCAACTTCGTCGACACGGTCGTGTTCGTCTACAACCGCGATCTGGGCGTCGGCATCATCGAGGCAGCGCACCCCGACGGTTCGGTGGGCCCGACAGCAGGCGTGGCCGCGGAGCTCGGCAACCAGATGATTGTCTCGTTCCAGCGCGACGACCAGACGGTCTCGACCTGCGTCCGCCTTCGTGAAGGCGCACAGAGCTCGACCGATTACTGCGACCCATAGGGGCCGCAGTGATCGAGCGACCCGGATGGCCTGCCCGCTCCTCGAGCTAGTAGGTGATCGCCGGCCACGCCATCAACGTGGGCCTCAGCGTGGCGGTCTCCCCGCCGCGCTCGATGACGAGCACGGGTCGCGCCCCCGGGTGCGATCCGAAGATGCGCTCCTGGAGCTCGGTGGCGGAGTCCACGTGGTCACCGTTGATCGAGAGGACGCGGTCGCCCGGCTGCAGCGCGATCTGCTCGGCAGGCGTGCCGGGAAGAACGCTGTCGATCTCGGCCACGCCGTCGTGGAAGACGTAGCGAATGCCGAGGAAGCCGTGCTCGGGGCGAACATCCATCTCGCGCACTTCGGAGTGGTACGGGCATGCACGCGACGACATGCTGTCGGCGACTTGCATCGCCATCAGTGTGGTCGCGAGCGCGAGGCCAGAGGCCACGCCTGCCATCGTGCATACGACGGCTACCGTTCCGAGCCCACGGCTGCGTTCATTGGGCAGCAGAGCTTCTCTGCGAAGGACGGGGAGAGTCTCGGGCTGATCGTCAGACATCTACGGTGCCTCGCTTTCGGTCCTACTCCCCACTATACGGACCGAGGCCCACCGAGGCTAGGCGTAAATCCAGCAACGTGAATGTCCTCACGCTGGGTGGCGTCATGCCCCGTGATGGTAGGTTCGGTGCCACGGGTGGACAGCTCCCCTCCTCGTCGGCGCGTGCGCCGGTGGCTGCTTGTCATCGGTGTGTCCTTGGTGCTCCTCCTGGCCACGGCATTCGCTGTCCTGCGCGTGAAGTTCGAGGGGGAAGATCTCGGTAGCAACATCGCGTCGATCCTCAACAAGCGGATGCGCGGCCGGATCGAGATCGGGTCGATCGAGTGGCAGACCCGGGACCTCAAGAAGCTGGTGACCGGCGGGTGGATCCCGATCGTCGTCAAGAACGTGAAGGTGTGGGACGACTGCGCACTCAGCCAGGTGCTTGGTGGCGGGGCCGAGGAGCTGCGGGTCGGGGATCCCAACGAGGACTGCACTCCGGACGAGCGCGCCGATAGCGATCCAGCCAGCAAGCGGAAGCCCCGAAAGCAGCTGGTGCGAACGCCGCTCGTCACGGTCGAGATCGATGCCCACGCCCTGCTGTTCGGCAACCACGACTTCGTGTTCCGTAACCTGTGGGTCCACGGCGGCCAGGCGTTGATCGAGGAGACCCGCGAGCCCTACCCGCTCCACGCGTACGACAAGACGAGCGTCACGATCATCACCGCGTTCTACCCGCGCATGGCCGCCGGGTTTCGCGCCGGCATCTACGCGGACTCCGCGCCGCCGGTATTCGACCTGCGCGACATCCACGTCCGCGACCTCGACCTCTACGTGAACTTCAAGCCGTATCAGCCCGACCGGGTGCCGCCGGACTACATCGGCTTTGGCTTCACCGCGCGGCTCGAGCACGTGAACATCGACTCCGATGATACGCCCGGCACCGATGCCGATTCGCGGCGCTCGTTCCTCTACATGGATCCGACCGATCCGCTGATCGCGAAGTTCTACGTGCGGCTCGCCGTGACCTCGCCGAAGGCGCTGATCCGGGTGCTGGACGAAGGCCCGCGCACAGCATTCCGCATGCCGATTCCCGGCATCGGCACGGGCGCTGATATCGGGCCATCGAAGGAGCGCGTCGCGCGCTACGACGTCGGCCTCGTCGACGTGAAGCTGAACCGACTCGCGCAGCTCCCCACCGAGTGGCCGAAGCACGACTTCATCGCGAACACGCTCGAGCTCGACCTGCAGGCGCGCACCGCGCCGTGCGAGCTCGCGCCCGGCGAGCCCGAGGATGGCCGGCTGATCCCGCGCTCCAAGTTCGAGCCCAACGAGCTGGGCTCGATCCACCTCACCGGCGAGCTAAACAGTTACTTCGATCGACCCTACGACGGCTCGTGGAACCTCAAGCTCGACGCGAAGAACCTCGGGCCGATGGTGCGCTCGTGCATCAAGTCCACCGTCGGCGGCGATAACCTGAACGGCACGATCACGCTCACCGGTCCGTTCGTCGCCTCGCCGAGGGTCGGGCTCGATCTCGAGAACGTCGACTTCGATCTCCCGCTCCGCTCCGAAGAGCCGCCGCTGCAGCTCACGCTCGCCGAGGTCCACGGCGGTATCGATCTCGTGAACGAGCAGGGCTTCATCGACAAGACGAAGGCCCTGATCCGCGGGGGCAAGGAGCCCGGCGAGGTCGAGGTCTCCGCGACGTTCGGCCTGCGCCCGTTCATCGCGAATGCGCAGGTCGAGATCACGAAGGCGATCGATGCGGGGCGATTCCTGCCGCCGAAGGTCGCGCGCGCCGCGGGCAAGTTCCTCAAGGGCCGGTTGCGGGCGAAGGGCGACACGACGCCGGGCGAGGGCTTCGCTCTCGAGGACTTCGATCTCTCGCTCGGGCTGACGCCGACGAGCACGTCGCTCCGCGTGCACAAGGGCCGGCTGTTCACGAACAACAACTTCGGTTCGATCCACGTCGAGAAGGTCGCGATCGAGGCGGGTCAGAGCCACGCGGTGTTCGACGGGCTCGTCGACATCTTGCATGACGACCTCGACATCACGGTCGACGGCACGTTCCCCGATCTCGGCGCCTGGCTGAAACGCTTCGATCTGCCGGCGTTCGTCACCGGCGCGGGCGGCGGCAGCGTGATCCGCATCAAGGGGCCACTCAAGAATCCAACCATCAATGTGGCGTCAGAGCTGAGCGGCGTCCCGTGCCTGGACCACGTCAAGATGGAGATGCAGTTCAAGGACGGCATCGTCGATATCCGGAACATGACCTCACAGGGGCTCGGCGGCGAGCTGACCGGGAGCGGGCGCGTGCGGGTCGACGGCATCGGCCCGCCGTTCGTCGAGCACCTGACGCTCTCCGGCCGGCGGATCGATGCGGCGCGGCTGTGCGGCCTCGTCGGCACCGTGAAAGGCACGCTGGACACCGTCGATGCGCAGCTCGATCGCGTCAGCGTGCTCAGAGGGCGGTCCGCGATGGACTGGCTCGACTTCGCGAAGGTGTACGCGACCGCGAAGAAGCTGACGGTCAAAGGGGATACGTACTCGGACTTCGCGCTGTGCGTGAACCAGCCGAACGACGACCGGTGCCGGCCGCGGCCGATGTACGCGTCCACCGATGACCTGCAGAAGTGCCTGACTGCGAAGAAGACCGGCGGCTCGTGCATCGTGACCACCGCGGTGCGCGATGCCGGTGGCGTGCTCGATGCGACCGTCGCGAAGCTGCCCGCAGTTCGCGGCAACGCGAAGCTGCCCGCCACCCCGGCCCGGCTCGGCGGCGCCGTCTCGGTGGATCTCCCGCTCGCGATCCTCGAGCAGTTCTTGAAGAAGCGGATCACCGGTGGTGACGCGCGGATGACGCTGCACCTCTCGGGCACGCCGCTCGCGCCGCAGGCAGACGGGCACGTCACGCTGCTGCGCACGTGGCTGATGAACGCGTTCATCGGCGATTCGCAGCTCCGCGTGGAGCCGACCACGCTGACGAGCGGCAAGCCGGGGATCCGGATCGATGGGTCGATGCTCGCCGAGCGCCTGCAGATCCACGGCACGCTGGGCACCACGGCGCCGTTCCCGGTCGAGGTCGCGATCACGGGCCGCCGGATCGAGCTCGATGCAGTCGCCGATCTGACGAAGCTGCTCGGCGCGCCCGAGCCGCTGCAGGGCTGGGTCACGGGAACCGTCACAGTCAAGACCGAGCTGTTCCCGGCGAAGCCAGTCGAGCCCGAGGCGTGGGTCGAGATCTCGGAGCTCGTCGCGATCGTCAATCACCGCACCTCCGATGGCCGGCTGACGCCGCTGCGCCTCTCGGTGATCGACCAGGCGCCGGGCGCGCGGGCCGCGCTGTCCGCGCGGATCACGCCGACCTCGATCGAGCTGGCGTGCAAGGACCCGACGGCGCCCGGCGGCCGCACGCCCTGCTCCACCCTCGTCGCCACGCCGGCCGGCAAGGTCGAGATCCGCGGTCACGCCACGGAGGCGTCGCTCGCGATCGAGGCGCAGGGCCTGCTCGACCTGTCGCTCGTGCAGCCGCTGCTCGATGCGCAGTTCGACGAGGCCTCCGGCCTGGTCCAGCTCGCCGCGTCGATCTCCGGCACGATGGCCAAGCCGACCTACGAGGCCTCGATCGATCTCGATCCGAACGGCACGTGGAAGACCGATCCGAAGTCGGCGAACCCGGTGCGCCTGCGTCCCGTCGGCGGCGATACGGTGCTCGAGGCGCCGGTCGGCCTGATCAAGCTCGCGAACGGAAGCCTCGGCTTCACCGACGTCATGCTGCAAGTGCGCGACCAGCACATGGACGAGAAGGGCGAGCTCCACGTCAAGGGGAACATCACCCTCGACGGCCTGACGCCCGTGAACTGGTCCGTGCTGATCAGCGGCAAGCTCGCGGGCAAGATGCTCCTCGTGGCGGTGCCGACCAAGGTGTCGCAGGCCGGTGGTCTCGCCGAGATCGACGGAGACCTGATCCTCTCGGGCAAGGGCAAGCTGCCGCTCGTCTCGGGCACGCTCAAGTTCGACACCACCGGTACCGACCGGCCGTTCTCGCTGATCCCGCGCGGCGTGCGGCGCGAGCTGTCGTTCAACAAGGGCTCGATCGACATCGAGACGGCCGTGTCGAGCGGCAACCACCGCACCTACCAGCTCGCGATCAACGACGTGCGCGGCTCGATCGACGGCGAGGGCTCGCTGTCCAACATCAATGGTACCGTGGACTTCCTCGACAGCTCCCTCAGCGCGCTCGCGGTCAAGCTGGACGCCGACAACATCCCGTTCAAGGTGCCCGGCACGCTCGACCTCGTGGTGTCGGCTCGCGATGTCTCGATCGACAAGCTGGAAGGCGAGAACCGCCTCGGCGTCAGCGGCAGCATCGCGCTGATCGACGGCAACTACACCAACAACTTCGAGCTCACCGATCAGATCCGGTCGATCGGATCCACGGCTCCGCCCTCGAAGCCGTTCTGGGAGGAGTATCCACTCCTCGGCAACGCCGACCTCCACCTGACGCTCGACGTTCGCAAGTTCAGCGTCAAGAACAACATCGCGACCATCGACCTCGTCGGCCCGCAGATCGAAATCTCGAACACCCCGAGGGATCCGCGCATGTCGGGATCGATCCGCGTCGAGCACGGCGAGTTCCGCATCCCCGGCACGCGCGCGAAGTTCATCCGCACGTCGGGCAATGTCGACTTCGCGGAGAATCAGAAGGCCAGCGATCCGCAGCTCAACGTGACCAGCGAGGCCGACTATCGCGACCTGTCCGGGCAGGAGCATCTGATCACGCTCTCGATCACGGGCGCGCTGTCGAACCCGCAGTGGGATCTCAAGACCTCGACCGGGTACAACAAGAGTCAGACGCTTTCGCTACTCGTGCTCGGGCGCAACCAGGAGTCGTTGCGGCGCTCGCTCGGCGATCAGGGGCTCGGCAGCGATCCGACGAAGCAGGATCCGACCACGAACCCGAGCCAGGGCTTCGCCGATCAGATCGTGAAGGATCTGGCCGGTGACTGGGTCTCAGATCTTCTCGGCGACTCGCTGACAAAGGCCTCCGGTCTCGACGTGCTCCGCATCGAGATCAGCTTCGGCTCGATCGGTCTGCGCGTCGAGAAGAGCATCCTCGAGAACCTCAACTTGATCGTCGACGCCGAGCAGACGATCCGCGGCAGCACGCTCAACGGTCGCCTCGACCTCAAGACACCGTACAAGGTGAGCCCGAGCGACGCCGGGCTGTCCACGCAGTTCAGTGTCCTCCGCAAGAACTTCTACGACCCGGCCGAAGAGGACATCAACGACACGAGCTTGAAACTCGTCTACCGGCACATCTTCATCCCGTGACTCGCTTCGTCCTCCCACTCGTCATCGCGATCGTCGCCATCGCCGCGCCGCGCCGTGCGGTTGCCGACCAGGGCGAGGAGCCGGTGGTCTCCGCCGAGACGTTCGACCCGTCGTCGTGCCGCAGAGCAGCGCCGGCGATCGGCGCGACCAGCGCGGAGCCGCCGGTGACCTGGGGCGGGTTCGAGATCAAGGGAGAGCTGACCGAGTCCGAGGCGACGCTGCGCGGGTTGTTCGAGCCCACCATGCGTCGTCATCGCGCGATGACCGACGCCGCACGCGGGGACATCACGAAGATCGCCACCTCGTTCGGCTACCACCTGGTCGGTCTCGGCACGCGCGACACCGCGCAGGGCATCGTCGCGGTGATCACGCTGTCCCCGCTCCCGATGGTCCGGAGGATCGACGTCGATGTGAAGCAGGGGTTCTTCGAGAAGTTCACGACGCCGCTGTTCGAGGAGGAGATCAAGCGCCGGCTCCGCATGCGCGTCGGCTCCTACCTGTCGTGGACGCCGAACGAGCGGTCCTGCGAGCTCTACGACGAACAGCGGCGGGTCGAGGAGTACCTTCGCGACGAGGGCTATTTCGAGGCGAAGGTCGCGACGTCGCAGAACAAGGTCGGCCGAGGGGTGACGCTGCGGCTCAAGGTCGGTCTCGGCCCAAAGTACGAGATCGATGCCAAGCAGATCAAGATCGCTGCGCGCGATGACACCGCGAATGTCACCGACGATGAGATCCGGAACACGTTTCAGCATCGCAGCTGTTTTCTGCGCAAGATCTGCATCGGCACGAAGCGGTTCAATCGCACCGATCTCAGCGCCGACGTGCAGGAAGTGGTGAAGAAGTTCCACAAGGCCGGCTACCCCGCGGTGCGTGTACGCACCGACTTCGATCCGCTGACCTCGTTCGACCGTCGGTCCAAGAAGGTTCGATTCACCGTCACCATCGATGCCCGGCGCAAGCTCGACGTCTACTTCGAGGGGTACGACCGGAACGCGATCAAGGAGGAGGAGCTGCACAAACAGCTCACGTTCGATACCGCGGCGAGCTCGGATGATGTCGAAGCGAACGAGAGTGCGAAGGCGCTGACAGCTTTTTTACAGAGCAAGGGATACTTCGATGCGCGGGTGACGTTCAGTCGCGAGCGCTTCGATCCGTACGATCGTGTCACGTTCCGGATCGAGGCGGGAAAGACCCGCGATGTCCAGCAAGTGGCGTTCGTCGGGAACCGAGCCCTGCCTGAAGATCGACTGCGCGAGGCGGTCGGCACACAAGAGTCGCGGTTCCGCAACCAGCTGTTCGGTGACAGCACACGCGCGACCTCCGCGCAGCTCGCAGCGGATGTCGACGCGGTCGTCTCCCTCTATCATCGCGAGGGCTATCGAGATGCCCGGGTCCGGGTGGATGCCGCCCCGTCACCGGTTGGCCTCGGGAGCGCAGCGTTGACCGCCGCGCTGCTCGGCGCGGATCGCGACTCCAATCTCTACGTGCGGTTCTCGATCACCGAGGGCCCGCCGACGTTGCTCGGCGAGATCCACATCGAGATCGGCGACACCGGAGAGACGCTTCCGAGCTCCGCACAGCAAGGGCTATGTGCGCAGGTCCTCGCGGACCTCGCGGATCTCCTCGGCGAACCACAGCTCGCGAGGCAGGCGACTCCTGGTCGTTGCGTGGCCACCGCCGCGGGTCTCAAGTTCAAGGAGGCCAGCGTGCTGGACTCGCGCGATCAACTGAAGGATCGGCTGTTCAGCCACGGCCGTCCGCGCGCGAAGGTCACCCTCGAATCCAGGCCGATCGGACCGAACCGGGTCGCCGCGTACTTCACGCTGATCGACGTCCAGCCACTCACGGTCGGCAAGGTGGTGATCCGCGGAAACTTTCGCACCACCGACGCCACGATCCTCAAGCTGCTCGATATTCACGAGGGAGACCTGCTGACCAAGGACGCGCTCGCCGATGGCGCACGTCGACTCCGCAACTCCGGCCTGTTCGACGCGGTGAACGTTGCGATGCCGGACCTCGAGAACATCAGCCAGGGTTCGGTCAACGCGGTCGTCGAGATCGCGGAACGCTACGACTACCGCGCACAGCTCGATCTCGAGTTCGGCGGCTCGACCTACAACGGTCTGTTCGTCACCATCAACCCGGCGTTCAAGAACCTCCTCGGACGTGGCATCTCGCTCGATCTCAAGGGCACGGTCGGCATCAACTACTACTCGGCGCTGGCCGGCACCCTCAAGCTCAAGCAGCTCTCCGCGGAGACCACCCTGCGGTTCCCGCAGTGGCTGACCAAGGGCTGGTCGCCGGTCGAGTTCCAGACCGAGCTGACGGGCTTCCACCGGCGTCAGGACACGCCGCGGTTCGGCATCCTCACCACCGATGGCGTCACGCTGTCACTCCTGCGCTCGTGGCAGTGGCAGCGCATCGGCACCAAGCCTGCGCACGCCATCACGATCGGCCCGCACTACGACTTCCGCCTGCGCGAGCGCCCCGTCGACGTGCTGCGGCCTCTCGGCGCAGATGACGACCAGACGCAGGTCCCGATCTCGACGCGCACCGGGTCGGTCGGCTTCAGCTTCGAATGGGAGCACCGAAACGATCGACGCGGCATCCTGTCGCCCCTCGCACCCGAGGCCGGGTTCCGCCTTGAAGGGCAAGTCTCGATCGCCTCTCACTACCTCGGCGGTCAGGACACGTTCATCAAGGCGTCGGCGGCGGGGACCAAGTACTGGCCGGTCGGCGATAATCTCGTGATCCGCGCCGACGCCCGCTACGACCAGGGGTTCCCCCTCGGCGGTGCCGTGCTGCTGCCGGAGGTCGAGCGCTACTTCGCCGGCGGGGACTCCACGGTCCGCGGCTACGAGGACGACCGGCTCGCGACCGAGATCATCCAGGTCGGCGTCCCCCCCCTCGGCAACGTGTCGCAGATCCGCATCCTGCCCTCCGGCGGGAACATCCGGGTCATGTCGTCGCTCGATGCCCAGCTGCGGATCTGGAAGCTGTTCGCGACCGGTATCTTCGTGGATGCTGGACTGATCTCGAACCAGTGGAACACCGTCACCAAGGAGGATATCCGGCCCTCGGCGGGCATCGCCCTCCTCCGTATTGCGACCCCATTCGGGGCGTTTGCCATCGAGCGGGCCATCCCCCTCCGGCCGCAGCTCGGCGACAATCCGCGCGGACGGTTCCATGTGAGCTTTGCAGCGCGCGCCCAGTTCTGATACACGGGCGGCATGGGACGCAACGACAACCGGAAGACGCTGAAGATGCGGCGCAAGCGGAGCCAGCAGAAGCTGAAGCTTCGGATCAAGCGCAAGATCGAGACCGCGAAGGCGGCCAAGAAGCCCGCGGCGCCGTCGAAGAAGAAGTAAAGTCTCGGGCGGATGACGCCCGAGGAGACACGCTGCGTGATGACGCAGATCGTGATGCCCATGCACACCAACGGGGTGGCCGGGGTCATGTTCGGCGGCATCATGATGCAGTGGATCGACGTCTGTGCAGGCGTCGCAGCGATGCGGCACGCCGGCGGGGCGGTGCTCACCGCGTCGATCGACCGGCTCGACTTCATGTCGCCGGTTCAGGTCGGCGAGATCGTCGTCCTCCAGGCCCAGGTCAACTACACGTCACGGACCTCGATGGAGGTCGGCTGCCGGGTCGAGACCGAGGACATGCGGCACCGCACGCGGCGCTACGTGACCAAGGCCTACCTGACGTTCGTGGCGGTCGATACGAACGGCCGGCCGCGCCCGATCTCACCGCTGGTGCTGGCCACGGAGGATGACCAGCGCCGTCATACCGAGGCCGAAACCCGGCGCAAGGCGCGGCTCGCCGCAGCGGGGCGAGCTGCTACATCATGACCATGCACGGACCTGTCATCGTCGATCGCACTGGCTGGGGCCGGCTCCGCATCAGCGGCTCGGACCGCGTGCGGTTCCTCCAGGGGCTGACCACGGTGAACGTGGAGCAGCTCGCCGACGGCGCCCACGGCTGGGGCGCGATCCTGAACCCGAAGGGCCGCGTGCTCTCGGTGATCAACGTCGTGCGACTTGGAGATGCGTTCGTGATCGCGTGCGAGCCCGAGCTCGCCGAGAAGACGCGCGCCATTCTCGAGCGCTACGCGGTCATGGATGACGTCACGTTCGAGCCGATCACCGGCCCGGCGCACCAGATCTGGGAAGACGTGGTGGAGGTGTGGCGCGCCCCGATCCTCGAAGGCCAGAACGATGCCTCGCGCGATGCACGTGAGCCGCAGGTCGAGCGCCTGCGCATCCGTGCGGGCTTCCCGCGCTACGGTATCGATGTCGGCGAGGACAACTTCCCGTTCGAGACGCCCATCACGCAGTTCCTCGACTACGGCAAGGGCTGCTACGTCGGCCAGGAGCCCGTGTTCCGGGTGCACGCGCAAGGTAACTCGGCGCGCATCCTCCGCGGCCTGGTGATCGAGGGGGATGGGCCACTCCCCGCCGAGGCGAAGATCCAGCACGCGCAGAAGGACAACGCGGGCGTGGTCACGTCGAGCGTCGTCGAAGGCAGCGCGACGATCGCGCTCGGCTACCTGCATCGCACGGTGTGGGAGCCGGGTGGGTCCGTGGTCGTAGATGGCCGCACCGCCACGGTGTACGAGCTGCCGTGGACCTGAGCGTTCGGTCGACCGCGAGACTCGCCGCCGCGTCGCTGCTGCTCGCCGGCACGGGCTGCAGCCTGCTCACCGATAGCTTCCTGACCAACGACTTCTCCGGCGACCTTTACCCGATCGACGTCGATGTCTCGAGCGGTGCGGTGATGATGGGGCTGCGCCAGCACGGCGTCGACGACCGCGGCGCCGTGCTCGATCTGCTCTCGCCGGTGACGCTCGTCGATCCGGGCCCGAGCGCCGCGCCATCCGTCTCGATCACCGACGTCTTCATCCTCGGCGCCAATGGCCCAGGTGGCCCGATCGAGCAGCCGCGCGGGAAGCTCACGAACGCGCAGCTGATCGCGCTGCACCCGTGCGAGACCGAGGACTGCGTCGTCGGATCGGCGGCGACTCCCCTCTCCTATCAGGCGATCATCGGCGGCGACGTGCTCGCCGGTGATGACGTGCGGCTGCGGCTCGGCGACTCGCAGATCTTCGTGCTGCCCGATATCGGCGGAGACGCGCACCACCGCACGTACGCCTGCGACGCCGTGTTCCCCTCGCCGTATCGCGGCGGCGGTACGCTGATCATCGCGGGCACCGAGCTGCCGTTCATCGGCCGGCGGGTCGCGATCCAGGCGTGCATCGGCGCCGATCCGGATCCCATGAAACCGCAGACCATGCGCGGCGCCGATGTGCTGCTCGTGATGTCGACCGGTGTGGGCGTGACGATCCTCGGCGAGACCGCCTACGAGCGCTACCGCGTCGCGCACCCCACCGCGCCCGCCCTGTCCGCGCTCCCGCCGGCCACGGTCAACCTGCCCTCGGGTCCGGTCACCGGCAACCTCACCATGCTCGATACGCTCGCGCTCGTGGCGTCGTCATCGTCATCGCCGCGCGCCGCGTGCCGGCAGGTCTACGGCAGCCACCTGATGCTGCAGCGTGATTGCGAGCTCGGCGATGACTGTCCGTGCGATGGCGGCGGCGTGTTCTGCTCGCAGCCCGCGGTCGTCGAGCTGAGCGCGCCGACGGGGCTCGAGGTGCTCGTCGTCAGCGACTCGAACCCGACGCTGCAAGCCCTCCGCACCGAGCTGCGTCCCGACCAGGCCGAGGTCGACGGCATCCTCGGCACGAACGCGCTGCGCAGCGCCGAGTTCGACATCGACTATCCGCACAACCGCATGCTCGCCCGCTGCTCGGGCGATGGCTGTCTGACGCGGCCGGCGCTGGAGGGGAGCGGCGATCGCACCCAGATCCAGGGCTGTGTCGGACCGGACCCGAGCGGCCCGATCTTCTAGTCCTCGAGCGCGGTGATGTCCTTGAGGACATCGGCCGCGGTCCCGCGGTCGACGATCTTGCCGCGCTCGATCCGCAGGACCTGATCGGCGAGCAGCCTCGCCTCGGCGATCGAGTGCGTGACGTGGATGAGCGGGATGCCGAGCTCGGCCACCTGATCGCGCACGAGCTTCGTGAGCTGAGCGCGCAGATCGCGATCGAGCGCGGAGAACGGCTCGTCGAGCAGCATCAGCTTGGGCGCGGGTGCGATCGCCCGCGCGAGCGCCACGCGCTGTGCCTCGCCGCCGGAGAACGTGCGCGGGCGCCGCGCGGCGAGGTGCTTGACGCCGAGGCGATCGAGCAGCGCGATGGCTCGGGTCGCTCGCTCACCACGCTCGAGGTGGTGGATGCCGTACTCCACGTTCCGCTGCGCAGTCATGTGCGGGAACAGCGCGAGGCCCTGGAACATGTACGACAGCCGCCGTGCGTGGACCGGCACGTCGATCCCCGCCGCGGTGTCGAGCCAGGTCTGACCGCCGAGGGTCACCGTGCCGCGGTCCGGAACCGCGAGGCCGGCGAGCACCGCGAGGATCGTGCTCTTGCCCGAGCCGGAGGGTCCCATCACGCAGGTGATACCGGGCCCGCAGTCGAGCTCGACGTCGAGCAGGAACTCGCCGCGCTGCACTCGCAGCTTCGCGACGAGCGAGCCAGGAGCGGGACTAGACATGCGCCCCGCCGGCGAGCTTCTTGAGCACGCGATTCGCGACGTAGAGCAACCCGACGCCGACGAGCGTGGTGACGATCGCCATGTTGCGCGCATCGCCCTCGCGACCACCATAGAGAGCGTTCATCACGTGGATCGAGGCGGTCTCGGTGCCGTTGATCATCTGGCCCGCCACCATCTGGGTGATGCCGTAGTCGCCGAGCGCGCGCGCGAACGCGAGCATCGCGCCCGCGATGATGGCCGGCGCCGCGAGCGGCAACGTCACCGTGACGAGCACCCGCGCCGGGCGTGCGCCGAGCGTGCGAGCCGCCGCGATCAGGTTCGGCTCCACCGCCTCGAGCCCGATCCGCGCGGCCCGCACCACCATCGGCAGCGATCCCACCGCCGCCGCGATCACCGCACCGGTGAACGTGAACACGATCGGCGAGCCGAACATGCTCTCCCACGCGCGGCCGATCGCGCTGTTCGTACCGAGCGCGACGAGCAAGTAGTAGCCGAGCACCGTGGGCGGCAGCACGAGGGGTGCGCACACGACGGCGTAGAAGAACTCGCGAAACGGGACCCGCTTCCAGGTCAGCAGCACCGCGATGCCCGTGCCGAACACGAGCGCGACGAGCATCGCCAGCGTCGCGATCTCCAGGGACAACGCGAGCGGCGCCCAGCTCATCGCGTTCTACTCGGGGAGGCGAACGACGAACACGGCGCCCAGATCGCCGCGCTGCTCGACGTGGATCGAACCACCGTGGGCCTCCGCGGCGAGCTTGCAGAAGTACAGGCCGAGCCCGCGGTTGGCACGCGCGGCGGCGCGACGCGCCTCGACCTGGAAGTAGCGACCGAAGATCCGCTCGCGCTCGGTCTCCGGCACCGGCACGCCGCTGTTGCCGATCGCGATCTCGACGCCGAGCTCGTCGCGCTTCACGGCGATCGCGCAGCGTCCGTTGCGCGGCGAGTACCGCGCGGAGTTATCGATCAGGTTCTCGATCACCCGCGTGAACAGATCGCGATCGAGGCGCACCACGAGATCCGGATCGACGTCGATCTGGATCGCGAGGCCGCGGACCTCGAACTGCGCCCGGTTGCCGGCGACGGCCCGCTCGATCAGCTCGATGATCCGCACGGGCGCGATCTGCGCGCGCAGGATGCCGTCCTCGAGCTCGTCGACATCGAGGATGGTGGCGACCAGGCTCAGCGCCTTGCCGACCAGGGTGACCGCATCGTCGAGGTAGCTGAGCGCCGTCGGCGAGTGCGCCGGATCCTCGGTCAGCTCCTCGCGCAGCAGTTGCAGATATCCCTGCACCCCGGATAGCGGGCTGCGGAGATCATGGACGACGAGCGCGGCGAGAACCCGCTTCTTCTCGCGCAGCTCGCGCGCGCTCTCCGAGTCCTCTCCGCCTGCTTGCGACTCTGCACGGCGGATGATGCCGCCGCTCCCCATCAGCCCTTCACCTGGTTCCGGCCACCCTCCTTGGCCGCGAACAGGTGGGTATCCGCTTGCTTGATGAACTCGAGCGCATCCTCGATCTCGCCACGCAAGCTCGCGACGCCGATCGAGACGGTCACCGGGATCACGGCGTCCTCGAACTTGAACTCGGCGACCTCGACGAGCTTCCGGATCTTCTCCGAGAACTGCATCGCATTGTAGTGATCGATCTCGGGCAGCACGATCGCGAACTCCTCGCCGCCGTAGCGCGCGAGCACGTCCTCGCGCCGGATCCGTGTCTTGATCACGCTCGCGAGGTGCTTCAGCACGTGGTCGCCGGCGAGGTGCCCGAAGCTGTCGTTGACGCCCTTGAACCGGTCGATGTCGAACATGATCAGCGACAGGTCGCGCCGGTAGCGCAGCGCCCGTCCGATCTCGCGCTCGAGAGTCTCCACGAAGTAGCGCCGGTTGAACACCTGCGTGAGGCCATCGACCGTGGTGAGCCGGTAGATCTCCTCGTGGTACGCGTTCTCGATGTTGTTGCCGCTGAGGAACTTGAAGATGCAGCGGCCGACCTTGATGAAGTCGCCATCGCGCAGCACGTACTCGTCGATCATCTCGTCGTTGACGTAGGTGCCGTTGGTCGACCCCATGTCGCGCAGCATGATCGCGTT
>JBBRBG010000083.1:0-37204 GCA_038206055.1 Haliangiales bacterium
CAGGCTGCTGGAGGGCGTCGGCGCGTTTCTCAACCAGGACTACGAGGGCGCACGGCTGGCGCTCGAGCCGCTGGAGGCGGTCACCGGGCCGACCGCGCCCGATCCGCGCGAGGTCTACTACTTCCTCGGCGAGACTGCGTGGCACGACGGGCGGCACGACGATTCCTTCCGCTACTTCGAGCGCGCGCTGAAGAAGGATCCGCGGTTCAAGCCGGCGACGGTGCACGCATGGCAGTACGCGATCGCGCGGCGCGATATCGAGAAGGCGCGTTACTTCGTCGGGCTCGCGGGCGAAACCACCGAGTGGATCGATCTCGCGCTCGGCAACTACGAACAGCTCGCCGCCACCGGCTCGGCACCGCGCAAGCTCGAGGCGCAAATGGTGCTCGGCCGCCTCGACTCGCCCGAGATGACCGCGAAGATCGCGACCGAGGGAATCGACGGCGCGACGTACCGGATCGCCCTGGCCGCGGCGGCCGGCGATCTCGCGGCCGCGAAGTCCGAGTTTGCGCGAACCTGGCCGGTCGTGCTGAAGACCAGCGACGATGCCCTCCCCGGCATCATCTACATGCTCGAAGGCCTCGGCGAGGTGGTGATCGCCGCGGGGATGGTCGACGAGGCGCGCATGATGGTCGCGTTCCTCGCGGAGCAGTCGAAGACCCAGCCCGCGCGCGGCTACCAGCGCCTCAAGATGCTCACCGCGGCGCTCAGCAGCGATGCAGCGGCCGCGACCTACAGCGTCGCGCCGAAGCGGATCCGTATGCTCGCCGCCGCGGTGGTCTCGAACGACCTCGCGCTCGGTCTCCGCGAGATCATCGCCGATCCGAGCTTCTCGTTCGATTTCCCCGAGCGCTCGCTCCTGTTGCGCGAGCTCGTCCGCGCCAAGCGCACCAAGGAGGTCGCTGCGCTGTGCGCCGATACCCAGCGCCCGCCCATCGTCCGGCCTGCGTTCCTCGTGGTCCGCGCGCAGTGCCTCAAAGTCGCCCCCAAGCGATAGCGCTCGCGACCGCTTACGGGCCACAATCTCGGGGATGCGGGGGAACACCGGCGGGACCTTCTCCGTCGACATCGTCACGCGCGCGGTGCTCGAGGAGTTCCCCGAGCTCGATGCGGCGCGCGTCAAGGCCGCGATCGAACGCGGCGCGGCGCGGGTCGCGAGCGCGTCGATGGATACCGAGGGCTACCGGGTCGTCGACCTGCACCTCGCGCGCGTCGAGGCGAGCGAGGAGTCCAGCGAGCGCGCTCAGATCCTCCGCGAGCTGTCGGAGAACCTGGTCGAGCGCGGTGATCTCGATCGCGCGCTCGTGGTCCGGCTGTCTGCGTTCTCCGAGGCGGCGGATCGCAAGGACCTCGAGCCGCTGCTCCGCCTCGCGCGTGTGACGAAGCGCTGGGCCGAGCTCCCCCTCGACGCGATGAACGCCCTGATCGATATCCACGACGACGGCGCGGTCCAGCGCCTGACCGATATGGCGGCCGGGTGGCAGGAGGTCGGCCGCTCGTACTTCGCCGCCGATTGTCTCGAGCGCGTGCTGCTGATCGCACCCGGCGACGCCAACGCGAACGAAGCGCTCGAGCTGTTCTATCGCAGCACGCAGGAATGGCCGGTGTTGATAGATCTATTGTCGCGGCGCACCGTGCATGTCGAGCAGGATCACGACCGCGCCGAGCTGTACCGCGAGATCGCGCAGATCTACGAGCGCGAGCTCGACGACGAGAGCGGCGCGCTCGACGCCTACCAGGAAGCGGATCGCCTCGCCCCGGGGCACCCCGAGGTGCTCGACGCGCTCGCACGACTGTCGATGAACATCGGCGTGCCCGACGAGGAAGCGCTCGCCGCGACCGAGCGCCTCGCCGAAGCGATCAAGGAGCCGAAGGCCCGCGCCCGCGTGCTCACGCGCGCCGCCGAGATCGCGAAGCTGCACGACTGGGACAAGGCGCAGAAGCTGTTCGAGCGCGCGCGCATCGACGATCCGGATCTCGCGAGCGCGGTCGATGGCTTCGTCGGCCTGCTCCGCGATCGCGGCCAGCTCGCCGAGGTGCTCGAGCTGCTCGTCACCGCCGCGCGGCGGCCCGCGTTCACCGACGAGCGCGCGCGCTGGCTCGCGGATGCCGCAGACTATGCGGTCGCCACCGGCGACGTCGCGCGCGCGAAGGACCTGTACCGCGAGGCGAGGAAGGCCGATCCCGACAACGCAAAGGCCGGCCTCGCGCTCGTCGAGCTGTCGTCGGATGACGGCTCGCTCGTCGAGCTCGCGCCGCTGCTCGACGAGCTCTGCCGCACCACCGAGGATCCGAGCCGCCTGCGCGGCTATCTGCTCCAGCGGAGCAAGGTCGCCGCCGAGCTCGGTGATCGCACCGGCGCCCGCATCGCGCTGTCACGCGCCGTCGATCTCGACCCGACCGCCGAGGCGCCGCGCCGCGAGCTCGCCGACATGCTGTTCGACGCGGGCATGTGGGCGAAGGCGCGCCCGCTGCTCGAGGGGCTGCTCGAGGACGAGGATCTGCTACCGCCCGCGCGACGCGTGGAGCTGCACCATCGCGTGGCGCTGTGCGCGAAAGAGGTCGGCGACAAGGAAGCGGCGATCCAGCACGTCGGCATCATGCTCGCGCTGCAGCCGGATCACCGCGTGGCGCTGCAGATGCGCACCGAGCTCGACAAGAGCGATCCGTTCGCACACGCCGCGGACCAGCTCATGCTCGCGAACCTCGCGCCGCCCGAGGAGAAGGCGACCCGGTTCGCGAATCTCGGCGACCGCTACACCGAGCTCGGCGATCAGGCGACCGCGCGCGAGATGTACCGCGAGGCGCTCGCCCACCGGCCCGGCGATCACCTGCTGCTGACAAAGTTCCTCGGCCTCGTCACCGACGACGGCGACTGGAGCTACGCGATCGACGTGGTCCAGCGGTTGATCGACACCGAGGCCGATCCCAAGGTCCGCGCGCGCTATCGCCACCTCGCCGCGATGATCGCGCGCGACGAGCTGGCCGACCACGAGCGCTCCAGCGAGCTGTTCGAACACGCGCTGATCGACGATCCCTTGAGCTTTCCCGCCGCCGACGAGCTCGAGGCGCTCCTCGCCGCGCAGCCCGATCGCGATGCGCTGATGAAGTTCTACTACCAGCGGCTCGAGCAGGTGCGGAACACCGAGGGCCGGGACGGCGAGCGCCTCCGGCTGTGGGACCGCCTCGGTGATCTGTGCGCACAGCTCGGCCGCAACGACGACGCGATCGCCGCGTTCGAGGTCGGCATGTCGCTCGCGCCCGATGATCTCGAGCGCCGCGAGCGCCTCGCCGATCTCGCGTTCGAGGCCGGCACGAAGCACGACGCCACCGCGATCGCGCAACACCAGGCAGTGCTCCGCGCGAGCCGCAAGCGCGTGGCCTCCTACCAGGCACTCCGCGCGCTGTATCTCAGGACCGCTCAGCCGGAGAAGGCGCGCGCCGTCGACGATGCGATGGCGTTCATCACGATCCCGCCGGCCGAAGATCGCATCCACGAGCGGATCGATGCGCTGTTCGAGCCCGGCAAGAGTACGGAGACGATCGCGGTCGCGCGCCCGCACAACGGCGTCGTTCGCCCGCTGACCAACGAGGACTGGATCGCGCTCGCGCGACTCGACGTGGATCTGCAACTCTCCGCGCTGTTCGGCGTGGTCGCGCCGCCGTTCGCGGTGGAGCGTGCGCGCATGCGGCCGCCCACACCAGTGCCGGCGAAGGAGCACGAGCTGCCTCCGCACCTCGCGAAGATCGTTGGTCAGGTGATCACCGCGTTCGGTATCGCCCGGCCGCCGATCTATCTCGAACGCGATCAGCTCGCCCCGTGCAAGGTCGCGATGCGGGCGCGCGCCGGCCAGCTCGTGCCCGTGCTCATCGTCGGTCGCGCGGCGATCGAGCGCACGGTCGATCCAGGGGAGCTCGCATTCCAGCTCGCGCGCCAGCTCGCGGACCTCCGCACCGATCGAATCGCCCGCCTGCTCTGCCCGCGCGCCGGCGAGCTCGCGCAGATCATCGAGCTCGCCTCGGGCCAGCCCGGCGACTCGATCGTGGCCTCGCAAGCTCGGCCAACCCAGAGCCACGCGGGCCGCTGGATGGCGACCTCGCTGCACCCCGTGGAGCTCGACCAGGCACTCGCGATCGGCGGCAGGCTTCGGGAGCGCGGCGTCAGTCCGATGACCGCAGCCCTCCACTGGCTCGCCGCGACCGAGCGCTCCGCGGACCGCATCGGACTGTGCGTCATCGGTGACCTCAAGACCGCCATGGCCGCCCTGGAGCGCGATCCTGCCGCCGTGGAGGCCGGGCGCCCGGGCGACCTCGTGTGGGGCTCGATAACCGAGGAGGTCCTCGGGGTGCGGGGTCGCGTCGAGGCCTGGGGAACGCCATCGGTCACAGCAAGTAGTTGAAATCCCCCCTTGCGCCGGGGGGTGGCTCCACGAGAAAAGCCCTACCGATGAAGAGCTTAACCGCTGCGGTCCTGGGTGTGATGGCGGCGACCAGCGCGGTCGCCTACGCGAACGTCGAGGTCGGCGGCATCGCCGGCGTCCACGTGTTCCGCGACAACGACAAGCTCGGTGTCGTCGACAAGGCAGACCCCAGCAGCCAGACGACCTCGGCGCTATTCGCCCTCCGCCTCGGCGTGTTCTTCAATTCCTCGCTCGGCGTCGAGCTAGAGGGCGGTGTCATCCCGACCGAAGGCTCCAACGCCGACACGGTGTTCGGCACCACCGACATCACCGCCCGCGCTCACCTCGCGTACCAGTTCCGCGCCGCCGACGCGACGAACACGATGATCCCGTTCATCACCGCCGGCGGCGGCATCCTTCGCATCATCGACACGAAGAACGACCTGTATCTGAAGAAGGACATGCAGGTCATCGTCTACGCGGGCGTCGGCCTCAAGTACCGCGCCTCCCACAACTGGGGCATCCGCGGTGACCTCCGCCTCCTGCTCACCCCGAAGGTCTCCTCGGGCTTCACCCAGGACATCGAGGGTCTGGTCTCCGTCTATCGCGAGTGGGGACGGCCGACGAAGGCCATCATCGCCGCGCCGGTGAAGGAGGATCTGGATCCGGACAAGGACGGCATCCTCGGCGCGGCCGACAAGTGCCCGACGCAGGCCGAGGACAAGGACGGCTTCCAGGACGACGACGGCTGCCCCGATCTGGACAACGACGGCGACGGCATCGCCGACGCGACCGACAAGTGCCCCCTCGATGCCGAGGACAAGGACAGCTTCCAGGACGAGGACGGCTGCCCCGATCCGGATAACGACGGTGACGGCGTGCCCGATGCCGCCGACAAGTGCCCCCTCGAGCCGGAGACCAAGAACGGCTTCCAGGACGACGACGGCTGCCCCGACGAGATCCCCGAGAAGCTGAAGGCGTTCACCGGCGTCATCCAGGGCATCACCTTCAAGGTCAGCGCTGCCGACCTCCAGCCCGCCTCGGCCAAGGTGCTCGACAAGGCCATCGCGGTCCTCGCCGAGTTCAAGGACATCAAGCTCGAGATCCAGGGCCACACCGACGACCAGCCGCTCAAGGGCAGCAAGGTGTTCGCCGACAACCAGGCGCTCTCGCAGGCGCGCGCGGAGAGCGTCAAGGCGTACTTCGTGTCGAAGGGCATTGAAGCGGACCGCCTGATCGCGAAGGGCTTCGGCGACACGGTCCCCGTCGAGAATCCGACGGGCCTCAAGGCCGGCAAGCTCGCCTCGGCGCGCGCGAAGAACCGCCGCGTCGAGTTCAAGCTCGTCGCCGCCGAGGGCGCTGCGGTTCCGCCGCCGGCGACCCCCGAGCCGGCTCCCGCGCCCTCTCCGAAGCAGTAACCGAACGCCACGGCGGCTTCGTCGCCCGGGCGAAGCTGCGTGCCGATGGCTCCTCAGCCGAACGTGATGCCCTGGGCGAGCGGGAGATCGTTGGAGTAGTTCACCGTGTTCGTCGCGCGCCGCATGTAATTCCGCCACGCATCGGAGCCGCTCTCGCGCCCCCCGCCCGTCTCCTTCTCGCCGCCGAACGCGCCACCGATCTCGGCGCCCGACGGCCCGATGTTGACGTTTGCGATGCCGCAGTCACTTCCCGACGCGGCCAGGAACGCCTCGGCCTCGCGCAGATCGTTCGTGAAGATGCACGACGACAGGCCCTGCGGCACGTCGTTGTGCATCGCGATCGCCTCCGCCAGATCCGTGTAGCTCATCGCATAGAGGATCGGAGCGAACGTCTCGTGCTTCACGACCTGCGTCTGCGATGGCATCCGCACGAGCGCCGGCGCAGCGTAGTGACCGCCCTCGCCCACCGTCACACGCGCGCCGCCGGCCACCTGCCCGCCGTCGCCCCGCGCACGGGTCAGCGCGCGCTGCATCCCCTCGAACGAGGCCGCATCGATCAGCGGCCCGACGAGGGTCCCCGCCTCGCGCGGATCGCCGACGCGGATCTGACCATAGGCTCGCTCGACCTTCGCGAGCAGCTCTTCGCGAATCGACTGGTGAACGATCAACCGGCGCAGCGAGGTGCAGCGCTGACCTGCCGTCCCCGCCGCCGAAAATAGGATCGCGCGGCTCGCGAGCTCGAGGTCCGCCGTCGGCGCCACGATCATCGCGTTGTTGCCGCCGAGCTCCAGCAAGCAGCGCCCGAATCGTGCCGCCACCGTCGGGGCGACCGCGCGGCCCATCCGCGTCGAGCCCGTCGCGCTGACGAGCGCCACGCGCGGATCGGCGACCAGCTCGGCGCCCACACTCGCGACACCGAGCACGACCTCCGAGAGACCCGCCGGCGCGCCGCCGAACTTCAGGGCCGCACGCAAGAAGAGCGCCTGACACGCCAGCGCCGTCAGCGGCGTCTTCTCCGACGGCTTCCACACGCAGCTATCGCCGCACACCACCGCGAGCGCGAAGTTCCATGCCCACACCGCGACCGGGAAGTTGAACGCGCTGATGATCCCGACCACGCCGAGCGGGTGCCACGTCTCGCTCATCCGGTGGCCCGGCCGCTCAGACGCGATGGTCAACCCGTAGAGCTGCCGCGACAGGCCGCACGCGAAGTCGCAGATGTCGATCATCTCCTGGACCTCGCCGCGCGCCTCCGCCGTGATCTTGCCCGCCTCGATCGTGACGAGCGCCGCGAGCTGCTCCTTCGCCGCGCGTAGCTCGTCGCCGAACAGGCGGATCAGCTCGCCACGGCGTGGCGCGGGAACGGCGCGCCACTCGCCGAACGCGGCGTGCGCGCGATCGATGGCGGCGGTCACGCCCGCGGCATCGTGGCACGCGAGGCGCGCGGTCACGGAGCCATCGATCGGCGAGTGGGCGATCAGGTCGCCGTCGACGGGAACCAGGGCCACACCGAGGGCGCGGAGAGTTGCAGTGACGTCCATCCCGGCGGCATAGCAGGGGTCAGACGTGACTTGTAGAACTTGCAGCCGCAAGTTCTACAAGTATCCGTCGACCGACTACTGCGCGGGCTTCGGAGCGGGCGGGGGCGGCGCGACCGGCTTCTCGACGGGCTTCGTCGCGCCCGAGCCAGCTTCCTGGCCCGGCATGCCGTCGACGCGCTGGATGATGTGGTAGCCGAACTCGGTCTTGACCACGCCGACCTCGCCGGTCTTGAGGCGGAGCGAGAGATCCTTGAACGGCTTCACCAGGCCGGCGTCGGGCGTGGCGTCGTAGGAGGTGCCGGTCTTCGCGGAGCCCGGATCCTCGGAGAGCTCGGCCATCAGCGGCTCGATCTTCGCGCCGCCCTTGAGCTTGGTGACGGTGTCCTTGACGAGCTTCTCGAGCTCGGGCCGCGTGCGCTTCTGACCGCGCGGGTCCTCACCGTGCGAGTCGACGTAGCTGAGGAGGATGTGCTTGACCTTCGCGAACGTGGTGACGGGCTGGCGCGCGAGGATGTCGGCGGACTCGAGGGCGTCGGGCGGCGGCGGCGCGGCGCGCTTGATGATGTGCCAGCCGAAGGGCGACTTGACGAGACCGGCCTCGCCGATCTTGAGCCGGAGCGACAGCTTCTTGAACGGCTCGACCATCTGGGTGTCGGCGCCGACCTCGTACGCGCGCGCGGTGTCCTTCGAGCCCGGATCCTCGGAGTACTGCTTCATGAGCGCGGCCATGTCGCCGTTGGCGCGGACCTTGTCGAGGACTTCCTTCGCAACCTTGTCGGCTTCTTCCTTGGTGCGCGTGGCCGTGCGGGCCGCGGGTGCGCCCTTCCAGCCGATCAGGATGTGCTGCACGGAGACCGGACCGACCTCGGCGGGACGCGCGAGGATGTCGGCGGACTCCAGCGGATCCGGCGCCGCCGGCGGGATGCGCTTGATGACGTGGTAGCCGTAGTTCGTCTTGACGATGCCGACCTCGTTGAGCATGAGGCGGAGCGCGAGCTGCTTGAACTCGGGAACGAACTGGGTGTCGGCGGCGACGGTGTACGGCTCACCGCTCTTCGCGCCCGGATCTTCGGAGAGCTCCTCGACAAGCTTGTTGAAGTCTTCCTTGTCGGCGCGCGCGAGAACCTCGCGTGCGAGCTTCGCGGCGTCGGCGTTCGTGCGGGCCTCGGCGCGCGGATCCATGTGACCGCGGTACGCCGCGGCCAGGTCCTTCCACCCGATCAGCACGTGCTTGACGGAAACCTCGGGGGCCGTGTCCTTGCGGTCGAGGATCGCATGGCTATCGAGGTCCTCGACCGGGCCTGCCGGCGTGGCCGGGCCAGCTCCCGAACCAGGGTGGGGATTCGCGGTCGCGGTCTTGCCGTTCTTGACGACGTCGTCGAGGCGGGACTTCTCCTGCTTGCACGAAGCAGCGGGAACCACGACGAGGAGCGCGAGCACGAACGTGCGGACAAAGCGGGACGACTTGGTCATGCGGGGCGTCTATACCAAGGAATCGACGGACATTCCCTTCAGCTGCGCCGCAACTGCCGGATACTTCGCGAAGGATTCCTTGTCGAGCGCCTTCTCGAGGGCGTCCTGCGCCTTGACGGTTCCGGCCGAGACGAGCTTCTCGAGGGATGCGTCCATGCCCTGCATGCCATCGGCGGCGCCGGACTGGATGAAGCTTCCGATCTGCTGCGTCTTGCCCTCGCGGATCAACGCCGAGAGCGCGTAGTTGCCGAGCAGAATCTCGTGCGCCGCGACGCGACCGGGCTTGTCGGCGCGCGGCAACAGCTGCTGCGCGACAACGCCGACGAGTGAATCGGCGAGCAGGCCGCGCACCTGCGGCTGCTGCTCGGCCGGGAACGCGTTGACGTAGCGATCGATCGTGGCGCCCGCGGAGTTCGTGTGGACCGTGGCGTAGATGAGGATGCCGAAGCTCGCGAGCTGCAGCGCGGCCTTCATCGTCTCGGCGCCGCGGAGCTCGCCGACGAGGATGACGTCCGCGTTCTCACGACCCGCGCTGCGGATCGCATCGAGGAACGAAGGCACGTGCTCGCCGACCTCCTTGTGCGAGATCAGACAGCGCTGCGGCTGGTGCACGAACTCGACGGGATCCTCGATGGTCAGGATGTGACCGGCCCGGGTCTTGTTGATGTGATCGACCATCGCCGCGAGCGTGGTGGACTTGCCGCTTCCGGTGGGCCCGGTGACGAGGACGAGGCCGCTCTTGAGATCGCTGAGCTTGCGAATTCCGGCCGGGACGCCGAGCTCGTCGAGCGTCTTGATGATCGTCGGAATCGCGCGGAACACGGCGCCCACGCCGGTCAGCTTCTTCAGATAGTTCGCGCGAAACCGCGCCTTCGTGCCGTGCGCGTGCGCGAAGTCGAGGTCTCCCGTGGAATGGAACTGCGTGCGCTGGTGGTCGCTGAGCAGCGGCATCAGCAGCTTCTCGATCTCCGTGCTGGTGAGCGCGCGGTCGCCGTCGGCGGTCAGCGAGCCGCGGATCCGCAGCATCGGTGGATAGCCCGGCGAGAGATGGAGGTCGGAGCCGCCCTTGTCGAGCAACCGATCGAACAGTGTCGCGATACTCACGAGTCCTTCCTCCCGAACAGGCCGGCGAAGCCGCCCTTCTTCGCGCTCGGAGCCGCTGGCTCTCCGGACTTCATCACCGGCACCGGCTGGGTGCCGCCGCCGCCGCCCTTGATCTGCGCAGCGAGCTCCTTCTTGTTCTCGCTCGCGGCGATCGCCACCTCGGGATCGATCTTGCCCGCGCGCACGAGGTCGAGCAGCGAGTCGTCGAACCGGATCATCCCGAACGCCTTGCCGCGCTGCATGAGGTTCGGCAGCTGGAACAGCTTGTCCTCGCGGATCATCGCCGATAGCGCCAGGATGCCGGTCAACACCTCGACGGCGGGCCACAGGGTGTCTCCCTGCGCGGACGGCAGCAAGCGCTGCGCGATGATCGCCCGCAGCGCACCGGCGATCGACGCGCGCACCTGCGATTGATCCTCCGGTGGGAACATATCGACGAGGCGATCGATCGTCTTCGCCGCGTTCGGCGTGGACATCGTGGCGATCACGAGGTGGCCGGTCTCGGCCGCCGTCAGCGCGATCTCCACGGTCTCGCGATCGCGCAGCTCGCCGATCACGATCACGTCGGGATCTTCGCGGAGCGAACCCTTGAGCGCCGCCGCGAAGCTCTTCGTGTGCGGACCGACCTCGCGCTGGCTGACCACCGCGGCCTTGCGCGGATACACGATCTCGATCGGATCCTCGACGGTGATGATGTGGAACGGACGGCTCTCGTTGACCGTCTCGACGAGCGCCGCCAGCGTGGTGGTCTTGCCGTGACCGCTCGGCCCAGCGATCACCACGAGCCCCTGGTGATGGTGCACGTGCTTCGCGAGCTCCTTGGGAAGGTTGAGCTCGGCGAGCGTCGAGGGCGACGTGCGCGCGATGCGGAACGTGCCCTTCAGCCCGCCCTGGAACTTCGAGATGTTAGAGCGTAGCCGCCCGCCACCGGGCGCTTCGAGCGCGAGATCGACATAGCCCTGCTTCGCGAGCTGTGCCTGCTGCTCCGCGGTGAGCAGCGGCGTGAGGATCGCCTCGGCATCGGCGGCAGAGATCGGCGTCGCGCTCGCTTCGATCGGCGTCAGCTCTCCGAGCACCCGCAGCGAGACCGGGCGGTTGGTCGAGATGTGGAGATCGGATGCGTTGCGCGCCTTCGCGACCTCGATCATGCCCTCGAACGTCGTCGGCGCACCACGCCCCTGGCGGGGCGTCGGTACGGGCTTCGCCGGCTCGAGATCGAGCTCGAAGTCGAGCGCCGGCATCGGCGCCACGATCGCGGACCTCGACTTCGTACGCGCACTCGCGGGACTCGTCGTCGTTCTCGCCGCGCGCGGGCTCGTCGTGGTGCGCGCAGGCGGCGTGGTGGTGCGTGCCGTGCGCGGACTGGTGGTGGTGCGCGCCGCGCGTCCCGAGGTCACCCCCGCCGACGGCGTGGGCGAACGTCCGCGCTTCCCCTTCCCTTCCACCTCCGGCGACAGCTCGAGCTCGAACTCGGGCTGCCCCGGCTCGATGCGAAACGCGACCTCGTCTCCGCGCCGGCTCGCCGTGACCTTCACGGCGCGCTCGCCGACGGTGATCTCCACCGAGGGCTTGGTCCCATCGGCGTTGGGCACGAGATGGACGAGCGGCGTGCCCTTGATCAGCGTGCCGAGCTGCGCCTTGGACAGCGGCTCCTTCGTGAGGCCGACGTTCTCGTGATTGCGCCGGAATGTGACGGGGCGCCCATTTCCCACCAGGACTTCGGTCACGCCCGGCTTGTCGAGGTAGGACAGGATCTGTTCCAGCTGACCACTCACTTCCGCGATCGTAACAGGCGCAAGCCGCACGGTGTGGCGCGGGCGACCACCGCTGCGCGCGGAACTTCTCGTCGGTAAGGAGATGATCGACGGCAATTTCGTGGCACGGCGCGTGTAGCGAACCTTGGTCATGCAGCGTCGACTCGCCACGGAGCACGGTCTCGTACTCGCACCTCCACCGGCCGCTCTGACGAAGCGCTCCACGGGTCTCACCTACATCCGCGGTGCGCTCGCGAGCCCGCTGGTCGTGGCGATCGCGGTATTCGGCGGCTGCCTCGGACTCGGCTTCGCCGGATTGCTCGGTGCGTTGCTCGCGATCATCACGACGGCGATGCTCGGGACGCTGTCGACGCGCTACGGGGTCGTCCGCAGGCACCTGGATCGCCAGGCCGAGCAGCGCGAGAAGCTGCGCGTCGAGTCGACGCGGTTTCGCGCGCTTCGCCCCGCCGGTGTCGTTCGGCAGACCCAGTACATCGAGCTGCGCAATCTGGTCGAGACGGTCGAGGCGGAGGACGCAGCCGAGGCGGCGCGGTTCGAGCTGCAGGACCTGCTCGATCACTTCGTCCATACGGTGGTCGCGCAGCACAAGTGCCTCGAGGCGCTGCGCCTCGCGAGCAGCGAGCTCCCGATCGCCGTGCCGGTGATCGATGCGCCCCGCTCGAAGCGCCGCCGGGAGATCCAGGCGCGTCGCATTCGCCACCGCGACGAGTGCCTGCGCCGCATCGAGAGCCTCACCGACGAGGTCGAGGCAACCGACGAGCTGATCCGGCTGGTCGCGCAGCGTGTCGCGTGCCCGATGCTGGGCGCGGATCTCGATCGCGAGATCGACCGCCGGCTGTGGGAGCTCGACGAGGTCGATGCCGCGATGCACCAGCTATCCGCCTGATTGTCATCCTGAAAACAGCATATTGACCCAAACTCAATAGAGCGCTAGCTTGTCTGCATGGTGCAGCTCGAAGCGGTGATCGTCGGCGCGGGCTTCTCGGGGTTGTGCGCGGGCATCCAGCTCCGCGCGGCCGGCATCGAGGACTTCGTGATCCTCGAGAAGGGCGACGGCGTTGGCGGCACGTGGCGCGACAACACGTACCCGGGCGCCGCCTGCGATATCCCCTCCCACCTCTATTCCTACTCGTTCGAGCCGAACCCCAGGTGGTCACGCGCGTACGGTGGGCAGAAGGAGATCCTCGCGTATCTGGAGCACTGCGCGACGAAGTACGGCCTGCGTCCGCACCTTCGGTTCGGTGCGTGCGTGGCTTCCGCTGCCTATGACGACGGCGCGGCCACCTGGACGGTGCGCACGCAGAGCGGCGAGACCTTCGTCGCGCGTACACTGGTCCTCGGCAATGGCGCGCTGCACATGCCGGCGATCCCCGAGCTGCCCGGCGCCAAGACGTTCACCGGCACCACGTTCCACTCCGCGCGCTGGAAGCATGGCCACGATCTCACCGGCAAGAAGGTCGCCGTGATCGGCACCGGCGCCAGCACGATCCAGTTCGTCCCGAAGATCGCGCCGGTGGTGGACAAGCTCCACGTATTCCAGCGCACGCCGGCGTGGATCGTCCCGAAAGCGGATCGCCCTATCGGCGAGCGCGAGCGGTGGATGCTCGAGCACGTGCCCGGGGCGCACTGGCTGCGCCGTACTGGTCTGTACTGGCTGTTCGAGAGCCGCGTGCTCGGCTTCGCGTTCGCGCCGAAGCTGAACCAGTTCGCGGAACGGTTGGTGCTCAAACATCTCGCGGCGCAGGTCGCCGACCCGGAGCTGCGCGCCCGGCTGACGCCCACGTACCGTATGGGCTGCAAGCGCGTGTTGATCTCGAACGACTACTACCCCGCCCTGTGCCGCGACAACGTGGACCTCGTGACCGACGGGATCGCCGCGATCGAGCCGACCGGCGTCCGCACCACCGACGGCGTGCTCCACGAGTGCGACACGATCATCTACGGCACGGGGTTCAAAGTCGTCGACTACGTCGCGTCGATGCGGATCGTCGGGCGCGGCGGGCGCGAGCTGTCGGATGTGTGGGCGAGTGAGGGTGTCCGGAACTATCTGGGCATCACCGTGTCCGGATTTCCGAACCTGTTCCTCCTGATGGGCCCGAACACGGGGCTCGGCCACAACTCGATGATCTTCATGATCGAGGCGCAGGCGACGTACGTAAGACACGCAATCGAGCGGATGCGCGCGCAGGCGCTCGCCTCGATCGAGGTACGTCCCGAGGTCGAGCGGGCTTTCCGCGCGGAGCTGAAGGGCAAGCTCGCGAACACCGTGTGGACCTCCGGCTGCAACAGCTGGTACATGGCGCCCGATGGCGATGTGCTGCTGTGGCCCGGATTCACATTCGACTACTGGCGGCGAACGCGGCAGATCCGGCTCGAAGAATTCACAGTTCGTGGACGCGCGCCCGCGCACGGTCACGCCCCTCGCGCAAAACTCACACCCGAAACCGTCGCCGCGATCTAGAGTCAGGGCGTCGTGAGTGACGCCGACGAAACCGACGCGCTCCGTCTGGAGATCGCTCGGCTGACAGAGCTGGCAGACGCGAACGCCCGCGAGCTCCGTCAAGAGCGAGAGACGCTCATGCGGCTCGATGAGGTGGCCCGTCAGATCGCGTCGGAACGCGAGGTCCAGTCGCTCGTGCAGACCGCGACCGATGCGGTGACGACCCTGGCCGGAGGCGCGTACGGCGCGTTCTTCTACCGCGTCAGCGACGCACACGGAGAGAGCTACTCGCTCTACACGATCGCAGGAGGGCCGCGGGAGTCATTCCAGCGGTTCGCGACCTCGTTCGATGCGCGCGGTCCGGTCCGGATCGCCGACATCACGAAGGACGCGCGGTTCGGCAGGGGCTCCCCGGCCCGCGGCGTGCCCGCCGACAGCCACTTGACGGTCCGCAGCTATCTCGCGGTGCCGGTCGTCACCCGCAGTGGCGTGGTGCTCGGGCGGGTGTTCGCGGGGCACCCGGAGCCCGACATGTTCACCGAACGATCGCAGCGCGTGGCATCCGCGATCGCCGCGCACGCCGCGACCGCAATGGACAACGCGCGGCTCCACGCCGATAGCCAGCGCCTGATTGCCGAGCTCGCGAAGACCAATGTCGAGCTCGATCAATTCGCGTACGTGGCATCGCACGATCTGCGCGCTCCGCTGCGCGGCATCTCGAACCTCGCGATGTGGATCGAGGAGGATCTCGGTCAAGAGGTGCCGAAGAAGGTCGCGGAGCAGCTCGGCCTGCTGAAAGGCCGCGCAGCGCGGATGGATCGGCTGATCAACGGGCTGCTCGAGCTCGCGCGTGTGGGTCGCACGCGGCAGCAAAGCGAGAGGGTCGATATCACCGAGCTGCTGCACGAGACGATCGATCTCGCGAGCCCGTCACCGCAGGCTCGCGTGCTGATCATCGGCGCGATGCCCATGCTCAATGCGGAGCGCATCGCATTGCAGCAGGTGTTGCTGAATCTGGTAACCAACGCGTTGCAGCACGCGGGCCGGAACGATGTCGTCGTCCGGATCACGGCGCTCGATCGTCCTGACGACGTCGAGATCGTGGTCGCAGACAACGGTGTCGGCATCGCGGCCGAGCACCACGAGCGGGTGTGGCAGATGTTCCAGACGCTCGGCACGCACGATCAGGAGTCGACCGGCATCGGCCTGTCGATCGTGAAGAAGCAGGTCGAGGCGAACGGTGGGCGCGCGTGGATCGATCCGATGGTGAAGGAAGGCGCGACCATGCGCTTCACCTGGCCCAAGCGCGGGCGCTAAGAAGGCCGGGAGTGCCGGTCGAGATCATGCGCGGCTTCGCACTCGTGGCGCGCTGCGGCGGACTCGTCGGCCACATTCACGAGGAGCAGCGTGATCCATCGATGCGCGCCCTGTGGCACGCTGGCGAGACTCAGTTCCGTACCGAAGAGGAGAGACACCATGACGATGACGCTCTACATGCACCCCGTTTCCACCGCGAGCCGCCCCGTTCGCCTGTTCGTCGCCGAGAAGAAGCTTCCGGTCGAGGAGAAGGTCGTCGATCTGATGACCGGCGAGCACTACAAGGACGAGTACGCGGCGATCAACCCGAACCGCATGGTGCCGGCGCTCGTCGACGGCGACTTCCGCCTGACGGAGAGCTCCGCGATCCTCAAGTTCCTCGCGACGGAGTTCAAGGCGCCCGAGTATCCGACCGAGACGCGCAAGCGCGCGAAGGTCGACGAGGCGATGGACTGGTTCAACACGCAGTTCTATCGGGACTTCGCGTACGGCCTGCTCTATCCGCAGGTGTTCCCGAACCACAAGCGCCCGACCGACGAGCACCACAACGGCACGATCGCGTGGGGCGCCGAGAAGGCCAAGGGCTGGTTCGCCGTGCTCGACAAGAACATCATCGGCTCACGCGAGTTCGTGACCGGCGACTCGATCTCGATCGCCGACTACTTCGGCGGCTGCATCGCCACCGCCGGCGAGCTGATCGGCTGCACGTACGAAGGCTTCCCGAACGTCCAGCGCTGGCTCGGCAACGTCAAGAAGCTCGCGAGCTGGCCGTCGGTCAACGAGGTCATGTACGGCTTCGCCGCGTCGATGAAGGGCAAGGACTTCGTCAACCTATGATCAAGGGGCTCCACCACAGCGCGTATCGCTGCAAGGACTCCGAGGAGACGAGGAAGTTCTACGAGGACTTCCTCGGTCTGCCGCTCGTCAACGCGTTCGAGATCACCGAGACGAAGAGCGGGCGGGATACCCACGTTCTCCACTCGTTCTACAGGATGGGTGATGGCTCGTGCCTCGCGTTCTTCGAGGTGCCCGGTGACGAGGGCAAGGACTTCGAGTTCAAGAGGCAGCACGACTACGACCTCCACATGGCGGTCGAGGTCGAGCGGGTCGCGCTCGAGCCGATGATGGAGAAGGCGAAGGCCGCGGGCATCGAGGTCCGCGGCATCGCCGATCACCACATGATCGACTCGATCTACTTGCGCGATCCGAACGGCTACGTGATCGAGCTGACGGCGAAGCGGCCCGATCACGACGTACAGATGGATCCGGCGAAGAACGAGGCGCGCAAGCACCTCGATATGTGGCAGCGCGACAAGTCGAGCTTCAGATAGCGTCGATCGCGATCTGAGCCGGGAGCTCCGGATGCGTCGCGAGGACGGGCTCGAGCTCGGCGCGCTCCACACCGAGCGCCGCGAGCGTGACCGGTGCATGCGCCGCCACGAGCAGGTAGCGCAGCCGCGCGGCCACACGGGGAAGAGCGGCCATCGCGTGGGCCTCGCGCATCGCGAGGTCGATGTCGCGGATGGTGGCGCGCTCGCTCGGCTGCGCGGGCGGTTCGCCGATGGCGGCATCGAGCGCGGCGAGGAGCGCCGGCTTCGTGCGACCGAGGTGGGCGAGGAAGTGCGGGAGGAGGAGTGCGTGGAGCGCGGCGTGCTCGAGGTTGAACGCGCCGCCGAGCAGGTGAGCGAGCCCGTGCTGCGCGCCCGGCTTGCCCCGGTCGTAGATCGCCGCACACTCCGAGGCAGCGCGCTGTGCCGCGTCGCGCGCGCCGCGATCGCCGGGCGTCGCGATGACCGCTTCGATCGCGTCGACAACACGGCGCACGGCGATGATCGCCTCGGCGCGAAGCGGCGCGAGGAGCGAGTCCGTCGAGAGCACGCTGACCACGTGCCCCAGCGCGTTGCACAGGCTCTGCACGCTGATCGTCACGGGCATGCCGAGCGTCAGCTCCACGTCGTAGACCACGAGCGAGGGCCGAACGCGCTCGTCGCGCCCGGTCTGCTTGTCTCGGTCGCGCGTGATGCCGAACATGTGCGTCATCTCGGAACCCGCGTATGTGGTGGGCACGGCGACGAATCGCGGGCTGTGCGTGAGGCGCAGCGCCTTGCCGAGGCCGATCGGCGAGCCACCGCCGATCGCGACGATGGTGTCCGCACCGCTCGCCACCAGTGCCTCGGTGGCCGCCTCGACGGTGGCCATCGGGACGTGAACGACCGCACCATCGAACACCGTGACCGTGAATCCCGCGAGCGCGCTCCCGAGCACGCCCACGTGGCGCTGGCTCGAGGCGAGGACGAGAACGTTCCGGGCGCCGAGCGCGCGCAGCCGACCCCCGAGGAGCGAAACGGGTTCGAACACGATCTCCGTCACGTCTGCACGATAGCAGCGCTTCGAGATCCTTGGAGGTTTCCGCGGCGAACACCCTCTACAAATATGGTCCGCGGTCGCCTCTCGTTCGCTCACATGTGCAGTGAGTGGCGACCCGCCGCGCGGTACTGCTCGATGCGGCCATCGGGATAGACCAGCGCGTACTCGATCAGCGTGAGGCTCGCCCCGCCCGCCAGGAACGGGCGCAGGCTCGGGGCCGTGGTGCCGGAGGCCCGGCCGTAGATCACCCACGGGCTCCACAGCACGTTGTTGATCTGCGGATTCGGCGTGGCGAGGCAATGCACCACGAACATCGAGTCGTCGAAGTTCACCTCGATCGGCACCATGCCGCCGATCGCGGTGATGGGGTTATCGACCACGATCCAATCGCGCGCCGTGATCACCGAGGCCACCGCGGGCGCGGTCGCTCCGGGCTTCACATACCTGTCGAACAGCTCGAACACCGCGGCACAGCGCGCATCGCGATCGAGCGAGGTATCGGCCGCGCGATGGTTGCGGGCGATCACGTCGGGGTTCGTCGACGCGACCGCAACAGGTCCCGGCGCACCTGCGGGCGCGAGCACCGGCGGCGCCTCGACCACCGCAGGCTGCGAGGGGGGGCGCGACGGATCGGAGCCGCAAGCAGCCGAAACGGCGAGGGCGAGGGCAGCGATTCGCATGGGGCGATGCTGACGCGGCCCGTGCCCGGAAGCACGCGGTGATTGATGGTTGCGAACGCCGTGGGTTTCGGTAGGTTCGCCGTCGTGAACAACCCCGACCCGAAGATCACCCGGATGGACGCAGCATGGCTCGACGCGCACTGGATGCCGTTTACTGCCAACCGCCAGTTCAAGGCGAATCCGCGCATGATCGTCGGCGCCGAGGGCGCGTACTACACCGACTCGAACGGCAAGAAGATCTTCGACGGTCTCTCCGGCCTCTGGTGCTGCGGCCTCGGCCACGGGCGCCGCGAGATCATCGAAGCGATCAGCAAGCAGGCCGCGAGCCTCGACTACGCGCCGGCGTTCCAGTACGGCCACCCGCAGTCGTTCATGCTCGCGAACAAGATCAAGGAGCTGACGCCTGCCGGCCTCGACTACGTGTTCTTCACCAACTCTGGATCCGAGTCCGCGGATACCTCGCTCAAGATGGCGCGCGCGTACTGGCGCGCGAAGGGCCAGGGCACCAAGACGCGCCTGATCGGCCGAGAGAAGGGCTATCACGGCGTGAACTTCGGCGGCATCTCCGTCGGTGGCATCGTCGGCAACCGCAAGGCGTTCGGTCAGGCCGTCGAGGCCGATCACCTGCCGCACACGCAGCTCGCACTCTCCGACAAGTCCAAGGCGTTCACGCGCGGCATGCCGGAGACGGGCGCCGAGCTCGCCGACAACCTGCTCGCCCTCATCACGCTCCACGACGCGTCGAACATCGCCGCCGTGATCGTCGAGCCGTTCGCGGGCTCCGCGGGCGTCGTGATCCCGCCCGTTGGATATCTCGAGAAGCTGCGGAACATCTGCACCGCGAACAACATCCTGCTGATCTTCGACGAGGTCATCAGCGGCTTCGGGCGCTCGGCCGCGTACACGGGTGCCGAGGCGTTCGGCGTCACCCCCGATATCCTCAACCTCGCGAAGCAGGTCACGAACGGCACGCAGCCGCTCGGCGCCGTCGTGGCGAAGAAGGAGATCTACGACACGTTCATGGCCACGGGCGGCCCCGAGTACATGCTCGAGTTCCCGCACGGCTACACGTACTACGCGCACCCGATCGCGTGTGCCGCCGGCAATGCCGCGCTCGAGCTGCTCGTCCAGGAGAAGGCCGTCGAGCGGGTCAAGGCACTTGCCCCGTACTGGGAGAACGCGGTCCACAGCCTCAAGGGCGCCAAGCACGTCACCGACATCCGCAACTTCGGCCTCGCCGCCGGCCTGACGATCGAGGCCCTCCCCGGCGAGCCCGCGAAGCGCCCGTTCGAGATCGCGATGAAGTGCCTCGACAACGGCATGTACGTTCGCTACGGCGGCGATACGATCCAGCTCGCACCGCCGTTCATCTCCGAGAAGGCCGAGCTCGATCGCCTGATCAGCGTGCTCGGCGACGCCCTCGCTGCGACCGCGTGAGGTCCGCGCTCCTGCTCGCGCTCGTCGCGTGCGGCGGGAGCACGCGTGCGCCCGACGAGCTCTCGCATCATCAGACGGCACCCGCGGTCGTCGTCGACACCGATGACGACGGCATCCCGGACGATCGCGACGGCTGCCCGACCGTGGCCGAGGACTACGATCTCTTCAATGACGCCGATGGCTGCCCCGATCTCGACGACGATCACGACGGCGTGCCCGACGACAAGGACCTCTGCTTCGATCTGCCGGGCAAGGATGGCGAGGGTTGTCCCGAGGGCTGCACGATCACGACCTCGATCACCGACTGCTTCTTCATCACGCCGATCTGGACCGCGTCGATGCCCGCCAGCGATCTCGCAGCGACCAAGAAGGTGTTCGACACGTATCCCGAGATCCGGACCGTGACCCTCACCGCCGCCACCACCGACGGCGAGGCGCCCGAGATCGCGCACCGTCGCGCCGAACGGGCGAAGCGCGCCCTCGTCGCCGCCGGCGTTCCCGAGGCAAAGCTCGCGCTCGATACGAAGCTCATGGAGCGACAGGTCGGCGGCGACGTGTTCGGCATGATCACGAAGCAGCGATTCGAAAGCGGCAAGTTCCGCTCTGCGAGCTGCGCCGGCGGAATGGGCACCGTCTATCGCGTCGCACGCGAGCACAACTACAGCTGCCGCCCCGTGATCTGCGGCGATGGCATCTGCTACCACGCGACCGAGGACGATGGCTCGTGCCCCAAGGACTGCCCGCCCTAGCTGGAGATACGAAGTTACGAAGCAGTGGCTTGTCGCCCGTCGCGAGCTTTGACGCGCCCCGCGCGCAGAATCAGGACCGAAAAGACTGCTGCTCCGTGACTTCGTTTCTCCTGTTACGGAGAGCGAAAACGAACGAGGTGGGCTGATCGGAACGAACGGACTCGGGTTCGCGCCAAGTCAGCTAGCGGAGCGGGACGTCGAGCGCCTTCGCCAGTGTGCGCGCGCGCTCCTGGAGGCCGTCCGTCTCGTACGCGTCGTCGAGGAGGAACGTGCGGTCCGGGAGCTCGAGAGAGACCAGGACCATGATGTGGGTCCGCTGGTCCTGCGCGCCGGCGGCCACGCGCTCGCGCCCGACGCTGATCCCGCTGATCGCGCCGAACGGCCATTCCTGGGCGCCGGTGCGCGACCGCAACCGGACCTTGCGATCGCTCCAGTCGACCGTGAGGGTCTGCATCGAACGCGCTCCGACGAGCTTCATCAGCAACACGCCGACGGCAACGGCTCCCCCGATCGCGATGCCGAGCACGATGGCCAGCGAATCCATCGAGACGTGCGCGCCGCGCAGCACCGCGAATGCGACCACAACGATCACGAGCGTGCTGCCGACCGCGACCATGAGGTTCTGCAGCGTTCGCGTGATCCGGATCTCGACGATCGTCCCCGGTTCCCAGCGCCGGACCTGCGAGGACATCCGTCAATGGTGCCACACGAAGCTAGCCGCGCTCGAACCGCGTGCCACCCGCGATGCCGGGAACGAGGACGAGCCGGCCCTCACCTCCGGCGAACTCCGACTTGCGCGTCTTGCCCTTCGTCACGAGATCTCGCAGCTGCGTGGCCGTCAGCCGCCGCCCGGCGGTCTCGAACCAGATCACGAAGCCGCAGCCCTCGGACCACCGCGAACACCCCCACCCTCGCCCACCGGTGATCAACCGGCCGCGCGAGCAGCGCGGACACTCCAGCGCCTCCGTGGTGGGCGAGTCGCCCTTCGCCATCTTCGGCGCGACCGTTCGCGGCTTCTTCGGCGCCTTCGGCTTCGCGGCGTGCAAGCTCGCCCAGCCCGCGGTGCGCTTCGGATCGCGCGGGACCTTCTTGCCCGGCCCGCTCTGTCCACCGGGCGTGCTCGGCTTCGCATTGCCGGGCGAGGGCAGCTCGACCACGCGATACGGATCCGCGCCGTTCGGTAGCGGCGCGCCGAGAGACCACGCGCGGCTCGGCGGCGCGGTCCCGCCGGGCGGCGACTCGGACCACGCGCGGTTCGGCGGCGCGAGTCGGTTGCTCGACGGCGAGTCGGCCCCGGCTGGGTTCCGCGGCGCGAATCCTCTCGACATCGACTCGCGGCGCGGCGCGGGCCCGCCACCAGGCGAGGGCGAGGCCGGAGCCGTGGCGCCCCGGATCGCGTCGACGATGTCCGTGACGTAGCGCGCGATGTCGGCCATGAATGCCGCGCGGGTGTCGGCGCCGCGGGCGATCGCCGCGAGCCGCGCCTCCCAGCCGCCGGTGAGCTCGGGCGATGCGAGGCTCGGCACCGGGATCGCGGCGATCAGGCCGATGCCGGTCGGCGTGGGCACGAGCCACTTCTGCTCGCGCTCGATGTACGTGCGGCGGAGCAGCGTCTCGATGATCGAGGCGCGCGTTGCCGGCGTACCGAGACCGGTGTCCCGCATCGCCGCACGCAGCGCCTCGTCGTCGATCGCCTTGCCCGCGGACTCCATCGCGCCGAGGAGCGTGGCCTCGGTGTAGCGCAGCGGCGGCGTGGTCTGCTTCGCGATGCTCGCGAACGTGCCCGCGAGCGACTCACCCTCGACGAGCAGCGGCAACATCGAGGTGGGCTCGCGCTCGTCGTCCTCGCCCGAATCGGGAGAGCGACGCGGGCCCTCGGCGGAGATGCCGGCGACCTCCTGCCATCCCACAACCAGCCGCACGCGGCCGCGCGCCAGGTACCGATCCGGCAGCGGGGGCAGCGCGTCGAGGATCAGATCCTTATCGGCGGCGCCCGACGGGATCGCCCCGAGCGGCCGGCCGACGCGAATCCACGCCTCGGTGACGGCGATCTCCGCATCGGGGAAGAACGCGCCGAGGAACCTGCGTGCGATCAGATCGAACAGCCGCGCCTCGTCGCGATCGAGCGTGCCAGGACGCTTGCCGGTCGGGATGATCGCGTGGTGGTCGGAGACCTTGGTGTCGTCGACGATGCGGCGGTTCGGCCGCGGCGGGTGATCGAGGAGCTGCTGCGCGAAACTCGCGTACGCCGGCACTCCGGCGAGCGCGGTGAACGCGGGCACGAGCTCGGCGGCGACGTCCGCGGACAGGTGCCGCGAGTCCGTGCGCGGATACGTGATCACCTTGTGCCGCTCGTACAGCGCCTGCGCCAGCTCCAGCGTGCGCTGCGCCGAGAATCCGAACCGGCGGTTCGCCGTGCGCTGCAGCGTGGTCAGATCGAACAGCTGCGGCGGCGGCTCCTTGACGGTGCGTGATTGCACGCGCTCGACGACCGGTGCTTCGGAGGCAGTATCGCGCGCCACCACCTCGTCCGCGAGCGCCGCCGCACCGAGGCGCGTGGCCCTGTCGTGGCGCCACCGCGCGGTGAACACACCGCCCTGGGCCGTGCGCAGCGCCGCCGTGACCTCCCAGTAGTCATGCGGCACGAACGCGCGGATCGCCCGCTCGCGCTCCACGATCATCGCGAGCGTGGGCGTCTGCACGCGGCCGATCGAGTACAGCGCATCGTGCCCGGCCTCGCGCCCGCGCGCGGTGATCGCCCGCGTGGCGTTCATGCCGACGAGCCAGTCCGCCTCTGACCGCGACCGCGCTGCATCCGCGAGCGGCTCGTAGTCCCGCCCCGGCTTCAGCGCGCCGAACCCGCGCCGGATCGCATCATCGGTCAACGACGAGATCCACAGCCGTCGCACGGACAGCTTGCTCCGCGCGTGCTGGTACACGTAGCGGAAGATCAGCTCGCCCTCGCGCCCCGCATCGCACGCGTTGATCACGCTTTCGAACCGGTCGCGCAACAGCGCCGTGACCACCTTGAGCTGGGGCAGCGCGTGCTTGGAGCCGCGCAGCTTGAACTGCTCCGGCAGCATCGGCAGCCGGTCGAGCCGCCACGCCTTCCACGCCGGGTTGTACGCGACCGGCTCCTCGAGCTCGACGAGGTGCCCGATGCACCACGTGATCACGTACCGTTCGCCCTCGAACGCATGCCGGCCGCCAGTGGGCACACCGAGCACGCGCGCCAGATCGCGCGCGACCGACGGCTTCTCTGCGATCACCAGCTCCACGACGTGACTGTACGCCGGGGGACTGTCATCGCCAGAACTGGGGTCGGCCCCCACGTCTTGTCCGGCGCTCGGACGCTTACGGGGCGAGCGCCGCGACGATCGCGGCGCGCATGTCGGCGGTCGGGCGGGCGCCGATGAAGTGCTGGCCGTTGATCAGGAACGACGGCGTCGCCGAGATCTCGATCTCCTTCGCGGCGGCCTGCTCGGCGGCGAGGGCATCGGCGTAGGTGTGGTGATCGAGCGCGGCGGTGAACGTCGGGACGTCGAGACCGGCGCGCCGCGCATCCTCGATCAGCGCGTCGTGGCCGAGGTCATCGGGGTTCGCGAACATCTGCTCGTGGAACGGCCAGTACTTGTCCTGTGCGGCGGCCGCGAGCGAGGCCTCGGCGGCGAGCACGGCCTGCGAGTGGACCGGGAACTGCTTCACCACGAGCCGCAGCTTGCCCGGGAACTCGTCCCACACCTCGTCGATCGTCGCGAGGACCTTGCCGCAGTACGGGCACATCGCATCGGTGAACATCACGATCGTCACCGGCGCATCGGCGGGGCCGCGCGACGGACCGCGGTCGAGTGCGAGGCGGCGCAGCGTGCTGCGGTCGACCGGCGGTGGCAGGGGCGGCTCGCCTTCCACCGCGAGCGTGGGTTGCACGGGCGGCTGGTGCACGTGCGCGGCCTTCGCGACCGGTGCGCCCCACGGCGGCGTCGAGGGAACGGCGGTCGGCGCGGTGGCCGGTGCCGCGGCGGTGATGGCGGTCTCGCCCGAGGGCGACGACGACCGTGCGTGGTTGACGATGACGGCGGTGGTGCCGGTGACGGCGAGGCCGGCGGCGATGAGAGCGATCTTGATCATATGTCCTCCGTGCGAGCTTGTTGACGCTTCGGCAGGAGACGGGATGGCCAACGGAAGAGCGGCGAGCACCGCGGCGACGAGGCTTCTCCGCGTGCGCTGTGCACGGAGAGCGCGCTCGACGAGATCGGTGACGCCGGCGGCGAGGTACTGACGCCCGCGCGAGAGCCGCTGCATCACCGCCGCTTCGGAGAGCTCGAGCACGTCCGCGATCTCGCGCACGCTCAGCCCTTCGGAGTAGTGGAGAAGCAATGGCTCGCGGTAGGTCTGGGGCACGCGCGACATCGCCTCGCGCATCAGGCGCTCGGACTCTGCATCGCTCGCCGCTTCGAACGGGTTGCCATCGGTGGCCACCAGCTCACCCTCGAACGCCGTCTCTCGATCGCTGCGCTTCCGCGCTTTGGAGGCGAGGTTGCGCGCGATGCCGCACAACCACGAGCGAATCTTGCCGGTCTCGCGCAGTCGATCGAGCTGTCGCCACGCAGCGATGAACGTCTCCTGTGCGACGTCCTCGCTGAGCGCGCGATCTCCCGTGCGGCTGTACGAGACGGCGCAGACCACTCCCTGGTAGCGCTCGACGAGCGCACCAAACGCGGCGCGCTCGCCTCTCCGACTGGCAGTCACCAGCTCGGCATCGGTCATCTGTCCCATGTCGACACCGAGTGGCTCGACGGGGCACCGACCTGACAAACAATCCGCATGTGGCGTGCAACCATCCATGATCGCGGGGGAATTCCCGCCCGTGAACAACGCGCGGCCGCTCACGTCGAAATGGATGCACGGCTCGCGCGTTCCGAACCGCGACTTCTGCAGGTCGCGTCTGCGGATCTCGCAGGGCACGCGCTTGCCCGCGAGGCAATCCGAGGAGTTATCCGGGGCATGTAGCTTGCTGGTCGGTGGACGATGCATCCCGCCAAGCTCGTCCTTGCCCTCTCGCTCGCTTCGGCCGTGGCGTCCGCGGATCCCCGGGCGACCACGATCCCCAACGGTGAAGTGATCGTGATCCGCGACCGCGTCACGCCGGCGGTCAAGCCGAAGCCGAAGAACTGGTCGCGCGAACAGGCGCCGCCGTACAGCGACCGCGCGATCCTGTCCGATGCGTGGACCAAGGCCCATCTGCTGCTCGATATCAACGAGCAAGGCAGGGTCACCCGGTTCAAGTGGCTCAAGCGCCCGGGCTTCGATCTCGAACCCATCGCGGTCGCTCAGATCTCGGGACTGCGCTTCGAGCCAGCGCGCGATGCCGACGGCGCCGCGATCAAGTCGTACAACACGTGGGAGATCGAGTGGCCGTCGGCGGGTTGGCTCGTCGCCTTCGTGGGCACGCGGACGCGGATGCCGCCGCTCCGCGGGTTCCCGGCCCGGCGGATGGATTCATCGGTCCCGTGCAAGGATCGCGGCGAGCCGATGCAGCTGTTCTCGCTGTATCCGGCACTGCGAGACTGCTCGAGGCCAGATCTGTCCAGGGCCGCGAACGAACCATGGGTCAGCGTCGGGCCGGTCACCAGGCCGGAGGGCCGGTGAACGCGCGCCCCGACGATGGCAACGTAGACACGTAGCGCATCACAGACCAAACGTGGCGCGCTTGACGAACTGACCGCGGCCCTTGCGCTGCTTCGCGACCCACTTGTCAGCCTTGACCACGAGCTCGCCGCGCGACAGCACGTGCGACGGGCTGCCCGGCACGCGGTGACCCTCGAACGGCGAGTAGTCCACGTTCATGTGGAGGTTTGCCTTGTCGAGCATCATCGCCTTGTTCGGATCCCACACCACCACGTCCGCATCGGCGCCGACGCCGAGCGTGCCCTTCTTGCCGTACATGCCGAACAGCTTCGCCGGCGCGGTGGACGTGATCTCGACGAACCGGTTCATGCTGATCTTGCCCTGCGTGACGCCCTCGTAGAGGAGGTGCAGCCGCGTCTCGACGCCGGGCATGCCGTTCGGGATCTTCGAGAAGTCGTTCTTCCCGAGCTCCTTCTGATCCTTCATGCAGAACGGGCAGTGGTCGGTGGCGACGACCTGCAGGTCGTAGTCGCGCAGGCCGCGCCACAGATGATCGTGATGGTGCTTGGGGCGCAGCGGCGGCGTGCACACGTAGCCCGCGCCCTTGAACTCGTTGCCCGGCTCGCCGCGCAGATCGTCCTCGGAGCAGAACAGATATTGCGGGCAGGTCTCGGCGTAGACGGGGAGGCCCCGGTCGCGCGCTTCCATCACGCGGCGCAGCGCGCGCTCCGCGGAGAGGTGGACCATGTAGACGGGGACCTTCGCCATCTCGGCGAGAGAGATCGCGCGCTCGGTGCCCGTGGCCTCGGCGACCTCGGGGCGGGTGAGCGCGTGATACACGGGCGCGGTGTGGCCCTCGGCGAGCGCGCGCTGCACGAGCACGTCGATCGGGAGGCCGATCACCGCGTGCATCGTGATCAGCGCACCGAGCTCGCCGGCGCGCAGCATGGCGCGGAAGATCTGCTGATCGTCGACGAGGAACACGCCCGGGTAGGCCATGAACATCTTGAATGACGTCACGCCCTCGCGGATCATGTCGCTCATCTCGGCGAGCGTGTCGGGGTTGGCCTCCGTCATGATCATGTGGAAGCCGTAGTCGATCGACGCCTGCCCTTCCGCCTTCGCGTGCCACGCATCGAGGCCCGCGCGCATCGAGCTGCCCTTCGACTGGATCGCGAAGTCCACGATCGTCGTGGTGCCACCGTGCGCCGCCGCGAACGTGCCGGTGTCGAAGTCATCCGAGGCCGTGGTCCCGCCGAACGGCAGGCTCATGTGCGTGTGGCAGTCGATGCCGCCGGGGATGACGTACTGCCCTTTCGCATCGATCGTCTCGTCGGCGGTGCCCGGGATGGTGCCCGGTGCCGCCATCGCCGCGATCTTGCCGTTGTCGATCCAGACGTCCGCCGCGAACGTGTCGCTCGCGGTGACCACCGTGCCGTTCTTGATCAGCGTCCTCATCCGTCGAGCCTACGACAATGCGGTGATATTGTTTTTGCGTGCTCCGGGGAATCGTCGTGCTCGTGGTGTGCCTCCTGAGCGCTCGGGTCGCGCACGCGCAGCGCGGTGAGGACGTGGATCGCAAGCCGGTGGGCACCTCCGGGTTCGATGGCTTCCCCGGCTTCTTCGACACCGGCACCGTCGATCGTGGCCACTTCCAGGCCGACTACCTGCCGATACCAGGCCTGCGCTACGGCGTGACCGACGAGGCCTCATTGCGGCTCTCCGCGTTGCCGCTCCTCGCGTTCTCGAACAGCGGCTACGGCCTCGGCCTCGAGCTGCGGCATCGCATGTGGCACGACGACCGGTTCAACGTCGTCGGCACGCTGGCCGCCACATACGTGAACTTCGGCACGCTGAAGACGCCCGGCGGGGACGGCAAGGACGACATCCAGATCGACAACTACGCCATCACCACGGCGTTCGCGGTGGTCACCGCGGACTGGCGGCTCAGCAAGAAGCACGTCCTCGCCCTCACGGCGCTCGCCGGGCAGGTGAAGCTCGGCGGCGATCAGCACGTCGGCGTGAACGGCATGGCGCGCGCGAGCACGTCGCAGGACGCGAGCATGGTGGTGGTGCTCGCCACGCAGACGTACTTCGTCCGCGGGGTCCTCGGACTGCAGTGGGGACTTGGCTATGCGCCGTATCTGCATGCCGGGGCCCGTGGCGCCGGTAACACCACGGACGTCGATCTCGCCGCCGTGATCGAATCCGCGGGGGCCGTGGCCATCGTGCCGCGCCTGGGCATCTTCGTGCGCACGCGGCGCTGGCTGATGGGGCTCTCCGTCACCGGCATCATCCCCAGCATCGAGCTCTCGCAGACATGGTGAAGTCCCTCGTCATCGCGGCTGCGCTCGCGGGCTGCATCGATTCATCGGTGCCCGCGCCGTATCGCGCCGAGGTGCTCGTGCGCGATGAGCAGCACCACTACGCGCTGACGGACGTGGACCTGCCGGATCTGACGAGCATGTCGCCGCTCGCGGATCCGATGCTGCGCTTCTCCGACCATCCGAACTTCGACGTGGACCAGCTCGAGGACTACGACGCGAGCACGTTCGATGCGAAGGCGAACTACTCGCCGCGGATCCGCGACGTCGGCGGCGTGGCGGTGGCACGCGATATCGAATCGTTGCTCACGCTCAGCGCGTACAACGTGTTCAAGGGCGTGTTCGCGCGGGCGCGTGAGGTATACGGGCCGATCGACCAGCTCTTGCCCGATGGTGGCTTCCAGATCCTCGTCGAACCGAAGTTCAGCTCGAAGCTCGGCTCGCAGGAGCTCGGCACGAACGCCGCGTACATCTCGGGCGGCCAGGCGTTCCTGCTCGTGCAGATGTCGTCGCTCGAGCAGGTTCCGCTCGGCATGAACCCGAGCGTGCTCTCGCACGAGTTCGGTCACCACGTCTTCCAGATCACGTTCGCCGTCGCCGACGGCACGTGCCACGTGAATTCGCCGGATCCCGGCCCCACCCCGCCCGGCCGGTTTGCAGGCACAGAGACCATCGCCGGATTCAACGAGGGCTTCGCGGACTTCACTGCGTTCGCGCTGCAGGAAGAGAAGCACGTGCTCGCGGATTCGATCCCCGCACTCGATACCGGAGAGCGCACGATCGACAAGCGCGTCCCCGGGTACCTCGACTTCACCTGGAACACGAAGGACCGCTGTAACGGCTCGTTCTACTGCATCGGCACGCTGTGGGCGCGCTCGGTGTTCGAGATGTACCTCGCCACCGGCGCGCGCACGGATGACATCGCCGCGCGCTCGGCCTTCGCGCGAACGATCGCCGCATCGGTCGGCGGCATTCCCGCGCGGCTGCGGCAGCGCGGCGGATGGCCCGCGTCGAGCGAGGCGTGCAACTTCACCGGCATCGACGACGAGGCAACCCTCGCGCACGCGTACGTCGAGGACTTCATCGCCGGTCTGCCGGTAACGCTACAGCCCTCGGCGTGCACCGAGCTCCGCGCCCGCTTCGACTTCGCACCGGCGGGGTGCCCGTGATGCGCGCGCTGGCCGTCGTGCTCGTGCTCCTGCCTCACGTGGCCGGCGCCGAGCCGATCGCGATCGGCATCGCGCCGAGCACGTACACGCTCAGCGACGGCAGCCGCGGCTTCGCGCCGGAGGTGTTCGCTCACACGTACCTCTTGATCGGCGACCGCCTCGTGCTGCGCCCGGGTGCGCGGATCGGCGCGCGCGGCCTCGTGCAGCCGGAGATGCCGGCGGGGCTGCGCGTCACCGAACGCGACTTCACGACGCACGCCGAGGTCGCGCTCACCTTCGACGGCACGGTGGTCCCGTCTCTCGCCGTGATGGGCGGCCTCGACGTGCGGCGCATCGGCGTGGAAGGCGATGGCATCGACGTATCCTCGTCGCACATCGCGCACACCGAGCTGATGCCCTACCTCGCGATGCAGATCGGCGTGGGCCTTCCGCTCGCGCATGGCACGTGGCTGGTCGAGCCCACGATCCGACGCGAGTTCCTGCTCGGGGACGCCCGGGTGGACTGGCGGTTCGGGCTCGAAGTCTCGTACGCGTTGCGTACGAACTGACTACTCGAGGTCGTCGTAGTCGCCGAGCTTGCCGACATCGAGGTCGGCCGCGCGCGCGTGGCTGTAGATGCCCGCGAGCACGCCGTCGAGGAACTCGTCGGCGACGGTGTCGTCGGGCGTCTCGGAGAGGAAGCCGATGGTCGACGTGGCGACCAGCGCGGTCGCCTTGTTCTGCTTCGCCTTGTTCTTGACGGTCTGTGCGTCCTTCACCGCGTAGCGGACGGAGCAGACCATGTCGTACTTGCGCTTGGCATCCGTCGAGCCGAGCAGGAGGCGGACCTCCTTCTCCTTCTCGTCGAGGCCGACGACGACGCAGTCGACCTTGTCCTTCTTGGTGATCCACGCCTTGGCGGCGTCGAGGCCGCCATCGAACATCACGAGCTCGAGCTTCGCGTTCGCGACCTTGCGGCCGATCCCGACGTAGGCCGCCGAGTACTCGCCATCAGCGAGCTGCACGAGGGTCTGGGCAACGAGACCGCCGGCCGCATGGCCGATCGCCTTTACATCACGAGACTGCGTCATCAAGTTCAATCCTCCACGAGGGGGCCGTAAGCGTCGGGGCGTCGATCGCGGAAGAACTGCCAGGTACGGCGGACTTCTTCGATCATGTCCAGGTCGAGCTCTGCAACAACGAGCTCGTCGTTATCTTCCGAGCCGCACGCGATGATCTCGCCGCGCGGGTTCACGAAGTACGAGTTGCCGTAGAACTTGCCGATGTTCCACGGAGCCTCGGTGCCGACGCGGTTGATCGCGCCGACGTAGTAGCCGTTCGCGATCGCGTGCGCCGGCTGCTCGATCTTCCACAGGTGCTGCGAGAGCCCGGCGACCGTGGCCGACGGGTTGTAGACGATCTCCGCACCGGCGAGGCCGAGGGCACGAGCGCCCTCGGGGAAGTGGCGGTCGTAGCAGATGTACGCGCCGATCGTGGCGTAGCGGGTCTTGAACACCGGATAGCCGGTGTTGCCCGGGCGGAAGAAGTACTTCTCCCAGAACCCGCTGGTCTGCGGGATGTGCGTCTTGCGGTACTTGCCGAGGTAGCTGCCGTCGGCGTCGAGGATCGCGGCGGTGTTGTAGTAGACGCCGGCCTGCTCGCGCTCGTAGAGCGGAACGACCATCGCCATCTGATACTTCGCCGCGATCGGCGCCAGCTTCTCGCACGTGGGGCCCGGGACGGCCTCGGCGGCGTCGTACCAGCGCTTGTCCTGGCCGGGGCAGAAGTACGGGCCGTTGAAGATCTCCTGCAGGCAGAGGATCTGGACGCCCTTCTTGCCGGCGTCGTGGATCATCGGCAAGTGCTTCTCGAGCATCGCCGCCTGGATCTCGGCGACCGGGCGCGACTCGTCGTTGATCGGATTGCTCGCCTGGATCAGGCCGCTGAGGACCTTGCGAGCCATTAGTTCGTCACCAGCGTCGACGTCTCCTTCGCGATGTCGCCCTTCCAGGTCTCGACATCCTGCGCCGTCTTGGTGGCGCGCGCGGCCTCCTTCGCGACGCGCGACGCCTTCTGGCGATCGACGAGGTCGTGGTGCGTGGTGAAGTACGGGAGGCTCTTGCCGACGAACTCGCGGATGTTCGTGAAGTTGTGGTCCGCCATGAACTTCGAGAGCTCTTCCTTGAGCTCGCTGATGATCTCGTAGCCGCGGAGCATCGCGCCGGTGCACACCTGCACGGTCGAAGCACCGAGGAGGAAGAACTGCGCCGCGTCGAAGCCCGTCTCGATGCCGCCGATGCCGCTGATCGCCACGCCCGGGTTCGCGCGCGCGACCTCCATCACCTGGCGCAGCGCGATCGGGCGCACCGCCTGGCCCGAGTAGCCGCCGGGGACCGAGTAGCCCTCGACCGTAGGCATCGGGCGCAGGCTCTTGAGGTCGATGCCCGAGACCGAGAGGATCGTGTTGATCATCGCGATGCCATCGGCCCCGGCGCGCAACGCGGCCGCGGCGGGAACGGTCGGGTTGCCGACGTTCGGCGTCATCTTCGCCCAGACGGGGAGCGTCGCGACCTCGGTCACCCAGCCGACGACCTCCTCGACGATGTCGGGGTTCTCGCCCATCGCCATGCCCATCTTCCGCTCGGGCAGGCCGTGCGGGCACGACAGGTTCATCTCGAAGCCATCGACGCCGGTCTCCTGGACCTCGCGCGTGATCTGCTGCCAGGACTCCTTCTTGTACTCCTCCATGATCGAGGCGATCAGCATCTTGTGCGGATACGCCTTCTTGAGCTGGCGCAGATCGTCGAGCCAGTCCTGGTACGGGCGATCGGAGATCAGCTCGATGTTCTGGAAGCCGATGACCTCTTCCGAGGTGCGGCCGCGGAGCTTCGCGTAGCGCGGGGCCGTATTGATGACCTTGCTCGCATCGAGCGAGAACGTCTTGCAGACCATGCCGCCCCAGCCGAGATCGTACGAGCGCGCGATGACCTTGCCGTTCGTACCCGGTGGCCCCGAGCCGAGCACGAACGGGTTCTCGAACTTCATGCCGTTAACTTCGATGCTCAGGTCGGCCATCGGGACACTCTCCACGGTCGGGGAAACAGTGTGGCTAACACAGGGTTCGACGGCCGTTCAACAGGCTTCCGCTCACGAGTCCGGAGTGCGGACATTCCCGTGCTATGACGGCCCTGTGCAGCGGTCCTGGCTCGTCGGATTGTTGGTCTTAGCAGCCTGCAGCAAGACCGCCAATCCCGAAGCCGTACCAGCGGCGCCCGACGGGTGGCAGTGCTTCGTACTGGACCCGTCGGATACCAACCCCGAGCACCAGCTCGTGACCCACGTTCGGCAGCGCGTGATCGACGGTCGACTCGAGTCCGAGAGCGTGATGTTCACCGGCAAGGGCGGTGGTGCGAACCGCATGGTCCTGAAACCGGTCGCTGACCACCTCGAGGATGCCCGGGGCGGCGGCGTGATCACGGCGCGGTTGCTGGTCCCCGATGGGTCTCACTGGACGCTCGCGTTCCGGCCCGAGAAGGGCAGCGGCGCGATGAACCAGCCGTTCGACGAGGACAGCATGATCGACAGCGCCGGGCTCACGGTCACGTCGATGGTCGGCGGCGCCAAGACGGTGATCCGCTACCCGGCGGCGTCATGCGATGTAGTCGTCGCCGAGCTCGCGAAGTACCCGTGATGATGGTGCGGCAGATGCAGGCACCTGGCTCATGACGAATTTCTCGAGCGTGCTCCTCGGTGCCCTGCTCGTCCTGACCGCGTGCAGCAACAAGGAGGAACCAGCCTCGGCCGTGGCGCCCACGACCGCAGTTGCTGCCGTCGCCGCCACCCCCCCGCTCGATCCGAAGAACATCGTCAGCATCGCCCTCGCATCGAAGGATCACACCACCCTGGTCGCGGCCCTCAAGGCCGCTGACTACGTCACCGCGATCGCGAATCCCGGACCCTACACGGTGTTCGCGCCGACCGATGCCGCGTTCGCCAAGCTCCCGGCCGGCACCGTCGAGTCACTGGTGAAACCGGAGAATCAGGAGAAGTTACGGGAGATCCTCAAGTATCACGTGACGACCTCGGTGTGGCAGACGACGAACCTGACCGACGGCCAGGTGCTCGGCATGGCGAACGGCGGGAAGGCGACGATCCACATGAAGGACGGAAAGCTGTCGATCAACGACGCCAACGTCATCGCGTCGGTGCGGGGATCGAACGGCGTCGTCCACGTCATCGACGCGGTCCTCTTGCCGCCCGCCCCGTGACTTCAGCCGCGTGAGACCTCGGCGTGCAGCGCCCGCGGGATCAGCTCGTTGCTCTCGAAGTGGAGGTGCTCGCACAGCCAGCGCTCGAGGCCGCACAGGCGGGCCGCAAGCGCAGAGGTTCGTGGCTCGAATGACACCGGGATCGGGAGCGTCAGCAGGAGGTGGATCGTGTCCGCGTGCTCGAGCTGCATCGCGCGGATCGGCGCGGTCGACGTGCTCGCGGGATCACGCAGCCACGGAAACAGGACGTGCTCCTCCATCGTCATGTGAAGCTCCAGGTCTGAGCGCAGCTCGACGAGCGCGCCCTCCAGCTCGGCCCACGCGCCTGCCGGCGTGGCCGCGGTCGCCGCCACGAGACTCGCTTCCACCTCGGCGAGCTCGTGCGCGAACGGCCGATGGTACGTGCGCGTGATGTGGTCGAGCAGCTCGGAGACCGGGCGGTCCCGCCACCCCGCGGTCAGCGCCTCCTCCGCCAACGTGACGGCGGCGCGTACCGTGGACGTCTCGAGCGCGCGCTCGCGACAGCTCGCGTCGAGCGAGGACGACGGACCTGCCACCAGGAGCCCCAAGCGCCGCAGCACCGGGACCGCCAGTGGGTGGTAGGTACAGAACGCTTCGATCGTCTCTTCGTCCTGCGAGCTCGGCATACGGCCGAGATGCACTCGCTGCAAGAGTGGGCGCGCGCCGGGTGGCCCCGATCGTGCTCATCGTTGTCGTCGTGACATCCGCTGCCGTCGTCCCAACAACAACGCCGTGTCGATCGGACAACATCTGGGCTGCGATCCTCGCGATCGCATCGGGCCTGGCAGGAGAGCTTCAGGCCGCAGGCCGCTACGCTCACATCCTGCACGGCATCCGTCGCCTGATCCCGTGCGATTCCGCAGCTCTGCTCAAGCTCGATGGCGATGCACTCGTGCTCGTCGCGAGCGAGGGGCTGGTGCCGGAGGCGGCGACCCAGCGGTTCGCGCTCGCGGAGCATCCACGGCTCGCGCAATTCGTGCGCGCTCGGACGCCGCTGCGGATCACCGACCTCGACCTACCCGACCCGTTCGATGGCCTGATCGGCGCCGACCTCCCACTCGATCGCGTCCACGCGTGCATGGGGTGCGCACTCGTGGTCGACGGCATCGTGATCGGGGTCCTCGCGGTGGATGCGTTCGCCCCTGATGCGTTCGACCAGGTGGGCCAGGACGAGTTCGCTGCTGCGGCGGCGTTCGCCGCGGCGGCGATGCGGACGACCGATCTGATCGACGGGCTCGCGAGGGAGGCCGATCATTCCGGCCGGGTCGCTCGCGATCTCGTTCGCGCCACGACCCGCACGAGCGCGGAGCTGATCGGCCAGAGCGCGGAGATGGCCGCCGTCCGCACCGAGGTCGCGCTCGCCGGTCGCTGTGATCTTGCGGTGCTCATCACCGGTGAGACCGGGGCCGGCAAGGAGGTGGTCGCGCGCGCGATTCACACCGCGAGCTCCCGGAGCGAGCAGCCGTTGATCTATGTCAACTGCGCGGCGCTTCCGGAGTCCATCGCGGAGAGCGAGCTGTTCGGTCACGTTCGCGGCGCGTTCACCGGGGCCAACGAGCACCGCTCCGGCAAGTTCGAGGTCGCCGATGGAGGGACGCTGTTCCTCGACGAGATCGGCGAGCTACCGCTCTCGATCCAACCCAAGTTGTTGCGGGCCCTGCAGTCGGGCGAGATCCAGCGGGTCGGCTCCGACAAGCTGCTGCGCGTCGACGTCCGGATCGTCGCCGCCACCAACCGCGATCTCCCGACCGAGGTGGCCGCGGGCCGGTTTCGGGCGGACCTCTATCACCGCCTGAGCGTCTACCCGATCCGCGTCCCCGCGCTGCGCGAGCACGCCGATGACATCAGCTTGCTCGCCGGATTCTTCCTCAACGAAGCCCGGCTGCGGCTCGGCCTCGGCAGGATCAGGCTGACCTCCGCCGCGCGCGCTGCGCTCGACGGCGCCGCCTGGCCGGGCAATGTCCGCGAGCTCCAGCACACCATCCTGCGCGCCGCCCTCCGTGCGAGTGAAGGTCGGCGTCGCGAGCTCGTCGTGATCGACGAACCCCACCTTGGCCTCGGCGTGACCGTGCGACCGGTCGCGCAGGTAGTCGCCGTGGCGAGCCCGGTTCACGCGCCGGAGCTTCCCCTGCACGCAGCGATCGATCGGCTCAAGCACGCGCGGATCGCCAGCGCGCTCGACGCCACCCGTGGCAACTGGGCCGAGGCCGCGCGCGTACTCGGGCTCGACCGCGGAAACTTTCACCGCCTCGCTCGCCGGCTCGGATTCGCGAGAACGCGCACGGCCTGCGCCGCGCCGTAAGAGCCGCGCAGTAACTGCACCGTGGGAATGGGTCCCTCTGCAGGACCACCGACCGAGGTGGCACCGCATGTGCTTGGTGAGAGATCGTGAAGTTCCACCACCAACGAACGCATGCAGTCATCGCGGCGCTGTGGATGGCTGCCTGTGGCGGCAAGAAGACCGAGGAGGCGCCGCCCTCGGATCCGGCGCCGACCACGACCCCGTCGACACCCGGCACCTCGGCGGACCCGGTGGCGACCGCGAAGCAGATCTTCCGCGACCGCTGCGTGCCGTGTCACGGAGCCACAGGTCACGGCGACGGCCCCGCGTCGGCGAGCCTCAACCCCAAGCCGCGGCAGTACGCGGACAAGGCTTGGCAGGCGAGTGTCACCGACGAGTACATCGAGAAGATCATCAAGTACGGCGGCGCGGCGGTCGGCAAAAGCCCCGCTATGCCAAACAACCCCGACCTCTCGGATCCGGCGGTAATCGCCGCGCTCAAAGACATCGTTCGCTCGTTCGGCAAGTAGACGCGTCTCACACCTGGTGTCACCCGACACCAACACCAAAGGAGGCGGTATGCACCCGCCTATCGGTCGATCTCGTTCAATTTTCGGTCTCAGTCTCGCCTTTGCCTTCGCCGCCACCGCCTGCAGTAGCTCGAAGAGCTCCTCCTCCTCGGGCGGAGGCGGAGCGTCGAGCTCGCTCACCGATCTCATGAAGGCGCGCAACCTCAGCGAGGCCGACGTCAACGCCGCGCTGAAGACGTACACGCCGACCGGCCACTTCGACGAATACCTCGTGTTCGCATCGGGCGGGCACGGCGGTCAGGT
>JBBRBG010000084.1:0-37177 GCA_038206055.1 Haliangiales bacterium
GAAGCCGGACATGACCGAGGAGGAAGAGCGGAACTTCCCCCACAAGAACGTGATCACGCGCGCCCTCGGCATGCGCGAGACCGTGCAGGTCGATATCCGCAGCCACCAGATCAAGAGCGGCGACGTCTACATCCTGTGCTCTGACGGTCTGTCGGGCATGGTCGTGGACGATCAGATCGGCCAGATCGCATCGAACGCGAAGAGCCTCGAGCGCGCGGTCGCCGAGCTCGTCGACGCAGCGAACCGCAACGGCGGCACCGACAACGTCACGACGTTGCTGTTGCAGTGCCTCGCAGCCTGATGGCGGCCTAGTGAGTCGATCGCGTTCCTGGCGCGTCGACGCGGGCGAGCTCACGGTCAAGGCGCGCTCCAAGCTCCACGACACCACGACCGCGTGGGACAAGGTCACGGGCGAGGTCGAGGCCGACGCGGCGAACATCGAGGCTGCGCGCGCAACCTTCGCGGTGGATATGACGTCCTTTGATGCAGGCGACTGGTTGAAGAACCGGAAGCTGAAGAAGGACTTCGAGATGGATGCTCACCCGAAAGCGACGTTCGAGCTGCGCGGCGTCAAGGACGTGGTTCGCGACGGTGCGAAGTTCACCGCGACCGCCGAGGGCGTGCTGCGGTGGCGGGGCAAGGAGGTCGTGCTCACCCTGGCCGGGCGTGGCACGCTCGATGACGTGAAGGTCGAGGCAGCCGCGACATTCGAGCTGGATATCAAGAAGCTCGGGCTGTCCGCGCCGCGGTTCCTGATGATCAAGATGGAGGACGAAGTCTCCGTCGAGGTCTCGGTTCGCGGAGCGGTGCTCGCGTGACGAAGAAGCAGATCATCACGGTCGCCGCGTCGCTCGTCACCATCGCGGCGATGACGTGGGCGGCGGTCGTCGTCGGCTGCAACGACAAGAAGCCCGAGTTCAACGGCGTGGGCAAGTGGCGGTTCAACCACACCACGCTGAAGATGGCGAAGGAAGGCATCTGCCAGCCCACCGATCTCAACGACGGTCGCAAGGGCACGTGGTGCTTCGCGCAGACGCCGATCAAGATCGGCAAGCGCGTCGCCGATATCGACCTCTACTTCCTCGGCACGGATCCCGAGGCGGCGCTGATCGAGATCCAGCTCAAGGTGCGCGGCTGCATCGAGGACGATCTCGATCAGTGGATGCGCACCGGGTTCGGGCCGCCGGTCGAGAGCAAGCCAACACGCGCCTACTGGAAGAACTCGTTCCTGTGGGCAGCGGCGCTGATGCCGAGCGAGCCCGGCCGCTGCCTCGTGCACTTCCTGCCGCTCTCGGAGAACGCCGAGATCGAGCGGATCAAGAAGAAGTAGCGATCAGTCGGGCGCGCGGACCTCGACCGGTCCGGTGATGACCCGCGGCGGCTCGCGCAGCGAATTCAGCACCACGGCATCCTCCTCGACGGAGAGCAGCGCCCGATTGATCTCCTCGACCATGCCGCGCTTGTGGCGATAATCGATCTTCGGCTCGTACACCCGCCCATCGAGCGAGTGGAACGACCGCACGAGCTCGGTGTGCTCCTGCATCTTGCGCGCGCGAATGGTCTCGACGTCGATGCCATCGCGCAGGATGTACGGCGTGAGCAGGATGATCAGGTTCGTCTTCCGCTTCTGCTTGAGGGAGTGCTTGAACAGCCGGCCGAGCACGGGGATATCGCCCAGGATCGGGATCTGCGTGTTCACGATGTAGTCCTTCTGCGAGAGCATGCCGCCGATCACGATGGTCTGCTGGTTGCGCACCGAGACCTTGGTCTCGAGCTTGCGCGTGTTCCACGTCGGGCCGAGCTCGCCGCCCGTATCGCCGAGGTCCTTCGCCTCGTGGCTGATCTCGAGGAACACCGTGTCGTCGTCGGAGATGTGCGGCTTGATATCGAGCTTGAGCTCGAGATCCATGCGATCGATGTTGACCGTGGTCGAGCCCGCCTGCGAGGTACCGGCCAGGCCTCCGTAGGTGAGGCCTTTCTTGTACGGGATGTTCGTGCCGATCGTGTAGTGGGTCTCCTCGTTGTCAGCGGCGATCATGTTCGGCTGCGCGAGCACGTTCGAGTTCGTCTTCGTGGCGAGCGCGGTGAACAACAGGCCGTACGACGAGATCGTGGTGCCCATCAGCGTGGTGGTGCCGCTCGACATCACGCCGGTGACCAGGCCGGTGGCCGCCGCGAGCGTCTCGACATCGAGCGAGCTGACGCCGTTGCTGCTGGTCCGCGTACCGCCGAGCAGGACGCTGTCACCGCTGCCGGGCAGAAAGCCGTGGCCGCTGACGCCGGTCTCGAGATCGTCGGAGACCTGGACCTCGGCGATCACGCCCTCGATGTAGACCTGGCGGCGCGGCTCGTCGAGCTGGCGGATGATGTCGCGGATCGCGAAGTAGTCGCGGCCACTCGACATCACGATCAGCGAGTTCGATGCCTTCTCGGCGATCACGCGGACCTCGCCGTCGAGCCGCGGGGCATCGGCACTGGAAGGCGGCGACGGCGCCGCGGTGGGTCCCGTGCCCTGCGCGGACTTCGCGTTCGGGCCCGAGACCGTCTGCGTCAGCACGGCCGCGAGATCCACCGCGATCGCGTGTGACAGCTTGTAGACGTGGATCGAGGCGCCGCCTTCGATGTCGAGTGCGATGTCGAGCCGCTCGACCAGCGCCGCGACGCGCTGGAACGCCGCCTCGCTCGCCGCGATCACGAGCGTGTTCGTGCGCGCGTCGACCAGCATCTTCGTCGGCACCGCGAGGTTGCTCGCCGGCGCGGTCTCCGCGCCCTTGCCCCCGGGGCCTGCGGAGGTCAGCCCGAGGATGGTCTCGATCTCGGTCACCAGCTTGCCGGCATCGGCGTGCTTCACGGGCAGCGTGTAGATCGCGTCCGTGCCTTCGGCGACGTCGACGAGCTTCTTCAGCGACATCATCGAGCGAACGTGGCTGCCGTAGTCCGTGACGAGCACGAGCGAGCCGATGACCTGGATGTCGCCCGCGTCAGACTTCAGCGCGCCGAACGCCTTCACCAGCGTCTCGGGCTTCGTGTAGGTCGGCCGTACGACGAACCGGACGATCTGGTCCGTGTCGTCGGGGAGCGTCTTGCTGTAGATCGGCAAGGCGTTCGCGCGTGCGGTGGGCGCGTCGACGATCTTCCACGCCTTGCCCTTCGGCACGATCGCGAGCCCCGCCGTTGCGAGCGCCGCGAGGAACATCTGATAGGCCTCCGCCTTCGTCATCTTCCCCGGCGCGATCAACGTCACCTTGCGCCCGATCGGCACCGTGCGCGGCTCGAGCATGAACTTCCCGCACGTCAGCGCCATGCCCCACGTCACCAGCTCGCGCACCTCCATCTCCGGCTTGAACGTCATCGCGACACTCGCCGCGCTGTCATTGCAACTGTAGAGGCCCTCGTCCGCCACCTCGCGCAGCTCAGGATCGGCCACGGCGGCAGCAGGCACGAGCAGGGTCAAGATCGCGATCGCGATTCGGCGCATCGCTCCTGCTCTCTCAAGCACCGCGCCAACGCGCGCGCGCCGGCAACTGCCCGAAACGCCGACGCGCCCTACCCCGCCGCGTGCCAGCGAGGCACTACGGCGCGTGCGACGCGGTCCAGTCCGACTCGCAGGAACACCTGCGTCACTTCAGGCACTCGCTGACGGGCGTTCCGAACTCGCAGTTGAAGTCGAACAGGGTGCCCTCGATCCCGAGGATGCGGCTGTCGTTGCCGGCGCCGAGCAGGTTGACCGAGCCGCCGACCACGCCCTCGGTGCCCCACGACGCCTTGAGGCCCTCGGCGCGCGTGTACTCCGCCTGCAGGTACGGCTCGAGCGAGACGTACGGGCCGGCGAGATCATAGAAGCTGACGTGCAGCTCGATCGGCATCTTGACCTGCACCTGCGCGTTGTTGTTCGTGGTCAGCGTGGGGCCCTCGGTGCGGATCGTGAGCGAGTGCTCGCCGACCCGATGCAACACGCCGTTGAGATAGCTCGCGCCGACCGACACGCTCGAGTGCGCCGAAGCGCCGACCTCGAGGATGGTCTGACCCTCGGTCGAGGCGTTGACCTCGAGGCCGACGACGACACTGACGACCTCGACGACCGGCACGATGCCGATCATCTGGACGAACGTCGCGGACGGCGAGGTCCACAGATCTTTGCTGTACTTGATCTCGGCTGCGCCATTGGTCTCGAGCTTGAAGCCGAGCTCGGCGTCGAACGCGCCGGTCGCGACGAGATCGAACTGCGAGACCCTCGCGCGGCGCATCTTCATCGCGAGATCGAGCGACGGATGGAAGTCGAGCTTTCCCTTCGTCATCGTCATCTTCGCGCCGCCGAGGCCCTGGACCTCGAGCCCGCCGAAGCCGAGGAACACGCCGGCGAACTTCGGTCCGGCCCAGTCCCACTTTGCGTCGTGGATCTCCTCTGTGTAGTCGGCCTGGAGGATCGCATCGGTCAGCGCGGCCGGTTCGGTCGTGATCTCGATCTGCGAGCCCTTCTCGTCGACCGACACGACCTTGCGCAGAAATCCGCCGTCACGGCCCGAGACGAGAATATCGCCCGGCTGCTGTGACAGCAGATCCTCGTTGCCGGCGATCGGCAGGGCGAGGCCATCGGGCGTCACGGCGATCTCGGTGCCCCGGGCGCGATCGATCACGGTGACGCGATCGGAGACTGCCCCGTCACCCGGCGCGACCGCGCAGCCGGTGACCGAGACCAGCGCGGCGAGTAGTAGCGTGCGGGGCATCCCAGACCGGAGACGCAAGCGCGGGACCACGTGCAACACGTGTGCGATCAAGCAGTTGGCCCGCCCCGTCGCCCGGGACCGGAAGCTCGAATCGCCACCGCCGGCGACGCGCGTGTCCACTCCTTCAGGTGTTCGGCGGTCGCTCGGTCGAGACGCCGAACGCACGCTCGAGGGCGATCCCAGCGCGACCGAGCGTGCCTTCCTCGAACAGGCGGCCGATCAGCGTGATGCCATGGGGCACGCGCCGCTTCGGCGACAATGTTGGAACGGGATGCGCTGGATCCGGAGCCCAATCGCTGCGCGCTCGATCGATCTCGACGAAGCCGGCGCGCAGCGTGAGCGAAGGGTGACCGGTGTGGTTCGTGATGGTGAGGATGTCGTCGCGCAGCGACGGCACGATCATGAGATCTACGCTCGCGAAGATGCGCGCCATCTCCACGGCGTATCGCCGGCGTAGTCGATCGGCCTGAACGAGGTCCACCGCCGAGAGAAACCGCGCCTGGCGCAGGACGTTTGGCCACGCATCGGGGACCTGCATCTTCAGCTGGTCCAGGCCATGCGAGAGCGTCAGCTCTTCGAACGAGGCCGCTGCTTCTGCGAACAGCACCGTGTTGAGCGCGGCGTACGGCCACTCGGGCAACGCCACTGGAACGAGGACCATGCCGAGCTTCCGCGCGGTCTCGAGGGCGGCGCGATCCACGTCGGTCGCCGGCGCATCCTTCATCCATGCCGGGACGTAACCGAGGCGCAACCCCTTCACGCCCGCCGTGGCGTCGACGTCCAGCTTGCTGGGAACGCTCGACGCATCGCCGGCATCGGGCCCCGAGAGCGCGCGCAGGACGAGCAGCGTGTCCTCGACGCCCCGCGCCATCGGGCCGAGCTTGTCGAGCGACCAGCACAGCGTCATCGCGCCAGTGCGCGGGACCCGGCCGAACGTGGGACGGAGCCCGGTGACGCCGCATCGCATCGCCGGTGCGATGATGCTGCCGCCGGTCTCGCTTCCGAGTGCGAAGCCAACGCACCCGGCTGCCGTCGCCGCGCCCGGGCCGGCGCTCGAGCCCGAGGCGCCCTCCTCGGGGACCCACGGGTTCACGGTCTGCCCACCGAACCAGATGTCGTTCAGGGCGAGCGCTCCCAGACTCAGCTTGGCGACCAGGATCGCGCCGGCAGCGTGAAGGCGCGCCACGACCACCGCATCCTTGTCGGGGATCCGGTTCTTGAACGGCTCCGCGCCATAGGTGGTCGCGATGCCCGCCGTGTCGACGAGATCCTTCGCGCCCCACGGGATGCCGTGGAGGGGGCCGCGATACCTGCCGGCGGCGATCTCCGCATCGGCCGCCTTGGCCTGCGCGAGCGCCAGATCGCGCGTCGAGGTGATCACGAAGTTCAACGCCGGCTGAAACCTCGACAACCGCTCGAGGTAGATCCGGGTCAACCGCGTCGCCGTGAGCTTGCGCGTCTCGATCCAGCGCGCGAGCTGCGTCACCGTGGCGTGGCCGATGTCGTCATCCTTCGTCGGAAGTGGTGGTGTGCCCGGCGTGCGGATGAAGCGATCGCGCGTGGGGCCTGAGCCGGCGCCGGGCACTCGTGGATCCCAGCGCGTCGCCGGCGCATCCGCGGGTCCGAGCGCGAAGGTTCCTGGGTGAGCGCGACGCTCCATCAACTGGCCCATCTGCTGGCGCCAGCTGAGCGCCGCCTGTGATCGTTCGGCGGGGCGCATCGATACCTGGAACAGCTTCTCCGCCTCGACAAACGTGGCAGCGGTCACCGCCGGGCCCGATCCCGCGCCCGTTCCGAACGCCGGTGGCTGGCCCGCTGGAGGCGACGGCGCCGGGACATCCGGGGCGGCCTCCGCGTGCGCGGTGAGGCCGACGAGCCCGACGGCGGTCGTCGCGAGGAAGTCCCGGCGAGATGTGGTCATGAGGGGACGGTCTCACGCGGCGCGGCCCCAGCGAACCACTACGGCGCGTGCGACGCGGTCCAGTCCGACTCGAACGACTGCTTGATCACGGCCTGCTGCGCCGGCTCGAGCACCAGCACGCCGACCTCGCGGTTCTTCGTCATCGACGTGATCGACATGTTCTCCGACCCGACGAACGCCACACCGTCCGCGACGATCAGCTTGGAGTGCAGGAAGATCGACGTCGGCGGGAACTTCACGGGAATCGCGAGGCCCGTGAGGTACGCGACCGACACGTCCATCGGGTCCTCGAGGATCACCCGCACGTTCACGCCGCGCATCTTCGCCTGCCCCACCGCGTTCCGCACGCTCGTCTCCGACAGGTACATCAGCTCGAGCTCGAGCGTGGCCTTCGCGCTGTTGATGTGCTCGATGATCCGCTGCCGCGAGTTGTTCGGCGACACGATGAGCCGCGTGCACGTCAGGTCCGCCGGCTTCGGCGCCTCGTTGCCCGCCGCCGCCCAGTCCATGTCGAAGATCGCCTGCACGTCCGAGACGTCCTCGGGGTCCTTGTCGATCACCCCATAGTTACGCTCGTTGCTCATCGCGTCGACGTTGAAGTTCATCGACATGATCGCGACCGCGCTGCGATCCACGATCAGGTACTTCGCGTGCGAGTACGTATAGAGCGGCGTCGCCTGCCGGAACGTCACCCCACCACCCGTCAGGATCGGCTCGACGGCGGCGTTCCCCGGCTCGTCCGGATCCAGGATCACCCGCACCCCCACGCCACGCTGCTTCGCCGCGGCGATCCGGTCGGCGAGCGGCTTCACCGTGAAGAGGTACATCTGCACGTCGAGCGTCGACTGCGCGCTATCGATCAGCGTGGTCATGCGCTGCTGCAGCCCGGTCGGTCCGACGAACGCCTCCAGCGGCACCGTGCGCGGCGTCAGCGCCGTGCACCCAACCCCATCCACGCCATCCGGCGCGGCATCCGCGGGCGCATCGTCAGCGGTGTTCCCGTCCGTCGTGCGGCACGCCGCGAACGCGACCACCACTGCGACGACATGGAGCGATGTGCGCACGCGGCGGCACTATGCCCGCCCGTGAACATGCCTCCAAGGGAAAACCGTCGAGGCAGAGTGCAGACTTCCGTGGGCACGCAACCAGTCGATCTGCAGCGCCATCCGTGTGATCCCGCCGACAGCCAGCCGACGCGTCGGACTTGTGGACGGGGCCTGATCGAGGCAAGCACAGCGGCGACCTGAAGCCCGGTGAGGTGCGCCGCGCTGTCATGGTAGAAACGCGATAGCGATCACCTTGCGCGAGGGCAATCCGAGATGACCGAGCAACGCGTCGACTTCAACGCGCTGGTTCTCGAGATGCGAGCGGCCCGCACGACCGATGCAATGATGGTGCTCTACGAGCAGCTCTTCCGTCTCGAGGCGTGGTTCCTGCCGAACGACCCGGAGGACTCCCGTGGCGCACCGATGCAGTGGCGGTTCCCGGACGGCCAGAACCCGACCCCATGCATCCTCGTCTACACCGACGCCGATTGCGCGAAGCGGCGTGCGGACGAGGTCGCTGGATCGCTCGGCAAGTCCGGCGAGGTGATGTCGGTATCGGTCGAGGACGCGGTGAGGTGGATGGTCTCGGGCGACCTCGGCGTCAGCTGGGCGTCGGTCAACAACGGAGCAGGCCTGGAGAGCTTTCCGCTCTACTTCGACAAGATCGAGGAGATGGCGATCGCGTTCGGTGTGGTCACGAAGCCGACCGAGGTGTTTTTCCCCCCCGACTACAAGCAGTTCGCATTCCAGGAGGGCGACCTCCTCGCCAACCAGCGGACGGACGGCAAGTGGGCGATCACCAAGGTCCTGAAGATCGACAAGATCGTCGTGAAGGTGGGCGAATCGATCGGCATCCAGAACCAGCGCTTCACGGCTCCCGTTGATGATTTCTTGCTCGTCGTCAGCTCCGCCTATGGCGCCTCGGAGTTCGAATCGCTCGACCAGGCACGTCTGGCCGCAACCTCGGGTACGTGGACGACTGTCGTCGCGCACGTTCCTAACCGCCCACCCGGTGCGGCAGCCGGTCAGCTCCGCGTCGGTTCGGCGCCGGTGACCGAGGACGAGCTGGCGGGTTACCGGATGTGGCGAGAGGCGTTCGACAAGGGCGAGGCTGGCGTCTTCTGACGCACGACGACGCGCGCGCATTGCGCGCACGCTACGTCAGCCGCGCTTCGTGGACTGCTCGCGCGGACAGCTGCCGCCCGCTTCGCCCGCGGCCTTCGGGCACAGACCGTAGAGCTCGTGACGGTGACGGAGGACCGTGAAGCCGCCGAGCTTGGCGGCGATCTTGTCCTGCAGGCGCTCGATCTCGTTGTCCTCGAACTCGAGGATGAGGCCGCACTTCACGCAGATCAGGTGATCGTGGTGATCGCCGACGACCTCGTAGCGCGCCTGACCGTCGCCGAACTGGCGCTCGACCGCGAGGCCCGAGTCGACGAGCAGCTTGAGCGTGCGGTAGACCGTGGCGTAGCCGACCTTGGGCTGACGCTTGCGGACCTTGGAGAGCAGCTCGTCGATCGAGACGTGATCGCGCGTGCGCAGGAACTGCTCCACGATCGCTTCGCGCTGCGCGGTCACGTTGAGGCGGTGGTCGGCAACGTAGGTGCGCCAGCGCTCCTTGAGCTCTCCGGTATCGTCCGGCCGGAAGTCCGATCGCTCCGCCATGGTGGGTTTCAGTGTTCCCGCAAGTGGTCGCCACGTCAAGCGATCTCGCCGAGGTGACTTTTCAGTTCGTGTTCGCTACTGTGCCCGCTCCGATGGCGGACGCTCCGGATCCCGGCTTCGATCACATCCTCGCGCGACTGCGCGAGGTGGTCACGCGGCTCGAGTCGGGCGAGCTGTCACTGGAGCAATCTCTTCAGGTCTACGAGGAGGGCGTCTCGCTCGCGCGCAAGGGTCAACAACTTCTCGCCACCGCGGAGAAGCGCGTCGAGATCCTGGTGAGCGCGGCGGGCGGCATCGAAGTGGCGCCGTTCGACGAGCGAGAACCGCCCGCATGAGCGCGCCCGCAACCCTGGCGCCTTCGAGCGCGCCACCCGAGCTGACGGCGTTCATCACGGAGATTCAGCTGCTGGTCGATGCGGATCTCTCGCGTCGGCTCGCCGTGCCCGCGGATGATCCGGGCCGGCTCGTCGAGGCGATGCGCTATGGGGCGACCGGGCCCGGCAAGCGCTTGCGTCCCGCGGTGCTGATCGCGGCCGCCGAGGCATGCGGCGGCACGCGCGCACAGGCACTGCCTGCGGCGGCGGCGATCGAGATGCTGCACGCATACACCTTGATCCACGACGACCTCCCCGCGATGGACGATGACGACGAGCGCCGCGGCCGGCCGACGGTCCACATCGTGTTCGGCGAGGCCATCGCGATCCTCGCCGGCGACGGCCTGCTGACGCAGGCATTCGCCACGCTCGCCGAGCTCGGTCCGCACACGGCGGCCGCGGTGGCGATCCTCGCGAACCGCTCCGGATCGCGCGAGCTACTCGCGGGCCAGGCGATCGATCTCACGGCGTCGCGGAGCGAGCTGTCCACGCTCGCGGCGATCGAGCGATTGCACGCGGCGAAGACCGGCGCGCTGTTCGCGGCTGCCGCCGAGCTTGGTGCGATCGCTGCGGGAGCGGACCCGACGATATGTTCGTCACTGGGGCGCTACGGCCTCGCGATCGGCATCGCCTTCCAGCACGCCGACGACCGCGACGACGGAGAGTTCGGCGATCTCGCCGAGGAAGCTGCCGACCGGATGCGCGTGCTCGGTGCCGAGGCCAAGGAAATCGCCGCGTCGCTCGGGTCGAACGGCGCCCGACTCGCTGCGATCGCCGGCTGGTTCGCGGCACAGGCCTGACCTCTCGCGGTACGATGCCGCGTGGCCGAGAGCTGGGATGAGGATACGACCTCGACCGACACCGCGGAGCTGAGCGCCGTCTCGGGCGAGCATCCGCTGCGCAACCGACCCTGCCTCACGGTGCTGACCGGCACCGCGACCGGCCAGACCTTCAAGCTGCCGCGCGGCAATGCCGAGATCGGCCGCGCGCAGGGCGCGGTGGTCCGCCTCATCGATGACGGCGTGTCGCGCAACCACGCGCGCCTCCGGCTGGAGACCGACCAGCTATGGGTCGAGGACATGGGCTCGCGCAACGGCACGTTCGTCAACGGTGCGAAGATCAAAGAGCCCACCGCCCTGCGCGACGGCGACAAGATCCAGGTCGGTCGCACGACCGTGCTGCGGTTCGCGTATCACGACGAGATCGACGAGTCGTTCCACGAGAATCTGATGTCGTCGGCGCTGCGCGATCCGCTGACGCGCCTGTTCAACAAGCGCTACTTCCTCGATCGCCTCGACTCCGAGCTCAAGTTCGCGCGCCGCCACGAGGCGAGCGTGTCGCTGCTCATGCTCGATCTCGATCACTTCAAGAAGGTCAACGACACGCACGGCCACCTCGCCGGCGACGCCGTGCTGATCAACCTCGCTGGCATCCTGACCAAGGCCGTGCGCAACGAGGACGTCGTCGCCCGGTTCGGCGGCGAGGAGATCGCCGTGATCCTCCGGGCGATCCCGCTCGAGCCGGCGATCCAGCTCGCCGACCGGCTGCGCAAGACGATCGAGCAGACGGTCACCCCGTTCGGCGGACTCGAGCTGCGCGCGACCGTCTCGATCGGTGTCGCCGGCTATCCCACGACCAACGCGACGAAGATCGACGAGCTGATGGCAGCGGCCGACAAGGCGCTGTACCAGGCCAAGGACGCCGGTCGGAACCGCGTCAGCCGACTTACGTTGCGCTAAGGGGGCCACAAGGCTGGGAATTTGTCCCGGAGGATCCACGTTGCTAGGGTCAGTACATGCGTGGACTCGTGCTCGTGCTCGCGGTCGTTGCGGTTTCGGGAGATGCAGCAATCGGACAGCCGGCGCCGACACCTCCGCCACCACCGGCGCCCGCGGCCGCGCCGCTCTCCGAGAGCATGGCGATCGCGTACTTCCAGAGCGGCACGGCCAAGACCGGCGCGGACGCGTTCGCACTGCAGCAATGGAAGGACGCGCGCACCGCGTTCGATGCTGCACGCAAGACGGCGACGGGCGATGACGCCGCGCGCCTCGACGTGATGCTCGGGCTGTGCAACGAGGAGATCGGCAACTGGGCGCGCGCCGCTCAGCAGTTCGAGAGCGCCCAGAAAGGACTCCCTCTCCTCGCCGACTACCTCGGCTACCACCGCGCCAAGGCGCTGTACTTCGCGAAGCAGGGAACCGAGGCGCTTGCCGCCGCGAAGCGGGTCGCGGCCGATTCGATCACCGGCGCCGACGCGGAGCTACTCGTCGGCGACGTGCTGCGCGGGATGAACGATCCGGCGAAGACCGCCGCGCACTACAAGGACTACCTGACGCGCCGGCCCGATGGTCCGCGGCGCTCGGAGGCGCGGTTCCGTCAGGCCGAGGCGCTCGAGGCGGCGAAGCAGGAAGCGGCAGAGGTGGTGCGGCTGTACCGGCAGATCACGATCGATGATCCGCTGAGCTCGTGGGCGACGAAGTCGACGGACCGGCTCAAGGTGCTCGATCCGAAGGCACTCGAGAACCTGTCCGCGGCCGAGCACATCGCGCGCGGCAAGGAGCTGTTCGATGCGATGCGCAACCCCGAGGGCGAGGCGGAGTTCACGACCGCGCTCGCGGATGCGACGATCGCGCCGGCCGACAAGTGCGTCGCCGCGTATCACCGCGCGCAGAGCCGGTTCAAGGCGCGCGATCGCAAGGGTGGCGCGCCAATGTTCGACGAGGCCGCGGTCGCCTGCAAGGCAGCCGCGAACACCGATCTCCAGATCAAGAGCCTGTACCAGGCGGGGCGCAGCTACGCGTTCATCGGCCAGCACGAGACGGCGATCGCCGCATATCAGGCCGCGCAGAAGGTCGATCCGAAGCACAGCTACGCCGACGACGCGCTGCTCCGCGAAGGCGAGGAGTGGTCGAGCCTCAACAACGGCAAGAAGCTGGAGGCGGTGCTGTCGGCGTTGCCGAAGAAGTTCCCCGACGGGGACAACGTCGCCGAGGCGATGTGGCGGCTCGGCTGGCGCGCATGGAAGGACAAGAAGTACGACGACGCGATCAAGTGGTGGAAGAAGCAGATCCAGCTCGTCCCGCACGACGACAACTACTTCGGCGAAGGCCAGGCGCAGTACTGGCTCGGCCGCGCGTACGCCGCGAAGGGCAAGAAGGACGATGCGATGGCGTCGTGGGAAGCGGGCATCCGCCAGTACCCCGCCGCGTACTACGCGCTGCAGGGCTTGAACCGGCTGCGCGAAGCATCGCCGAAGCGATTCGAGGCGCTGGTCGCCGAGATCTCGACAGATCCGAAGGGCTTCGATCCGAAGGCGCCCGCGTTCACGTTCGGCCCGCGGCCCGAGTGGGGCACGCCCGGGTTCCTGCGCGCGATGGAGCTTCTGCGGCTCGGGCTCGGCACGCCGGCGGAGCTCGAGCTGAAGAAGCTCAAGCTGACGCCGCCGACCGACAAGAAGCGCGTCGACGATCCGGCGACGATCGAGAAGCTGTGGGCGATCGCATTCCTCTACGACAAGGCCGGCCGCTACGCGACCTCGCACTGGCCGACGCGCTGGCACATCCTCGACTACCGCAAGGCGTGGCCGACCGGCGCCAACCGCGCGCGCTGGCAGATCGCGTATCCGCTCGCGTACGAGGAGCTGCTGCGCCGCCACGCGCAGCTCAACAACACCCCGTTCGCGCTGCAGATCGGCATCGTGCGCGAGGAGAGCGCGTTCGATCCGCTGACCGAGTCGTACGCGAACGCGTGGGGCCTGACACAGATGATCCCGGTGACGGCGAAGGACTTTGCGAAGGGCACGAACATCCCGCCGACGCGCGAGGCCATGTTCGATCCCGAGAAGAATGTGACGGTGGGCGGCCGGTTCCTCGGATTTTTGGTGAAGAACTTCAACGGCTTCCTCCTGCTCGTGCCGCCGGGCTACAACGCCGGCCCGTCGGCCGTGAAGCGCATGCTCAAGGTCCGCGGCACCTGGGATGCCGACGAGTTCATCGAGGGCATCGTCGACGACCAGGCGCGTAACTACTCGAAGCGCGTGCTCGGAACGTTCTTCACGTACTCGTGGCTGTACGAGCACACGGTCCCGAGCATGCCGAACACCATTCCCGCCGCGCTGCTGCCGAAGCCCTGAGCCCGGTGTACCGTCCGGCGTGGCCGGAGGATCTTCAGGAGTTGTCGTCAAGGCGCTGTCGGCGAACCTCGGGATCGCGATCGCGAAGTTCGTCGCCGCCGGCGTCTCGGGCTCGGCGTCGATGCTGTCGGAGGCAGTGCACTCGCTCGCCGACTCCGGCAATCAGTTCTTTCTGCTGATCGGCATGCGGCGGGCCACGCGCCAGGAGGACGCGGTCCACGAGTTCGGCTACGCGGCGGAGCGCTACTTCTGGGCGTTCATCGTCGCGGTGTCGCTGTTCACCGTGGGTGCCACGTTCTCGATGTACGAGGGCATCCACAAGGTCCTCCACCCCGGCGGTGAGATGGGCAGCCGAACGATCGCGTACGTCGTGCTCGGCGTGTCGATCGGACTCGAGCTGTACTCGCTGAACGCCGCGGCCCACGAGTTCCGCGAGATCAAGGCCGGGCGCTCGCTGCGGGAGACCATCGACGACGCACGCGACGCCGTCGTGATCATCGTGCTGTTCGAGGACATCGCGGCGCTCGTCGGTCTGTTCGCGGCCCTCGGCGGGTTGCTGATGACCCAGCTCACCGGCAACGGCGTGTGGGACGGCGTTGGCTCGATCGTCGTTGGTGTGACGCTGTTCGGCGTTGCGTTCTTCCTCGCGCGGAAGACGAAGGGCCTGCTGATCGGCCAGTCGGTGCCCACAGCGCAGCGCGAACGCATGCTGCAGATCACGCGCGAGTCGCCCGGCGTGAAGGACGTCATTCACCTGCGGACCATGCACCTCGGACCGGAGGAGGTCCTCGTCGGCATGAAGATCGTCGTCGACAGCGCCACCAAGGCCGGCGACGCGACGAAGTTCGTCGATGTGATCGAGGGCCGGCTCCGCGCCGAGATGCCGAACCTCAAGCGCATCTACATCGAGCTCGGCGACCCGCCGGGGGCAGGGCTTCTCTAGAGCGACATGAGGAATGCCACCAGATCGGCCTTCTGACTCTTGTCGAGCTTCAGCTTCAGATGCGCGTCGTAGTGCTCGACGACCTCTGCCAGCGTCGCGTATCGACCGTCGTGATAAAAGCCGCCCTTGATCTTGGTGAACAGTCCGCCGAGTGGCGTGGTGCGATACTTGCCGGTCGGACTACGATTGGCCTGGAAGGCATCGATCCCGATCTCGGCGGGCGTGTGCAGGTTATTGCCTGGCTCCGTGTAGAGCGGCGGGACGTGGCAGCTCGCGCATTTCGCGGCGCCGATGAACAGCACCTGACCACGCGAGGCTGCCTGCACTTCGAAGCTACCCACCGGCGGTTTCGGCGCCGCGATCGCGAGCTGATAGAAGTGAAGCGCGGCCAGTTTCCCGGTAACGAGATCCTGCGGCGGCTTGAGGTCACCGCTCCTCGCCCTTGCAGCCACCGGAAACCTCCGAGCGTCCGCGATCCGCGCGTCGAAGAACCGCCCGACGCCGTGCATCTCGTTGTTCGCGACCATCGCGTTCCAGTACGGCACCGAGCCCCAACCGGTATACGTCGCGAGGTCGACGCCAGCGAGCCCGAACGCCGCCGGGATCACCGTTGCCGCGGACTTGTTATCGGGGCGCATACCCTTGCCGTCCAGAAAGACCGACGCGTCGAACTTTCCGGGCCCCCAGCTCAGAAGCACCTTCTTGAGCGTTGCGGTGTTCACACCAAGCAACTTCTCGACTGGCTGCAGATTCGGCGCGAGCGAGATGATCTTACCGACGTCGAGATCTCGGTTCGGCCACCCGTCAAGTCGTTTCCCGATGCCGGGCGCAAACGAGTCATCAACTGTCGAATGGCAAAGCGAACAACGGATGCCGACGGAGGTGAGCTTGCCGGCAACGTCGAACGTGCCTTTCACGCCGACGACTGCGTCGAGCTTGAGCAACGTGAGCGTCGTCGCGGGATCCTTGAGGTCGACCTTGCCCGCCTTGATGGCCTGCGCAGTCGCTGGCGGGATTTTCTCGGCGTCCACCTTGAGCCCGACGGCCAAGGCGGTAAGGGGTGACACACCGTCGCCCACGCCGCCGTTCTTCGCACCGGCGATCGCCGTATGTAACTTGATCGTGTCTCCCCAGAACACCTCGCTGCCGAAGGTGTCGTAGCGGAATGTCTCGCGACCCTGTTCGACCATACGTGTCGCGTTCGCCTGGGTCGGATCGGCCGGCGTCAGATCTTTGGCGGTCGCGATCGACGCGGCAAGGCCCACGGTCGCACCGAGCGCGATGATCCCGATGCTGTAATTTTGCGATGACATGACGGTTCTCCCATGAGCAGCTAGGTGCTCGACCAATGGAGAACGTTGGCGCATGAAACGTCTCGACATCGGGGGTGAGACCCGAGTTAGACCTCCGACCGGCTCGCGTTGTGACGCGATGGCAATTTCAAATTCGGACGCGATCCACCCTGGCAGCGCGATCGCGTGGACAGGTGCGCTAATCCCGCGGGATGGCTGATGATGGCGTTGGCGCTGCCGTTGCAGCGCTGGGAACCATGTTCCTGTTCCGCTCGTTGACCATCGGCCTTTTGGGCGCCTGCGTGATGCTGCTGGTCCAGGTCGGGCCGTCGACCCACACGACCACCGTCGTCACCGCGGCGGTGCCCGATCGGCCGAACGTCGGGAGCTCGGCGACCATCGTCGACGTCGCGCCCGGGCTCTCCGGGGCAATCGTCCCGTCCTTGATCCGGCTCGGGCCCGACGAGCGGGTGGTCGCCGTGGACGATCGCGCGGTGGGCGGAAACCTCGAGGCCGGCGCGGCGATCTCCGCCCACGCGCCGGCCGCCGGCAGCTTCGTGGATCTCGAGGTCGCGACCGAAACCGGCGAGCGTCGCCGCGTTCTCGTCCTGATGCACTAGCGCGACCCGGCCGGACGGACGGCGACGAATCCACGCGACCGTGCTTCCAGAAAGATGAGCCCCGAAGTTCGCGAAGCCCCCAAGGAGAGGCTTTCTCCTGCAGGAGAAGACTCTGCTTCGGGACCTTCGAGGCCTTCGGGGCTCACCTGAACCAGCGGACTTGCGGTTCGCAGCCGGCACTGCGGATTGCCGCTCGCGCTGGCCTATGACCTGTGTACGCTCGCGGCGTGGTGATCGATCGCGCTGCACTCCGCCGCCTCGTACGCGCGCGCGAGCTGCTCGCCAAGGATGCGCGTAGCGTGCGCGCGATCGCCGATGCCGTCGCGATCTCGCCGTATCACTTCATTCGCCAGTTCGAGGCGGTGTTCGGCATCACGCCGCATCAGTTCCGCACCGAGCGCCGGCTCGCGGAAGCGAAGCGCCTGCTCTCGCTCGGCCGCTCCGTCACGGAGGTCTGCTTCGACGTCGGTTTCGCAAGCGTCGGGAGCTTCTCGACGCTATTCACACGGCGGATCGGCGTCCCGCCCTCGGCGTATCGCCGCCGGGTTCAGGTCCGGGACCACATCCCGATCGTCTCGGGATGCCTCGGCCTCCTCGGCGAGCTGCCGCTCGACGCGTTTCGCAATTGTCGAGAAGCCACGCTCGCCTGACCCGTGCACACTGCGGACGTGCTGAAGATCAAGCTGATGAGCATCATGGTCGAGGATCAGACGAAGGCCCTCGCGTTTTACACCGACGTCCTCGGCTTCACGAAGAAGATGGAGATTCCGGTCGGCGAGTACCGATGGATCACGGTGACCTCCGGCGCCGACGACCTCGAGCTTTCTCTCGAGCCGAACGCGCACCCGGCCGGGAAGTCGTTCCAGCAGACGATGTTTGCGCAGGGCATCCCCGCAACCTCGTTCGAGAGCACCGACCTCGATGCCGACTACGCCCGTCTAACGGCGGCGGGCGTGGCGTTCACGAAGCCACCCACGATCGCCGGCCCGGTGAAGATCGCGGTGCTCTCCGACACCGTCGGCAACTTGATCCAGCTGCACCAGAAGCTATAGCGGCGCGGGTTCGAGCAGGCGACGCGCCTCGGTCACCGCCGGGAGCGCGAGCTCGCCGGTCCACGCGCGGACGAGCTGTTCGAGCTACGCGTGCTCGCCGCTCCACACCAGGCAATCGGGCAACAGCGCGGCGCGATACGGCTCGTAGACGCGCGGCGCGATGACCTCCAGGCACGCGGCCTTCGCACCCGCCGGGTCGCCGGTCTGGACGAGGACCTTCGCGAGCTGGTACGCGATCAGCATCCGGGTGTCACCCTTCGACGGGGCGGCGAGCGCCCTCCGGTACTCCGCGATCGCCGCGGCCGGCTCGCCGTGCAGCTCTGCGGCGAGGCCGCGCCCATACGAGCGCAGCTCCGCCTCCACGGCGTCGGCGTAGATCACGAGCGGATCCCTTCCGAGTGCGTGCTGCACGAGCGTCTGCGACGCGGGGACGATCGGCTGAGGTCTGCTCGGCCGCGTCGAGATCGCCGCCGAGGATCTGCGCCTGGAGCAAGCACACGTACTAGCGAACATCGACGCCGCGCTGCTGGCACCGCGCGATCACCTTCTTGCGCATGGCGGGCCGGCCATCGAGAGCGTTGAGCGCAGCGTTCACCAGCTCGAGGTCCTTCTTCTCGCACGCGATGTAGCCCTTGAGCACCGAGCCCTGCAGGCGCTGCAGCGGTGCACCGCGGTTCACCGCCACGTTCGCGAGCCGATAGGCGAGGTCGTAGTCGCCGCTCGCGTATGCGGCGTGCGCGTTCTTCAGTGCCTCGGTCACCGACGCGTCGTCCGCCGGATCCGGAGCCTCGGGCGGATCGTCGACCTTCGGCGGCTTCGGCAGCGGTTTCACCTTGGGCCGGTCGGCGATCTTCACGGGGGTCGAGACCGCCGCATCGGCGGGCACGGCGGCCACCTGCACCGCCGCATCGGGGGTGACGACGGACGCCTTGACGACCTGCAGCTCGGGAGCGGACACCTTCGTCGTGTCGTCGGCGGGCTTCCTCATCACGACGTACATGATCGCGATCGTCGCCGCGACCGCACCGACGCCGGCGATCACCCACCACACCGGCTTCTTCGCGCGCGGCGCAGGAGACGATGCGCTGGTCACGGCGATTCCGATCTGCCCGGAGGGATCGCCCTTGGCCACCGAATCGACGGTCGGTGACGAGGCGCGGACGATCGGTACCGGCTTCGACGGCGTGATCGGTGCGGCGCCCGCGTAGTCGCCCGAGCCCATGGTGTCGCCGAGCGCCTCATTGCTCGAGATCTTCTTCGAGCCGCTCGCGAAACCTTCGCCCGGAGGGTTCGTGATCATCGACGGCCGGAACCCCGACAGCGCCGTCCCGGTCAGCGCTTCGACGAAGTTCGACACGGTCGCGTAGCGATCCTCGACAGGCTTCGACATCGCGGTGCGGATCGCCGTCGCCACGCTATCGGGCACCGACTGCACGATCGGGAGCGGCTGCTCGTAGACCACCTTGAAGACGACCTCCGGGATCGACGCACCGGTGAAGGCGGGGTGGCCGCACAGCATCTCGTAGACGATCGAGCCGAGCGCGAACACGTCGGTACGCTCGTCGACGCTGTCGTGGCGACCGGTCGCCTGCTCGGGCGACATGTACTGCGGCGTCCCGAGGAGCGCGCTCTCCTGCGTCTTGACGGTCTCAGAGCCGCGCCACTTGGAGATGCCGAAGTCGAGGACCTTCGCGACCTCGACCATCCGGCCGTCGACCTCGGTCGGGACCAGGAAGATGTTCTGCGGCTTGAGATCGCGATGGACGATGCCTTCGCGGTGCGCGGCCGCGAGCGCCGACCCGACCTGGCGAACGATCGACATCACCTGCTCGAGGGGGATCACGCCCTGTGCGAGCCGCTGCGCGAGCGTCTGGCCCTCGAGGTACTCGAGCACGAGGAACGGCACGCCGTCGGGAGTGATGTCGAAGTCGTGGACCTCCACGATGTTCGGGTGGTTCACCCGGGTGGCGATCTGCGCCTCGCGCTTGAACCGGAGCTGGATATCCGGATCCGTGATCTCCGTGTGTAGGACCTTGATGGCGACCCGCTTGTCCGTGAGCGTGCGATGACGCGCCACGAACACCGCCCCCATGCCACCGCGACCGATCAGGGCCTCGATCACGTACTTATCGATGATCGATCCGACGTCGATGGCCGCACGAGCGGGTGAATTAGCCATCTGCACGATCGTATAATGAGACACCGATGCGTGCACGAGGTTGGGTGGTCGCGGGGATCCTTGCGTTGTCGTCTGTTGCCCTGGGGGAGACCCCCAAGGACACGGATCCAAAGCCAACTCCCGTCGATATCAAGGCGATGAAGGACAAGCTGCTTGTCTTTCAGGGGGCACTTACGTGGTGTTCGCGGAGTCCGACGGGACCTCGAACGCCCAGAATCGGGCCTGGTACGGCACCGGAAAGCAGCTCTACGAGCAGATCGTGATCGGCAAGTCGCGGAACGGGGATGCGTGGACCATCGATACCTACGCGCCGCGCCTCGCCGAGACCCGCCCTGCCTCGATCATGAAGAGGGAGGACGGCTCGTTCATGAAGTGGTGCGATGGCAAGGACGACGCCATCCTGACCCAGCTCGCCGGCGACAAGGCAAAGTCCGTGATCGACAAGTACAGCTTCCTGTCGCCCGCGCTGGTTCGCAACCCGCACATGTTCGCGCGCGACGACTCGGGCATCTACTACTACGTCGATCACCTGGATAAGGCGCACGGCGGCAAGGGCTACCGCGTGTTCGTCGGCAAGAAGGGCGCGATGAAACAGATGGCGCTGACCGACGTCGCGAGCGACTCGGCAGGCCAGGTCTTCTCGACGAAGACCGGCGACCTTCGCCTGGTCAAGACCACCGACGGCGAGACCAAGCCGTCGACCAAGTGGGTAAAGGGCGAGAAGAAGACCGACTTGATCCCGCTCGACCTCGACGTCAACTCGCCGGTCATCTTCACCGAGCTCGGGATCTACAAGTTCACGGGCACGCTGTGCGACAACATCTGATCGTCGCCGGCTTGCTGCTCGTCGCGAGCACGGCAAGCGCGGATCCGAAGAAGACCAGCAAGCTGCACGCGCCGATCGATATCCGCGCGGTGGTCGATCAGCTCGACGTGTTCAAGGACGACGCGGGCTCCGTGCTCGTCGTGCCCAAGGTCGCCGCGCTCAAGGGCGACCTCGAGAAGTGGGTGTTCTACGGCGACGCGAAATCGCTCTATCAGCAGCGGATCGTCGGCTTCAGCGTCGATGGGGACAAGTACGAGTGGATCGTGTGGTCCCCCCGGGTGCAGGGCATCCAGCAGGCGTTCGTGAGCTCGGATCCGAACGGCGTCACGATCCAGTGCACCGCTGGTAAGGACGGACGTCGGACGCTGACGCCCCTGCCCGCCGATCAAGCGCGCAAGGTGCTCGCGAAGGCCACGTTCCTGCCGCCGCTGTGGGAGCGGCAGGCGCACTTCCTCGCGCGCGACGATGACGGTGTGTACTTCTACGTCGACCGGCTGCAGGACGACTTCGGCGGCAAGGGCTTCCGCGTGTTCGTCGGCAAGAAGGGCGCAGTCAAGGAAGCCGCGATGACGAACGTGGTGAGCGACAGCGCCGGCGAGATCTATTCGACGAAGACCGGAGAGCTGAAGATCATCGCGGGCACCGACGGCAAAGCCTACTGGAAGAAGGGCGGCAAGAAGACCGAGCTCGTGGTGCTCGATGTCGTGCAGAACCGCTACGTGATCTACCGCGACCTCGGTATCTACGGCACGCTCGGCGTCGTCTGCGACGAGCAGTGATCCGCGCGCGGACTTGAATCCGCGCCGGTGATCGCGTCTGCTCGCCGCATGAAGCTCAGCGGTGCAGTCGTCCTCGTCACGGGTGGTGCCTCGGGTCTCGGAGCCGCGACGGTGCGGCGGCTGGTCGCCGGCGGCGCGAAGGCGGTGATCGTCGATCGCGACGACGTGAAGGGCGCGGCGCTCGCGTCCGAGCTCGGCGCGGTCTACGCGAAGGCCGATGTCACCGAGCCCGCGCAGATCGAGGCGGCGATCGCCGAGGCCGGCAAGCTCGGGCCGCTGCGCGTGGCGGTGTCGTGCGCCGGCGTCGGCTGGGCCGCGCGCACGCTCGACAAGACGGGCAAGCCGCACGACCTCGATCTGTTCAAGACGGTGATCGGCATCAACCTCGTCGGTACGTTCAACGTACTCCGGCTCGCGGCGGCGGCGATGTCGAAGAATGATCCCCTCGAGAACGGCGAGCGCGGCGTGATCGTCAACACGGCGTCGGTCGCCGCGTTCGATGGCCAGATCGGGCAGATCGCGTACGCGGCCTCGAAGGCAGGCGTCGCAGGCATGACGCTGCCGGCCGCGCGCGACCTCGGTGTCGTCGGCATCCGCGTCGTCACGCTCGCGCCCGGCATCTTCGATACGCCGATGCTTGGCTCGCTCTCCGAGGAGGTCCGCGCCGCGCTCGCGAAGGACGTCGTGTTCCCCAAGCGCCTCGGCGATCCTGCCGAGTACGGCGCGATGGTCGCCGCGATCGTCGAGACCGGCTATCTCAACGGCGAGACGATCCGGCTCGACGGCGCACTGCGCATGCCGCCGAAGTGATATGTCGCTCCGATGGGAGCAAAGGTGCCTCGTGGTGCGCTCGTGGCCACGCTGGTCGGCAACACGCTCGAGTTCTACGACTTCATCACCTACACGTTCCTCGCGGTCTACATCGGCAAGGCGTTCTTCCCGACGGGTAGCGAGCTCGCGAGCCTGCTGCTATCGGTCGCGACCTTCGGCATCGGCTTTTTGACGCGACCGCTCGGCGGCATCTGGATCGGCGCCTACGCCGACCGCGCCGGCCGCAAGCCGGCCCTGCTGCTGACCATCGTGCTGATGAGCATCGGCACCATCGGTCTCGTGGCGACGCCGGGGTACGCGACCATCGGCATCGCGGCGCCGCTGATCCTCGTGGTCTCGCGGCTGATCCAGGGCCTCGCGCTCGGCGGCGAGGTGGGCCCCGCGTCCGCGGTGCTCCTCGAGAGCGCGCCGCCGCATCAGCGCGCGCTCTACATCAGCCTGCAAAGCGTCAGTCAGGGCTTCGCGATCCTCGCGGCGGGCATCGTCGGCATCTCGGTGACACGGGTGCTCGAGCCATCGGACCTCGCGGCCTGGGGCTGGCGCGTTCCGTTCGCGTTCGGCTTGGTGCTCATCCCGGTGGGCTTCTACATGCGACGCACGCTCCCCGAGACCCTGCCCCAGCCGAAGCACCACTCCGCCACGGCGGCGCTGCGTGCCGTGTGGAGCGATCATCGTCGCGAGGTCGCGTTGCTCGTGCTCGTGACCGCGTGCAGCACCGTGACCACCTACGTCGGCACGTACATGACGACGTACGCGCAGACATCGCTCGGCATGTCCGTGACCGTAGCCATGGCGGCGCCGATCGCGCTGGGCGTCACGGTGATCGTGTCATCGCCGGTAGCCGGCATGATCTGCGAGCGCTACGGTCGCCATCGCTCGCTGATGGTCTCGCGCGTGCTGACCCTCGTCTGCACGTCCCGGCATTCCTCTACCTGAACCACGCACGCTCGCTCCCATCGCTCGTCATCGTCATCGTCGTGCTCGCGCTCGTCGGAGCGCCGGCCGGGGTGGCAGCGCTGACGATCATGGCGGAGACCTTCCCCGCCGAGACGCGCAGCGCCGGGATCGCGCTGACCTATTCGCTCACCGTCACCGTGTTCGGCGCGACCACGCAGTTCGTGATCGCCTGGCTGATCGGTGTCACGCACGAGCCGATGGCACCGGCGTACTACGTGATGGCGATGGCGGTGCTGAGCATCGTCGCCATGCGCTTCGTGAAGCCCCCGACTACTTCTTGATCTGCTGCGCCAGGTAGTTCTGCTCGCCGACCTGCCGGATCAGCTCGAGCTGGGTCTCGAGCCAGTCGCAGTGCTGCTCTTCGCCGACCAGGATCTTCGTCATCAGATCCTCGGTGGCGTTGTCGCCGGCCTTGCGGCAGGCGTCGATGCCCGAGTTGAGGAACGTGATCGCCGAGTACTCGACCTGGAGGTCCGCCTCGAACTGCTCCTTCACGGTCTCGCCGACGTGGAGCTTGTGATAGCGCTGCAGGTTCGGCACACCATCGAGGAACAGGATCCGGCTGATCACCAGATCGGCGTGCCGCATCTCGTCGATCGACTCCTCGCGGACCTTGGCGGCGAGCCGGTCGTAGCCCCAGTTCTCACACATCTTCGCGTGGATGAAATACTGGTTGATCGCCGTCAGCTCGTTGGTGAGGAGCTGGTTGAGGAGCTGGAGCACCTCTTCATTGCCCTTCATTGCGGCCTACCTTGGAAGTCGGAGTCCCGGGCGCGCCACGAACCCGCGTGAGCGCTTACGGCCGTGACCTTACCGAGACGAGGTCACTGGCACAATCGCGGCTGCAGCTGTTCGCACCCTTCGCCTGAAGGCGATCTCGGATCTCCTCGACGCACGCACCGCAGCCGGTTCCGGCGCCGCACTTGCGACCGACGTCCTGCACGGTGCGCGCGCCATCGTCGATCACCGCGTCGATGTCGCGGTCGGAGGCTGGGTGGCACAGGCAGACAAGCATCGGAGGTGACATTGATAATGCTTTTCAAATCCAAGTTCGTCAAGGCCTCCTGGGGTAGCGGCGTAAGCCACTGGATCGCCTAAAGAGTTGCCCCGGGAGTCTGCGTTGGCCAAGCTAGAGACGACGATGAGGGTGATCTCGATCGCAGTTCTGATCGCCGCGGGCTGCGGCAGCAAGGACGCGCCGCCGCCGCCGCCGCTGACCGCGCTTGCGATCATCGACACCGGACTCGAGCCGCACGCGCTGCTTCACTACCAGGCGACGAAGGGCACGCGCACGCTGCTGCGGGTCACCGCCGATATCACGATGGGCGACGGCGCGAGCAAGGTCCCCTGGCCGACGGTGGTCACCAGCTACGAGGTCGGCGCGGACGACGTGCTCGACGACGGGACGATGAAGGTCCGCTACACGGTGACCAAGGCCGAGGCGAAGGACCGCGAGAACGCGGTGCTCACCGCCGAGCAGATGACGGCGCCGCTGCAGCTCCTCGTCGGCACCGCGATCACCGGGACCCTCACGCCGACGGGCGTGCTCGGCGCGATCAATGTCGACAGCGGCGGCAAGCAGTTGCCGCCCGCGATCCAGACCCAGGTCTCGGCGCTGTCTCGCAACCTCGAGCACACCGTGATGCCGCTGCCGGACCAGCCGGTCGGTGTCGGCGCACTGTGGACGTTCAAGCAAGCGGTCGATCAGAACGGGATGAAGGTCGCGGCCGCGACGACGATCAAGATCACCGCGATGACCCCGACGACGGTGACCATCACGCTGACCTCCGAGCTCGCCGGGCCCGATCAACAGGTGGACGTCTCGGGCTCGAAGGTCACCGTCTCGAAGATCGCCGGCAAGATGCGCGGCACCGGCACGATCGATCTCCTGCGGCTCACGCTCGCGGGCGAGCTGGTCGCCGATCTCGCGATGGACATGTCAATGGGCGGGCAGACGGACCACACGACCATGACGTCCACGCTACGCCTCGAGCCGCAGCCGCCGGTTCAGGGCGCGGTGCCGTGACCCAGCCGCCCGCCACCGCGCGTGTGCCGAGTCCGGACTGTCCCGAAGATCCCGAAGGCACGAAGGAGAGGCTCTCTCGAGCCTCGCCTCGCGGTCTCGACGAGAACACGCGCCACGCTAAAATGATCCTTCGCGCCTTCGGGATCTTCGGGGCGGTCTTCCCAACCGACGCAGCTGTCACGCCGGCGCCGACACGCCGCGCCCGGATCTGTCAGGGCGCGCAGAACGACCACACGACCATGACGTCGACGCTGCGCCTCGAGCCGCAGCCGCCGGTTCAGGGCGCGGCGCCTCGCCTCGCGGTCTCGACGAGAACGCGCGCCACGCTAAAATGATCCTTCGCGCCTTCGGGATCTTCGGGGCGGTCTTCCCAACCGACGCAGCTGGTCCTTGCGCGTCACGCCGCGACGGAATCCCTCAGGGCGCGCAGAACGCGCCGTAGCGCTTGCAGGTGCCGCCGCTGATATCGTCGCAGTGGTGGTGATAGCCGTCCTGCGGCGAGAACATGCACTTGGTCGTCGGCGCGCACGCGGCGCCCCACGCCTGGCACGTCCCCTCGCTGGCCTTCGAGCACTGCTTGTACGTGCGATCGCCGGGGTCGAACATGCACGCGTCGGGCGGCGTGCACGCCGGGCCGTAGTGAAAGCACGCGCCACCACCGCCGCTCGTGCACGTGAAGTACGTGGCGAAGCCGGCGTGAAACGCACAGCTCGGCACCGGGCAGCCGAGGGCGGGCGCGTTCGCCACCGCCGTCGCACCCGAGCCGGCACCACCGCCGCCGGTCGGCTTGACCGCACCACCGCCGCCGGTCGGAACATCCGTGGTGCCGCCGGTCGGCTTGCCGCCGGTGGTCGGGCCCGTGGCCGCAGGATGGCCGCACGCCATCAGGAAAACGGTGATCGCTGCCACGTGCCGCACTGCGCTGTTATAGCGCGATGGACGTTGGTTCGCCGCTCGGGACCAGATCGGTGTAGCTTCCTCCTCGATGCGGGCCGTCGTTTGTTCCCTCGTTGCGGTCGCTGCCTGCGGCGGGCCGGCGTCCTTGCCGGTCGATGCGCCGTGCAATCCGCTCGGCGCCAACGCCTGCATGACGCCGTGGCCGAGCTCGGCGTTCGAGGTCGAGGATTCATCGACCGCGACGGGCCGCCGCCTCGCGATTCCCGACAAGACGCTGCCGATCAACATCGATGACCTGCCGACCGATCCGGCCGGCTGGAATGTCGCCGACGGGTTCTCGCCCGCGGCGCCGATGGTGATGTCGTTCCCGGGCGGCGTGTCGCCGATCGGCCTGCCGCCGAACGACAACTACGATCGCAGTCTCGCCGCCGATAGCCCGACGATCATCCTCGACATGACGACTGGCGAGCGGGTCGCGCACTTCGCCGAGATCGACGAGCAGGCCGATGGCTTCCCCGACTCCCAGGCGCTGTTCCTGCGCCCCGCCGCGCGCCTCGTGGGCGGCCATCGCTACGCGGTCGGCATCACTCGCGCGGTCCACGCGGCCGATGGCGGGGACCTCCCGGTCCCGCCGGGATTCGCGGCGCTCACGGGCGGCAAGCACACCGATCACGAGCTGCTCGAGGCGATGCGCCCGCGGTTCGGCGAGGTGCTCGAGGCGCTCGACGGCGCGGGCTATCCCGCCGATGACCTCGTGGTCGCGTGGGACTTCACGGTCGCATCCGATGCGTTCATCCACGGCGACATGATCGCCGCGCGCGATCGCGCGATCGCCGCGCTCGATGCACATCCGATCGCGTTTTCCATAACCTCCGACATGGCGGTCGACGACGGCACGGAGATCCGGCGGAAGATCACCGGGACCTTCGACGCGCCGCTGTTTCTCTCGAACAGCGGCCGTGCCAGCCCCGGCACCCGGATCGTGCGTGATGGTGACGGGTTGCCGGCGCTGCAAGGCTTTTACAGGGTCCCGTTCACCGCGATCGTCCCGACGTGCGCGTACACCGCCACGACCCCCGTCGGCATGGTGATCTACGGCCATGGACTCCTCGGTGATTCGGGGGAGACCTCGGGTGGCGTGCAGCGCGCCACGGCCGCCGAGCTGTGCATGGTGTTCGTGGGCACGGACATGCGCGGGATGTCCGGCATCGATCTGCCGGCGGTCGCGCGTGCGCTCAACGAGATCTCGAAGGCGGACGAGGTGATGGAGGTCCTCGAGCAGGGCATCGTCAACCACGTCGCGCTCGTGCGCGCGATGCGGACCACGTTCGCGACACAGCTGTTCGTCGATGCAGCGCAGGCGAACAAGCGACTCGTCGATCCGACGAAGGTCTACTACTACGGGCTCTCCCAGGGCGCGATCTTCGGCACCACGGTCATGGCATACGAGCCCACCGTGACGCGCGCCGTGCTCGGCGTCGGCGGCGCGAACTACTCGATGCTGCTCGAGCGCTCGCTCGACTGGCCGACATACCGCACGATCCTCGCGGGCGCATACCCCGATCCGCTCGACGTCACGCTCGCGGTCGGGCTCATGCAGATGCGCTGGGACAAGACCGAGGGCTCGGGCGTCGCCGATACCGTTCTCGCCGGAATCGCCACGAAGACGCTGCCGAAGCAGCTGCTCATGCAGATCGCGATCGGCGACGAGCAAGTCCCGAACCTCGGCAGCTACTGGCAAGCAAGGTCGATGAAGATCCCCGTGCTCGGCCCGACGCCGTTCACGCCTTGGGGCGTCACCGTGAAGACCAGCCCGATCGCCACCGGGAGCGCGCTCGTGATCATGGACGGCGGCGCCGGGCTCCCGCCCGCGAGCAACGTTCCAGCCTCCGATTCCGGGATGCACGACCTGACGCGCAAGCAGCCCGCGACCCGCCGCCAGATCGGCGAGTTCTACTCGACCGGCTCGATCATCAACGAGTGCTCGGGCACCGGCGGATGTGTGTGTCAGTCGGGCACCTGTAACTGACGCAGAACCCAACAGCGCGTGGGGATTCACCACGCTTCCGCCATGCGGATCAACGGGTTACGGCGGTACGCACATTGCTCCTACAGGCGTCATGCGCCGAAGCCTTGCCCTGTTGACGATCTCCGCGGGCCTCTGGGCCGCGGGCTGCGGTACCGACACGATGAGCGGAGACGATGGCGACCAGCCCGTCGCGCGCGCGACCTGGTACCAGGACGTCGGCCCGATCCTGTCTGCGCACTGCATGTCCTGTCACCAGCCGGGTGGCATCGCGCCGTTCTCGCTGACCGAGTACCAGGACGCGGTCGAGACCTCCGAGATGATGGTCAAGAAGGTCGATGCGGGTGAGATGCCGCCGTTCGATGCGCGCGAGGAGGCCGATTGCACGCCGCGGTTCGACTGGACCGACGACCCGCGCCTGTCCGCGAAGGAGAAGGAGACCCTGCACATCTGGATCGAGGACGGTCACGCGCTCGGCACCGAGGCCGACATCGGCAAGGCACCGAACACCGCGCTCGCCGGCATCTCGAAGACGATGACGCCGACGCAGGGCTGGACCACGACCGGTACGAAGGATCAGTTCGTCTGCTACGTGCTCGATCCCGGCAACACGCAGCTGACGTGGCTCACCGGGCTCCAGGTTCGCCCCGGCAACGATCTCGTCGTGCACCACGCGGTGATCACCGAGGTCACGCAGCAGGCGCAGATCGACGCGGTCGTCGCCCAGCGTGGCATCGGCCAGCCGTGGGACTGCTCGGCGAGCGCGACGCCCGGCGACTTCGTGGTCAACGTGTGGACGCCCGGCAACCAGCCGATGAACACGCCGTCCGAGCTCGCCGTGCCGCTCGTCCCGAACTCGAAGCTCGTGATGCAGATCCACTATCACCCGGCCGGTCAGACCAACGACATCGACTTCACGTCGGTGGACCTCAAGTTCTCGAACGTGTGGCCGCGCAAGATGTACTTCGTCGCCGCGATCGGGAACGAGTTCGCAGCGCCGAACCTCGAGCCCTCGCCCGACGAGGCGCCCGGCGCGCCTGCCGCATTCAGGATCCCGAAGAACGTCGCGGATCACCCGGAGAAGATGAGCCGCACGCTCGACAACCTCGGTGGCCTGACGGGCGTCAAGGTGTTCTCGGTCAACCCGCACATGCACCTCGTCGGCACGCACATCTCGTCGCACATCGTTCGCCCAGCCGCGCGCGGCGCGAATCCTGCCACCGAGTGCCTCGCGAACGGCGGCTGGAACTTCGACTGGCAGCGTACGTACATCTACGACGCGCCGATCGATTCGCTGCCCAGCCTCGAGGTCGGCGACAAGATCGAGGTGAGCTGCAAGTGGAACAACACGATCGAGAACCCGTTCGTGCAGCGCATGCTCCACGACTCGAACCTGCCGCCGCAGCCGATCGACATCACCCTCGGCGAGCAGACGACGAACGAGATGTGCCTCGAGATCTTCGGCCTGGCCGTCGATGCACCGCCGCAGCCCACCGCCCTCACCGCGCCGTTCGCGTTACCGCGACTGGATACGCTGCCGCAGATGTTCCGCGAGTAGGTGGTACGTTGCGGCGGCGTGGGGTCCTCGCCGCTGTCACCCGATGCCGTGCACGCGGCCGTGCTCTCGCGGGTGGATCGCAAGTGGCGCACGTCGGGCAGTGTCTCGGTGCCGGCGATCCCCGCCCTGCTCGACGTGTACATGGCGAGGTTCGCAGCGATGTTCGAGGCGCTCGGCAAGGGCTTCACGGATCCGGAGCTCGCTGACCTGCGAGCGCTGGTCGCGACGCGCCTCGTCGACGGGTTTCGGGAGTCGCCGCACGCGCGGTTTCACCTGAGCTGGGAGCCGCAGGACCCGCCGAATCCCGGCGTCAACTACAAGGTCTGGTTCGACACCGCCACGGTGCAGGAGCAGTACGAGCACTGGGCCGCCACGAGAACGCCGCCGCTGTTCGGCGGAAACGCCGACGGCAAGGTGCTCGATCTTGCCGCGCGCTACCTCGATCCGGCGACCGCCCCCGCGCTCGATCTCGGCGCCGGCACAGGGCGAAACACCTTCCCGCTCGCGCGGGCGGGACACCCGACGCACGCCGTCGAGCTGACCGCCGCGTTCGTGACGACGATCCGGGAAACGGCGGCCGCGGAGGCGCTGCCGATCACCGCGATCGAGGGCGACGTAGTACACGGCGAGCTCGATCTCCCTGCCGATCATTTCGCGCTGATCGTGTGCTCCGAGGTGACCTCGCACTTCCGCGGGGTCGCCGACCTCGGCGCGCTGTTCGCGCGGGTTGCGCGGTGGTTGCGGCCGGATGGCACCTTCGTGGTCAACTGCTTCGTGGCGGCCGATGGTCACGAGGTGACGGATCTCGAGCGCCAGGTCTCCGAGGTGACGTGGAGCTCGCTGTTCACGCGCGCCGAGATCGCCGAGGTCTGCAGCGGACTCCCGATCGTGTTGATCTCCGACGAGGATGCGCACGACTACGAGCAGGCTCATCAACCGAGCTGGCCGCCGACTGGATGGTTCGCCGACTGGGCGCGGGGCTTCGATCTCTACAACCTGAAGCCCGCGCTCCCACCAGTGGCGATGCGGTGGCTCACGTTTCGACGCGAGCGCAAGCAGCCCGTGCCCTAGCAAGACCTCGCAGACCCGGGGATTCGGAGTAGAATACGGCCATGAAGGTCGCCGCGTGCGTGGTGGGGATGCTGGAATGACCGCCGTCACGCCGCGCGCGTCTCTCCTTCTGATCGTGTTGGCCGGATGCCCTGACGATGGCGTCACCAAGCTGCCGGATGCTCCGCCACCCGCCGACGCGGCGATCGATGCGCCGGTGTGCGCCACGCCGACCGGCGCCGGCACGATGCACGCGAGCGTCACCGCGGCCGAGACGTGGACCGCCGCGGCGAGCCCGCACATCATCCCATTTGATATCAACGTCAGCGCTGCGCTGACGATCGAGCCGTGCGCGGTCGTGAAGATCGCGGTCAAGAAGACGGTGACCGTGCAGACCGGTGGCTCGTTCACCGCCGCCGGCGCGGTCGGGCTACCCGTGACCATCGATTCGGTGGTCAGCGGGATGCCGTTCTCGCAGATCCGTTCCCTCGGAGGTGCGATCTCGCTGACCCACACCATCGTGCGTGGCGGCGGCGATCCGTTGAACACCAACGTCGCGTACGCCGCGGCGATCCATCTACAGACCGGTACGCTGCACGTCGACGATCTCGAGATCGCGAACTCGGCGAGCCAGGGCGTGTACATCGACGGTCCGACGGGCTTCGATGCCACGTCCAAGAACCTGGTCGTCCACGGCTCCGCGGGCTTCCCGGTCCACACCTACGCGCGCGTCATCGGCTCGATCCCGACCGGTACGTACACCGGCAACGCGCGCGACGCGATCGGGATCGCGGGATCGGGCGGCTCGGTCAGCTCCGATCAGACGCTGCACGACCGCGGTGTCCCGTATCACGTCGGCAGCGGCATGGACGGCGGGCGCATGGACGTCAACTCGATGGTCCCCGGGACGGTCGCCGTGCTGACGATCGAGCCCGGCGTCACCATGCAGTTCCCGCCGGGTGGCACGCTCAACGTCGGGATCGGCGCCGGCCCGGCCACCGCCACGGGCGCGCTGATCGCGATCGGCACGGCGCAGAAGAAGATCACGTTCACCTCCGACCAGGGCGCAGCCTCCGCGGCCGGCGACTGGCTCGGCCTCGGGTTCGGCGGCAACGTCGATAGCCGCTCGGTGATGACGAACACGGTCGTGCGGTTCGCCGGCGGTTCGCAAATCTCGGGGAGCAACTCCTGCCCCTATCCGGGGCGCATCGGCACGAACTACGCCGCGATCCGGATCTTCGGCGTCCCGGCGACGCAGTTCATCACGAACACCGAGATCCCGGAGAGCGCGCGCGACGGCATCGATCGCGGCTGGCGCGACGACCTTCAGCCCGACTTCCTGGCGACGAACACGATCACGGTGGCCGGCTGCAAAGAGACCACGCCGGCCCTGTCGAACAACGGGTGCCCGGCGACTCCGCCTTGCCCTTAGCAGGCGAAGACTCAGCTGTTAAGGACGGCGGTCGAGAAATGGAACTGGATCATCCTCCAGGCGCTGCCTTCCCGCATGTAGACGGCGAGCACGCGCATCGGGATCGTGACGGGCTTGCCGGGACCGGCTTCGAAGCGAACGTCGACGTTCGCGATGATCCAGCCGATCCGTGCTGGAGCGGCTCGATCGGGTCGACGCTGGAATCGATGCTCCATGATGGGCACTGCGTGGCAAACGAACCTGCGAGACCAACCGTGCGCCACCACGACGCGAGCGCGATCAGCAGGTCCGCGGCGAGGCCACCGCCGTAGATGATCGAGCGGTGGCACGCGAAGCCATCGCGAAATGATGACACGACATTCGCGAAAATCGTGCGCGGTCAGGGCGCCCCAGGCAGTCCGTGCGCGAGTTGGGTCGCTCCCGCGGAACTACGGCTGGCCCGCAACGTGAATCATCCGGTGGCATGAAACGAATCGTGATTCTCGGTGCCGGCACGGCCGGAACGATGATGGCGAACCGGCTCGTTCGCGTCTTGCCCGCGGGCTGGCAGGTCGTGTTGCTCGATCGCGACGACACGCACCTGTATCAGCCCGGCCTGTTGTTCCTGCCGTTCGGCGCCTACCGAGAGGCCGAGCTCGTGCGACCGCGCACGCAGCTCGTCGATCGTCGGGTCGTGCTGCGCCTCGCGGACATCGACCGCGTTGCGCCCGAGCACAAGCACGTCGCGCTGAAGGGCGGGGAGACGATCGACTACGACTTCCTCGTGCTCGCGACCGGCAGCCGCATCCTGCCCGAAGCGACGCCGGGTCTCACCGGCGCCGGCTGGCGCACCACCGCACACGACTTCTACACGCTCGAAGGTGCGCAGGCGCTGCACCGCGCGCTCGACGGCTTTCATGCTGGCAGGATCGTCGTCAACGTCGCCGAGCTGCCGATCAAGTGCCCGGTCGCACCGCTCGAGTTCCTGTTCCTCGCCGACGCCTACTTCACGCAGCGAGGCGAGCGCGACCGTGTCGAGCTCGTGCTCGCGACCCCGAATGAGGGGGCGTTCACCAAGCCCGTCGCATCCCGGCTGCTCGGCGGGCTGCTCGCACAGCGCAAGATCGAGGTCGTGGGTGACTTTGCGGTCTCCGCCGTCGACGGCGCGCGCCGTCGACTCGCATCGTACGACGGTCGCGACCTCGACTACGACTTGCTCGTGACAGTTCCCACCCACGGCGGCGCCGAGATCATCACGCGCTCCGGGCTCGGAGACGCGAACGGATGGATCCCGACGCACCGCGAGACGCTCGCCGTCACCAGCGCCGCCAACACGTTCGCGCTCGGTGACGCGACCGACCTGCCGTCATCGAAGGCGGGCGCGGTCGCGCACTTCCAGGGCGACGTCCTGACGCCGAACCTCCTCGCGGCGATCGACGATCGCGCGCTGTCGGCGAAGTTCGACGGGCATACCAACTGCTTCATCGAGACCGGTTATGGCAAGGCGATGCTGATCGACTTCAACTACAACACGGAGCCGCTCCCTGGGAAGTTCCCACTGCCGGGCATCGGCCCGTTCACGCTGCTCGGCGAGAGCGCGATCAACCACTGGGGCAAGCTCGCGTTCAAGTGGCTCTACTGGAACGTGATCGTCGCCGGCAAGGAGCTGCCCCTCGACCACCAGATGCAGCTGGCCGGCAAGTACGCCGCATAGGAACACCATGCAGACCGAAGAGATCATCCTCCAGCGACTCGATGCGATGTCCTTGCACGTCGCGCAGCTCGTCGAGAGACAGCGAGCGCGCGAGGAGCTGTTCGACGAGTTGACGCCGATCGCGCGCGAAGCGCTCGCGACCGCGATCACCCGGCTGGACGCCCTCGACAAGCAGGGCCACTTTGCGTTCGTCACCGAGCTCGCGCAGGTGGGGCGTCGCGTCATCGAAGGCTTCACGCCGGCTGACGTTCGCCAGCTCGGCGATGCGATCGTCGGGATCCTCGACGTCGTGCGGGCGCTGACGCGCCCGGAGGTGTTGCAGATCGCGACCGATGCCGCGGCGGCGATGCAGCACGCCGATGCCACCAAGCCACTCGGCGCGTTTCGCGCCCTGCGAGCGACACGCGACAACGACGTCCAGAAGGGCCTGGGCCTCTTGATCGACGTGCTGCGTCGGATCGGTCACGGCGTCAACGCCGGCGCCGAGCCCGATCACAAGGCGCTCGAGACGAAAGCGAAGTTGGCCGAGCTCCTCGGGCCGAAGCGCGCTCGGATGTTACCCGCTGCTGCGGCGCCAAAACCCGCAGCAGCGCCGAAGCCGGCAATGCCGCCGCCGGCGGCACCCGGCGGCGTTCCGATGCGCTCCGACGGCCACCTCGCCGATCCTTCAGGGTGGACGCGCACGGTCGGCGAATCGATCGCGCGCGACCAGAACATCACGCTCGACGAACCGCGCTGGGCGCTGATCGACGCGGCGCGAGCGGACTTCGCGACCATGCAGGCGTCGCCCAATATTCAACGGCTCACGCAAGTCGCGAAGGTCACGACGAAGGACCTCTATCAACTGTTCCCCAAGGCGCCGGCTCGCACGATCGCGAAGATCGCGGGGCTGCCGAAGCCGGCGGGTTGTCTCTAGGAGATCATCATGGACACCACCGAACGCAAAGTCGCGATCATCTGTTCCAAGGGCGGGCTCGACGAGGTCTACCCCGGGTTGATCCTCGCCAACGCGGCGCGCCAGTCGGGGATCGAAGCACTGATCTTCTTCACGTTCTGGGGTCTCGACGCAGTCACCGAGAAACGCGTCGACCACCTCCACGTCAACCTTGCGGGCAACCCGGCGAGCGGCATGCCGACGATGATCGGCGGGCTTCCCGGCATGGAGGCATTCGCCGCGCACATGATGAAGAAGACGATGAGCGAGCTCGAGTTGCCGACCGTGCGCGAGATGCTGAAGATCCTCGTCGATTCGGGTGCCGAGCTCTACGGCTGCGAGCTCGCGATGAAGATGTTCAAGCGCACGAAGGACGACCTGCTGCCGCAGGTCAAGGACGTGATCACGGCCGGCGACTTCTTCGACCTCAGCGCGGGGGCGCAGATCATCTTCACCTGATCAGGCCTCCTGCCACTTCGCGGTTCGCGGCGCCCGGCAGGGCCAGCTCGATACTCGCGACGTATGCGAACGCCCGGTCGCCGCGCTACTGCACCGTGACCGCGCGGCACTTGAGGGCGACGCCCTTCCAGGCCCGCGGCTCACTCGTCGTATCGAAGCTCGCGACGAGCGCCGTCGCGAGCTCGCCAGCGGGGCAGTCGACCCGCGGTGCCGATCGCGAGTCTGCGCCGTTCGCTCATGTTCGAGCCTCCCGACGGTCGGCTCCCTCACACTCCTTGCATGCCCTCGGTCAACCGCTTCGGTTCTCGCCAACACTACCCTGCGTTTCGCCGCCTCGAAAAGCCGCATCGAAAAGCCTATCCTCTGCGACCGACATGAGCGAACTGAAGAAGGCGATCGCAAGCGGGAACAAAGATCAGGTCACGGACGCAGCGCGCGCGCTCGTTCGCAGCAATCCGGAGGGGGCGTACGAAGAGCTCGCCCCGCTGCTGACGGACCGCAAGTTTGCGGCGGCGGTGCTCTACGCGCTCTTCTACCCAAAGCCGAAGAAGATCGACCCAAGGTTCTTCCGCGCGGCGATGCGCTGGGTTCCGGGCGAACGCGACGAACCAAGCTTCGAGGCGTTGTTCAAGGCGAACCTTCATCGTCCCGAGGTGAAGGCGATCCTGGTCGAGGTGGTGGACAAGCTCGCGGTCGAGAAGAAGGAGCCCACGACGGGATACTTCTACATGATGCTGCGCGCGCATCCGGTACCCGGCACTGCGCCTGGCCTGCTGACGATCGCCCAGCGAGCGGCGAAGAAAGGCGACTGGCGGTTCACCGCGCCGCTCGCGGCGATCATCGAGCTCGACGATCCTTCCGCGCTGCCGGGCCTCCGCGAGCTCGGAGCAGCGCTGGCTGGGAAGACGCGCACGGGCGTCCAGGTTGCGATCGCAGCTCTGGAGGCGAAGCATCCCGAGGCGAAGCAACCGAGCGCGAAGTCTGGGGCGTCGAAGGGCGCCCCCGCGTCTGGCAAGGGACGAAGCGCCGCGAGAAAAGCCCCGGGATCGTTGGCCGCTGGGCTCGTCGCAGCCGGGTTGTCGGCGGAGCGAGCCGCGAGCATCGTGGCGGCCGCTCGGCCACGCATCGACTTCGCGGTGAAGGCCACGCGCAAGCCCGTGCTCGGTGAGACTCGCTTCGGTGGCGAGCCCGACCTGCCGGCGAAGCACGCGTGGCCGCAAGCCGGGGCAGGCGTCCCGCTCGCGTTCATCGCGCAGCTCTCGCTCGCAGAGCTGTCGCCGCACGACGTCGCAGGGCTCTTGCCGAAGACGGGCATGCTGTATTTCTTCGCGCGCGGTGATAGGTCGACACCCGCTCGATCGAGCCGACCGCCGCGGGCTCGAGCGCCTCGCGCGCTATCTCCTGCGGCCCATCATCACCGCTGACCGCGTGACGGTTCGCACCGACGGGCGCGTCGAGTACACGTTCCGCAAGCCCGATCCGTCCGGTCGCACCTCGTGGGTCACCGACGCAGTGCGGCGACCGCCTCCGGGTGCTCGCCTTGCTGTCCCATCCCGAGCTCACTACGCAGATCCTCGCCCGTCTGCTTCGGCATCGCGTCCGTGATCCCCGCAACTGCACCCGCTCGAGCCCCACCGGTCCAGCTCGACTTGTCGTGGCCGTGACCGCTTCCGTTTCGCAGCCGATGCCCGGCTCGGCCCGTCGCGGCGTGGTCAACCTTCGCCCAAACGTCTGCTCGCCCACCTTCGTTGCCACACC
>JBBRBG010000085.1:0-37027 GCA_038206055.1 Haliangiales bacterium
CCGCCTCCGCTTCCGATGCCGATTCCGAGTCCGAGTCCGAGTCCGATTCCGATTCCGATTCCGAGTCCGAGACCGAGACCGAGCTGCGCGCTGAATCCGCTGCCGAGGCGGAGTCCGACTCGGGATCCGAGAACGAGCCGCGCGCCGAATCCGCTGCCGAGGCGGAGTCCGACTCGGGATCCGAGAGAGAGCTGCGCGCCGATCCGGCGTCCGGCTCTGTCGCCACCGATGTCGAATCCGAGACCGATCTACGCGCCGACGCCGAGGCGAACAGCGCCGAAATCAAGTCGAGCATCGACGAGCTCGACGCCGACGCACGCACCGAGACCGAGCTTCACGCTGATTCGGAGACCGATGCCAAGTCGGCGACCGACATCGAATCGGAGGTGCACATGGTCGACGCGGACCTGGTCGCGTCGGCCGCCGACACGCACCTGGTCGCGAGCGCGATCGATGCCGCGTTCGCTGACGTCGTGCGGGCGAATCCGCTGCCGTCCGAGCGTCCGCTCGACGATGCCGCGCCGGACGAGCTGTTTGCCGATGGCTCGGCGGGTACGGACTTTCCGTCGCCCGAGTCGGCGGCCGCGCCCGAGCCGATGCTCGCAGCGGGCTCCATGAGCAATCTCGCGGCTGTGGACGAGATCGACGACACGGACGATCGTCGGGGGCACGCGGGCGTGGTACCTGCCGGGGTGATGGCCAACGACGACGCGGCCGAACCTGGTAGCACGACGGCCGAACCGGCCACGGAGTAAGTGATGGGCGAGCTCGTACGTCTGCAGCGGTACTTGGCTTCCGCGGGCGTCGCAGCTCGCCGCAAGGCGGAGGAGCTGATCACCGCGGGTCGCGTGACGGTCAACGGCGTGGTCGTCACCACGCTCGGCACCAAGGTCGATCCGGATACGGCCGAAGTCACGGTCGACGGCGAAGGCGTGATGGCGCACGACAAGTTCTACGTGCTGCTCAACAAGCCGAAGGCGTGCATCACGGCGGTGACCGACGACCGCGGTCGGCCGACGGTGATGGACTACCTGGTGAACGTGCCCGTGCCGGTGAAGCCGGTCGGCCGGCTCGACTTCTACTCCGAAGGCGTCCTGCTGCTGACGAATGACGGCGAGCTCGCGGCGAAGCTGCTCGCGCCCGCCAGCCATGTCGCGAAGACCTATCACGTGAAGGTCCACGGCCAGCTGTCGAACGATCAGGTCAAGCAGCTCCGCGAAGGCATCACGCTCGAGGACGGCACCGAGACGATGCCCGCCGAGATCGAGGTGCTTCCGGGCGAGAGCAAGCACACATGGCTCGCGATCACGATCCACGAAGGCAAGCACCGCCAGATCCACCGCATGATCGAGGCGCTCGGCTTCGCCGTCGACAAGCTGCAGCGGGTGGCGTTCGCAAACCTCACGTTCCATAACCTGCGCGTCGGCGACGCCCGCGAGCTCCAGCAGATGGAGCTCAACCAGCTTCGCGACCTCGTCGGTCTCGACCACAGCTCCGTGGCCCGCGGCCGCTGGCGCTCCGAGCGCGAGGAGACCGACATCCCGCGCCGCGCACGTGCCAAGGCGCGTGACGAGGCCGAGGCGGAGGCGATCGAGAACGAGGAGAACCGGCTACGCAATGCCGCGGCGCGCGCAGCCGCGGGCGGTGACGCCTGGGATGGCGAGGGCGACCCCGACGCGGATCCGGAAGGCGACGCCAACGCCGACGAGCGGTTCATCGGCGACGATGACGACGACCAGCGCGGCGCACCACTGCCGCACGTTGCGGCGGCGGCACCGTCGGCGCGCCCACGCGGCAAGGGCAAGCCATACGAGTCACGCGCCGTCGGTCGGCGCGACCCTGACGATCCACGCGCCGCGCGTGGCGGTCCGCGCGATCGCGACGAGCGGCCCGCGCCGCGCGCCAGCTCGGATCGCGGTGGTCCGCGTACGGGCGGCGCACCTGGCGCCACGCGCTCTGAGAGCGGCGGTTTCCGCGGAGGCGCGGGCGGCGCAGATCGCGGCGCTCCACGTAGCTCGACGCGCGACAGCGGCGGTTTCCGCGGAAACGCGGGCGGCGCAGATCGCGGCGCTCCACGTAGCTCGACGCGCGACGGCGGCGGTTTCCGCGGCGCAGATCGCGGCGCCCCACGCAGCAGCGATCGCGGCGCCCCACGCAGCAGCGATCGCGGCGGTCCGCGCACCGGGTCCGATCGCGGCTCGACGCGCGCTCTCCCGCCCGGGCAGCGGGAGGTTCGGCAGTACTCCGCGCGTCCAGGCGTGCGTCGCGACGATGCTCCGCGCACCAGCGCTGGTCGGGGCGGCGATGATTCGCGTGGCCGCAGCGACGGTCCGCGCACCGGCCCTCGCTCGTTTGCAGCGCCGAGCGATGCTCCGCGGCGCAGCCCTCGTGGCGACGGTGATGCACCGCGCAGCGGTGGTCGCACGTTCGCGCCGCGTGGCGATGGTCCGCGCGGCGGTGCGGGTTCCGGGCGTTCGTTCAAGCCGCGCGACGGCGGCGATGCTCCGCGGCGCAGCCCTCGCGGCGACGGTGATGCACCGCGCAGCGGTGGTCGCACGTTCGCGCCGCGTGGTGATGGGCCCCGCGGCGGTGCGGGTGCCGGGCGTTCGTTCAAACCGCGCGACGGCGGCGATGCTCCGCGGCGCAGCCCTCGCGGCGACGGTGATGCACCGCGCAGCGGTGGTCGCACGTTCGCGCCGCGTGGCGACGCTCCCCGCGGCGCGGCCGGCGCTGCGCCGACCCGCGACAAGGGTCGCTGGCGCGATCGCGACTCCGGTCCGCGCAGCCGCGACGAAGCGGCGTTCGGCGTGCAGGAGCCGGATCAGAAGCCGCGCGGTCGTGGCGCGCGCGCACCCGGACCGGGCGGAGCGCGCGGGCAGGGCCGCTCGTTTGGCAAGAAGTCCGACAAGCGCCGCTAGCAGCGCCGATCACCGCGCGCTGCGGTGACGCAGGTGCAGGGCCACCTTGTGGTAGCGTCGGCCGCGATGGAGCTTCGTGCGCTGACGGTCCTCGACTCGCTGCAGCCGCAGCTCACCGGGTTCTTGCAGACGGTGTGCTCGGGCTTCATGCCGCTCGAGGAGGAAGCCGCGCTGTTCATCGAGATCTCGCCCGGGATCGCGATCAACCAGCTCACGGACGTCGCGCTCAAGGCCACGACCTGCCGGCCCGGGATGCAGATCGTCGAGCGCGCCTACGGGATGCTCGAGCTGCACAACGACGACAAGGGCCAGGTCGAGGCCGCGGTCGACGCGATCCTTGCGAACATGGGCGTCAAGCGCGAGGACCGGATCAAGCCAAAGGTCGTGTCGTCGCAGATCATCACCGGCGTCGATGGCCACCAGAGCCAGCTCATCAACCGGATGCGTCACGGCGACATGATCATGCGGTCCCAGACGCTCTACATCCTCGAGGTGTTCCCGGCGGCGTACGCGGCGCTCGCGGCGAACGAGGCCGAGAAGGCGGCCGACATCCACCTGATGGAGGTCATCTCGTTCGGCGCGTTCGGCCGGCTCTGGCTCGGCGGCAACGAGGCGGATATAGCCGTCGCGGCGGCGGCGGCCGAAGGCGCGCTGGCCAAGGTCACCGGTCGCGAGAAGTAACGCGGAGCTGGAAGTCTCCCATCGAGACGACCGAGCCCTCGTGGATCTCTGCGACGTTCTGCTTGCGGCCATTCACGTAGGTACCGCAGGTGCTCTTCATGTCCTCGACGATCACGCGGCCGTCGTCCTTGAACACGAACCGGCACTGCCGCTTGCTGATCGTGCCGCTCGGGAGCACGACGTCGTTGCCCTGGACGCGCCCGACCCAGACGATCGGGCCCGACGGAATGACCTCGCGCTCCTCACCTCCGCGCTCGCGCACGAGGATCCGCACCCGGTCGTAGCTGGTGCCGATGGCGATCCGCGGCGGCGGCTCCGGGAGCACGGCATCTGGATCACCGAACTGCCGGCACGTATCGCAGCATGCGCCGTCGACGTCCTTCCCCATACGCTCACGGTAGCAGGACGATCCGCCGCGGCGGCGGGAAACTCGCTGGTCGGTCAGGGCCGCAGCGTCGGTCTCGCTGCTACAGTCTCGGCATGACATCGACGCTCCCGGCGGCGCTTCGCGCGCCGTTCGCTGCAGGCGGCCCGAACGCCATCGACGCGGCCCTCGCCAACAAGCTGCTCGGCCTCGCGCTCGCTGCCGGTGGCGACTACGCCGACATCTACTTCGAGTTTCGCGTCAGCGCGGACTACGCACTCGAGGAAGAGCAGATCCGCACGCTCGGCCGCGGGATCACGCTCGGCCTCGGCGTGCGCGTCACGAAGGGCGACGCCACGGGGTACGCGTACTGCGAAGATCTATCGTGGGAGAAGATGGCGCACGCCGCGAAGACCGCGGGCCAGATCGCCGCGGGCGGCGGTCATGCGCCGGTCGGCCTCGGCTCGCTGACGAGCATCCCCACGCCGAGCTTCTACACCGTGCCCACGCCGTCGCTCGTCGTTCCCACGCAGGACAAGCTCGCGCTGCTTCGCGCCGCCGACAAGGCCGCGCGCGCGTTCGACAAGCGCATCGTCAAGGTCGAGGCGTCGTTCGCGGAGAGCATCAAGGAGGTGCTGCTGTTCACCTCCGACGGCCGCATGGCCACCGACGTGCAGCCGCTGATGCGGTTCGGCGTGCGCGCCGTCTCCGAGGATGGCGGGAAGCGCCAGTCGGGCTCCGGCGGCGGCGGCGGTCGTTACGGGCTCGATTACTTCGAGGATGCGAAGCGCGATGCGGCTGCACACGGCCGCGAGGCGGGGCGGATCGCGATCGCGATGCTCGATGCACGCGATGCCCCGGCCGGCGAGATGCCGGTGGTGCTCGGCCCCGGCGACTCCGGGATCCTGTTGCACGAGGCGGTGGGCCACGGCCTCGAGGCCGACTTCAACCGCAAGGAGACGTCGAACTACTCGGGGCAGATGGGCAAGAGTGTCGCGTCGCCGCTGTGCACCGTCGTCGATGACGCCACGATCGTGAACTCGCGCGGTGCGGTGAACGTCGACGACGAGGGCTACGCGGGTCAGCGCAACGTGCTGATCGAGAACGGCATCCTCGTCGGCTACATGCACGATCGGCTGAGCGCGAAGCACTACGGCATCAAGCCCACCGGCAATGGTCGCCGCGAATCGTTCCGCTCGATGCCGCTGCCGCGCATGACCAACACGTCGCTGCTCGGCGGCAAGGACAACCCCGAGGACATCATCAAGAGCGTCAAGAGGGGCATCTACGCGAAGCGGTTCTCGGGCGGGCAGGTGAACATCTCGAACGGCGACTTCCTGTTCTCGCTGACCGAGAGCTACCTGATCGAGGACGGCAAGCTGACGGCGCCGCTCAAGGGCGTGAACCTGATCGGCAACGGGCCCGAGGTGCTGCGCCGCGTCGACATGCTCGGTTCGGACTTCGAGCTCTCGGATGGCATCTGGACGTGCGGCAAGGACGGTCAGTCCGTGCCGGTGAACGTCGGTACGCCGACGGTGCGCATCGCATCGATCACGGTCGGAGGCACGCAGGCATGAGTGGAGTGCAAGTCACGGAGCAGACGGTCAAGGAGCTGTGCGATGTGGCGCAGCTCGCGGTGGAACTCGCGAAGCGGGCCGGAGCAGACGACGCCGAGGTGCTGGTACGCGATGGCAGCGAGCTGACGGCGAAGATTCGCCTCGGCGAGCCCGAGCTCGTGCAGGAAGCCGGCTCGCGCGCGCTCGGTCTGCGCGTGCTGAAGGGCGGCAAGCGCGCGGTCACGTACACGAGCGATCTTCGGCGCGAGGCACTCGAGGCGCTGTGCGCGGAAACGGTGACGCTCGCGGACTTCGCCGAGCGCGACGAGTTCTCGGCGCCGCCGGATCCGTCGCTGCTCGCGAAGACATATCCCGAGCTCGATCTGTACGACCCGAGGGTCGCCGAGGTCGATGCCGCGTGGGCGCTCAAGCAGGCGATCGCCGGCGAGGCCGCGGCGCGCAAGTCGGAAGCTCGCGTCACGAACTCCGAGGGTGCCACGTGGAGCCGCGTGCTCGGCGCCACCGCGTTCGCCACGAGCGGTGGCTTCGTCGGCGGCTATCGCGGGAGCTACGCGTCGCTCGTCGTCGAGCCGCTGTGCGACGACATGACGGACCCGGGCAATCCCAAGAAGCGCAACGGCTACTGGTGGACCGCCTCGCGGTTCCTCGAGGAGCTGGAGAACGCCGAGGCCGTTGGCATCGAGGCGGCACGCCGCACCGCCGCGACGATCGGCTCGAAGAAGGTGGAGACCCAGGAGTGCGCCATCGTGTTCGACCCCGAGGTCGCGCGCGGCATTGTCGGCACGATCTTCGGCGTCGCGAACGGTTCTGCGTTCTGGCGCAAGTCGAGCTACCTCGTCGGCAAGGAAGGCGAGCTGATCGCGTCGCCGCTGGTCACCATCGTCGATGATCCGCTGATCCCGCGCGCCCCCGGCTCGAAGCCGTTCGATGGCGATGGGCTGCCGACGCGCAAGAACAGCGTGGTCGACAAGGGCGTGCTGAGCTCCGTGCTGTGCGACGTGTACAGCGCGCGCAAGCTCGGCCGGCAGTCGACCGGATCCGCGGGCCGCGGCGTTGGCGGCAACCCGGGACCGACCACATCGAACCTCGTGATGCAGGCCGGCACCATGAAGCGCGAGGATCTGATCAAGAGCACCAAGAAGGGGCTGTACGTAACTTCACTGATGGGCTTCGGCTTCAACCCGGTCACGGGTGACTTTTCCCGTGGCGCCCAGGGGTTCTGGATCGAGAACGGCGAGCTCACGTTCCCGGTCAGCGAGATCACCATCGCGGCGAACTTCGACGAGATCCTGAAGCGTATCGATGCAGTCGCCGATGACCTGGAGCTGCGCAGCTCCACAGCAGCCCCGACGTTTCGCGTATCCCACATGACACTCGCGGGAACATCGCGCTGAGTCGCGCACCTACATCGGCCATTTCCCTCTGGGGTTCCGCGGCCTTTGCTTGACAGCGATACCCCCCAGTGAAACGATCGCCAACGTGCCCGTAGTAGCCACTGCAGGGGGGCTACCCACACGTCTCGGCAAGTACGAGATCATGATGCCACTCGCCGTTGGCGGGATGGCTCGGATCTATATTGGCCGCAGCACGGGCATCGGCAGCTTCGAGCGGCATGTCGTACTGAAGCTGATCACGCCGGAGCGGGCGAACGATCACACCGCGGTGCAGATGTTCCTCGACGAAGCGCGCCTCGCGGCCGCGCTGAACCACCAGAACGTCGCACAGGTGTTCGAGGTCGGCGAGGACGGCGGCATCCACTACCTCGCGATGGAGTACGTGCACGGGCAGGACCTGCGCGCGTTGCTCGCGAAGGCCGGGAGCCAGGGCACCCGCGTGCCGCTGGAGCTCGCGCTGACCACCGTGTCGGGTGCGGCGGCGGGTCTCAACCATGCGCACGAGCGCCGCGGGCCGGATGGCGTGCCGCTCGGCATCGTGCACCGCGACGTGTCGCCGTCGAACATCATGATTGGCTACGACGGTTCGGTGAAGCTGCTCGACTTCGGGATCGCGAAGGCGACGGCGCGCGCGATCGAGACGCAGTCCGGAATCATCAAGGGCAAGTTCGCGTACATGGCACCGGAGCAGTGCCGCGGCCGCGACGTCGATCGCCGCAGCGACGTGTTCTCGCTCGGGATCATCCTCTACGAGATCACCACGCAGCACCGCTGCTTCCGCGCGGACTCCGACTTCGACACGATGCATCGCATCGTCACCGGCGATGTCGTGCGGCCGACACGACTGATCCAGGGCTATCCGCCGGCGCTGGAGGCGATCGTCATGAAGGCGCTCGCGGTGGATGCGGCGCAGCGCTACCAGAGCGCGGGTGCGCTGAACGAGGCGATCGAGAGCTTCGCGAATGCGGCGCGGATGTCGCTGTCGACCAGCTCGCTCGGTCGCTTCATGCGCGACATGTTCGGCGATGCGCAGGAGCCGTGGCTCAACCAGGCGGGCCGCGCGAGCCAGCCGGTGATGCCGAAGGAGAGCACGATCTCCAACACGAACGGCACCGGCACGGGCAACGAGCAGGACCGCCCGCAGACGGGGCTCGCGGCGGATCACCAGTCGGCGGCGCAGCTGCAGCAGGCGCGCACGCTGCTCGATCTGCCGCGCGGTGAGGGCAGCGAGGAGTTCCAGGAGCCGAGCGCGGCCGAATGGAACGCGAAGTCGTATCCGACGATGCAGCCGGCGTACGCGTCGACCGCGACCATCCCGCCGGAGACCGTCGGCGCGAAGCCCGGGCGGACGTCAAATTCGATGCTGCCCGTGGTGCATCAGCCGTTGCCGCTGCCGGCCCCAGCGCGCGACTCGCAGCCGATGCTACCGGGCTTGCCGCCCGAGGGACCGAGCACACCGTCTGGGCATCCCATGCAGACGCCGCACGGCTCGCAGCCGATGCCGTTTCAGCCCGGCCCGCCGTCGGGACAGTTCGCGTCCACGCCGGGATCCGGATCTCACTCGGGCCCGATGCATGCGCCGATCGTCAGCACGCGCCACGGGTACGCACAGGCGCCGGGTACCACGCGCGGCGACGTCTCGTATCCGCGCTACGAGCAACCGGCCGGCGGCGTCGACGACGACTCGGATCTCCAGCTCAAGCCGAACCGCCGCCCGCTGTTCATCGGCCTCGGTATCGCCGCGTTCGGGTTCATCATCCTGCTCGCAATGACCGTGGGCGGTAAGGACGAGGATCCCAAGGTCGAGCCGACGGTGAATATGGGCACCGGTTCGGACGAGAACCCGAAGCAGGTCACGCCGCCGCGCGAGCCCGACAAGACGACGAAGACCGTCGACAAGACGCCCGACAAGACGCCTGACAAGGCGGTCGTGCCGCCGGCGAACGGCTCCGATACGGTCGTCGCGGTCGAGAGCTCGATCAAGCTGATCGTCAAGTCCGATCCGGTCGGTGCGGACGTCATCCTCGCCGGCAAGGTCATCGGAGTTACCCCGCTCAACATCAAGCTACCGCGCGGCACCGGCATGTCGATGATCACGGTGCACAAGTCGAAGTTCCTCGACGCGACCAAGCAGATCGATCTCGGAGAGAACTACGCCGACACGGTCGATCTCAAGCGCGAAGAGGTCAAGGCGCCCGAGATCAAGAAGACCCCGGAGGTGAAGAAGACCCCCGAGGTGAAGGTCAAGAAGACCCCCGACGTGAAGAAGAACCCGAATACGACGAACAACACGTCGAAGAACCCCGGCACCACCACGAACACGACGACCAAGACGCTACCGACCACCGCGCCCGCGAAGCCGGCGTGTCAACAGCCGTCGCAGTACGACCCGACCGACACGCGCCCCGTCTGCAAGTAGCCGCTAGACGTCGCTAGACGTCGATCTCGGGGATATCCCCCGACACATGCAGCGCCGCCGCGGTCGCCTTGACGACCTCCTCGGTCGACACGCCCGGCGCTCGCTCGCGCAGCACGAGGCCGGCGGGCGTGACTTCGATGACGGCGAGGTCGGTGACGATCATCTGCACGCAGCGCACGCCGGTGAGCGGTAGCGAGCACTCGGGTAGCACCTTCGAGGCGCCGTCCTTGCTGCGGTGGTCCATCATCACGATGACGCGGCGGCTGCCGGCGACGAGGTCCATCGCGCCTCCCATGCCCTTGATCATCTTGCCGGGGATCATCCAGTTCGCGAGGTCGCCGTTCGCGGAGACCTCCATCGCGCCGAGGACGCTGACGTCGACCTTGCCGCCGCGGATCATCGCGAACGACTGAGCGGAGTCGAAGAACGCCGATCCTGCGATGGTGGTCACCGTCTGCTTGCCGGCGTTGATGAGGTCGGGATCCTCGTCGCCCTCGTAGGGGAACGGGCCGATACCGAGCAGTCCATTCTCGCTCTGGAGCACCACGTCCATGCCGGCCGGGATGAAGTTCGCGACGAGCGTTGGCATGCCGATGCCGAGGTTGACGTAGAAGCCGTCCGAGAGCTCCGCGGCGACGCGGCGGGCCATCTGATCTCGATCGAGTGCCATGGCTCAGCTCCTCTTCCGCGTGGTGCGTTGTTCGATCGGCTTATCGTAGGCGGTGCCCTGGAAGATCCGGTGGACGTAGATCGACGGTAGATGCACCTGATCAGGATCGATCGATCCGACCTCGACGAGCTCCTCGACCTCGACGATCGTGATCTTGCCGGCCTGCGCGCAGAGCGGATTGAAGTTGCGCGATGTCTTGTTGAACACGAGGTTGCCCCAGCGGTCGCCCTTCCATGCCTTCACGATCGCGAAGTCGCCGCGGATTGCATGCTCGAGCACGCACATCTTGCCGCCGATCTCGCGGGTCTCCTTACCCTCGGCGACCTTCGTGCCGTAGCCGGTCGGCGTGTAGAAGCCCTCGATGCCGGCGCCGCCGGCGCGCAGTCGTTCGGCGAGCGTTCCCTGCGGACACAGCTCGACCTCGAGCTCACCCGAGAGGAACAGCTTCTCGAACACCTTGTTCTCGCCGACGTACGAGCTGACCATCTTCTTGACCTGGCCCTGTGCCAGCAAAACGCCCAGGCCCTTGTCGGTGGTGCCGCAGTTGTTGGAGACGATGGTCAGGTTCTTGACCAGCTTGCGGGCGAGCTCGGCGATGCAGTTCTCCGGGTTTCCAGACAGGCCGAAGCCTCCGGCCAGGATGGTCGCATCGCCCTGCACGTCGTGCAGGGCGGCCTGCGCGTCGGGGTAGACCTTGTTCATCGATGTATGCTTACCGCCGGAAGCGATGGCGATCATCACGCTGACCACCGATTTCGGCACGCGCGACGGATACGTCGGCGCGGTCAAGGGCGTGCTCGCACGGCGGGCGCACGAGCCTGTCCTGATCGACATCGCCCACGACATCCCGCCGGGGGACATCGCCCACGCGGCCTGGGTCCTCGGGACCTCGGCGAACGAGTTCCCCTACGGCACGATCCACATCGTCGTCGTCGACCCAGGTGTCGGCGGGGCGCGGCGCGGCGTGATCGTCAGCGCGGCGGGCCAGTGGTACGTGGGGCCCGATAACGGTGTGTTCGCGTACGTCGCCGACCGGCGCTCCAGCGCGTGGGTCATCGAGTCGCCGCATCTCACGTCGAGCGCCAGCCGCACCTTCCATGGCCGCGACGTGTTCGCGCCGATCGCCGCGTCGCTGTCGCGCGGCGAGGATCCGGCGAACTGGGGCGCGATGACGCAGGTCACAGGCGAGCTGCCGTGGGGATCACGGCCGGAGCGCGAGGGCAGGGTGGTGCACGTCGACCGGTTCGGCAATTTGATCACCGATCTGCCGCGCAGCGAGGCCAGCACCGCCGTCACCATCTCCGGGCGCACGCTCTCGCTCGTCAATACCTACGAGGACGTCGCGAGCGGCGAGCTCCTCGCGTACATCGGCTCGGCGAAGACCGTGGAGATCGCCGTGAGAGATGGCCGGGCGGATCGCGTGCTGGAAGTTTCGCGCGGTACACCGGTTCGCCCGGGTAGTCCCGCCGGCCCGTACCGATGACCATGATCCTCGAGCTCGATATCGACTCGCTTGCCGCGGGTGGCGACGGCGTGGGCCGCGACGCGAGTGGCCGCGTGACGTTCGTGCCGCGCACCGCACCCGGTGATCGCGTGCGTGCCCGCATCCTCAAGCAGACGAAGACGTTCGCGCGCGCCGAGCTCGTCGAGGTGCTGACGCCGTCGCCGTCGCGGGCGCTACCGCCGTGTGCGCACTTCACCGAGGGCTGCGGCGGTTGCGAGTGGATGCATGTCTCCCGCCCGGCGCAGCTCGCGGCAAAGCAGGCGATCGTCGTCGGCGCGCTGCGCAAGCTCGAGGGCCTAACGGTCCATCCGATCGCCGATCCGGCGCCACCGCTGGGCTGGCGTCGCCGCGCGCGGTTCCACGTCGGCGGCGATGCAGTGGGCCTCTACCAGCTCGGTACGCACCGGATCGTTCCGATCGCGAGCTGCCCCCAGCTCGAGCCTCGTCTCGACACCGCCTACCAGAAGACGGCCGGCCTGACTCCGCCGTCGGGCGAGCTCGCGCTGCTCATCGGCCACGCCGGCGACATCGCGCTCGCGACCACACGCCCGTGGCGCCTCGCGCTGTCGCTCGTGGAATCGGACTGGCTGAGCGGAGTGGTCAGCGCGGGTGTCTCCGTCGGTGAGCCGGTGATCGAGGTGGAGCCCGGCCTGTGGGGAACCCCCTGGGACTTCGCGCAGGCGAGCGCCGCCGGCAACGCGGAGCTCATCGCGCGCGTGGACCACGCCATCGGTCCTGGGCCTGGCGTGCTGCTCGAGCTCTTCGCAGGGAACGGCAACCTGACCCGCGGCCTGGTCGCCGCCGGCTGGTCGGTGACCGCGACCGACGGTGTGAAGCCGACCAAGCCGCCGACCGAGGACTACCTCGACGGTGAGGTCACCGAGGTACTCTCGAAGCTTCGCGGCCCGTTCGACGCTGTGGTGCTCGATCCGCCTCGCGCCGGCGCCGCCGATGCGCTTGCCGCCATCGTGCGCTTGTCCCCACGCGTGATCGCGTACGTGTCGTGCGATCCTGCCACGCTCGCGCGCGACGCGACGAAGCTGATCGAGGCCGGCTACCGCGCGACCGATGCGTGGCCGATCGACCTGATGCCGCAGACCTCGCACGTTGAAGTCGTCCTGCGCCTCGAGCGCTGAGGCGTCCGACAATGGGGTCCGACCCCATTGTCGGACACCATTGTCGGACACGAGCTCAGGATGACGGCGGCGGTGCGAAGCTCGCGGCGATCACGCGTGCCTCGCTCGCCGATGCGCCCTTGGGCACCTCGATGGCGATCGCGAGCGCATACGTCCGGAACAGCAGATAGCGCAGCACGATGGTCGAGCCGTCCTCGCGGCGAACCTCCAGATCGAGCACCGGTACCCCGTTGGCCTCGGCGACCTTGTGCGAGATCCGCTTCGCCCCTCGGATCGCCGCGAGCGCGCCGCGCTCGACCTCGTCGATGTACTTCGCCCGCGTCTTTTCGCGCCACGCATCGGCGTTCGGAACCTGCGCCCTCGTGATCGCGAGCAACTCGCGTCGCGGACCGCGATAGGCCGCGACGATCGACGGCGCCGCCGCGACCTTCCACGAATCCTCGACGGAGAACGTCGCTTTGGTGTTCGGTAGCGTGACGGCGAGCAGCGCGAGGAGCGCCGCTACCACCGAGCGAATCCGCGCCACAGCAGGATCACGCCGGCCACCATCGGGCCGACATAGATCGCGTACTGCCCACCGGAGCTCGCCGAACCTTTGCTGAGCGCCGTGCCGACAACCCCAACTCCGAGCAGCACCACACCGCCGATCATCTGACCCCACGCCGACTTCCCGTCGTCGCCGATGATGACCTTCTCGCGCGGCACGTCGCCCTCTTTGACCTCCGCCTTCGCACCGCCGGGCCGCATGAGCGCGTGCACCACATGCCGCTGATCGGCCTCCGAGGCAAACCAGTCACGCGGGAACGCCATCGCGCGCGGCCCGATCTCGACGACCAGCACCGGCGCCGAACGATTCCACGGCACCGAGCGGCGGAGGAAGTACACGGCCGTGACGTCACTCGGCGCGACCACGACCGGCTTCGGCATGTTCAGCCCGCGCGGCAACGACACCTCGGTATTGGTGACCTTGATGGTGCCCGGCGGGTAGAGGAACGTCTGGACGAGCTCCCAGGCGCGGAACGCGCCGACGACGAGCAGGATCACGCCGACCCACACGCCCACGGTGCCGAGCTTCCAGATCAGGAGCGACCCGACGACCAACCCGAACGCCGTCATGCTGGCCGCGCGCTGGCGCGACGTCTCGAGCTCGATCTCGATCGGGCCCTCGCGCCGCGGCTCGACCGCCTTATCCCCGTCGCCAGTCTCGGGTGAGGTCTCTGACCCGGGTATGGATCTCGGCAAGAGGGACATTGGTAAGTTGCCGGTTCGCGACGACTTCTTGACCATCTACCACGACGTCGGTGATGGCGCGAGGCGACAGCGCGTAGACGACGTTCTTTTCCAGGGCCTGAGTCGGCCACAGCGACGGGTCGTCGAGATCGAGGGCCACCAGGTCGCACCGGAACCCGGGCGCGATCTGCCCGATCGGGAGTCGCAGGGTCTCCCCGGCGGTCCGGGTGCCGAGGCGGAAGCAGGTCTCGGCATCGATCGCCTGACCATCGGTACGGTGGACCTTCTGGAGCAGCGCCGCCATGCGCATCTCGTCGAACACGCTGACCCGGTTGTTCGAGCACCCCCCATCGGTGCCCAGCCCGACCTTGACGCCGCGGGCGACCAGATCGACCAGGTCGGTCACACCATCGCCGAGGAACATGTTCGATCCCGGGCAGTAGGCGAGCGAACCCCCGCGCTCGGCGAGGAGCGCCCGTTCGGTCGCATCGAACCAGCAGCCGTGGACGGCGATCATCTGCGAGAAGTCCACGGGCAAGGTCGCCACCGCGTGCAGCGGGCGCAGCCCGAACCGCTCGAGCGACTGTTCGACCTGATACCGCTCCTCGGCGAGGTGGATGTGCCATGGCACGCCGGCGTCACGCGCGCAGCCGGCGCCGGCCTCGATCATCGCGGGCGTGGCGCCGTGCTGGCTGTGCGGCGCGGGCTGCACTGTCGTCAGGAACCGATCGCGGTCCTGGTAGCGCTTCGCGAGCGCCTCGAAGTTCGCGATGGCCTGCGGGATGGTCTCGCGGTAGGCGGCGGGCGCCCCATCCCAGTCGTAGAAACAGCGCGCCAGGACGATGCGGATGCCGAGCCGGCGTGCGGCCTCGATGGTCGCGCTCGCGTTGTCGTTGCCCTGCGCGTTCAGATAGTAGAAGTCGCAGACCGTGGTGACGCCGTGGAGCAGCATCTCGCCGAAAGCGAACAGCGCCGCGGTGCCCATGTCCTCGGTGGTGAGCCGCGGCGAGTACTTGTACAGCGCCTGATCGCGCCACGCGAGGAACGGCAGGTCATCGCCGATACCGCGAAGTAGCGACTGGAAGCTGTGGTTGTGCGTGTTGACCGTGCCGGGCACCATCGCGCGGCGACCCCAGTCGATCCGCTTCGCCCCGGCGGCGCGCGGATCCGCGAGCACGGTGGCCGGATCTCCGACCAGGACGATCGCGCCGTCGATCGCGAGGACGCTCGTGGCATCGCGCGCGCGATCGGTGATCGCTGCATCGGCGGTGATCAGGACCGCGGTCACACTCCCTCCGAGATCGAGGCGATCGCGAGCCGAGGAGCGGCGAGCGCGGCCAGTGCCGTGCTCCCGAGGAAGGATCGTCGTGAGAGCCGCACGGCCCGACACTATCATCTCGGCCCTTCTCACCCCGTAGTGGTAGGGTCCGCGGGTGGACGAGCTACTCGCCGACGTGAAGGCCGGACGTCTCGCGCCGATCTACGTGCTGCACTCCGAGCACCCGATCCTCCTCGAGCGCGCGATCCACGCCATCCGCGATGCCACGGTGCCGCCGGCCGCCCGCGGCTTCAACTACGACGTCGTCGAGGGCAAGCCCTCCGCCAATCGCATCGTCGCGCTCGCTCAGACGCTGCCGATGATGGCCGCGCGCCGCATGGTGTTCGTACGCGACCTCACGCTGCTCCCGTCCGATGATGCGGAAGCTCTGCTCGCGTACGTCGCGAAGCCGAACCCGTCGACGGTGATCGTCGGCCTCGTCACGAAGATCGACAAGCGCCTCAAGCTCTGGGCGCAGCTCTCCAAGAAGGGTTTCCTGCACATCCTCGAGGCGCCGCGCCAGGTCGCGCCGTGGGTGCGCGCCGAGGCCGCCGCAAAGAACGTGCGCATCGAGCCGCAGGCGATCAATCGCCTGATCGATGCGGTCGGCAACGACCTGTCCCGCCTCTCGCTCTCGCTCGAGCAGCTCGGCCTCTACGCCGGCGATCGCCCCGTGTCCTCCGACGATGTCGACGATCTCGTGGCGGACACGCGCGAACGCTCCGTGTTCGAGCTCACCGACGCGATCGGCGCCGCCGACCGGCCGCGCGCGATGGCCGCCGTGTCATCCCTCTGCGATCAGCGAGAGAGCGCCGTGGGCGTCGTCGTCATGCTCGCGCGCCACATCCGGCAGCTCTCGATCCTCCACCACCTGCGCGCCACCAACGTGCCGCGCCCCCAGTGGGGTCAGGCCATCGGCGTGCCGCCGTTCATCGTCGACAAGCTCGTGGCGCAGTCGCGCAGCTTCACCGCCGCGGCCCTCGCCCTAGCGACGCAGCGCCTGGCCACGGTCGATCGCGCCCTCAAGGGCGACATCACGCTGAACGCGCGCCCCGATGCGTACGGCGCCGGCGGCCTGTCGTGGACCGGTCCGCAGATGAAGGCCCTCGGCCGCGAGCTCGGGGAGCGCGTGATGCTCGAGCAGGTCGTCGACGGCATCGTGGCGCTCGCGCAGCGCTAGCTCCGGGTCTCGCAGAGGCGCCCGCCGCGCGCGCCGCGCCACAGCGCCCATCCGCGCCTAACGTCGCGCCCACCGGCCCGCGCCCATCGGCGCTCCCCGTTTTCGTGCCCCGGAATTTGAACAGGAGACACGGAGACACGGAGCAGAAAGAAAACTTTCTCTCTGCTCCGTGCCTTCGTGTCTCCTGTTAAATCCTCCGGGAGCACGGAAGCGCGCTCGACGAACGCGAACACGCGAACACGCGAACACGCGAACAGCGGTGCGCGTAGCTACGTCTTCTTCGGGTCGACGAGCGTCTTCTGCCGATCGTTCAGCTCGTCGTCGGCCGAGTACTCCATCGTCTTCGTATCGAAGCTCGGCGCCGGCGGCGGCGCGACCGGCGAGGGCGGCGGCGGCGGTCCGGTTCGCCCGGCGGGCGGGCGCATGGGCAGGGTGATCGAGGGCTGCGTCTCCTCGGCGGTGATGCCCATCTCCTCGAACGGCCGTCGGTACTCGTCGGGCAGGCGCGCGAACTGCTGCGCGAGCGTGGCGCGCGGCACGAACAGCTCCTCGCGACGGCCATCGCCGACGTCCCGCTTGAGGATCAGCTCGCCCGACATCCGGCTCTTGTCGCGGATCGACCGCGCGAGGGGCGTCAGCTGCGCGAGCAACTCCATCGGGATGGCAGCGGGATCGTCGAGATCGGAGATCGCGGATCCGGCGAGCGAGAGATCTACCAGCGTGCGCCGCTGGATCAGATCCTTGAGCGCAGCCGCCGCGCGCTCCGCGAGGTTGCGAACCGGGCCGACGTCCTCGGGGTCGAGGTCGTTCGGCTCACCCTCGGCATCGCCACCGGCGGTGATGGTGACCCAGGTCGCGCCCTTGTCGGAGACCGAGAACCGAAGCCCGGCAGATGACTTGTTGGCGTTCTCCTTGAGCGTGACCGTGTGCTCGAGGCCGGTGCGTTCGAACGCGACCATCACGTACTTGCCGAGGTCGACGGGCGCCGGCTTGGCCTTGCCGAACACGCCCTTCTTCATCATGTGAACGATCACGCCCTCGGCGAGCTGCTCGACGCGGATCGGGGTGCGATAGGGATCTGGGGCGAGCGTGAACGCGGCGGTGATCTTGCCCGCGGTAGCGACGGCGTCGGCGTGCGGCTCGGCGCCACGGACGTCCCACGACATGATCCACGCCGCCTTCGGGAGCTGGTACTCGTCGAAGAACGGGCGCAGCGCCTTGGTCACGGCGTCGGAGCTGGTCTTCGGCATGGCGGCCGACTCGTGCTGCTGGACACGCGCATCGATCTGCTTCTTGGTATCCGCGATCGTCTGCTTCGCCGTCGCGGAGAGCTTCTGGGCGACCTGCTGCGTCAGCGAGGGCTTGGGGCCGGGTAAGAGGTTCGGGCCGAGCGCGAGGTTGAGCGCCTTCTCGAGCTCGTTCAGTCGCCCCGCCTCGAGGTCACCTTCGCGCCGCAGCTCCTTCGCCTTGTTCCGGCGGGCATCGAGCTCGGTCAGGGGGATGAACGCGTTCGTACACGTCTCGACGGCGGTCGTGAGCGTCTCGATGAAGTTCTCGTCGAGCGGAAAGGGTGACCCGTCCCCGTAGCGGTACATGGGTCGATCATACCCCCATTCCGCAGAGGGCTAGTAATTCCCGAGCAGCCCGAGCTGGACCGTGATCGCGTCGATGAGGCTCGTGCCGTAGATGAACTGCTTGTCGATGCCGCCGGCGTTGTTCGCCACGTTGTCGGCGGCGAGGTTGTCGATGAACATCAGGTCGCCGCGCAGATTGAACTGCAGCTTGTCGAACAGGTGCCACACCGGCTTGTCACCCCCGATCGTGATCAGCGTGAGCTTCGCGCCGACGCTGACGTTGCGCACGGGCGAGAGCTCGCGGTCACCGGTGAAGTACTCGCCCGCCGTGGACTGGGTCTGGTAGTAGAACGCGTCCTTGAAGAACTTCGCCGCGGTCTGTTGATAGATGCGGCCATAGAACTTCACGAGCAGGCTCTTGCCGACGTACTGCGAGTACCCGAGCTCGAGGTTGCCGCCGACCACACGCCAGGTGTCGTCGTAGAAGCGCGCGTCGAGATGGATCGCGCTCTTCAGCTTCGGCAGGTAGCGATTGAGGCGCGCCGACACCGACCACCGCGCGCGTGTGCCGGGGATGTGCTCCTGCGGAGCATTCGGTCCGATGCGGACCCGGCGATACGGGTTGGACTGGAAGCCGTCGAGCACCTGGCCGTAGCCGGCGAGCTGGAGGTTCATCGTCGGCGACAGGTTCTGCGTCACTGTGACCTGCGCGGTGTCGATCCCGAGGTCCTTCCACGTCGTCATGCCGGTCGTGTCCTTGCCGAAGATCAGGCCGGCCTTCTTGCACGGGTCGGTACCGATCAGCGCGCGCGACTCGAGCGGCGTCGCCATGCCGTTGTCCTTGTCGCAGACCTGGTCGAAGCTGTGGCTGTACGCGAGGGCGACGGTGGTGTTGCGGCCCGGCAAGTCGATCGAGGCGGCGCCGCTGAAGGCGCGATTCACGTAGTCGCGCTCGGTGCCGACCGTCGTGCCGAACGAGATCCGCGAGCGCTTGCCCTTGAAGCCGAGCGCGAGCGTGCCCTCGTGGCGCAGGTCCGAGAACTTGGTCGCGGTCGACACGGCGTCGACCTGGTACACGCTCGACGTGGCGCCCGAGACGGCATCCGCCGCATATCCGACGTCGAACGTGACGAACCGACCGATGTCGACGCCGAAGCTCGCCTGCGGATGCACGACGATCAGGCCGCCCTTGTCGCCGTCGCGCTTCTCGGCGAACAGCAAGGTCGAGACCTCGGTGCGGTCCTCGGCGACCGCGGTGCCGCACACCAGCGCCAGCACCACGGCGGTGGTGCGGAGGACGATCAGTTGCACCCGCAGCCTCCGCCGCCGGCGCCCTTGCCGCCAGAAGCGCCTTCGCGGTTGCTGCGAACGTGGTCGTCGCTCGAGGCCTGCTGTGGATCCTCGTCGAACACCATGATCTGATCGGCGAGGAACTCCTTCTCCGAGGCGCGCACGGCCTGACGACCACAACCGGCGAGAGCGGTGGAGGCGACGACGAGGCCGAAGGCGAAGGAGAGGATGGTGCGCATGATGTCTCCTAGAAGAAGATTGCCAACCCGGCCGAGTACTCCTGGCCGTTCGCCGTCTTGTTTTGATCGAACAGCGACCAGTTGCGCGCATCGATCCGCAGCGTGATCTGCTTCTTGAACGTGATCTCGATGCCACCACCGGCGGAGAGCGCCATCAGCGTCTCCTCCTTGTCGACGAAGTTATCGGCCTTCGGGCGGATGTGCGCCGCGCCGATCCCGACGCTCGCATACGGGCCGATCACGGCGCCGGGGGCCATGCGCAGCACGAAGCCGAGCCCGCCGAGGAACACATCCTTTGCGGCGCGGGGTGACAGTCCACCGAAGCCCTCGAGCGCCCAGTAGGGATCGATCAGCCAGGACGGGCGGAACAGGAACAGACCCTCGCGGTCCAGGATGCCGGCGGAGAACGACAGGCCGACGTTTGCGTAGGCGACCGGCGACGGGCCGAGGATCGCGCGGCGGATCGCCCGACCCATGCGAGTGAACACGCCCGCGTCCTCGGGGCCGACGTCGAACGGGAACACCACGTCGCCGAGGATCCAGCCACTCGTGCCGTCCTCGAGCTCGACCTTGAACCAATAGTCGCGTGATCCGCGCTCGAGCACCTGGAACACGTTGCCGCGCTCGGCGACGTAGACGGTGCGGTAGCTCCCGGCGGGACCGGAGTGGACCGGTGCCTTCTGCGCGATCACCCGCACGTAGGCCTCGGCCGCGGCGTCGCGGGCGAGCGTCCCGAGCAGCAGGAGCAGCGCGATGGCGGGAAGGAGGAAGCGGCGAATCACTTGAACCAATCAATGAAGACTTGGTAGGCGGGGTCGCTGGTCGTGATGAGGTCCGAGCCGCCGTGGGGGTCGACGCCAGCGAGCGGCTTGGTCAGCAGCTCGCTCGCCGCCGGGGTGCCGCAGTTCAAGTAGATCTGCGTTTGCCGGTAGTTGAACGCGAAGTCGATCGGCATCGTCTTGAACGACAGGGTGTTGCCGCCGGCCTCGCCGTGGCAGCCGGTCGCCCGGGTGCAGCCCTTCGTCGCGTCGCCATGGCGGATGAACTCCGGCCAGAGCTTGTCCTGGAAGTACTGCTGGCCCGCTGGCGGGTTACAGAGGCCGATGTCAGACGGCGTGTCCCCGAGGTCTACGGTCGGGCAGCCCGAAAGCAGCACGAGCACAAGGACCCGCCAGACGGTCGATGACCGGTGGTTTCCCATCCCTTTCCCGAGACTACACCTGATTCGCAGTGGACCGCCACGCTTGCGGCTCATCTCAGCTTGTCGGTAACCTCATGCGCAGTGTCCACAGGAACGTCCGGTCCCCCCGGTGCACGTCGGCCGGTGCCGACTGTGCCTCCGATCCCGGGATCGAAGACGATCCAGGGTCCCCCTCCGATCCCGGATCGCCATCGCAGCATGGTGCGGATCGATACCGAGCCCGAGCCGGTGCGCGTGGTCCGGAGCGCGCTGGTCGGTCGTTCGAATCATCTGACGACGCTGGTGGATATCGTCGGACGCGCGATCGATTTTCAGGCGCCGCAGCTGGTCACCGTCGTCGGCAATCAAGGTACCGGCAAGTCGCGGCTCATCAACGAGCTGATCGCCACGCTCGGCGCCCACAAGGAGCGCGGCGCGCGCGTGTTTCACGGCTCGGCGGAGCGCGATGCGGCCGGCAACCCGGTGCGGCTCGCGGCCCTGACCACGTTGCTCCGCGATCGGTTCGAGCTCCCTCCGATCCCCGACGACATCGCGAAGCTGCGGTTCTCGCACGAGCTGCGCTCCGTGATGGCCTCGGATCAGATCGCCGAGATGCTTCACTTCCTCGGCGCCTTCGTCGGGCTCGACTTTCCGCCGACGCCGTTCCTCTCGGCCGTTTCGGAGAGCCCGAAGCAGCACCAGGAGATCTCCCGCACGGTGCTGCGGCGGTTCATCGAGCTCGATGCGGCGCAGAACCCGCTCGTCCTGGTGCTCGACGACATGCAGTGGGCCGACGCGGAAACGCTTGGCCTCGTCAACGATCTCGCCGCGGGTCTCGGCGGGTCGCGCGTGGTGCTGCTCGCCGCCGCAAGGCCCGAGATGCTGGTGCATGCCGGTGGGTGGGGCGAGGGCGCGGTCGACCACGAGCGGATCGATCTGCGCAACCTCGAGCACGAGGACGCGGAGCAGATGTTCAAGAATCTGATGTCGCGCGTCGCGGATCTGCCCGACGACACGGTCCAGAACGCGGTCGAGACCACCGGTGGCAACCCCGCGTTCCTCGAGCAGCTCGTGCGGCTGTTCCTCGACAACGGGACGATCGACACCCGCGGGCCGGTGTGGCGCCTCGACGCGGACCGCGCCGCCGATACCGAGCTACCGATCAGCGTCGAAGAAGCGATCGAGGCGCGCATCGCCGCACTCGAGAACGAAGAGCGCGATCTCCTCGAGAAGGCAGCCGTGTTCGGCAACGTATTCTGGGTGTCGGCGGTGATCGCGATGACCCGGCTCGAACGCCAGCATCCAGGGCAGCAGCCCGGACCGCTCGAGATCGAGTGGGGGAACGGCGAGGAGGTCCGGCGCCGGGTCAGCGATCTGATCGCGGGCCTCTCGGACCAGGAGTACTTGCTCTCGCTCGACGCGGATGACTCGAGCATCCCGGGCGAGACCGAGATCGTGTTCAAGCACAACCTCGAGCGCGAGCTGATCGTGCGCTCGACGGAGCAGGGGCGGCTCGCGCGCTACTACCTCTCGGCCGCGCAGTGGCTCGAAGCGAAGACCACGCAGCGCTCCGACGAGCAGCTCGAGTTCCTCGCGCTGCTCTACGAGCGTGGTGGTGATGCGCGGCGCGCGGCGCGCTGTTATCTGCAGGGCGGCGATCGCGCGCGCAGCAGATATGCACCCGAGGAAGCGCGCGTGCTCTACGAGAAGGGCCTGAAGATGGTCGGCGAGGGTGATGCGCCCGCGCGGATGGATGGCCTGCACAACCTCGGCGACGTCCTCGAGCAGACCGGAAAGATCGACGAGGCGAACGCCTGCTTCAACGAGATGCTCCACCTGGCGTGGCGTTACGACAACCTCGCGAAGGCCGGCGCCGCCTACAGCCGCATCGCGCGCGGGCTGCGTCGCCTCGGCAAATACGACATCGCGATGGATCACCTGCGCCGCGCGCACGAGCTGTTCGAGCGGTCGCGCGATGATCGCGGGATCGCCTCGACCCTCGACGACATGGGACGCGTCAACTGGCTGCGCGGCGCGTTCGGCCAGGCGCTCGACTTCCACCGGCAAGCGCTGACCACCCGGAGGGCGCTCGGCGATCGGCGCTCGATCGCGCTGTCGCTCGCGAACATCGGCCGCGTTCATCACGACACCGGCAACTTCAAGGCGGCGATCAACCAGTTCCGCGAGGCGCTCGATCTGCGCCGCGATATCGGCGACCTCGTCGGCGTGGTGCAGTCGCTGTGCGACCTCGGCGGCGTTCACGCCGAGGATGGCAACCACGAGCTCGCGCTCGACATGCTCGGCGAGGCGCGGACGATGGCGCAGGAGATCGGCGACAAGCTCGCCCTCGCCGACGTGCTGTCGCGCGCGGGCGAGGTCAAGAGCGCGATGGGGCGCGGCGAGGATGCCGTGAAGGATCTCCAGGACGCGAAGGCGATCGCGTCGAGCCTGGGCGATCGCGTGGCGCTCGCGGTCACCCACCAGCGGCTCGCCACGGTGCAGCTCCAGCTCGGTAACCTCGAGGCCGCGGACGTCGAGGCGCACGCCGCCGTCGCGGTCAGCGAGGCCGTCGGCCTGCGCGTGCACATCGGCAGCGGCTATCGCGTGAAGGCGGAGGTCGCTGCTGCGCTCGGTCATACGCTGCAGGCCGAGGATGCGTTCCGCAAGGCGATCGATATCCTGGCGGCCGTCAAGCACGAGGTGGAGCTCGCGCGCGCATACCAGGGCCTCGCGTTGCTCAAGGAGCGCGGCGGCGCAACTGCGGAGGCGCACAAGCTGCGCTCGCGTGCGGACGATATCTTCAACCGGCTGCGCGGCGCCGCGGCCACCGAGTAGCGGATGCCGATCGACGATGCAGAGGCCCGTGCGAGACTCGCGGCGGCGCTGCCGGCGAACGTTCGCGAGGTGTGCGCGACGCTGACGGCCGCCGGCCATCAATCGGTCGCGGTCGGCGGCGCCGTGCGCGACGCGATCCTCGGCCGCACGCCGGGGGACTGGGACGTGGCCACGGCGGCGACCCCGGAGAAGGTCATCGCACTGTTCAGGCACACGGTGCCGACCGGGATCCAGCACGGCACGGTGACGATCGTGACCGGGCGCGGGATCGAGAGTCATGTCGAGGTCACCACGTTCCGCGGCGAGGGCGCGTACACCGACGCGCGCAGGCCGGACCACGTGCGGTTCGGCGTGCCGCTCGTCGAGGATCTGGCGCGGCGGGACTTCCGCGTGAACGCGATGGCGTACGACCCGGCGGCCGATCAGATCATCGATCCGTACGATGGTCGCCGCGATCTCGACGAGCGCATGCTGCGCGCGGTCGGGCCCACCGGCGATGTCTATCAGGACGCCGTTGCCCGTTTCACCGAGGACGGGTTGCGCGTGATGCGCGCGGTGCGATTCGCCGCGGCGCTCGAGCTCACCCTCGATGCCGACACAGAGCGTGGCATCGGGCCAGCGCTCCCATCGCTGGCGAAGGTGTCGCGCGAGCGCGTCTCCGACGAGCTGCGCAAGCTGCTCGCGGCGCGGGTACCGTCGCTGGGGCTGCGGATCGCCGAGCGTTCGAAGATCCTCGCGCTGATCGCGCCGGAGCTCGCTGCCGGGCTGACCAGCCCCGAGGTCATCGAGCACTGGCTCGCACGCGTCGATGCGGCACCCGAGGCCATCCGGCTCGGCGCGATGTTCGCGGAGCTCGCGCCGCGCGCAATCTCCTCCCGGCTCGATCGCGTGCTCGTCGACCATGTGAACCACCTGCTGAAGGCGTTGAAGTTCTCCAACGACGAGGCCGCGCTCGCGGCGGTGCTCGTCGCGCTCTCGCAAGCGACGCGCGTGCCGGAGTGGACGCCGGCGGAGGTCCGCAGGCTCCTCGGCGATGTCACCCGCCCGCGCGTGGCGGCGGCGCAGGCGTTCCTCGTCGCCGATGGTGCGAGCGCACTCGCCGCACAGGTCGCGACGGTCGCCGCCGACCCGATCGCGGTGGGTGAGCTCGCGGTCGCGGGCAAGGAGCTGATCACCGCGCTCGACATGAAACCGGGTCCGCTCGTCGGGCGGATCCTCGCGGCGCTGCTCGATCGCGTGCTCGACGATCCGACGATCAACACGCGAGGCGCGCTGATCGCCGTCGCGCGCGGACTCGAGCTGGAGCTCGCGCGGTGAGCCTCGCGAAGGACGAGATCATCGGCCTCGTCGTGGCGGTGGTGGTCGGCGTGGCGGCGCTCGCGGACTTCGCATACCGCCAGGGCAAGTCGTCGTCTCCGGCACCGGCGGAGATACCCGCTGCGCCCAAGGGCGTCGATCCGCAGGTCGCCCGCAACGACTTCGCCGACAGGTTGCGCGAGGCCTTCGGGGCCGATCAGAACCCTGCTGGTGTGACGGTCGACACGACCACGCTGAAGATCCGCTGGGAGCTGTGCAGCAAGCAGATGCTCGAGCGCCTTCTCCACGACGACAAGAACTATCAGGTCATGAACATTCGCCAGCTGAGCGGGATCACGGTACCTCTGCTCAAGCAGCTCGGGTTCAAGCACGTCGCGTGCGATGACGGCCGACAGGGGCTCAAGCCCGCCGTCGCCGCGATCTGACACGGAGACCTCGCACCTACCTCGACGCGGACTGCGCAGCCCGCTACGCTGGACCCGATGAGAAGTGTCCGCTGGATGCTCGTGCTCGTCGCGAGTGCGGGCTGCGGGTTCGAGGTCGCGGGCTCGGGCTCGGGTCCCATCGACGCGGGCGTCGATACGGTGGATCCCACCGCGGATGCACTCGTGCACGACGTGCCGGCACGCCTCATTCCCGGCGGCGGGATTTCCGATGCCCCGATCGGAGGTGTGGTCAACGTCTACGTGGTCAACGCCCTGACCAAGCAGCCGATCGCGGGTGCGCAGGTCGACGTCGGCGCGATCAGCGGCGTCACCGACGCGGCCGGATTGTTCATCGCGCGCGCCGAAGCGCTGCAGGGCAAGCAGACCGTGGTGGCGACGATGACCGGGTTTCGCGCCGAGGCGTGGGTCGGAGTCAGGGGTGCGAACGTGACCATGCACGTCCGCCCGGCGCCGATGCCGACGGTGCCGCAGGCGAACCTCGCGGGCACCATCCCCAATGTCGGGCCAGCGCCGATGGGCGGCCACTACAAGATGGGCGTGGTCTCGTTCTCGAGCTCGGACTTTCGGCTCGATGTCGAGAATCAGGTGGCCACCCCAGGCAACACGAATCGGTGCCTGACACCGCCGTGCGCATACGTGATCACGACGCGGGTCGGTACGGTGTCACTGCTCGCGAGTGTGTACGATGTCGATACGCAGGGCACGCCCGTGACTACCGACGATACGTCGACGTTCCTTGGCTACGGCATCGAGACGGGTATCGCGGTGGCGAACGGGGTTTCGCAGATCGGACACAACCCCGTGCTGCTCACCGGTGGCCAGCTCCAGAGCGTGACCGTCACGTTCCCCGCGGGACCCGCGGGGTCGTCGGCGTTCGCCGTCGTCGGTCTCGAGGTGCTCGCGCGCGAGGTGCTGAACCTGCAGGGCGTACTCACGCCGGCGAACCCGACCGCCAAGGCGCCGAACCTGAGCGTGGTCCCGAACAGCAAGTACCGGCTGACCGGGCTGCTCGTCGATGGGCTCGGCGGACTGTCGGTGGTCTATCGGCGTCGGCTCGCTACGACCACCCTCGACGTGGGGACCTGGTTTCTGCCTCCGCCGGCGGCTACGGCGGATCACACCGGCGCAAGCTGGACTCCGCCGATCGATGCCACGATCTCCGGCGTCGTGATCAAGGACGCCGGCACCGAGGTCCTCGCGATCACGGCTTTCGACGGTACGGTGGCCGCGATGCTGCCGAGCCGGGTGACGCTGCCGACGACGATGGTGACCGTGCAGCCAACGGCGATGCGCGCGACGTTCGATGTGAAGAACTTCTCGTTCGAGAACGACCTCGCGCTGATCGACGGGCTGGCGTTAGGCCCCAGCGCGCCGGTGAATTAGCGGCATCGAGAGCTGCGTCGACGGATCATTCGCTCGTGTGCTCGTGCGCCCCGAAGTTCCGCTTCGGCTAGGTGAGCTCGGCGAAGGCGTCGATCACGAGTGTGCGCGCGCCGCGGCCGCCGACGACGACGCGCGGCAGATCGATCCGGTCGAGGCGCTCGCCGAGATCGACGGCGAGGTGCGAGATGCGTCTCAACAGATTTGCGAGGCCGGTGCGATCCGGTTCCGGATCGCCGGCGCGTGAGGCCGCGACCTGTGCGGCCAGCATCTGCGCATCGAGCAACCGCAGCGGCGCCGGCGCGGCGAGCTGGCCGGTGCCCGGGGCGTCGAGGATCACGGTCCAGCCAACCGCCGGCAGCTCGCGCAGCGACACGCTGACCTCGCGGCCCGCGGGCGGGGTCTCGCGCACGATCACCGCTGCGCCCTCGAGGTTGGCCTTGCCGGCGGCGGTCAGCACGGCGGCGAACGCGCTGCGCGTGAGTGCGTCGCTCGAGACGCCGCGCTCGACGGGGCAACCCGCGGGCTCGGTCGGCAGATCGTGGCCCCACGGCTTGAGCTCGACGGGATAGCCGGCGCGGCGCGCGAGCTTGACCGCCGCCGACGGTGTGGTCGCCACGGCCTGGCGCGTGATCGCGACACCGTACGCGGACAACAAGACCTTGGTCTCGTGATCGCCGATGCGCCCGGGGCCGAGCTTGCCGAGCTGGCGCCCGAGCTTGTCGGCATCGATCGCGAGCTCCGCGCTCGCGCTGTTCGGCGCGGGGCCGAGGCCGACGGCGATTCGCTCGGCGGCGCGGCCGAGCACGTGGATCGCGGTGAGGGCGGCGCGCGCGGCATGCAGCGAGAACGGATCGGTCGCGAGCTCGCCACGCGGCGCGATCGGCACGTGAAGACCTGGCGTCGACGCCGGCGGCGATCCGAGCGCCGGATCGTAGAGCACCACGTCGGTCGGCTCGTCGCCGTTGATCGTGGGCGGCACGCGCCCGAGCGTCTCTGCCTCGGCGACGATCAGCAACGTCTGCGCTTCGAGCCACGAGCCCGGCGGCGCGATCACCGCGGCGCGCGGACCGCGCGGGAGTCCGTGACGCACGAGGAGCACCACCGCCTCGAGCCACGCATCGACGTCGTGGCCGAGCGCGGCGCCATGCGCCCGCAGGTAGGCGAGGGCGGCCACGCGTTCGGTGCCCGCGCGGCCACCGCCGGTACGCGGAGCCGGCGCGAGCAAGCACACCGGGTGACCGGCCTCGGCCGCGCTCGCGCACACTCGCGCGAGCTCGACGGCAGCGGCACCCGTCGGCGTGGTCTCGAGCGCCCAGGCGACGATGTCGCCGGCCTCGGGCGCCTCCGGCGTCTGGGAGAGGCGTGCGTCGATGCCGCGTGCGTGGAGTGCCGCGAGCGCGGTGGCGCCGAGGGCCGCGGGTGCGATGACCTGCACGCGTGGTGCGGACTGTGCAGTCGCGGCCGTCCGCGGCTGGGCCACTAGCCGCCTCGCCGCGGGACGACGTGAACGGCGAGGTGCTCGGTGACACGCTCGAGCGTGCGACGCGGCTGCTGGCTCACGCGCGGCGGCATCGCGCGGTGACCGAGGACGATCGGATCGAGGCCGAGCGATCCGAGGTCGAGGCGACGCATCGAGGCCGATGGCGTCGGCGTGGGGTATTCGTCGATCGGTGGGCCGGCGATCCGCAGGCCGATCACGCAGGGCCCGGTCACGCGCAGCGTCTGCAGCACGTTGGCGTGCGCGCGGCTGGCGTGGATGACGTCGCCATCGGGCGCGATCGAGACGACGCGCGTGAGCTGGGCGAAGTCGAGCAGCTCGGCGAGCGCGGCGACCTCGGGGAATCGCTCGGGGCGGCTCGCCTCGTCGACGAGCACGGTGCGTGCATTGATCTGGCGCACGACCGCGGCCATCACCTGCGCCCAGCCGAGATAGTCGAGTTGCAGATCAAGCGCGACGCCGGCGGCGGGAATGCCCGCGCGCAAGGCGCGATCGGCCGCGAGGTCGAGCCATGTCGAGTCGCCCGCGGCCACGGCGAGCACCGGCGGCGGATCATCGCCGCTCATGAACTTCGCGGTCGCGTGCAGGACCCCATCGAGCCAGCGGATCGTGCGCATCGGCGGCGCACTGCCGAGCCACACGGCGATGGTCACGTTCGACCCCGCAGCGCGTCGACCAGCTCCGACAAGCTGCCGCCGATCGGCCCGGTCAGCGCGCCATCGACCTGTTTCCCTGGGTTCGGGGTGATCCGGATCAGACTCGTGGATCCGGCGAGGTCGAGGTTCGCGTTGCCGATCGCGATCAGCACCTCGGGCGCGAGCGGCGATCCCTTCTCGACGACACCGCCCTGCGAGATTGCACCCCCGCGCGTGGCGAGCGCATTGCCCACGATCGGCGCACCGAGGAGCGCGGCGAGCTCGCGGGCGTTGCGGGCGATCGCCGGATCGTTCGCCACATCGTCGCCGAGCGCCACCATCGCGCCCGACGTGTGCGCGACCTCCGCCGCGACCTGGCTAACGAGCTCGATGCGCTCGTCGGCACCACCGGGGATCACGAGCACGACGAGATCCGCATCGTCGTCGGCGGTGAGCACCGGATGCGCGCCGCCGATCATCACGACCGCGGCGCCGCTGTCGCTCGAACGAACGTAGCCACCATCGCGGTCGCGCAGCTCGACGTCCTCGACGCCGACCGCGCGTGCACGCATGAGCAAACGGGCGCCGAGCCGTGCACCGGTTCGCGGCGCGAGCTCCGCGGCAGACGGGCTCTCGGCGCCGAACAGGACGAGGCGAGGGCGGAGGTGATCGAGCACGCCCTGCCACGCGGTGCCGAGCGAGCTCCACAGCGGCGCGAGCGCGACATCGGTCATCGCGACGACGACCTTGTCTGCACCCGCGCGCGCGAGCATCGATTGCACGCCTTCGATCTCGGGGATGTTCGCCGTGGTCACGACCTGCGCCGTCGAGTCAGGTGCACTGCGATCACTCGGATCATGCGCGACGAGCGCGGCGTACAAGGTCGCGCCCCACGACGAGGCAACAGCGCGACCCGCAGCGAGCGCCGCGAGGGACGCGGGATGGGGCCGATCCCCGTCGAGATCGATATGGACGAGCACCGCACCCACGTCGGGGGACGCTAGCGTGCGGATGCGGGCGCGGTCAACATTTCCTTCGAATTACCGCAGCTTGCAGGGTAGAGGCGCGCGACGGCAGGTCCGGCCGTGGACCTCCAGCTCCCAGTTGTGCCGCGAGCACACGAGCAGCTCGCCCTCGACGAAGCCGTCGGAGATGCGGCCACCATCGTGCGGGCACTCGTCGTCGACGACGACCAGCTTGCCGCTGCCGAGCCGGGCGACCGCGACGGGCACCGCGCCATCGCGGGCGCGCATCACCGCACCGATGGGGACCACCCCGGCGCCCAGGAGGTCGCCGACCTGCGGCACCCCGTCGTCGGGGTCGTAGCCGAGCTCGTCCTGGAGCTGCTGGGTGAGCGGGCCCATTGGCCGAGGCTAAGCGGCGCCCCTGACATAACCGGTTACGGAACGAGATCGGCGGCGCGCTGCCGCATGGCGTGATCTGCCAGGACCAGCGCCATCATCGCCTCGACGACGGGGACGGCTCGGGGCAGGACACAGGGATCGTGACGGCCCTTCGGGGCGAGGACCGCGGGATTTCCCGAGGCGTCGACGGTGTCCTGAGGCCGCATGATCGTCGCGGTCGGCTTGAACGCGATGCGAAGTGTCACGGGCTCTCCGTTGGAGATCCCGCCCTGGACGCCGCCAGACCGGTTGGTGCGGGTCCCGATCACGCCGTCAGGACGGCGATAGAACGCATCGTTGTGCTCGCTGCCGGTCATCAACGTCCCGCCGAAGCCCGAGCCGTTCTCGACGCCTTTCACCGCGGGGATGCTCATCATCGCCTTCGCCAGGTCAGCTTCCAGCTTGTCGAACACGGGCTCGCCCCAGCCGGCAGGCACACCGCGGGCGACAACGCGGATCACGCCGCCGACCGAGTCGCCGTCCTTGCGCGCGCGCTCGACGCGCTCGATCATCGCCGCCGCGACCGGACCATCAGGGCAGCGGATATCGTTGATGTCAACGGCGGCGCGGCTCACGGTCTGATCGTCGACGTTCGCGACGATGCCGCAGACCTCGTCGACCCACGCGACGATCTCGATGCCGCGTGGGGCGAGAAGTTGCTGCGCGATGGCTCCCGCGGCGACCCGACCGGCGGTCTCGCGCGCACTCGAACGGCCACCACCCGCGATGGCGCGGATGCCGTACTTCGCGTCGTATGTGTAGTCGGCATGGCTCGGGCGATAAGCCGAGGCGATCCCCTCGTAGTCCTTGCTGCGTGCGTCCTGGTTGCGGATCAGCATCGCGATCGGCGTCCCGAGGGTCACTCCGTCGAGGACCCCGGACAGGATCTCGACCTGATCGGCCTCTTTGCGCTGAGTGACGAGGCGGCTCTGGCCGGGCCGACGGCGATCCATCTCGGCCTGGATCTGCCCGAGATCGAGGGGCAGCCGCGCCGGGCAGCCGTCGACCACCACGCCTACGCCGGGCCCGTGCGACTCGCCGAACGTGGTGATCCGGAACAGCGTCCCGAAGTTACTCCCCATCGCGAGCAGCATAGCCCCATGTAGGTTTGCGGGGGGGGGCCCCTTGGGGTTACCTTTGGCGTGCTGATGGTTGACCCGGATCGCCGGCCCACGGCTCAGGAAATCGAAGAGCTGATCGATCTGGTTCGACGGGACCCAGGTTCACCAGCGTTCATCGACCTGGGTGAGGCATATCTCGCCCTCGGGCGTCCCCGCGATGCGGTGCAAGTCGGCAACCTCGGCCTCGAGGCGGCACCCGACAGCCTCGAAGGTCGCGTGATGCTCGCGCGTGCCCACACCTCGCTGCACCAGTGGAAAGAAGCGCAGGGCGAGCTCCTCCGCGTCGTGAAGATCGACCGCTCCAATCGCCAGGGCTTCGCGCTCCTCGGCGAGGTGCTGCTCCGCCGCTCCGACTACGAGCGCGCCGTCCCCGTGCTGCAGCACGCGCAGAACCTGGACCCGACGAGCCCGCAGATCCTCTCGATGCTGAAGCGTGCGCGCGCCGGGCAAAACCTCGACGCGCCGCCGCCGGTGCCGCAGCCGATTCCGCCGCGCGGCGAGACGGACAACCCAGCGCTGCGCGAAGCCGATCGCTCGCGGTCCGCGCCGACCGCTGCACCGCCGCGGCGCGTTGCGCCGCCGCCGCCGCAGCAGGTCCCGACCGCATCACCGCAGATGCGGACGATGGCGATCGAGCCGCACACAGAGCCGGCGCCGCGCACCGAACCGGCCACTGCGACGCGCACCGAGGCTGCACCGAACGGGTTCTCCATCCCGTCGGCATCGTCGAGCCGCGCGCCGAAGCAGACCGCCCCACCGCCGATGAGCGTCGAGGGGATTCGCCCGCGCGTGATCTCCAAGGAGCGCGAGAAGAACGCGGCGGCCGCGTCGCTGCGCCAGTCCGCGGCGGTCGGCGAGACCTACCTGAACGATCTGCTCACGGGCGGCCTGCTCGACGTGGCCGGCGTGCGCGCGCCCGATAACGACTTCGATCTCCGCCCCGATCGGCGCTGGGGACGCTCCACGCGCCGCGCGTTCATCTTCCTGTTCGTCGTGCTGGTGCTCGGCATCGGCGGCGGCGGCACCTGGTACTGGTGGAGCGAGAAGCAGAAGGCCGAGGCCGTCGCGCGCCTGCAGAAGGAAGCGAAGCAGTCGATCGGCGCCGGCGACTTCGTCGGGCTCGAGAACTCGATCAAGAAGCTGTCGGAGTCACTCGAGAGGGATAACTCCAACGTCCTGACCTTCGCGTACTACACCGAGACCGCCGGCCTCGAGGCGCTGCTCTACGGCACCGAAGCCGACCGCGTGAACAAGGCGTACAAGTCCGCGAAGCCGGATATCAACGCGGGTGATCCCGGCTATCGCGAGCTCGTGATCGGCAAGGCCGCGGTCGATCTCGCCACGCTGGGTACCGGCGATGGCAACGCGCAGGCGGTCGCGGGCACCAGCAAGTCCACCCTCGCCGAGACCATGAAGGCGCTCGACGAGTGGATCACGAAGAACCCGGGCGACAAGTGGGCGCAGTGGCTCAAGGCGCGCGCCGAGCTCGCCGGCGGTGAGCGCAAGGCAGCGAAGGCGCAGATGAAGGCGGCGGCCGAGGGCGATGATGGTCTCGTCGTCGCGATGATCGAAGCCGCGGACCTGATGGTCGACGACGGTCAACTCGACGATGCGCTCAAGCTCTACGACAAGGCCACCGCAAAGCTGAAGGACCACCCGCTCGCCGTGGTCGGTCGTTCGCTCGGCCGCGCCGAGGCATCGGTCCAGGTCAACGAAGCGATCGACGAGCTGTCGGTGAAGCTGTCCACGAACATCGGGCCGCGCGTCGGCGCGTACCGCAATCTCGCGATGGCGCTGGCGAACATCGGCATCGAGGACTACCCGAAGGCCGCCGAGGGACTCCGCAAGGCGACCGCCCTCAAGCCGCCGAACGAGCCGCGGTTCTGGGCGCGCATCGCGTGGGCCTACTACACCAGCGGCAACCTCGCCGAGACCGCGAAGGCGCGCGCGCGCATCGCATGGTTCGGCAAGTCCAAGGCCGAGGACGATCCGACCGTGTCGCTCGTCGATGCCGCGCTGCTGCTCGCATCGGGCCTGCCCGAGAAGGCGCTGGACCAGGCGTCGAAGATCGAGGGAATTCGACCCCGCCTGCTGCGCGTTTACGCCCTCATCGATCTCGGCAAGGCAAAGGAAGCGATGGGGGAGGCCGACGAGGTGCTCAAGATGGCGCCGGAGAACGTCGAGGCCGCGATCCTCCGCGAGCAGGCGCGCATGATGGCGTCCGAGGGCAAGGAGCGCACCGCGGCCGCCGACGCGCTCGAGAAGCTAGCGCGCAAGGCGAAGAGCAAGCTCGGCCGTCACGCGTACGGTGTCGCGTTGCTCGCCACTGGCGATGCGAAGGGCGCGCAAGGCCAGCTCGAGCAGGCGATCAGCGACATCAGCGAGACCTCGCCGAACCCGCTCGCGTATCGCACGCACACCGCGCTCGCCGAGCTCCTTCTCGATGCGAACGACATCGCCGGCGCCGGCAAGCAGCTCGACGAGGCCCTCAAGGTCAACTCCGGCTACTTCCCGACCCTCGGCCTGCAAGCGCGCATCGTGCTGCGCAACAACGAGCCGGACCGCGCGCTCGATCTATTGAATCCGATCTTCAACGAGGCTGCCGCGGTCACGCCGATGCTTCAGCTCACGAAGATCGAGGCGACGATCCTCTCGAAGAAGACGACCGCGAAGGAGAAGGAGGCGGCGAAGGCCGCGCTCCCCACGCTCAAGGGCAAGATCGAGCCCGAGAGCGAGCTGTCGCGCGTCGCGGCGCTCATCGATCCGAAGCTGCCGAAGGAGCTGGGGCTCGCCGAGCCGGTGCCGCAGGGCGCTCCGGGCACACCGCCGGCCGAGGCACCGATCAAGGCGCCGCCCAAGAAGCGCGGTCGCGGCCGGTGATGCGCGCGGCGCTCATCGCGCTGCTGTCGCTATCGCTTGGCGGCGCGTGTACGAAGGCGAAGGACGAGCCGGCACCGCCGACGAAGCCTGCGATCGCGCGCACGCCTGATGCGCCGCCTCGCCCGCGCCCGGCAGCGCTCTCGCAGGTCACCATCAAGGCGCTCGGCATGTACTGCGAGGAGACCTGCCCGATGAAGGTGCGCATGGCCCTCGCCGAGATGCCCGCGGTCTACGAGCTCGGCTTCGACGTCTCCACCGAGAGCATCTTCGTGTCGTACGACACGACCCTCGGCGATCCGAAGAGCGTCACCAAGCCGATGCTCATCGCGATCAAGGAAGCCGGCTTCGATCCGTGGCTCGCGAAGGAATCGTGGCCCGCCGACGCGGCGAAGGTCGTCCAGGTCGTTCGCTAGCGCTAGGTTGGCTCGACGCCGGCCGCGAATACCTCGGGCCCGAGACCGAACCGACCGGCGGTCTGGACGCAACCGTGGCAGGGATTCAACGCCTGTCCTGCGGCGAAGCAGACGCCGCCGTTCGTGGCGATGGCGAACCCATCTGCCTCCACGCGCTTGGGCAGCTCGGTTGGTAGCTCGGCCTCCGCGATGCCCTCGTTCTGCAGACCCTCGATCAGTTGCAGGAGAACATTCGCCGACGGACAACACAGGGCATCGCCGCGACGCCGAAGGACACCTCTAGATCAGAGCAGACCGTCGAGCGGGCCCTGGCCCTCGCGGATCACGGTGATCGTGTCCTGATCGACCTCGATCACCGTCGATGGTGCGGCCGGCGTCTGCTCGCTATCGACGACGACGTCGATGAATCGCCCGAACGCCTCGAGCACCTCCTCGGCATCGCGGCACGGCTCCTCGGTGCCGGGCGCGATCGCGCTCGATGTGAGCAGCGGCCGGCCGAGCCCCGCGGCGAGGGCCTGCGCGATCGGATGGCTCGTGATGCGGATGCCGACGGTGCGCCGCTTGTGATGCGTCAGCGTGCGCGGCACGTCGTGCGTGGCCTGGACGACGAGCGTGTACGGGCCGGGGAAGATCTTCTGGGCGAGGCGGAACGCGGTGTTCGAGAACTGCCCGAACTGCGACGCGGTGGACAGGTCCGGGCAGATCAGCGCGAGGCGCTGGTTCTTGTGCATCTGCTTCGCGCGGAAGATCTTCTCGATGCCCTCGCGCGACTCGATCGCGCAGCCGAGGGCGTAGATCGAATCGGTGGGGTACGCCGCGACGCCCCCGCGGTGGAGGATGTCGATGGCCTGCTGGATCTTGCGCGGGTTCACGTCCTCGGCGCGATCGAAGACGATCCGAACCGGCGACGCCATCGCGCGGGCAGGGGCACTCATAGCGCCGCCAGGCCGCGGAAGCCCTTGCCGATCACGTACTGCTCGATCGAGATCTGGCGGCTCGATGCGGGCTTCGCGGTCTTGCCGCTCGCGAACCGGGCGCGCACGGCGTCGCCGAGCTTCTTGAAGTCCGGGCCCTGGAACAGCTTGCCGACGAAGTTGCCGCCGGGCGCGAGCACGAGGGTCGCGATCTCGAGCGCGCGTTCGAACAGCGCCTCGCTGCGCGCTTGATCCATGCTGCGCACGCCGCTGGTGTCGGGCGCCATGTCGGAGAGCACGATGTCGAACGCGGGGAGCTTGCCAAGGAGCTGCTTGACGTCGATGGTGAGGACGTCCCCGACGAGGATCCGCGCGCCGGTGGGCGGCCGTTCGAGAGGGGCGCGATCGAGGCCGACGAGGATCGCTCGCTCGCCGATGGTCTGATTCGCGTACTGCAGCCACGAGCCAGGCGCGCAGCCGAGATCGAGCACGCGGTGACCACCGTCGAAGATCTTGTGCTTCTCGTCGATCTCCTGGAGCTTGTAGACGGCGCGCGCGAGGAAGCCCTCCTTCTTCGCTTTCTGGTGAAAGCGATCGTGGCGCGTGCTGCGATCGTCGAGGCGTTTGGTACTCATGAAAAACACGAAGGCCCGACGCTCGCGCGCCGGGCCGATAGACAGCCGAATCGGAGGAGGAGAGACGGTTAACCGCGACCCGCAGCCGCCTTCTTCGAGGCCTTGAGCGGGTTCTTCGAGCGAACCTCTTCCTTGCCCATGCCCTTGCGCTTGTACACGGTGCGCGTCTGCGCCTTCGTGACAACGACGTACTGGTTGGCCGCGCCCGGAACGGCGCCGCGGACGAGGATCACGCCATCTTCAGCGAGGATGCGGAGGAGCTGGAGGTTCTGGACGGTGACCTTCGCGTTGCCCATCTGACCGGCCATGCGCTTGCCCTTGTGGACACGCTGCGGGGTGAGGCGGCAACCGATCGAGCCGCCGTGGCGGAAGTACTCGTGGGTACCGTGGGCGCGCGTCATGCCCTTCATGTGGTGCTTCTTGATGACGCCCTGGTAGCCCTTGCCCTTGCTCCAGCCCTCGACGTCGACCGGGGCGTTCACTTCGAACACATCGCCGGCCTGGACGGCCTGGCCGATCGTGAACTTCGCGACTTCCTCGGCGGAGAGGCGGATCTCGCGGATGAAGCGCATCGGCTTGAGGCCGCTCTCCTTGACCGCGCCGAGCTCCGGCTTGTTGGCGAGGCGGATCGGCTTCTCGTCGAAGCCGAGTACCAGTGCCGAGTAACCGTCGCGCTCCTGGGTGCGCGTACCGATCACGACGTTCGGACCCGTCTGGATCACGGTGACGGGAATCGACTCACCGTCGTCCGCGAACACCTGGGTCATTCCGAGCTTTTTGCCGAGCAGGCCGATCTTGAGAGACATGACGTGACAGCTCCTACGTACCGGAAACGAGGGGGGAATACATACCCGCGTGGGTACGGCGCGTCAA
>JBBRBG010000086.1:0-36941 GCA_038206055.1 Haliangiales bacterium
ACGTCGCCTGCGACCTCGACCCGCACGTGGAGCCAGATCCGTCGCGACGGGTAGCCCGTCGGGAGCTTGTGGCCGGTCAGGTTCGTGACCCGCACCCGGAAGCTCGCGGCGTCATGCGCGACCAGCTCGAGACGGGCGGCCTCGGTCAGGTGGCCGTCGTCGCGCACGGCGCTGGCCTCGAGCTCCTCGGGTGAAGCGCCCGCGCCGGACCACTCCGGTGCATCCGCGAGCAACCGGAGAACATACGAGTTCCCGCCGACGAACGTGTGGCGCCCGAACGGTGTCCGGCCGCCGAGGTTCGCGGGGAACCCGGAGATCGCGATGCTCGGGAGCGGCGCGCCTGCCTCGTCGACGGTGGGCACGTGACACGACTGGCAGCTGCGGCCGAGCGCCGGATAACGCGACGAGCGCCACTCGAGGAAGGTCGCCTGCTCCACCACGTCTCCGGTCGGGCCTGGAACGATCACCGTGTGACACACGGCGCACAGCGACGACTCGGCGATGTGCGGACCCGACGTTGGCGTGAAGTTGACGATCAGCTGCATCGGTTCGGTGACGGGATTCAGGTAGCGCCCGAACAGCCGGCGCTGGTAACCGACCTTGAAGCCGCCGGAGAACGAGCGCTCGTCGCCGAGGTTCGCGGCATCGATCTGGTGGCACAGCGTGCAGGTGATCCCACCTCGGCCGAGCGTGGCCGCGACGTCCGTGCCCGAGGTCAGCTGCTCGAACGTCAGGTGCTGGCCAGCGGTCGCGAGCTGCTCCGAGCCCGCGGGTGCGTGACAGCGCGAGCACAGCGCATCGATCTCGGCCGCGCGATCGGGCACACGCGTGCGCTCCTCGTCGAACACCGCGAGGTAGTAGGGGTCGCGCGCCGCCTGAGCCATCAGCGACGAGCGCCACAGCAGGACCGGCGACACGTTGTGCCCCGTGGTGTCGTGCAACGCGGTTGATCCGTCGGGTACGAGGTGACACTGCGCGCACGCGCCGTCGTCGCGAAACCGTGTGGTCTCGGCGTTGGCGGGTGGCGGCAACGGGCCGAGCGGCGCTGGTCGCTCGGGTTCTGCAGCACAACCGAAGACAGCGATGACGACGATCAAACTGCGGACCATCCGCGTCGAGGGTCGTCGATCGAGAACATGGTGTCGCCTGCATAGTTTGCAGCCCGACGCAAACCACGCGCGGTCTTTGCACACCGCTCGTTCTAGGGACCGGGCGACTGCAGCGTCGCGATCCACGCTTCGATCGCGGCGCGCTCGGTACGGAACTTCTCGGTATCGGGCGCGGCGCGCACGTAGATCGCGAGTGCGTCGCCGGCGAGCTTCTTCGCGAGCGCACGATCGCCGTGGCTCTGCACGAGTGCGCGTGAGCGGGCGTAGCGCAGCCCGGCGAGCTCGATCGGGCTGATCTCGTCGACCTCGGCGTCGGCGTCCGCGCGCGCGAGCTCGGCGGCGGCGGCGGCGGCATCGCCGTGCTCGAGCAGCGCGGTGCCGAGCTCGTGACGCTCCGCGATGATGTTCGGATGGTGCGGGTTGAACTGCTCGAACACCTTCATGATCTCGGCGAGGGCCGCACGGTGTTCGGTGACCGCGGCCGAAGAATTTCCCTCCTTGCGGAGTGCGAGCAGGTCGGTCTGCGCTTCGAGCTTCACTTCGTCGTCCGCGCCGGCCGCGGCGGCCTCGAGCAACGGCCGCGCCGCATCGAGGTGGTGCAGCCCGACCTCGGCCTGGGCGACATAGAGCTGGATGCGCGCGATCAGCGCCTTGTCGTCGGGCGCGACCTTCTGCAACCGCCCGAGCGCATCGCGGCACTCTGCTGCGCTGCGCTCGTAGTCGCCACGCTCGTTGAGCCCGTGGCACAGGTATGCGCGCATCTCGAGCGTGCGCGGATGATCGGCGCCGTTCTCGGCCCGGGCGAGCTCCACGCCGCGCTCGAGCCAGTGGATCGCGTCCGTCAGCTCACCGGCATCACTCGCGGCGAGCCCGAGCGTGGTCACCAGCCACTCGTTCGGCTTGCCCGCCGCATCACGCCGCGCCGAGAGCTCGCGCAGGCAACTCAGGCGCGTCCGCACCTTGCCGGTGAAGTGATTCGACATGCATGCGAGCTGGTCGACGAACATCATCACGTCGTTTGCATGTGCCCGCGTGGCGAGCGCCTTCGCGATCCGCGCCCAGCGTTGAAACTCGGGCAGCCGCGCCGCCCACAGTGACTCCTGCGCGAGCCGCGCCGCACCATCCGCGGCCATCCGGTCATCGCCGGCGGCGAGCGCTGCCGCGAGCGTCTGCTCGAACATCGCCTCGGCCTCGGCACCGCCATCGCGATCCGCGATCGCACGGCCGCGCCAGTACAGCGCCTGCGCGAGCGTCGGGTCGTAGCCGACCGCGCGCGCTTCCTTGATCACCGTGTCTGCGAGCGCGACGGTCTTGCCGACGTCGCCGATCGCGTAGAGCGCGGTGATGCGAGCGATGTCTCCATCGAGGCCTGCCAGCTTCACCGCGGTCGCACGGTCCGTGGGCCGCCGCACCACCTGCCGGAGCGCCTGGACGTCCGCGCAGTCGGAGACCGGCGGGAGATTGTCGACGGATTCGCCGCCCTTGCGGAGCGCGTCGAGGTTGGCATCGCTCATCACATTGATCAGCGCCGCGAGCCCGGCGAGGTGACGATCGAGGCACGCGCTGCGGAGATCGAGCGCCTCCGAGGACTGCACCGCGCGCACGTGCGTGGCTTCGCACGCGTCCTGGTACATCGCCTTCCAATCAGCCGCATAGTGGTCCGCGCGCTCGGCGAACGCGGCGATCGCCCCGCTCGCCCAGGGCACGCCACGCGTGGCTGCCGCGCGTGCGAGCGCTCCACGCTTCTCCGGGTTCCAGCTCGCCGCGATGCGATCCTCGCCGGTGCTGCACGTCGGTCCCGCCACGGTCGTCGCTGCGGGCATCATGCGCCAGGTCACCAGCGTGGCGATCGCGGCAACGCTCGCGAGCGCGCCGACGCCGATCGCGATGTTGCGCCGCATCCGCTGCGGATCTCGCTCGAGCTCGATCAGCAGCGCATCGATCGAGGGATACCGAGCGTTGCGATCCACCGCGAGCCCACGGCTCACCACCTTCTGCAGCCACGCGGGAACATCGGTCCCTTTCGGCGGTGGTGCGGCGAGCGTACGAACCGCCACGCCCGGCTTGTCGGCGACCGTCAGCTGCTCCTCGGGATCGATCACCAGCTTCTTCGAAGCCTTGAACGGCCGTTGCCCGTACAACGCCTCGTAGAGCGTGGCGCAGAAGCTGAACTGATCCGAGCGCTCGTCGGCCTCGACGCTGCGCCCTCGCTGCTCCGGCGGCATGTACGCCGGTGTGCCGATCACCCGACCGTGCTGCGTGATCTGCCCGAGCGGGCGCATGCTTCCACTGCTGCTCGCGCTCCGATCGAGATCGCTCTCGCCGGGATCGAACTCGCCGGAGAGTGAATCGCCGAGCTCACCCGACCGGTCGCCAAGGTCGCGCGCGAGGCCGAAGTCGACCAGCTTCACGTCGCCCGTCGCCGACACAACGATGTTGTCGGGCTTGATGTCGCGATGCACGATGCCCGCGGCATGCGCCGCCGCGAGGCCGCGGCCCGCAAGCTTCAGCACGCCCACCACCTCGCGCCACGCTCGCGGTTGCTGGCACCAGTCGCGAAGCGTCATGCCATCGACGAGCTCCATCGCGACGAACGTATCGTCCGCGAGATCTCCGACATCGAATACCGCGACCACCGACGGATGCGAGAGCCGCGCGAGCGCCTGCGCCTCGCGATGCAGCCGCGCGCGATGCGCCTCGGTCAACCTGTCGCCGCGCACGACCTTCAGCGCCACGCGCCGATCGAGCTCGGGGTCGTACGCGATGTACACCACGCTCATCCCGCCGCGACCGAGCTCCTCGAGGACGACGTAGCGCCCGAGCATGCTGCCCGCGATGTTGCGCTCGCGACGCGGAGCCGGCTCCGCCATCGTCTGCGTCGGTTGATCGTGAAGTGGATCGCTCATACCGGGCGACGCCCACCGCGTCCTCTCCACGCTACGCGGGGCTGCCGCGGTTTGCGACGGTGTTTCCGAGCGCGTTGTAAGGTTCGCAAGCCCGCTGACGAAACTTGCGGTCACCTCTTGTTCTGGCGCGCGGCGTGCACCGATGGCGCTCACCGCCGCGCAGCAGCCGGCAGGCGCTTTCGAGCGAGACAGCGGCGCGCACCGAGCGTTCGAGCCCAGGACTACCCATGGCAAACCTCCAGACCGGCCCCTTCCTCACGTCATGCGCACGCACCGACGTCGGCATGCGCCGGTCGAGCAATGAGGATGCGTTCGTCCTCGTTGACCTCGATGCGCCCACCACGGCGATCGCCTGCTCGGGAGAACGGATCGAGATCGCCGGCAAGCGGATGCTACTCGCGCTCTCCGATGGGATGGGCGGCGCCGCTGCCGGCGAAGTCGCGAGCTGCCTCGCACTGAGTACGCTCGTACGCGAGCTGCACCGGCGCAGCAACGAACGCATGGATTGCGCGCTCGAGGCGGCGGTGCACGTCGCGAACGCACGCGTACTCGAGGCCGCCTCGTGTGCAGAGCGTCAAGGCATGGGCGCGACCCTGACCGCTGTCGTCATCGTCGACGACATCGCGTGGATTGCCGAGGTCGGGGACTCGCGCGCGTACCTGCTGCGCGACAACAAGCTCCATCAGCTCACGCGCGACCAGAGCTACGTCCAGATGCTCGTCGACATGGGCGCGATCAGCGAGGAGGAGGCCAAGGCCTCACCGAAGAAGAACGTGATCCTGCAGGCCGTGGGCACCACACCGGACCTCCGCGTTGCGCTCGGCCGGCTCAGCCTGCGCCGCGGTGATCGGCTCCTGCTGTGCAGCGATGGGCTGTCCAACGAGGTCGACGATCGCGAGCTCGCAGAGCTGCTCACTCGCAACCCACCCGACGTTGCCTGCGAGCACGCGATCGAGAGCGCGAACCAGCACGGCGGTCGCGACAACGTGACCGCGATCGTGGCGGTCATCGACGGCGACGCGCTCCCGCCCGCCGAGGCCAACGAGCCGCTCACGGCAACGCACAGCGTGTTGCAGGAATTCTCCGGGAGCCCGAGGTAGACTGTCCGCATGCGCTCGCTCGCCCTCCTTGTCATCGTCGCTGCCTGCTCCAGGCCGGTGCAGCCGCTGACCGAAGTGGGCGTGGCGCCGCCCGCGATCAAGCTCACGAACGGCGCCGGAGCGCAGGTCGCGCTCGCGGACTTCACGGGTGCGCACTCGCAGACCATCGTGGTGTTCTACCGTGGGTTCTTTTGAGGTAGCTGCATCCGCTGGCTCGGTGAGCTGGCCAAGCACTCGGACGAGTACAAGACGCGCGACGTCGGCATCGTCGCGATCGCGGCCGATGAGGTCGCCGACATGGTGGTGCTACAGCCGAAGCTCCCGACCATCACGCTGCTGACCGACGTGAAGCTCGCCGGCTCGGTCGCTTGGGGCCTCGTGGCCGCGGGAGCCGAGGAGCCAGAGCCCGGGACGTTCATCATCGATCGCGGCGGCGTGGTTCGCTATCGCAAGCTCGGCGATGCCAACGGCGACTGGCCGGCGTACGCGGATGTTGCCACCGCGCTGCGGTGACGGCACTCGCATTGCAACCTGGATCCACGTGCGCTTCTTCCTGTTCCTGTTCGGTATCGCGCTGGGCGTCGCGGGGACGCTCGCGTACACGATGTTCGTCCTGCATCCCGCGACGACGCCGGTCGTGGAGGCGCTGCCGGCAGATCCACCGATCACGGTGACGCTCGGCGAGAGCTTCCTGACCGCCATCGTGCGGCGCGGCGCGCTCGATACGCCGAGCTTCTCGGTGCCCGGTAACGCGCTGCGCGCGGAGCTCGGCGACGGCACGATCATCGTGCACGCAGCCGTCGAGGTAGTTGGCCAGAGCACGGAAGGACTGGTGACGCTGCGCCCGACCTTGACGGCGGGGCGCCTCGGGATCGCGGTCGTCGAGACCAACCTCGGTTCGGTCCCTCTCCCCGCGATGGATCAGATGCTCGAGACGCAGATCAACGCGCGCGTGCAGTCCTTGCTCGCCGGTCTTCCCGTGACGCTCACCGGCGTCACCGTGGAGCGTGGTCGCGGCCTGATCGTCACGTGTCAGGTCGATCTGCAGCGGCTCGAGCAGCGAACGAAGGCGCCCGTCGCTCCGTGAGCAGTCACGGGACCGGGTGGTACCGTGACCCATGCTTCCTCGGATCGTCGCCGCGCTCGCGCTCGCCGCGTGCTCGGGACCCGCACCTCGCCCTACCCCGCCCGTGGTCACGCTTCCGCCCGCGAGCACGCTCTGTTACGCCGGCATGTCGATCGGTATGGGCCAGACCGCGCGCTCCGTGGCGCGCCGTACGGTCGACCCGGCTGCTCGCCAGATCATCGACGACGTGAGCCACGACGATGGCGGCGCCCACGGAGCGAAGAGTTTCCATGTGGTGATGACCGTCGACGGCGATCACTTCACGATGACGGAGGCCGGCAACGCGTTTCGCGGCTCGGGCACGCTCGTCGGTGAGCCGTGGCGGTGGACCAGCTGGTCCTCGACCGCGGAGATCCCGAACACGGGAATCACCGTGAGCTCGGAGGACGAGCTCACCGACAAAGGCATGGTCGCCACCAAGGAGATCAAGCGCGACGGCAAGGTGCTCGGGACCAGCAAGGACGAGCTCAAGGCGTTTGACTGCGCCACATGGGACGCCGCGGTCGCAGAGCTCGCCGCCCCTCCGATCAACAACGCGACCTGCGAACGAGCATGCCGCAACTTCGCAACGCTGCGCTTCTGGTCGCGCGCCGATGGCGAGATCGCCGCACTACCCGCGGCCGATCGGCCGGCCGCGCGCACGAAGAAGATCGCCGAGCTCACGCCGCAGATCGAGGCCGGTCTGCCCACATGCGTCGAGAGCTGCATCGGGGCGAAGAACGGCGTCCAGACCGCCTGCATCGGCAAAGCGACGTCGGTGGCCGACCTCGCCGCCTGCGAATAGCAGCGCGGAAAAGAAAACCCGATCCTCGTCGAGGAGTTCCTTTACGATGGTTGCTAATGAGGGGATTTAGCCTGTGTGTCATTCCACTGATGGTGTTGGGCTGCGGCGACGATGCAGGCACTCCGCCTGACGCGGCGCCACCGGATGCACCTCCCGATGCGCCGGTCGAGACCCTCGGCACCGCACCGGAGCTCGCGATGGCGTGCGGCGACACGGCCGCCTCCGTGTACCAGTTGCCCGCGGGTCTCCCCGCGATGGACAACTCGCACCGCGGTGACGTGTTCCACTGCGCGACGACGGAATCGCTCTCGGCCTACAAGGTCAACGCGCAGATCAACGCCTACAACACCGGCTACTCCGGCGCCGTCGCGGGCCATGCCACGTCGGGCTTCTGGAGCTTCCGGATCGCGTACCGCTCGATGCGCAACACGGTGGCCGCCGCGCGCGCCGAAGGCGACACCGCCGCGTTCCTGCTCGTCCCCGAGAAGCCACTCGCAGGTGCGCCGCTCGTCGTGTTCGGTCACGGCTCGACCGGCATCGCGGCGATCTGCGCGCCATCGCATCTCGACCTCTCCGGCGCGGCGAAGGACGAGGACTACCCGTCGATGCTCTATCGGCTGGCAGGCGCCGGGTACACGGTCATCGCACCCGACTACAACGGCTTCTCGTACGGTCAGGCCCCCGGCTACTTCAACGCCGAGGACGAAGCGCACGCGATCCTCGATGCCACCCGCGCCGCGGCGAAGATCTTGAAGACCCCGCCGGCGAAGGTCGTGCTCGTCGGTCACTCGCAGGGTGGCCACGCCGTCATCGCAGCGCAGACGTTCGCCGAAACCTATGGCCTCACCGGTACGCTCGTCGGCGTCGCGACGCTCGCGCCGTTCTGGACCTCGCTCACCTTGTTCGCGGCGGCGGCCACACCCACGGCCGGCCTCACGACGACCGCCGACGTCAACTCGATCCTCTATGCGATGGAGTACGCATACTCGGGTGGCGAGCTGCGCGAGGGTGCGGGACACGGCGTCGACGTGTTCGCGACCGCGAAGCAGACCGCGGCGAAGGACACGATCCTCGGCACCTCCTGCTACGACAGCGCCAAGCTCCAGGCACTCGGCGCCACGCCCGCGGACTTCTTCGATGCGGCGTACGTGAATACGGTCGGTACCAGCTGCGCGCTCGGCGGCACCTGCACCGCCGCGATCGCCGCCAAGTGGAAGACGCGCTGGCAAGAAGACCGTCCGCCGCTCGACGCGACCGGCGCCCCGCTGCTCGTCATGTTCGGCGGTGCCGACACGTTCATCACGGTTGGCCGCGCGACCTGCACGAAGAATCGCTTCGACGCGAACCTCGCGGGCGGCGGTACGACCACGACGATCGACTACTGCTACAACGCGACCTCGTCGCACCGCGACTACATTCGCAACGGCGACGCGGACTATCTGATCTCGTGGATCGCCGCGAAGGCCGGCATCGCGGCCGCTCCGGCGGCATGCACGCCGTTCCCGGCGACGTTCATTTGCCCCACGATCCCGAACGATTACTAACGCCGCCCCTGGTGGCGGGTCGCTCACTCCTCGTCGGGCGGGAGCGCGATGCCGTGCCGCTCGATGAGCCGGCGTAGCTGAGTCCGGTGCAGTCCCAGCGCGCGCGCCGCGGCGGCAACCTTGCCGTCGTGGGTGCGCAACGCCGCTTCGATCCGGGCGCGCCAGTCATCGTCGACGGTCTGCGGCATCCGCTTTCGCACGGGCTCGGGTGACGTCTCGGCGGAGGTCGCCGCGGTCGAGAACATGCTGCCCGCGGAGCTGGCGAGGTGGCGGGCGAGGACACGGGTCTCGGGGTGCGCTGCATGCGCGGCCGCTCGCAGCTCGGCGAGGAGCTCGCGGACGTTTCCCGGCCACGGGCGCAGCAAGCACTGCTCGACGAGCGACACGTGCGCGGTGAGCGCGAGCCGCGCGAGCTCCGCAGCGACCAGCGCTGCGATCTCCTCGGGCCGCTCGCGCAGCGGCGGAATCGTGATCGCCGGGGTGCCGATGCGAAAGTACAGATCGTCGCGTAGCGTACCGGCGGCGACGAGCGCGCGGAGGTCCTTGTTCGTCGCGGAGACAAAGCCGATCTCGAGCGGCCGCGACCGAGACGTGCCGAGCGGAACCACTTCGCGTGACTCGATGACGCGCAGGAGCTTCGCCTGCACCTGCGCATCGAGCTCGGCGATCTCGTCGAGGAACAGGGTCCCGCCATCCGCATCGAGCAGGTAGCCCGAGGCATCCTGGTCGGCGCCCGAGTACGTGCCGCGCTTCGCGCCGAACAACAGCCGCTCCGCGATCGCCTGTGGGATCGCCGCGCAGTTCACGGCCACCAGCGGGCCACCTGCACGCGGGCCAGCGCGGTGGAACGCGGCCGCGACGCCCTCCTTGCCCGTGCCACTCTCACCGCGCACGTGCAACACCGAGCCGATGGCCGCAGCGCGCGCGACCTCTTCGAGCAGCGCCTGCATCGCGGGCCCACGCACGAAGCCATCGACGGTGCGCACCCCGCGCTCCATGAGCGGCGTGAGATCCGCGCACGGCACGAGCGCGGAGTCGCCGAGTCTCAGCACGCGGTGGAGCGGCACGGGCACATCCGGAGCGACCTGCTGCCCATCGACGAACGTCCCGTTCTGGCTGCCGAGATCTGTTGCGGCAAAATGCCCGTCAACGCACGTGAGTCGAGTATGGCGGCGAGAGATCCGGCCGTCATCGAGCTTGTCGGGACCCTCGGTCCCGCGGCCGAGCTCGACCGCACCGTCGACGAGCGGGATCACCCGCGCCGTCGCGGCCCCGTCTGCGAACACGAGCACCAGGCCGGGCCGGGCGTCCGCGGGGCGGGTCGTTCCAAGCTCGCTCGGCGGGAGGGTCGCAAGATTCACGGGAATACGATTATCGCTGACCCGCCCCGAGACCGCGAGTTAGGGTCTTCCCAGATGAAGCTTCATTTTGGTTTGGTGGTGGTGGCGCTCTCCGCGATCGGGTGTGGCGTCGACGAGCTCGATACGGGCGAGACGGAGCAGGCGGCCGCGACCCGCGGGACTTGCCCGGACCCCGAGAACTGCACCCTGAGCAACGGCGGTGGTGTGTACACGCAGGAGCTCGGAAACGCTCACATCGGGCCCAACGATCTGATGCTCACGCATTTCATCAATCAGCCTGGCGGTGGGGTCACGGTCGAGGGGCGTGAGTTCAACGGGGTGAACGGTTACTTCAAGCAGACGAGTGACGGGGTCGGTGCGCGCTACTTCGGCGTGCCCTACTCGCTCTTCGGCGTTTTCGAGTCGGCCACGATTCCGCAGTTCAGGTTGGCCCGGGACGACGGGTCGACGTTCAACGTCCCCGTGAGCCAGATCGCGCATCTCGAGCTGATCGTGAGGGTCAACGAGGCGTTCTGGACGCTCAGCTTCAGGGCTGGCGTGAACTATGGTGACGACGCCGGGCACGGCCAAGGAGTTGATCAACTCACTGGAGGCCCGGGCAGCCAACACGTGGTGGTGCGCGCCTACGACATGTTCTGGAACCCCGGCCTGACGCTCGCGCAGAATCCCACTCCATACTGCCATCTCGCGCAGCTCAAGGCCGGCCCGAATGACCCGCCGCCACCGCCGCCAGAGTCTGACCCGGTGGTGTTCCTGCAAGGAATCACCGTCAACGCCGTCAACGCAATCATGACGCCCAATATGGACAACTACGTCACGCTGTCGTGCCTGCATGGCGCGCTCGCGACCGCACGCTGGTGGGGCTACGACTATCACACCCACCCGGTCATGTTCGAAGCCGCGATGCACATGAAGCGGGCGTCGTACTGCGGCGATGACTCGTTCTACACGCGGCGGAACACCACCATCTTGATCCACGACACCATCAACAACCTTAGCGACCCCCTCAACTACCTTGAGTTCGAGGCCTCGTGGGGCCGTGCGTATTCAGGCGGGCCGATTCGCGCGCTGTGTGTCAACACCGCGAAGCAACGCCGCCCCAACGCGTTGTACCCGCCCCAAGGTGGCGCTGACTTCGTTCGCACGTCCTGCGTGAACGCCCCGCCGATCCCCGATTGTCCGTCTCAGTCGAACTATTATCCGACTTGGTTCTACACGCTGGCATCGCAGAAAGACTTGTCCCCGCCCCTGTCACCGTAAGGCAGCGATCGCAGCACGCAGGATCGCGGCGCGGCGCGAGCTGCGATCGATAGCCACCGCCCTATCGGCGTGTGCAAGTCCCCGCTCCACCGCTTCGGGATCGTGCGTGCGCTGCGCGAACGCGAGCTGGACGTCGGCTGCGACGACCTGCGCCGCGGCACTTTCTGGATCCAGTGTGATCGCCTTGTCGGCGGCTGTACGTGCGGTCTCGAGCTCGCCCGCGATGAGCTCTAGCTCTGCGCGCTCGACGAACACGTCGCCGAGCGCCGGAGACAGGCGGATCGCTTCGGCGATGGATGTGCGCGCCGCCGCGATCTCCGCGCTTGCATCCTGTCGGAGTCCGAGCCGCCAGCGGACCTCGAGCCGTGAAGCTCTCGCGCGATAGAAGTACGTTGGCATGTTGGCGGGCCGGAGCTTGTCGGCTCGATCGAGGTACCCCCGTGCGGCAACGAGTGCGGCCATCGGATCTTCGCCAGCATCAATTAGGAAGGCGGCGCGCGTCACTTCGGCGGTGGCCATGTTCTCGAGGAACGCATCTCTACTTGAATCGATCGCCATCCCCCGCTCGCCGATCTTCACCGCCTCCTCGATCGCCGCCCGTGGATCGGCGCCGCGTTCGAGCTGGAGATCCGCGATGGTCGCCGACAGGTCGGCTTGGTTCGCCCAGCCATTCACATACTCCGGGTCGACTTCTGTGGCCCGACGATAACCGGCGAGCGCCGAAGCGTACTCCGGCATCGGATCACCGCCTTTCTTGGCGAGCGTGGTGCCCAACCACCGATGTGCGATACCCACGTCGTTGTTGGTCCACGGATCGTTCGGGCGGATAGCGAGCGCGCGGGCGAACTCGCCGAGCGAGATGCGCCACCACGTCTCGCCTTCGCCGCCGTGCGCGAGCTCGTACAGTCCGCGATACACGTGCGCGTTACCCAGCGCGTCCCATGCGCCGGCGTCGCGTGCATCGAGCGTGACCGCGCGCTGAGCGGCCGCTGCTGCCCGCTCGAGCAGTGGCCGCCGATCGGCGGCACCGTCGACACGCGCATTCGACCGTAAGAGCAGAATGTACCCCTTGGTCGTGTACGCCGTTGCGGCGCCGGGATCGGCGGTAAGCGCGCGGTCGATCGTCGCCACGGCATCGTCGAGTGCCTCCTTGGCGGGGTGGCTCTGCCGCACGTCGATCTCCGCGCGCTGTTGCCGCGCAGCCGCCGCTGCCTCGTACACGGTGGCATCGGAGCGCGCGATCTCGGCGGCCTGCGCGTACAGCGCGCTCGCCTCGTCGAGCTGCGGCCGCGCTGCATCGTAGCTGCCGCGATCCATGTCGACGATTGCAGCGGCGTACACCGCATCGGCGGCGAGCTTCTTGGCCTCGAACACCCACGGCGAATCCTTGGAGATCGCCACCGCGCGCGCCTTCGCAGTCGCGTAGTCGTGCCGGTAGAGAGGGACGAGCACATCGAGCAGTGCGCTCGCTTCACCCGCGCCCCTCGCGCGCTCGAGCTCGACAAGGGCCGGCGCCAGGTACTGCTGCTCGAGCTCGCGCTCGCGGCCGGCGAGCCAGGTCTTGTCGCCGGAGCGCCGCGCCTCCTCGTAGGCGCGGTGGTACAGCTCGCCGAGGGCGCGGCCGCGTGCCGCATGGAGCTCGGGCGTATCGAGACCCGCCTTCGCGGCGAGCTCCAGCTCGTCGAGGGCGGCCGCCCACTCGTGGAGCGCGAGGTGCCCGCGACCGACGGCGTCGTGGATCACCGCGTCGCCGAGCGGCCCGAGATCGTGCGTGGTCGCCGCGATCGCCTTCATGCGCGCGCGGACCAGATCGCGCTCTCGCCGCGTGTCGTGCAGCGGCAGCTGATACGTCGTGTGGAGCAGTAGCTCGATGTCCTTCGCATCGCGGCCGAGGCGCTGCGCCAGCTCGGTGCGGTCGACGCTCCGCGCTCGCTCGGCCCGCGTCCCGAGGTACGAATTCAAGGCGACCCCGCCGACCGCGAGCAGCGCGACAACCGACGAGACGCTCAGCACGTAGAGCGCGCGGTGCCGTTGAAAGCTCGTGCGCATCCGCTGGCGCAGCGTCGGCCGGCGGCCGAGGATCGGCTCGCCGTCGAGGTAGCGCGTCAGGTCCTCGGCGAGCTCGCGCGCCGATGTGTAGCGCCGCGCGGGATCCTTGCTCATCGACTTGAGCGTGATCGTCTCGAGGTCCACGGGGAGCGTGGGGACGATGCTGCGCGGGGCGGTGGGATCCTGGTGGATCACCATGTCGAGCGCGAGCGCGAGCGACTCGGAGGTGAACGGCAGGTGATTCGTGAGCAGCTCGTAGAGCGTGGCGCCGAGGCTGTAGACGTCGGAGCGGCGATCGACGGCGCGCACGTCGCCGCGGGCCTGCTCGGGCGACATGTACGCGGGCGTGCCGAGCAGCGCACCGGATTCGGTGAGCCCGACCTCGAGGGTGGCCTCGCGGGCGAGCCCGAAGTCCATCACGATCGGCTGCGCACGCCCGTCCTCGCCGCGCTCGACGAGCACGTTGCTCGGCTTGAGATCGCGATGGATGATGCCGAGCCGGTGCGCCTCGTGCATCGCGAGGCAGACGTCGCGCATGACCGCGATCTTCTCATCGAGCGACATCGTTGCGGCGGCGCGCCCGAGGGTCTCGCCGTCGACAAACTGCAGCGCGATGTACGCGCGGCCGTTGACCTCACCGACCTCGTGGACGCCGCACACGCCGGGGTGATCGATCCGGGCCTGCGCGCGTGCCTCGCGCAGCAGGCGCATCGTCAGGGTGGGGTTCCCGCCGCGGATGAACTTGATGGCCACGGCGCGATCGAGCCGGCGATCTCGCGCTTTGTAGACCACGCCCATGCCGCCCTCGCCGAGGCGCTCGCCGATCTCGTATCGATCCCAGCTCTCGGGCGGCGCGCTGGGGTCGGTCAGCCGCTCGGCTGGTAGCGTGTCGTCCGTCGGCATCCCTCCGGGGGGATGCTAGCAGACCGTCGCCATCTCGTTGAGGATGGCCTTCAGCTTGGTCCGCGAGCGCAGGAGCCGGGTGCCGACGGTGTTGATCGAGATCCGCAGCTCGTGCGCGATATCCGCGTAGCTGTAGCCGCTCGCGTGGAGCTGGTAGGCGCGGCGAAACGGCGGATCGAGCCGCGCGAGCGCCTCGTCGAGGTGCTCGGCCGTGATGTTCGCCCACGCGGGCGGCTCGACCGGGTCCGGCATCGCGATCTCGTCGAGCTGGTCGCTCGGCACGGCGTGCTTCCGCACGGCGCGGCAGCGGTCGCGAAACCGGTTGCGGAGGATCGTGGCGAGCCAGCCGCGGCGGTTACCTTGCTCGTAGTAACACTCGCCCGAACGCAGCGCGCGCTCGAGCGTGTCCTGGACGAGGTCGTCGGCGTCGTACGAGTTGCCGCACAGGCGTCGGGCGATCGCGGAGAGGGCGGGCACATCGGCATGGAGGGTTTCAGCGCAGCAGGGCATGCAGCATCAAGCTGCAGCGCCCGATCCAGTCCGAAGCTCTGCGATCACAACTAGTTACGAGCGCTTCTGGTGGCACGTGCCAGGCTCGCGGACGCTGTGCCAGTGGCACGCTCGCTGATCACATCCCAGCGCCGTCGAGCATGCTGTTGACGGACGGGAACCAGCGCGCGATCTGGTCGAGGTTCGTCACGAACGCGGTGTGCTGGCACTGCCAGGGATCGACGCCCGCGCTGCACGTTGCGTTGACCGAGGAGAACAGCGCCATGCCGGACTTCGCCGGGAAGAAGCCGAGCGCGTTGAACGGCTCGCGCGCCGACGCGAAGTCGTTCGGCGTGCGCGCGTCCTCGTCGAGAGCGCGCGTGAAGTAGAGCGGCGCGTTGTTGATCGCGGCCGACGCGGTCAGCACGTCGTGCCACCAGTGCGAACCGTGGTAGCTCATCGCCGAGCCCGACAGACTGACGAAGGCGCGCGGGCCGTGCGGCACGTAGGCCGTGTTGAACAGGTCGTCGTCCGTGCCGGCGAACGTGGTGAACGCTCCGCCCATCGAGTGGCCGACCACCGCAATGCGCGTCGGATCGACGAGGCGCGCCGTCATGTCCGGACGAACGTAGTTGTCGAGCCGGTTCATCGCGGGGATCAGGTCATCGACCTCTTGCTGCAGGTAGTAGATGTACTGCGCGGTGTAGTTGTCGTTGTTCAGCTCGTATCCGGCATTGGACACGCTGTTGATCGACCACTCGTTCGCCGCCCACCCCGAGTTCGACCAGCCCTGGAGGCCGCGCGCAGCCACCGGAAGCGTCGACGCGCTGGTGGTATCGAACGTGCCGCGGCGATAGGGCATGAACACGACGTAGCCCGCGTCGACGAACGCCTTGATCGGACACGAGTAACTCGTGAGGCTCTGGTCGTCCTCCACCGGCTGCCAGTCGGTCACGCCGCCCTCGCTGCCGTGCGCGAAGATGATCGCCGGCTGATTGCCGGTCGCGGGAACAGCACGCTTCGAGATCACCCACCCCGACAGGCTGCAGCGCCCCGTGTTCCAGTCGCAGCGGGACGCGTTGTAGTTGTAGTTGTTCGGAGCGTGCCAGTACTCGACCTTCTGCACCTCGTACGTGGGCTTGCCGTCGGAGCCCGGCTGGGCGAACGAGCAGGTCTGGATGTTGGCGTGCGCCTGCGTTCCAACGCCGAGGGCGCCGATGATCGCGAGCGAGAGAACCGAGGTGTTGATCGTCATGGTCCCGGAACGAGACCCACGGCGAATCTTCCCGACGCCTATGTCCGCCGCTCGATCACCGCTTCCACGCCCTCGGCGCGGAGCGCCTCGTGGAGCTTCTCGATGACGATCTCCTCGACGCGGGCTTCCAGGTCGACGAACGCGCCGACCACGTTCGCGATGAACCAGCCCTTCTGCTTCTCGACGACGTCCTGTGCGTTGGTGATCGCGATGGTGATCATGCGCCTAGTGCACCATGGATTTGAAGACGAGGAGCTCGTTTGGGCCCACTCTCCCCTTCCACTGATTATCGACAACCGCGACGAAGTGCCCATCGCGCAGCCGCGCGAGTCCCTCGAGGTTGAGGCGGCCGTGCAAGACGACCGTGAGATCGATCATCACCTTGGGGTGGATCGTCTCCTGATCCGGTCGCAAGTCGAACTCGAGCAACCTCGTGACACCAAAGTTCCGCTCGATCGCCCAGCCCTTCACCGTGGTGCCTTCGAGTGCGCAATCGAGCGTCGATAGCTTGCCGGTATCGGAGGTGAGAAACAGGCGGCTGACGTGCGTGATCTCGCCGTGGTTGATGAACACGATCGGAGCCCAGCGCTTGCCGGCGGTGGTGCTGACCGCCTCGAGCGCCACGATCAACGAGTCACCGATGTTGCAGATGCCTTCCGCGCCCTCGTTCGCCGGGATCTTGAGGCCAAGGGTTCGCTCGGGGAGCACGATGGTCGAGACCACCGTGATGTGGTCACCGTCGCGCTTGCCCAGCAGCACCGTCGCGATTCCGGGAACCTTGCCTTCGGTGCCGAACGCGAAGCGCCCGTCATCGAGCGCTGCGATGCCCTCGAGGTCGATGTGAGGCGGCACACCATCGACACGAACCGCTTCCACCGCAGCGTGATCCGAGCCGTCGATGGTGACCCTGTACGCGATGTCGGCGCGCTCGGCGACGGTCCACAACGCGCCGCTGGGATCGGTCGCCAGCCCCGAGAGGCCATCGGCCGTGTCCAGGAACACCTCACGGAACGGTCGTCCTGGATCGTTCGGCCGCTGGCCGCACGCGACGAGCGCCACGAGCGCAGCACCGGTGAGAAACGACTTGTTCACGCGGTGTTCTCGATGTGCTCTGACGCAACCTAGCGCATGACCGCAACGCTGACGGTATTTTCCTGCGGCTAACAAACTGTGCGCATGCGCTCGTTAGAACTCGCCTCGTCGAGCCGGGTCTTGTTAGTCTGGAGGTGCGTGGCAGCGTTCTCCTCAGACGACGAGCTCACGCGAGCACAGCGGGTTCATACGTCCATCGTCGCGACGGTGACCGCCGGCAAACGCAGCGTCCCGTTCACGATCGAGAACATCTCCGTATCGGGTGCGAAGCTCGAGGGTCCGCTGAGCCTCAAGCAGGGTGAGCACATCATCATTCTGTTCGAGGCCGCGGGGCATTCGGTGCAGCTGACCGCCGAGGTCATGCGCGTGGAGACCCCCGACCTGATGACCGATCAGATCGCGGCGCGCTTCATCGATCCGAGCGCGGCTGACAGAGAGGTGATCCAGCACCTCGTGAACAAGCTCCTCGACGAGCAAGACGAGGGCAACGACCAGCTCCTGATCGATCAGGAGTGACTACAGCGCGCCGCGGCTGATCGTGACCTTCATCTTGACGGGGGTCGCTGGACGATCGCTATCGTCGCGCTTGACGCGGGCGATCTTGCTGACGACGTCGAGCGGCTTACACGTTCCGAAGATCGTGTGCTTCCCATCGAGATACGACGGCGCGCTCTCGGTGATGAAGAACTGGCTGCCATTGGTGCTGGGCCCAGCGTTCGCCATCGCGAGGACGCCCGGCGCCATCTTCACGTCGGGCGAGGTCTCGTCGCCGAACTGATACCCCGGGCCACTGGTGCCGGTCCCCGTGGGATCACCGCCCTGGATCATGAAGTCCGGAATCACGCGGTGAAAGATCAGGCCGTCGTAATACGGCTTGTTCTTCTGCACCTTGTTCGTCTTCGGATCAAGCCACGGCTTCTTGCCGGTGGCGAGGCCGACGAAGTTCGCGACCGTCATGGGGGCCTTGTCGGCGAGGAGCTGGCAGCGAACGGTGCCGACCGACGTCTTGATTTCTGCGATGAGGTCGCCTTTGCCGCTGATGCCCTTGGTGTACGTCTCGAGATCCGCGGCTACCGGTGCCTTGACCTCGCCCAGCACCGCTGCCGAGGGCGGCGGCGCCAGATCCGGATCCGCGATCCGCTTCATCGCCGCCGCGACCGCGGGATCCGCCGCGCATTTCTCCAGACTCTTCTCCTCCTTCGCCATCCGCTCGGAGAGCTTTGCCTCCGCATCCTTGGGCACCACCTTGCCGCCGGCGAGCTGCTTCATCACGCTGCGCAACATCGCGGCATTCGCGGTCACCACGCCGTTGACGGCACCGGCCATCTTCGTGCAGTCGTCCTTCTGGACGAGCATCGCGGCGAGGAGCTTGTCGAAGAACGCGGCCAGCTTCGCCGTGTCGGCAGCGGAGAGCTCCGCGGCGGGCGTGGGAGTCGCGAGAGCGTGATCGGTAACGGAGAGCGCGCCGATCAGCGCGCCCGCTACAACAAGAGATCGGATCATCCACTCGATGGTGACATGGCCGCGGGAGAGAGTGAGACGATTCCGCGATGAAGTCGCTGCTCCTCGGGATCGTGGTTCTCGCCGCGTGCCACACACCGAGTCCAGCGCCCGCGATCGTCGCGACTCCGGCACCCGTCCGGACACCACTGCCGAACCCGCAGGTCCAGCCCGACGAGCTCTCCGTGCTGGCCGCGAAGGTCGGCGCAGCGCTGACCTCGGGGCACGTCGATGCGGCACGTGCGCTGATCGGTGGGCGCGCCGGCGATTGCTTCGGCGGGGTCGGTGCAACGCAAAGGCGCGATGGCGGTTTCGTGCTCCGGGGCGGTCGCATCTCGGCGCGCCTCGATCCGAAAGGTGCCATCGAGGCGTATCGGCTCGAGCCTGGCTGCGTGGATTTCGCCGACGAGCAGATCACGCTCGTGCACGTGCGCTCGGAGAACGAAACGACGTATGCGCTCCACGGCGCCGTCGAGGAGTCGGCGTCGTTTCCCGATGGAACCATCACGGTCGAGACCTCCGCAGCGTGGATCGCCGTGACCGCAGCGGACGGCACCTATCTGGCGTGGCCACGTGGTACCGCGAAAGCGATCCACGGTGCGGCGCCCGACGAGGGCGGCACGGCGCCACGCATTGCCGGCCGCTATCTCGTGACGGCCGCAGCGACGGCGATCACGCTGCATCGCGCCGATGGGACCGCGATCGCCGTGCGCGGCTGCACGGGGCCCCTGATGGCGGTTGCCCCGGTGCCGGGTGGCGTGGCGCTGCAGGTGGTGACCCCGGGCAACTCAACGTTGTGCATGGTGACCGATGGTGGCGCGACGCGTCGGGTGACCGCGCTCGGGCACGCGACATGCGGACTGGGCGCACCGCAACCGTGTCCGTGGGACCTGACAGCGGTGAGTCCGCAGGCGCTGGTGTTCACCGGATTGCGCGGTGGTGTCGTGGTCATCGATCCGAAGACCGGCGCGAAGCTCGGCTATCGCGACGAGCCAAGTTCGCAGTTTCCGCCGACGTACACGCCCTGCGGCGACACGGTCTGCGTGAGCACCACGACAAACGCGAAGAGCGAGCTCGGGCGGATGGAACGCGTGGGGGCGGCGATGCGGTTTCGACGACTCGATTCCCCGACGGTGGACGCGGCGACGGCGCTGGAAGCGGCATGGTGTGCCGACGGCGATCTCCTGGTTCCCTGCGAGCCGTGACCCGGTATCATCGCCGCATGCGACTCCACCGCCCCGCCCTGCGTCCGGACTAGCGTGGTGCGCCTTCTCGCCCTCAGCCTTGTTCTCGTCGCGGCGTGCGGGCGCAAGCCCGAGCGCGCTCCCAGCGATGCCGATTCGACGGGCGACGACGCAAACCTGACCGACGCGAGCCCTCCGTCCGATGGCGAGTCGGATGCCATGGTCGATGCGAAGGTCGTGGATGCGTCGACCCTCGATGCGTTCCCCGCGGTCCTCGACATGCGTATCGACTGCCACAACACGTGCGTGCTCACCGCGACCCCCGCTGCGATCAACGTCCACGCGGGCACGGGCTTCGAGGTCAACTGGATCAACGTCGGCGACACCGACTGCGACGTCGCCAAGATCGACCAGTTCAATCAGGTCCCGATCATCATCGGACTCGAACCGGGCACGAGCTATCACGATCCCGTGCACACGTGGTGCGGCACGCTGTTCACGGGAACGTTCCAGTTCCGCGTCAGCATCTGCACGATTCACTCGTACATCCCCGTGAACTGCGGCGCCTAGGGCCCGCAGGCAACGAGCGGCGCGAGCGGCGCGAAGTCGAACCCGTCCGCGGTTGTGAGTGCGTCGGCGTCGGTGAGCGCCTGGCCGAGCGCGGCCACGATCTGCGCGTACGTCTGATCGAGCTTGTTCGTGGTCGCCGATGTCGCAGCGCATAGAAACTTCGCGCCGCCGCACACGTCGAGCGTCTCGCACCCGGGTGCAACAGGCCCCGCCGCCTGCAGCAACGAGTCGCCATACAGCACGACGCCGTCCACCATCACGAGACGCACCTGCTTCGGACGCGCCGCGAGGATCGCATCGTACGGATGGGCAACGTCTCCCGCGAACACGGCGAGGTCGGCGCGATATCCGGGCGCCAGCGTGCCCAGCATGCCTGCGAGGCCGAGCGCCTGCGCCGCGTGGCTCGTGGTCATCTCCACGAGATCCTTTGGCGTCAGGCGGTCACCGAAATGCGTGTCATCCCAGGAAGCGGCGAACCGCAGCTCGTCGAGCAGGTTCTGACTGCCGCCCATCGACCAATCGGGAGCGAGCGCGATCGTCACGCCGGCATCGAGCGCGGCCGGGAGATCGGCGGTCTGCCCGTAGAGCGAGACGTTCGAGTGCGGGGACCAGATCAACTTCATGCCCGCCTGTGCCATCTGCGTGAACTCGACGGAGGTGAACGCCGTGCCATGCGTGATCGCCGTCGGCGGCGCGTACAGACAGCCAGCGGGCGCCGTGACCGTACCGAGTCGCGCAAACTCGCCGAGTGACCGCGCATCGGTTCCTTCGCCGACGTGCACGAGATACGCATCCGTGTTTCCCGACGCGAAGTTCGCGCACACCGCCGACGGATTCGACGGCGGGAACAGTGCACTCGTCTGGATCTTGTCCTGGCCGAGCCCGTTCTGCGATTGATCGATCGAGCGCGCGAGCGACGAGAAGCAGCTGGCGCCGATGCCCGCGAGGCCGACGATGCTCGTGGTCCCGGCGACCAGCCCCTTCAGCTCGCCGAACTTGTCGACCTCGCAGCGAAGACTGCCCGCCGAGGTGCCGTACGGCGTCTGCGCGCACCACGCAGGCTTTCCCTGCGAGTCGTTGACGAGGCACTGCTTCACATCGAGCATCGCCTGGTAGCGCGGCTCATTCGGCCACTGGTCATGGTTCTGATAGACCTGCGACGGCAGCCAGTCGGCGTCGTTGAAGATGTCGAACAGAATGTGGTTGTGCGTGTCGATCAAGCCCGGTGCGATGACGCCCTTGGTGTCGATGATCGTCGCGCCCGTTGCGCCGGGCATCCCAGCACAGGTCGTCCCGCTCGCGACGCAGGTGATGAGGTTGCCCTCGACGAGGACCTGACCATCGAGGATCGTCTCGGGCGTCACGATCGTTCCGAGCAGCAGGATTCGGTCGGGAGCACCGACCGTGATGGTGGGGTCCTCGACCGGCGCGGCATCGGTGGGTGCATCAGCCGGTGCGTCAGGGCTCGCGTCGCTCATCGCATCCGGGCGGGCATCGACCGCGCGGGCGTCGAGCGGCGTCGCGTCAGGTGCCAGCGCGAGGTTGTCGCCGCAACCCACGAAGCAGATAACACCGAGGGCCGCGAACCGGGTCACCTGCCGAGGGTAACAGCTCCGTCACCTAGCTACCTAGCGGGCGACGAGACCGCTCGTACGTCGTTCTCACGGCTCAGAGCTGACGACCGCGTGAACGCCAGAGGCCGCCGGGTCGACGCGAGCAAGCGCACGCACTCTCATGTACTCGCGGGCGATCGACGCCTCGTCGATCAGGCCCAGCAGGCGCTTCTCGTTGTCGACGACAGGAAGCTCGCGCACCCCGACGGACAGCATCACATCGAGTGCTCGGCTCACCAGTTCGTCCTGCTGCAGCGAGATCGGGGGCCGCATGATGTCGGTGGCGTAGATCAGGCCCTCGATCTCCGGCTCGGCCGCGAGCAGGGTGAGATCGTCGAGCGTGATGATTCCGACCAGGCATCCGGATGGATCCAGGACTGGAAACACTTCCTGTCGCCCGGCCGTCGCGACGGCATCCAGAAGCTGCCGGGCATCCTGCGCCGCCGTGAACGTGACGTGAGGACCGGGGTCGAGCTCGATTCGCGCGAGCGACATCCCATCGATCGGGTCGATCACGGTTTTCTTCGCGTGGAGGTGGATCCCGTCCTGCTCGAGGAGCGCGTCATAGATCGGCGTCGGCCGCAAACTGCGAGCGAGGCCATACGCGGCCATGTTCGTGATCATCAACGGCAGCGTCAGACCGTACCCGCCGGTCATCTCGATGATGATGAGGACCGATGTGATCGGCGCCCGGACCACGCCGGCGAAGACAGCGCCCATACCGACCAGGGCGAACGCGCCGACCTGTGACTGCGCATGCCCGAATACCTCCACGTCGATGACGCCGAAGGCGCCGCCGAGCATCGCGCCGATGAACAACGACGGCGCGAAGATTCCGCCGGCCCCGCCGCTCGAATACGAGAACACAGTCGCGACAAGCTTCGCTCCGCCGAGCACGAGAAGAACGCCGACACTGAACTTGCCCGACAGAGCTCCGGCGAGCCCCTCGTAGCCACCGCCGGTGATGCCTCCAACGTGGACGATCAGCATCACTGCCACGGCGAGGATGCCGGTCACCGCACCACCGACCGCCGGCCGGAACCAGACCGGGAGCCTGGTGGACGCGTTGAACCGGCGGCGGAGTCGCAGGAGCGATTCGGTGAAGGTGACCGAGACGAGCGCGGCCGCCACGCCGAGCGCGGCGTAGATCAGCAGGGATGACGCGTGATCGAGCCCGTATCCCTGCGGGATCGAGAACACGGGGTGCTCGCCGAGCACGCTGCGCTCGACCACAGCGGCGAGTGCAGCAGCGACAATCACGCCCGACAGCAGCGTCTGGTCGAGCTGGCCGACGATCTCCTCGATCGTGAACGTGACGGCCGCGATCGGAGCGTTGAACGCCGCCGCGATTCCGGCGGCAGCCCCGACGGGCAACAGCAGCTTGAGGTTCTGGGAAGAGATCCCGATCAGCTTGCCCATGCCCTTCGCGACCCCGGCGCAGATCTGAACGGTCGGCCCTTCTCGCCCCAGCGAGGAGCCGCTGCCGATCTGAAGCGCTCCGATCACGAACTTCCCGACAGAATCGCGCAGCCGGAGCTTCATGGCCTTGCTCGCGTACGCGACCTTGACCTGCGGGACACCACTGCCACGCGCTCCGGGGACGAAGTAGAGCATCACGCCCGAAGCCAGCGCGCCGAGGGACGGCACGAGGATCACCCACGCGATCCAGGCGTCGCCGTCGGTAGCGAACGCACGATCGATCGTGATGGTCTCGACCGCCCGGATGCTCTGGTGAAAGGCGACGGCGACGAGACCGCACACCCCGCCGATCGCGATCGTCAGCCCGAACAACCGCTGGCGCTCGGTGGGACTGAACCGCGCCTTCGTCGTCAGCCATAGCTGGTACGTGCGATAGACGATGTCGACGGCGAACGCGATCGGCTTCGCTGGCCTCGGTGGTTCTGGATCGGGCGCCGCCGGTGGCAATGGTTTCGTTTCCACGCGTCAGCCCCGATCGGCTTCGTTCTCGAGCGCCGCCGCAAGTGCGGCGAGAACGCGCCCGGTCGCCTCGAGATCCGAGGTGGTGGCCGCGTTGATCACCTGCTCGACGGTTCCTTCGATTGTATGCTTTGTCGGCCGGTCTACCTTCCGGCCGGTAGCGGTGAGGCTGAGAGTGACCCGACGCCCGTCGTCTTCGTCGGGATTCCGCTCCAGCAAGCGCATCGCCTCGAGGCGGTTCAACGCAGCAGACACGCTGCCTCGATCGAGATGAAGCATCTCGGCGAGCTGGCTCGAGGTGACGCCGGGATGATGTCCGACGCACCGGATGACGAGGCGCTGCGGCCCGGTGACGCCAAGCTCGTGCTGCATCCGGGTCGAGACGCGCTGCATCGCGTGGTTGACGCGCCAGACGCGCTCGAGGAATTCGAGCGCGCGACCAAGCGGGTTTGCGGTTCGAGGCATCCCCGGAAGGACTACCACAAACTAGTTGGAACTCCAATCATCTCAACTTGACTCGCCGGGCTCCTCCGCGGAGGACGACGCTGCGATACGATGATCGAGCGTGCCCAACGACGACGACATCGGGTCCGCCGCGACGGTCGGAACGTCGGATCCTTCCGTGTCGACTACGCTCGCGCCCGCCAGTCCACCACCGAGCCTGCTCGCCAACCGCTACGAGATCCTCGGCTTGCTGGGGATAGGCGGGATGGGACGGGTCTATCGCGCACACGATCGCAGCCTCGACGAGACGATCGCACTCAAGATGCTGCGCCGCGAGCTCATCGATGCTCCGGGCAGGCTCGAGCGGTTTCGCAAGGAGGTGAAGCTCGCGCGTCGAGTCACCAACCCGCACGTCGTGCGCACGTTCGATCTCGGTGAGCGCGCGACAGCCCGAGGTTTCGCGAGCTCGAGTCGATTGTCGCGAAGCGAGCCGACGCCGTGCTCGCCGCGGTGCACGCTGGGTTGGCCTAGCTGAAGTATTTCGTCAGCGGCTCCCAGTAATTCGTTCCCCAGCCAGCGGCGAGGTGCTCCTGCTGCCCGTCCGGGAACCCCGAGTGGTCGAGGACGAGCTTCGTCCCGGTGCCCTCCGCGCTGAGCGTGAAGCGCACGAGGGAGTAAACCCCGGGCTCCCACATCTTCACGCGCCACGCCTGGACGAGGCGCGCACCGGAGACGAGCTCGATCTGACGGCCATGGATCACGCCGCCGAACAGCGAGAAGACGCCCCCGTCGCTTGCGGAGATCTCGGCAATCCGGCCACCGGAAGCCTCCGTGAACTGCGTGCTGGTGGTGAGCGCCGCGAACACGCGGTCGGGAGATGCGGGGATGACGACTTCTTGGTGGATCGACATTGGTCTTCCTTCTCTGGTAGAAACAGTTAACCATATGGTTTACATTTATCCCGCATGAGATCAACCGACGATCGTCTCGATCACCTGTTCGGCGCGCTGTCGGACCGGACTCGCCGCAAGATGGTCACGCGGCTCTCGCGCGCTCCCGCGACGATCGGTGAGCTCGCCGAGCCGTTCGCGATGTCTCTACCTGCGGTGTCCAAGCACGTCCGCGTGCTCGAACGTGCCGGCCTCGTGCGTCGCACGATCGATGGTCGGATCCATCGCTGCGCGCTCGAGCGAAAGCGCCTGCGCGAGGCGAACGAGTGGATCGAGCGCTACACCGAGTTCTGGGACGGGACGCTCGATGCCCTCGCGGCGTTCGTGGAGAGCAAGTGATCGATCTCAGGATCCGGCGCGTGATCGCGGCGCGCCCGGAGCGACTGTTCGCGGCCTGGACCACGCCGGAGCTGCTGCAGCAGTGGTGGGGACCCGCCGGTGTTCGTTGCACCGCCGCCGAGATCGACCTCCGTCCCGGCGGCGCGTACCGGATCGGCAATACGCTTCCGGACGGGCGCGTGATCTGGATCTCCGGTGAGTTCGAGGTGGTCGAGTCGCCGCACCTGCTCTCCTACTCGTGGCGAACCGGAGGCGAGCACGTATCGCGCGTCACGGTCAGCTTCGCCGCGCTCGGCGAGGGCTCCACCGAGGTCGTGATTCACCACGAGCGCATTCACTCCGCTCCGGTGCGCGACGAGCACGAACATGGCTGGGCCGGATGTCTCGACGGCCTCGAGCGCTGGCTAGCGGCCTGAGAGGCGCCTCAGGCGATCGCGGTGACGATGTTGGTGGCGGACGGCGCGGAGATCACGCCATCCTTCGTATACGCCGCGAGCACCTCGGCGCTGTCGGCGTCGAGCGCAGCGAACCGGCGCTGCCGCTCGTCCTCGGAGTACTTGGCGACGTCGATGTTGGCGCCCATCGCGGTCGCGCGGACCGGAAACGCCACGTACTGCTCCATCAGCGAGACGGTATCGATTCGCACGTCTTTGAAGCCGGCCTCGACGACGAGCGTGCGCAGCTCGTCCCCGTCGAGCGAGTAGCGCTTGTCGTTTGCCGGACCGAGGTGCTTCTCGGCGAGCTTCACCACCGCGTCGTGGAGCGGCGCCATGGCGCGTGGGCGCCACGTGCTGAGGAGCAGACGACCGCCCGGGACGAGGACGCGTCGCGCCTCGCGCAGCGCCACGGCGCGATCCGGGACGAACTGGAGCATCTGCTGCGAGAGCACGAGGTCGAACGACTGATCGGCGAACGGCAGCGCCATCGCATTTCCCTCGCGGAAATCGATCTCGGGCGCCACCGCCCTCGCCTTCGCGATCATCGCGGGGCTCGCATCGAGGCCGTTGATCGTGGCGGCGCCGCCGAGGCGCTCGCGGAGGATGCGAGCAACGATGCCCGTCCCGCAACCGAGATCGAGGATACGGTCCGCGGGACCGATCGGCCGGGCGCGATCGACAAGGTCGCGCGCGTACCGATCGAAGATCGCGGGGACGAGGATCGTTTCGAACATCTCGCCGATGTCGGGCATTTGAAGTGCGGTTTCCATGATCCCGAGGCGTGACAAAGCGCGGAACGGCGTTCCGCTCAGGTTTCGGGCCGATAGCAGCAGTAGTTCCCGGTAGTTACCGCGCGACGCAACCAGACTCCGAGGTCAGAATCGCTCTCGGCGATCCGATCGAGGGCGTCCTTGATGCGGCGCTGCACCGCGCTGCGGGCCCGGTCGACAGCCGACTCGGCGCGGCGCGCCTTCCCGCCCTTGCCCGTCGCCTTGGTGATCTCGCCCGCGATCGCGTCCATCTCGTCGCGTGCCCTCGCGACACCGTTCGCGTCGCCGCGCGTCTCGGCATCCTCGAGACGATCCTGCAGCTGCTCGAGGCGCGCTCGATAGGCACGAAACGCTGGCCCATCGAGTAGCTCGCCGGCATCTCCACGATCCGCGTGATCGGAGGAGCCGGCGAGGTCAAGCACGTGCAGCTCTGCTCCCGGCTTGTCCACGAGGCGTGCGAGGTACTGCATGCCGCGCGTCGCCTTGAACCGAAGCGCGCCACGTGCCGTGGCAATTGCGTAGTATTCGCCTTCGAGCACCATGGCGAACGTTCGCTCGTTACGCGGGCGAGCGGACGTCGTGGAGAGCGTGGGATGACGCCGGTCGATCAGGGCGACAAGCTCGGGCACCGCGAGCGCGTCCGCGAGCGCCCGCCCTTCCGCGAGCAGCGCCCTGCCACGCTCGCGCTCGTGGTCCATGCGCAGCATCAAATCTCCGTACTCGAAATGCATGCGCGCTGCCATCACGCGCCTCCCGCCTCCGTCGACGGCTTTCAGTGCGCGCGCGAACAGCCGATCCGCCTCGTGCCATTCGCCGCAGATCGCAGTGAGATATGCGAGCAAGCGCGTCACCGGCGCTTCGATGATCTCGACCTCGAGCCAGTAGCCCAGCCAACGATCGCCGTAACGCACGAGGTGTGCCCGCTGAGGCGCTGCATCTGCGGCGGTGCCGGCGAGCCAGATCGCCTCCGCAAGCGGTACCGAGTTGATCTCCTCCTGCACCTCGCGCTCGGAGAGCTTGCCGAGGATCTCGCGAACCTCCTGCTCGGCGCCGATGCGGGCGAGCACCGATGCGATCCTCGACTCGGCGATCACCACCCCCCACGGCATCTCGAGCCACGCGCTACGCAGCTCCGGGATGCTCGCCCGCAGCGCACCGTGACGTTCGGAGGCGCGCAGGAAGCAAATACGATGCAACGCCTGCGCCCGGCGTGCGCGGGGATGGCTCGCGTCGATGCGTCTCGATTCCTGTTGCCAGCGCTCCGATCCTTCGAAGTCGTCGGTCGCGAGCGCGCACATCGATCGCATGAGCGGAACGCGCCACGGCGCGGCAGCGGGCCCGATGCGTGCGGCGAGCTGCTCGTAGCGCGTGGCGTTCTGCGCATAGGACGTGAGGTCCGCGAGCTCGAGATGGTCCATCGCGATCCGGACCCTCGCCTGAAGCAGTCGGGTGGTGTCGCCAAGATCCTCGGCGAGCTGCTCGAGCTCGCGCGCGATCGGGAGGCGGATCTGCGGCTCCGCCGCGCCGTAGAGTGCACCGCATGCCGAGTGCAACACGCCGAGCAGGTCCCGGCGACCGGCAACCCGGCGCGCCATCGCGATCGCATCGAGCGCGAGCTGGATGTCGCGCGGTCGCTCCGGCATCGGTGAGGGCTGCCGCGCGGCGGCAAGGCGCGCCATCACCCGGGCGCGCAGCGGGGAATCTGCGACGTCGAGGATCGCGAGCGCCTGCTCGAGCATCGCGACGAGCACGGGGTCCACGCCACCCATCGTGAACACGGCGCCGTAGGCCAGCCCTGCGTCCGCGAGCAAGGTCCCATCGCCGAGACCGCGCGCGATCGTCGCCGCCTCGAAGCAGAGCTCGCGACCGGCGTTGTCGCCGCTGCGAATCCGCGCCTCGCCGGTCGCCACGAGCACGCGTGCACGTAGCGTGGTCTCCAGCGGGCCCGGAGGAATCGCGGCGCGCGCGCGTTCGAGCAGTGCGGTCGCGTCCTCGAACGCGAACACGCTCAGCGCGGTCGCGGCGGCTCGGATCGCGTGATCGATCGCGTCGGGAGCAGCATCGCCGCCTCCCTCCAGCAAGTGGTGCGCGGTCTCGGCGAGTGGAGCGTCGGTGGCGGCGAGCGCCCGGGCACACGCGCGATGCAACTCCTGTCGCTTCGCGCGCGAGAGGTCGTGATAGAGCGCCTCGCGGTACAGCGCGTGGGAAAATCGGAGACGAACACCGCGCCGGATCACGAGCCCGTTCGTCACGGCATCATCGAGGATCGTCGTTGCCTGCGGCACCACACGATCGATCGCTGCGATATCGAACTCCACACCGAGGACCGCACCGGCCTCGAGCACGCGTCGCGCTTCCTCGGTGACCAGACCAAGGCGCTGCCGGATGATCTCGCGGACGCCGAGCGGGATCGGTATCCCGGCACCGGCGCCGCGCGCTCGCACTTCGCGGACGAGCTCGTCGACGAATAGCGGATTGCCATCGGTCGTCGCGTAGAGCGCCGCAACGAGGCGATCGTCCGCATCTGCGATCGTGTCGCGCACGACCTCCGCGACCTCCGCCTCGGACAGGCGCGCGATCTGGAGCACGCGACCGGTGCGGTTGATCCGCGCGATCGCATCGCTGACGTCGGAGCGCAGGCTCGCCTCGAGATCGCGATAGGTCCCGATCATCAGGATCGGCAACGCGCGGAGCTGGCCGGCGATCATCTCCAGGAGCAAGAGCGTCGAGCGATCGGCGGCATGCAGATCTTCGAACACGATCACGAGTGGTTTGCGTGCCGCCTCGTACCCCAGCGCGGCCGCGACCTCGCGAAACAGGGCGAACCGCGCTTCGGCCGGGTCGCTCGCTGCGATCGCACCCGGATCCGGAAACGTGAGCCCCAGGCCCTCGAATGCCTCGCGCCATGGCCACAGCGCCGGAGCGCCACCGGCCTCCCAGCACCGACCCCACGCTGTTCGCAGGCCGCGCGTGCGGGCAAGCGCTGCAACCTGCGACGCGAGGCGGGTCTTCCCGATCCCCGGTTCGCCGACGATCAAGAACATGGCTCCCGTCGCGACGCCCGCACTCGGCATCGCGTTCTCGAGCTCGCTCAGCTCCCGACCTCGTCCGACCAGCACGCCCCGTATCGTACGCCGTTCTCTTCGGCGCGGCCGGCGCAACGGCCGTGCTACATGAAGGCGTGCAGTCGGTGCTCGACTCGCTCGACAGCTTCGGCGGCATCTACGTCGCGATGTTCCTGTTCGCGATCCTGTCGGGCGTGTTTCCTCTCGCCAACAGCGAGGCCGCCTTGATCGCGCTCGGCGCCGCGTCTACGTACGAGTGGCCGAAGCTGGTCGTCCTCGCCGTGATCGTCGCGCTGGGTCAGTCGGTGACCCATGCGGTGGTGTTTCAGTCGGCGCGCGGGCTATCGAAAGCGGGCGCCAAGCGCCGCCCGAAACTCGAGGCTCGGATCGCGAAGGCCCGCGAGCTCGGCGTTCGCTGGCAGAAGAGCGAGCTGCTGTTGATCACGCTCGGCGCGACGGTCGGGATCCCACCACAGGTCCTCGTCGCGCTTCTCGCCGGCGTGATCGGCATCCGGTTCCGCACGTTCGTCGCCATCGATGTGGCCGGTCGGATCGCGCGCTTCACGACGATCGTGCTGATCGCGCACCTGGTCTGATCAGGGCGAGAACACCATCGGTGTGCGGATCGTGATGCCTGCACCGGCATGGAACACGTCGATGCCATCGGTCATGTCGCGCCCACCCGCCTCGACGTAGAGGCCGAGCGCGTAGGAACCGAGGAACAGGCCGCGCGGCTCGATGCCCATCCCACTCTTGAACAGCTCGATGCTCAACCGACCGGTCCCGCCGAAGCCGGCATGGGTCTTGTCGAACGCCGCGCTTCCGATGTACTCGCCGCGCGCGGTCGCCCATGCGCGCCAGAAGCTACCGGCCGCCAGCGCGTAGCCGGCCTCGAGGTATGCGCCGCCGTACGCGATGCCACTGCTGCTGCCCATCGCATCCGTGGGGGTGGCCATCAGCGAACCGAACACGCCGATCCCGACATCGAGCCGCGTCGGGTTCGGGCTCAACGAAGCCCAGTGGATGCCAACCGCAGCCGCGATGCCGCGTGCGAAGCCTTGATCGGTGTTCGTGCCGCTGGCACCGATATCGATCTTGAGCGGCAGCATGAACCGCGGGCCGGGACGGCGGCGGTAGCTCACGGAGGGCTGGCCGGCGGGCGCCGCTTCGGTGCGGTGGTCGCGCACCTCGGCGGAAGCATCGATGGCGGTGAGGGTGATGAGGGTGAGGCAGAGCGCGTGGGCGAGCTTGGGCATGATGCCTACGAGACGGAGCACCCGGAAGAAACGGGAACTTTCGTTCGCGCCGACTGCAAGCCTCGGAACTTAAAACGGAATACGCAGCGCCGCTCCCGCGACGGCACCTGCGAGCACCAGCCACGCAGAGTTGATTCGATATCGGATCAACAGTCCTGCGGACGCGACCGCGAGGACGATCGTCGGCACGTCGACGAGTGCCGAACGACCAAGCGCCAGCGTCACCGCGGCCATCAGCGCGAGAGATGCCACGTTGACGCCGTCGAGGACCGCACCCGCAGTCCTCGACTTCCGCAGCATGGGAACGAGCGGCCCGCTGATCGCGACGAAGACGAAGGCCGGGAGAAAGATCCCGATCGTCGCGATGGCCGCTGCCGCCGGTCCTCCAAGGAGGTAGCCGATGAAGGTCGCCGTCGTGAACACGGGCCCCGGAGTGACCTGCCCCACCGCCACCGCATCGAGGAGCTGCGTCTCGGTAAGCCAGTGAAGGCGGTCGACCAGGTCCGAACGAAGAAATGCAAGCAGGACGTAGCCGCTGCCGAACAGCACGGACCCGACCTTCGCGAAGAACAGAAACAGCGGCCACAGTCCAAACGCAGCGCCACTCGCCGCCGTCGCACCGCTCGCCAGCAGTGGCCATGGAAACAGGCTCGCCACGCCCCGCTTGGGCTCGGTCTCGAGGCGAACGCCGAGGCCGTAGATCGCTCCAGCCGCCACGAGAACGATCAGCTCGTGGACTCCCGCGAGACACGCGATCAGGCAACCAGCTCCGAGCGCGGCGAGCCAGCGATTCTTGACAGCGGTGGAGGCGAGCCCCCATAGCGCCTGCACGACGACCGCGATGATCACCGGCTTGACGCCGTAGAGCACGCCTGCCACGGCCGGCAGCGTGCCGTACCGAACGTACGCCCACGCGATCGCGGTGACGATCAGCACAGCCGGCGCGATGAAGCAGAGACCTGCGAGCAACAGGCCTGCCCACCCGCGCCGGGCGTGGCCGATGTGGATCGCCATCTCCGTCGAGTTGGGCCCGGGGATCAGGTTGGTCGCGCCGAGCAGATCGAGAAACCGTTCGCGCGTCATCCATTGTCGGCGACGGACGACCTCGTCCTCCATCATGGCGATGTGTGCGGCGGGGCCGCCGAACGCGGTGGCTCCGAGCCTGAGAAACAGCCACGCGAGCTCGGCCAGGGAGGTCCGCTCGTTGCCCGTGCTCATGCTGTCAGCTTCGCCAGATCGTTGATTACAAACGCCTGCTTCGTCGACGGTTCGCCGATCGCTATCGAAGCCCCAGTCATCGCCGTAGCGGCGAACCGCAGCTCGAACATCGGACCTGCCTCAATCAGAGTTGTCGTCGTCGTCGTCGTTCTTCGGCTTGCCCTTGCCCTTGGCCGGCGGATCGGCCTTGTCGGGCACCTGTTTGACCGTGAGGATCTTTCCGGTATCTCCGTCGATCGAGACCTTCTCGAGGAAGTGCAGCTTCGGGTTGGTCCGCGGCACGATCTTGAAGTTGTATCGATCGTGCCCCTTCTTCCTCTTCTTGAGCTTCTCCTGGACGATCTTGCCGGGGACCCGCGCGAGCGCGACCTTGCGTGCCTCCGCGATCGAGAGCTGTGGGTTCGCGACCGCCGTGCCGGCTACGACGCACAGGACGAATGCAGCGACAAGGTGCCTTCCTCGCATGTGTCTATTATGACGCAAAACCCCGCCGTGAGCGACGGCGACGCGCTGGCCGGCGTCACGAGCTTAGCGGTCCTCGACGGCGATGGTCGTCATCATTCCCGCCTCGGCGTGTTCGAGGATGTGGCAGTGCATCATCCAGGTCCCGGTGTCGGTGGGCACGACGCCGACATCGACCTCCTCTCGAGGGTGGATCAACACCGTGTCACGAAAGAACGGCTCGTCGACCGGCACGCCGTTGCGCGCGAGGAGACGGAAGAACATCCCGTGCGTGTGGATGGGGTGAATACGCGATGATTCGTTCGTGAAGTGCAGCCGTGCGAACCTGCCGCGTTCGAGGGTCGCGCTCGGCGTCATCGCGTGATGGTGGCTGGTGTCCATTGCGACGCCATCGATCGTCCATGCGATCCCGAACGGGCCACCCTGCTGCGCATTCAGGTGGAAGTCATGCGCGATCGGAGCCTCGAGTGCGTCTGACCACACCGGGACGTGACCTGCCGCTGGTGACGCGAACGGCTTCGGCTCGACGAGCTCGCCCTCGACCTCGACCGACGCGAGCTTCGTCGGGCGTTGCGGGATGAACCGATCCCAGATCTCCAGGGGCGCGTCGGTGCTGCGATCGAATGACAGGTCGACATCGAGCCGGTTCCCTGGAGCGAGCTCGAACCCGCGCGCAGGAATCGGCGCGCGAAGGTAGAGGCCGTCGACGGCGATGATCTTCGCATCGAGCGCACCGAAGTCGGGGACGAACACGCGACCATTCGCCGAGTTAAGGAGACGCAATCGGATCCGTTCGCCGGGACGCACGTGGAGCACGGTCTTCGTCATCGCGTTGATCGTGATCGCATTTCCCCAGCGCCCATCCATCGCGAGGTCATGGCGCGTGTTGAACTCCGGCGCGATCTGGCCGCTCGGATCGAGCAACCAGTCGTCGAGCACCCACACGAGATCTTGTGAGTACGGCGCCGGCTTCGCGTCCTCGACGATCAACACGCCGTAGAGGCCGCGTTCCACCTGCTCGCTCGCGCGCACGTGCGGGTGAAACCAGAACGTGCCCGCGTCCTTCGGCGTGAACTCGTAGACGAAGGTCTCGCCGGGCTGGACGGGCTTCTGCGTGACGTTGGGGACGCCGTCCATCGCATTCGGCAGCCGCACGCCATGCCAGTGAATCGTTGTCTCCTCGGGCAGCTGGTTCGTGAACCGGACGCGAAGCGTCTCGCCGAGCTTGATCCGGATGGTGGGCCCGGGGACCTGGCCGTTGTAGGCCCAGACCTTGAGCGGCTTCCCATCGATCAGCGGTAGCTCGGTCGGCGCGGCGACGACCTCGAACGCACGAACAACGCCATTCGGCGTCGCGACCAGCGGGTACGAACCCTCGAACTCCGAGAGCGCATGCTCGCCGGACGATGGCGCCGCGCTACCGCGACACGCGACGCACGCGACGATCAACAGCGCACACGACCGCATCATCCCTATTGTACGACGAGGGAGTCTACCGAGCTGCGTTTGCGTCTGGTGGGTGACAACCACCCGGTCACGCCTCCCCGGGTAGACAAGTCAGAGTCCAGATCCTCAGGGACGTGTCTCGCAACCCCACGATCAGCTTCCGAGGCCAGCTTGGCACAGCTACTGCTGCAACGAGCCTCAGCCCACAAGGAACGTGCAATGTCCCACCACGACGAGCTCCCAACGATCGATCCGTCCACCCTCGAAAACGTCTCGGGCGGTGCCGCCGCTGCATCGGGGAGCTCGATGAGCTCGATGCTCCCGATGATGATGATGATGCGCGGCCGCTCCGGCGCCGCAACTGCCGCGCCGATGGCCGCAGCGACGGCGACACCAACCGCGGCGTGTCCGTGCGGATGCGGCATGGCGAACTGCATGCCTCGCTAGCTGACGGAGATCGCCCTGCCGAGGCGCAGCGTAGTCGCGCGCCGCGATGAGTCTCAGCTCGGTCTCACCGCTCTCCCGTTGTAGGATCGGTCGGATGCCGAAGATCCAGTCAGGCGGAGCGGGAAGCTTCGTGGCCGGGTCGTCCCAGCTAGCCGCGCTGCTGATCCTCGTCTTGACCAGCGCCGCGCTCGCCGCGCCGCCGGATCGGGTATTGCTCGCGGATCCCGATCCCGAGCTGTTGCACGCCGTGCAGTCGTCGCTGTCACCCTGGAAGCTCGCGCTTGTCGTCGAGTACGAGGTCCCCGCCGATGACACGTCGGCCCGCGCGCGCGCCGACGTGGCCGGCGCGCGGTTCGTGGTGTGGCGCGAACGCGATCAGCTCGTCGTGTTCGATCGGGACCGCGGGGTCAGCGAGCGCAGGCCGGCGCGAGCCGGCAGCTTCGATGCCGTGACCGCAGCCGCCGCCGCGTTGACCGTGAAGACGATGATGCGGCTACCACCACCGCCCGAGGACGCGGGCGCGGCCGTGTCGATATCGCCGACGCCGAGCTCCGGTGGGCACGTCGAGATCCGCCTCGAGGCCGGTGGCGCCGCACGCCTCGCCACCGGATCGGACATCGGGGTCGGCGGCCGCGGCCTGATCGCCGTCATGGTGCGGCCCAGCGCGGCCCACGGGTGGCGGATCGGTGCGCGCGGCGATCTCGGAACGTCGACATCGGTCGACCACTCCGGCTTCAAGGGGACATGGAGCGACTGGGCATTGCTCGCCGCGGCGAGCTGGACGTACGAACGGGGCGCGTGGGAGGTCGAGCCATGGCTCGGTATCGGGGGCGCGCGCGGCTCGCTCGATGGTACAGAGACGTCGGTTCCACGTAGCGAGCGCGCGACGTCGCTGACCGTGCGCGGCGGCGGGTACCTGCGTAGACGGCTCGCCGCGTTCACCGCGGGCCTCGGTCTCGAGATCGTAGGTACACCGGGCGCGCCTACCTACACGCGTGCAACGATGGGGATGGGCGTGCCGAGTGTGTTCGAAGCCTCGCGATTCTCCGTGGTTGTCGCGTTCGCCCTCGCCGTGGATCTGGGGCGCTGATTGGCTGCGACCAAACCGCCGGCATCCCCCACTAGGGAGGAGATGGGAGCTGCCTCACCGGCACGCGAGCACGACCTGGCGCTGGCGCGCCGGGCGGCGAGCGGCGATCGAGCAGCCCAGCGCGAGCTGTTCCATGCGCAGCGCGCGGCCGTGCATCACACCCTGTTTCGCATCATGGGCTCCAATCGCAACGACATCGAGGACCTGATCCAGGACGCGTTCCTGGAGATCTTCCGCGCCCTCGGATCGTTCCGCGGTGACAGCACGCTGTCACGCTGGTGCCAGACCATTGCGACCCGGGCTGCATACCTGGCGATCTCGCGCCGCAAGCCGGCATCGATCGATCTCGCACTCGTGGAGGACGAGCTCGCCGGCGACGACGATACTCGCCGCCATGCCCAGATTCGCGAGGTCGCGCGCCGTCTGTACGTAGCGCTCGATCGGATCGAGCCGAAGCAGCGGATCGCGTTCGCGCTTGCAGTGGTCGACGGCCTGCCCCTCGCCGAGGTTGCCGTGCTCACCGAATCGTCGGTGGTCGCGGTCAAGACGCGCGTGTGGCGCGCCCGTAAGGATCTGATGAAGCGCGCCGCGCGCGATCCAGTGCTGTCGCAGTACGTCTCCGAGCTGGCGGGGACCGAAGGGGTAACGCCATGAGCAACGTGCCAAGTGTGCCTCCGCCGATCGAGCCAATGTCGGATGTTGCGTGGGCCCGCGTCGAGCGCGGACTCATGCAACGCCTGGATGCCGAGCCTGCAGAATCGGCTGCGCCGCCGTCGCAGCGACGCTGGCTCTGGATCGCCGCGCCCGCGCTCGCCGTGGCAGCGACGATCGCGCTCGTGATCGGCCTGCGCGGCACCCCGGAGCGCGGATCGCAGAGCGAGCCGTCGCGCGTGGTCGCTGGCGAGGCGCCGTCGTCGGTGTCGTTCGGTGATGCGCATCTCGGGCTGGCGGCGAGAAGCGCGATCGTGATGACGCAGGAGGGCGGCGCGCCGAGCGTGCTCGTCGAGCGCGGCGCGGTCGTGTTCACCGTGGCGCCGCGCGCGGAGCGGCCGCCGTTCGTGGTACGCGCCGGCGACGTGGTCGTTCGCGTCGTCGGGACCAAGTTCCAGGTCGCGCGGTCCGACGAACGAGTCTCCGTGGCCGTCGAGCACGGCCTTGTCGATGTGATCTTCCGCGGTGCGACCGTTCGAGTCGGCGCGGGGCAACGCTGGTCGTCCGAGGCACCCGAGGCACC
>JBBRBG010000087.1:0-36450 GCA_038206055.1 Haliangiales bacterium
GCGCCGATCCGATCCCGATGCACATGCGCTCGGCCATGGGCGGCGCCGCCGAGATCACCGGCGTGCGGTCGGGGCAGTACACCGTTTGTGCGGTCCCCGTGTTCGGTCCGCCGCCCGATGACCCCGACACGCTGGCGATCAAGTGCGTACCGGCGAAGATCGGTGCGGCCACGAAGCAGAGCATCGACGTCGTCGTCCCGGATCCCAGGCCGTAGCTGGTGTCCCGTAACAGCATGTGACGTCGTCACAGTGTGACGGTGCAGTGCAACCGCGCGAAACGTCAGGCGTGAGGCATGGCCCAGGATGTGAAATTCCTGCGCTCAATGAAGCTCACACTCCTTGTCACCCTTGCCATATGTCGAACCGCGTACGCCGACATCGACGCCGAGAAGGTCGAGCCATCGCTCGCGAACCTCTCGGGCGAAGCGAGCGGCGCCACCGCCTTCGTGACTGCGACACTCGAGCTCGAGGCCTCGGTGGCGAGCGGCGAGATCAACTTGAGGGCGCTCGAGACCGCGCGGGATCACATCAACAAGACCGCCGACGACATCTCGATGATGCGCGGCCAACCCGAGATCTACACGCGGATGCGGACGAAGTATCTGCCGCGGCTTGAAAAGGCCGAGCTCGCAACCGCGAAGCTGATCGGTTTCCACGCAGACAAGGCGTATGGCGACGGCAAGCGTGTCGATCCGAGCTCGCTGCCGGCTGCCGCATACCGAGTCGCGAGTGACGGCCCCGACTGTCCTCAAGGCAAGTCCGCCGCGTGTGCGACGAAGTGGGTGGACGATCTGCTCCGCGCGAACCCGAAGGTGTTCCTGTCGATGACCAAGGGCTCACACGACGGAGTCGTGACGTTGTTCAAGAACCTGATGCAGTTCCGCGACAAGCAGGCCGCCGGCGAGGACAGCTACACGTCGCCGGCGACCGTCATCGATAACCCGGTTCCGGGCTGTGGTGAGGCGGAGGTCACGGTCCAGCGCATCGACAATCTGGCGTGGGAGGTGGTTGGAACCTCCAGCACCGAGAAGGCAACCTGCAAGCTGCCACGCACGAACGCACCGAAGGCGCTGCTCGGGCTGCTCAAGAGCGACGTGGGTGCAGATCCGGGTGACACCTTTACTCTGGCGTCCGGGCCGAGGAAGTCGACCGAGATGGTCGACGGCCGGGCCCACCAGGTCACCAGCTACGTCCTCGACTGGCACTCGAAGAAGATGCAGCTGCACGTGAATCCCTGCGACAAGAACCAAAAGGTCGTCTGCTTGCTACAGAGCGAGGAGACGCCCAGCGTGTCATTGTTGCGCGAGTACGAGCAGCTCGCGTTTGTGGCGCAGCGCTTCGAGGTCCGTGCCGGCCAAAAGGGCATGCACGACAAGTGCGTCAGCCTCGCCAATAGCGCAATGAACGACGCGGACCAGCTCGGCAAGCACCTCGACGATCCACAGGCGCCATTCAACCGCGAGCCGAAGGGCTTCATCTTCCGGATCACCGGCGACACCAAGACCATCACGCAGCCGGAGCTGGTCAAGCGCGCGAAGCAGCTCGTCGATAAGTATAACTCGCCGTTGCTCTCTGATCGCTGCGCGAAATAACGCTGCACTGCACCGATATGGTCGAACGGCGAACATCGACCCACCAGCCGGTACCTCGCATGTTGGCGTCGATTCCGGGTCGTGAGAGCCTCCGCGTATGGTGGCGCGTACGTTGACGAACAGCCCCGAGCGCGACGAGCGTCGCCCGCCGCGGCAAGTGGCGTGCCTCATCCGGGTCCTCGAATTTGCCGAGCCGCGCGATCCTGGTTCCCGCCACCTGCTCGCCGGCCTCGACGAGGTCGAGCTCGGACGCGGGGAGTCGTCGATGCCAACCCGGTCGGATCGCCGGTTGCGCCTGGACGTGGCCGACGCGCGGATGTCCACGCTGCACGCGCGTCTCGTGCCGCAGATCGGCGGCTGGGTGATCGAGGATCTCGGGTCGCGCAACGGCGTGTTCGTGAACGGCGCGAAGCTCGCGCGCGCGCTGCTCCCCGACGGCAGCTGGATCGAGCTCGGTCGTACCGCGTTCGTGTTCAAGCTGATCGCCGAGCCGCGTGTGCCGGACGAGGTGCCCGCGCATGGCCCGCTCCCCGCGACCTGGAACGATGGATTCGCCACGGGCCTGGGCGCGCTCGCGCGGATCGCACCAACTCAGGTCTCGATCGTGCTGCGCGGCTCGACCGGCACCGGCAAGGAGGTGCTCGCGCGATGCATCCATGCGGCGAGCAGGCGGTCCGGCCCGATGATCGCCGTGAATTGCGGCGCGCTCCCCGACGAGCTCGTCGAGAGCGAGCTGTTCGGCTCGAAGAAGGGCGCGTTTTCCGGCGCGGTCGACGATCGCGCGGGGCTCGTTCGCAGCTCGGACGGCGGTACGCTATTGCTCGACGAGATCGGCGATCTCCCTCTCGCCACGCAGGCCGCGTTTCTGAGGGTGCTGCAGGAGCGCGAGGTCACGCCGCTCGGTGGTGCGCGCGCGGTGCCCGTGGATCTACGCGTCATCGCCGCGAGCCATCGCGATCTCGAGCACGAGGTCGCCGCCGGGCGGTTCCGCGAGGATCTACTCGCGCGGCTCGGGGGCTTCACGTTCGTGATTCCTGACCTCGCCGAGCGCCGCGAAGATCTGGGCCTCTTGATCGCGCCGTTGCTCGCGCGGATCACCGATCGCCCGATCGCGTTCACCACGGATGCGGCACGCGCGCTGCTCCGCTATTCCTGGCCCCGCAACGTCCGCGAGCTCGAGCAGGTACTGACGTCGGCGTGCGCGCTCGCAGAGGACACGATCGAGCTCGCGCACCTCCCGGTGACCGTCCGCGAGGCTCCGACGGCTCCGGCCGCCGCGCCCCGGCCGCTCGCCCCCGAGGATCTCGAGCGCGCCATGCGGCTCCGCGAGCTCCTCACGCAGCACGCCGGAAACGTCGCCGCCGTCGCGCGCGACCTCGGCGTCGCACGCATGCAGGTCCATCGCTGGGCCGAGCGTTACGCGATCGATCTAGAGAGCTATCGCGCGTAGCACCCGCTGATGGATGCGCGCACAACCGCTCGGAACTACGGCAGGTTCAACGGCTGGCGAACGTGAACTACCCAAACTCGTTATCATCGCCCAGAGTGAACGACAACACCGAGCCGGTGACGATCCGCGAACCAAACGTTCCGGCCGCCATGGAGCACGTGCTTCAGCGCGGGACGGCTGTGGGTCGGTACATCGTGATCGATCAGGTGGGCGAAGGCGGGATGGGCACCGTGTACTCGGCGTACGACCACGTCCTCGATCGCAAGGTCGCGCTGAAGCTGATCGCTCCGCGCGGAGTCGATGCACCGCAGGGCCAGCTCATTGCCGAGGCGCAGGCGATGGCGAAGCTGAGCCATCCCTCGATCGTCCAGGCGCACGACGTCGGCGAGCACTGCGGTCGTGTGTTCCTCGCAATGGAGTACGTCGACGGAACGAACCTTCGCGAGCACCTGGAGCTCCACCTGCTCACCGTCGCCGCGAAGCTCTCCCTGCTTCGCCAGATCGGCGAAGGCCTCGCCGCCGCGCACGCCGCCGGAATCGTTCACCGCGACTTCAAGCCCGACAACGTGCTCGTGGACCCGGCGGGCCACGCGAAGATCGCAGACTTCGGCCTGGCGAAGCATGCACGCCTCGCGGAGGTCATCGACGATTCGCACAGCGCCGGTACTCCGGGCTACATGTCGCCGGAACAGCACCACGGTAAGGAGACCGACGCGCGTACCGATCAGTACGCGTTCTGCGTGACGGCGGTGGAGTTGCTCACGGGCAAACGCGACGGCACCGGCGAGCTCGGGACATACGTCTCGAACCGGATCTCTCGCGCGCTGGTTCGCGGCTTGAACGCGGATCCGGCGGCGCGCTGGGTCACGATGAACGCGCTGATCGCAGAGCTTGCACCTCCGGCGCGCAGGTGGGTCGCGGTGGTCTCGGTGGCGGCGGTCGTGATCGCGAGCGTGACCACGGCGGTGATCGTGCGCAGCCGCACTGCGCCGGAACTCGATTGCGATCTGCTCGACACGCGCGCGAACGCGCTCGTCACCACCGGCGTCCCCTCGGCGCTCGGCACGCAGCTCGCGGGGTGGAAGGTGAGGTGGACGAAGATCGCCACGAGGTCGTGCGAGGCCGCGCGGGCCGGTACGCAGGCCCCGGCGCTTCACGCGATCCGGCAGAGCTGCCTCGACTTCGAGGCCGCAACCATCGAGGGCCTGACCCGCGATCTCCGGGGTGTGGATGCCGATGCGGTCCAGGTGGCAAGCGTGGAGCTGCCCGGCTTGCTCGCGCGCACGTCGTGCGACCGCGATCAGGAGCTGCTCGGCTGGGCTCCGTCGTTCCCCGCGGCCGAACACACCGAGGAGCTCCTCGGCGTGCAGCGCGAGGTGCTGCGCGCCGCCGCGGTGTCCGACATCGGCGATCTGCCACGCGCCACGAAGCTGTTCGCCGCGGTGATGCCGCGCGTCGACCGGCTGAAGTTTTATCCGATCATCGCCGAGGCGTACTTGTTACTCGGCACCAACGAGATGCGCGCCGGCAACGGCCGAGCGGCCTCGACCGCGCTGTTTCACGCGATCACGGCAGGCGAAGCGTCGCGTTCCGGCCGGATCGTGACCGACGCTTGGATCCGCCAGGTCTACGTGGCCGGAAATCTGTTGGCGCAGTTCCCCGAGGCGCTCGCGTACGCGGACATCGCGCGCGCATTGATCACGCGCGATCCGAGCACCGCCGATGACGACGCGGAGGTCACGCTCGATGGCAGCGTGGGCCTGCTGCTCGCGGATCACGGCCGCGCGCAGGAGGCGCTGCCGATGCTCGAGCACGATGTCGCGTTCTTCGAGAAACGGGATGCGGTCATGAACCTCGTCGCCGGGCTTGGACCGCTCGCCGCCGCGTACATGGCGCTCGATCGCATGACCGAGGCGCGCGGCGCAGCGAATCGCGCGGTCGTGGCGGCGATCGGCCTGTGGGGGCCAACGCATCCGAATGTGGCGATCCTTCAGGCGCAGCTCGTGGAGATCCTCGTGCGCGGTAAGTGGGCCGCGGAGGCGATCGCCACCGCGACGCACGCGCTCGCGGCGCCGGGTCTCGACCCCGGCATCAACGGCGTGCTGTTGCGCGATCGCGGGTACGCACACCTGCTCGCCGACGACCCTGCCGCCGCACGCACTGATCTCGAGGCCGCCGTGACGCTACTTGCCGCGAATGTCGAGCCCGACGACGGCGAGCTCCAGCGCGCGCGCTTCTATCTTGCCGAAGTGGAGCGCGTCACGAACCACCGCGAGGCCGCGATCGCGCTGCTCCGGATCGCGCTCGAGAGCACGAAGGCCGTCAGCGACGAGAAGTATCTGCTGCCCGCGTATGTCCCGCGTGAACGGCTCGCGAACGGGATCGCGGCGTTCGCCACCTACCAGAAGCCGTGAGTTGAAGCCGGCCGTGACGCCTGCGCGGTCAACGCAAGTGATGGGGTCAGGGTGGGGTGACGGTGACGGTCGCCATGCCCATGAGGCCCCCGGCGTCCGCGACGATCATCGTCATGCCCGCAGTCTTCGCGGTCACGACGCCCTTCGAGGACACGGTCGCGACGAAGGTGTTGAACACCTGCCAGTTGACCTGGTCGGTGGCGTCGCGCGTGGCTGCGCTGGTGCAGGTGATCGTGGCGGTGAGCTGCGCCGTCATCGTCGCCGGGATGCTGACGGTCGCGGGCGTCACCGCGATGCTCATCGGCGTGCAGGCGGTACTGGCATCGAGCTCTGGTCCCGACGGACCGTCGCAGGCGGCGAGCAGGAATATCGCGATGACCGGACCTCGAAGCACGCTCGGAGAGTATCGCGTGGAGGTGATGGCGATGCCGGGCGCGGCGCGATCTAGTGGGATGACAGGATCGCGCCGAGCTCGAGCATGCGGCGCACCCGCGGGATGAGGTCATCGCTCATCCCGTCGAGATCGAACTTCGGCTTCCAGCCCCAGTCGCGGCGCGCGGCCGCATCATCGAGGGCCTTGGGCCACGAGTCGAGGATCGCCTGGCGGCGCGGATCGGGGCTGTAGCTGAAGACGGCCTCGGGGATCACCCGCTGCACCGACTTCGCGATCTCGTCGGCGCGCGGCGAGAACGCGGCGATATTGTAGATGCTCCGCGTGAGCGTGCTGCGATCCGCCATCGAGAGCTCGAGCAGCGCGCGCACCCCATCGGGCATGTACATCAGCGGGATCCGCGTATCGGCGCGCGCGAACGCTTCGTAGCCGCCCTTGCGCACCGCATCGACGTACATGAACAGCGCGTAGTCGCTCGAGCCGCCGCCGGGCATCGCCGCGGAGATCAGGCCGGGGAACCGCACGCCGCGGCAATCGACGTCGAACTTCTTCGTGTAGTAGGCGCAGAGCAGCTCGCCCGCGACCTTCGTGACGCCGTACATCGTGGTCGGGTGGAGCGCGACATCGTCGGGCGTGGGGTCGGGCAGGGGGCCGCTCGGCGGCGGCCCGAACACCGCGATGCTCGACGTGAAGATCAGGCGCTTCACGGCGGTCTTCCGGCAGGCCTCGAACACGTTCCAGGTTCCGGTCTGGTTGACGTCGTACGCGAGCTTCGGATCCTTCTCGCCGCGCGCGGAGAGGATCGCGGCGAGGTGGAACACGAGCTCGGGCTTGACCTTCTCGAACAGCCGCTCGGTGGCAGGACCGTCGGTGACGTCGAGACCCTGCCACGAGGCGCCGCTCGCGTGGGCGTGGCTCGGCGGGCGCGGCGCGAGATCCGTGGAGATGACTTCGTGGTCGGCGGCGAGCGCACCGATCAGGTCGTGGCCGATCTGACCACCGGCACCGGTGAGGAGGATCTTCATACTTCGGCCGAAGCCTATATCAGATGACCTCAGCGCGAAGCGTCGATGGCGTAGAGCGAGCAGTTGTTCGAGAACGTCATCATGTTCCCGTCGAGCATCGGACTGCCGGGCGGATCCTGCTCGAGCACGCCGCCGCCCCAGTTGTACGGGGAGTCGGAGAACGCGAGGAACACGCACATCTCCTGATCGCCGACGCCCCAGCCGACGGTCGCATCCCGCGGGTTATTGAACTCGCACGACATGCGGAGCTTCGTGTAGCCGCTCATCGAGAACAGCGGATCGATCGGGCCGCCGAGCGCATCGCCGATGTGGTGCTCGGTGGAGTAGACGACGACGGCCTCGCCCGAGGGCTTGATCGCCTCGACGGAGAGCTTGGTGCCGAGGCTGTGGTAGTGCGCGAGCGCGTAGTAGATGTTGAAGTCCGGTGCGCGGCCGAACAGCTGCTGGTGCTTCGTGCCGATGTCGCACTCCACGGAGAACCGCGACTGCATGTGCGGCGGCAGGCCGAGCGCCTGGTCCTCGAACGAGATGCCAGCGAGCAGGGTGACGACCTCGGCCTCGAGGATCGGCTTGATCGCGATCGTCGGGTGGATCACGAGCGGCGCGTCGGTGGGGTTGAGCAAGTGGATCTGCGAGACGATCTTCGCGTGCGGCGGGACCTTGATCACGACGCCGGCCGGAAACTGCTGGATCTCGTGCGGCGACTGCGTGGACTGCGCGAACAGCACGCCTCCGAACACGGCCGCGGCGGGCTCGTTGAAGTTGCGGTCGTCGCAGTTCCACGTGCCGTCGTCGCCGGCGAACGTGGTCTCGGGAACCCAGAACCAGTTCGAGTGGTGAAACCCCGGGCCGGTGCTCAGCTCGACGGAGTTGACGAACATCGTCTCCTCGTTGTGCAGGCTGATCTGCACGCACGTGCGCGTGACCTCCTGACCCGGCGTGAGGTCGAACGGTCCGAACTCGTAGGTCTGCTGCGCCGTCGGATCCACGGCCGCCGTGTCACTCGCACACGCACCGGTGAGCAGAAGCGCGGCGATGAGGGTTCGCATGGCGGTTGTCATATCAGTCCCCGATTGGTCCAGCCAATCCTGCCCGGTGTCACATCTAAATGACAGCGCTCAGGTGCCGGAGGGGAGCGATATGTCGCGCGCGGCGAACCGAGGAGCGTAGTCCTTCTCGATGGTTCGGCCGAGGATCCGGGCGTAGTCGCGCGGCGCGGCGAGGCCCCAAGCGCGATCCTCGGGGCTGATCTCGCCGGTGTCGGCGGCGACCACCTCGTTCTCGCGCCCATACGTCTGCTCGAGCTCCGCGAACATCTGAGGCAAGGCGGCCGTGACGAGCGCCGGGACCTGGTCACCGAGCGGGGTCGAGAGCAGCCAGTCGAGGAGGTCCCAGCCGAAGTCGCGATGACGGACCTCGTCGCGCAGGATTCGATCGAGGGCATCGCGCGCCACGTCCTGCGTGCAGTCGGCGCGCAGGTGACTGAACAGCGGCACCGCGACGGTCTCGCCGAGGCAGAACACGCGGACCGCGACGCGCAGGATGTCGAGCTCGAGCTGCCCTTCGCACCGCGCGAGCTGGAGCTGCTCGCGATCGATCGCCGGTGGCTGCGTGCCGCCCGCGGCGACGTAGACCTCGTGGCTCATCTGCGAGTGCACGAGCTCGTCGCCGACGATCGCGAGCCCCGCCTCGATCAGATCTGGCGGCGCGCCGGCCTGGATCAGCCAGAGCACCAGGTGCTGGGTGACCGCGGCCGACGTGTACTCGGCGGCGATCCGCGCGCGCCACTCCTCGCGGACGCGGTGCGTGCTCACTGCGGGCAGGTCACCGCGCGCGGGCGCGGCGGGTTGCACATCGTCTTCGGCGGGCACGGCGGCGCGGGCGTCTCGACGTGGCAGCCGGTGGTGTTCGCCCACTGCACGATCTTCATGCCGTCGGTGACCTCGGGCGTGCACGCGTAGTTGCTCGGCGGCGGCGGGTTGCACATGGCGCCCGCCGGGCACGACGCCTGGGCGTACGCGAGGCACTTCCCGTCGAGCTTCATCACGGTCCAGTGTCGCTCGAACTTCGCGGGCTCTTCCTTCGGGGGCGTGGCCTGCTCGGTGCCGGGGCGCGGCGGGTTCGAGATGACCACCGGCCTCGTCGGCCCCTGATCCGTGGGCGTCGGCTGCGCGGGCTCGGAGGGTGGCGGGGCGGGTTGGCGTTCACCCGGCGGCGGGCCGCTGCGTTGCGGCGGTGCACTTTGGACCACGCACGCGGCCGGGATTGCAGCGAGCGTGATGACGAACGGACTCGCGAAGGTACGACGAAGAAGGCGCGCGCTCATGACCGCGACACTACCTCAGAAGATGTGGTTGAAGTTGATGTAGAAGCCCGCGTCCTCGGAGCTGCGACCGTAGTCCACCGTGACGATCGTCGCGAGGTTCCAGGCGATCCGGAACGCACCGCCGTATGACGCCTGCCAGTCGTGCACCGTCAGATCGCCGAGCGCATCGAATGGGCGGCCGATATCGAAGAACGGCGCCACGATGAACGCGAACCGCTGGCTCTTGATCTTCAGATGTCCCCACGTCCAGCGGACCTCGGCGTTCGCCAGGCCCATCACGCTGCCGACGAACCGGTCCTGCCGGAAGCCGCGCAGCGTGCGATGCCCGCCGAGACCGGAGCGCGGGTCGTCCGTGAACGGCAACGTGTTCATCGAGAAGAACGGTGCGCCCTTGGTCTGCCCTTCGAACACGAGGCGGCCCGCGAGCACCAGATCGGCGCGGCACGGGATCGGGCTCCAGTACCCGCGCGCGGCGATCAAAGCGCGTACGTAGTCGTACTCGGAACCGAGCGCCACGGTCCCGGCATCGACCTCCAGATCGACGAACACGCCGCTGTTCGGATCCGGCTCGTAGTCGCGCGTATCGTACGAGATGCCGAATCGCACGTAGTTGTCGCGCCCGCCCTTGCAGCCCACGAGATCACCGGCTGCACAGTCCTCGGTGAGGCGGGTGGAGGCCTGGACGGCCTTGGTGTCGTGGCCGGCATCGTCCAGCGCGTCGACCTCCTTGCCGTCGTAGGTCCGGATCCGCGCGTACGAGAAGCCAAGGCCGCCCAGCACGCGGATCTTGTCGTCGAGGAACAGCCGCTCGACGCTCGCAATGAACAACGGCCGCAGGAGATCGAACTGGTCGTACTTTCCGTACGTCTTGCCGTCGACGCCGACCGCCTGCTGGTCGCGGCTGTAGTCCGCGTACTTGTCATAGGTCCGGGATCCCGGGAATTGAAGCGGATCGAGGGCTCGGCTCCCGAGCCCGAAGTAGTTGCTGTTGAGGTTGCGCTGGAAGATCAGCTGACTGCGGATCCGGAACGGTGAGCTGAAGATCTTCGGCGCATCAAAGTCGAGCCAGTGAAACTGGATCCCCCGCGTCGATGCGAAGCCCTGCAGGAAGACGCGATACAGGTACGGGGTCTGAGCAAACCGCGGATCGTCTCGGTGACCGTTCCAGTAGTAGTAGGCGCGCGCGCCGAGCCCGAGCCCGATGTCGGTGGAGTATGCGAACAGGGGCAGCCCCGTGACGTAGCCTCCTTCGTTCTTCTTCGCGAGCTCGGCCGGATCGAAGTGATCTGCGCGCGCGGGCGTGCTCGCCCAGATCACGATCATGATCGACAGGATGCGGAGCCCCACGCAGTGCGAGCGTACACCGGACGCTGGTACGCGGGCCGCGATCAGGTCAAGCTCCATACCGGTGCGCGACCTATGACCAGGACCACGCCGATCATCGGCCGCGGTCCGTTCCTCTTCGCGCTGATCGAACGCGTGCCTGCCGCGCTGCCGCGGCAGCCATCGCCGGGTGTGATCGAACAGGCGTGGCACGTGCAGCAACTGGAGGCGGTGCATGCACCGGTGGCCGATGCGCCACCGTTCCAGCCGGGGCTCGGCGCGCAGCGTGCGCTCACCGAACGCGGTCGTGCGCATGCCGACCAGCTCGCCGAACAACTCGCGAGCGGCATCGTCTACGACGCGTTCTACGAGCTGCTCGCGATCGATGCGCTGCGCGCGCTGGCGATCCTCGACGAACAGGGCCCGGTGCCGGCAGCGTTCGCGCTGCTGCGCAAGTACCGCGAGCCCGGTCAGCTCGCCGGTCACCTGCGCGCGCTCTCGCTGCTCGGCGATCCTGCCGCCGATATCCCGCGGCTCGCGACCTCGACCGAGCTCCTGCTCGCGCATGGCCGCGCGCTGTCCCTGTGGCTGCGCCGCGAGCTCGGCGGCGATCAGGCGCTGCTGGCGCACGCCCTGGCGGAGCTCGCCCACGCCGCGGGGCTCACGGGGGTCTACTTCGAAGAGCACCTGTTGCCGAGCGACGACGAGACGTACCGCGTGCGCGCGTTCTCTCGAGGCAGGTGCTACGAGCTCGTCTACCAGCACGACACGAAGTGGGTCGAGCCCGAGGTGGTGTCGTCGTTCATCAACGCGCTCGCGCGCGACCTCGGCTTCGATCTCGTGGTGGTCGCGATCTCGGAGCTCGGGACGGTGTTCACGTGGGGCACGGGCGCCGTCATGCTCGGCGCGGCGATGGCCGGCGTGTTCGGGTGGAACGCGGAGCCCGAGTGGCAGCCCTACGTCGCGTTCCGGCTGATCGGCGAGCTCGCGGCGCCGATGCTGGTCCGGGCGGCGCGCGTCCTCGCGATGGACGAGCCGGCGCTGATTGCCGCGCTCGAGGGCGCCGCGTGCGCGGGTGGCCGCGCGCATCCGGAGCTGTCACGCGAGGTCGAGCTGACCGCCACGTACGTTCCGGCGCAGGCGTCGATCGTTCTCGAAGCGTTCGATGCCGCGGGTCGAGATTTCCCGTTCGCGCACGAGCCCGTGAGCGAGGCCGCCGAGGACGCGGTCAACCTGTGGCTCGCCGATCGGTACCTGCCGCGCGAGATCACCGACGCAGCACGCTAGGATCGTGCGTGGTACGCTGGCTCCGTGAGCCGGGATGCGACGCGAAGGTTGAGCACACTCGTCGAGTGCGGCGAGTCCGACCCGCGCACGATCCTGGCGGCGCGTGCGGAGGGCGACGTGCTCGCGCTCGAGATCGAGGGCGAGCTCGGCCTGCGCTGGCGAATCAGCGTGGTGCGCGCGCTGATCGCGCATCCGCCGGATGGCGATGCCGTGCGCGAGTACTACGGCGAGCTCGTAGATCGCTACCGCGATGACGCGGAGCGGCTCGCTCAGCTCAAGTCGATCGGCGACGAGATCCGCAAGCTCGAGGCGAGCGGCGAGCTCGCGAGCGCCATGGTCGCGCGCAGTGATCGGCGCAAGAAGCCCTAAGGCGCAGTGTTCGGGATCCGCGCGCTGATCTCGGTGACCAGCGCGACGAACAGCCGCTCGAGCGTCTCGGCGCGGCGGCGGGCTGCCCGCTTGAAGATCGCTCTCGTTCCCAGGAACACGCCGCCCACCCAGGTCGCGATGGCGACCGGGATCAGCGCGGGCATGCTGAGGAACGCGACGATAGGCACCATGATCGCACCGCCGCCGAGCCCGCCGCCGAGCCCGCCGTAGAGCCCGGCGGCGAGCTGGCCGAGAGAATCGCTGACGTGCAGCGAGGTCCTGCCGTCGCGGACCGAGACCGTGACCACGATGAACGGACCGGTGGCGCGCGGGTTGGTCCCCGCGGACCAGGTGATGGAGGACTTCAGCATCTCGGCGCGCCCGGGCTCACGCAACATGCTGCGGATCAGATCGATGATCGCCTCGAAGTCCTCGCGCGGGTACTCGCCCATGAACGTGTGCGCGAGCTCGAGCTTGAGAGGAGCGCCGTACCAGGGCGTCTTGATGTTCGCGAGCCCGGCGCCGCTGCCGACCATCGCGCGGCCGGTGGCGATCGCGAGCGCCTCGGACCGCCGGCCCTCGAGCCGGTCGATGTTTCGGTTTGCCGCCGCAAGCTCCGCCTCGAGCGCCTCGATCCGGGCCCGGTCCGCATCGCGATCGTCGCGATAGGTCATCGCGGCGAGTCTACCGGCGGTCCGCCGTGCTATCTACCGCCCGCTGTCATGAGTCTCGTCGTCCTCGAAGAGGTCACGCTGTTCTTCGCGGATCGGATGATCTTCGACGCCGCATCGATCCGGCTCGGGCACGGCGACCGCGTCGGCCTGATCGGTCCGAACGGCTCGGGCAAGACCACGTTGCTCAAGATCATCGCCGGCGATCAGGAGGTCGACGACGGCCAGGTCACGCGCAGCAAGGGAGTGCGTGTCGGCTGGCTGCCCCAGGACATCTCGATCGTTGGCGGGCGCACGTTGATCGACATGATCCTGTCGAGCGTGCCGGGCCGCAAGGAGCTCGACCGGCGCCTGGCGGAGACCGAGACCGCGCTCGAGGCAGCGAGCAGCGACGGCGCGACCACCGAGGAGACGCTGCTCGAGCTTGCCGCAGAGATCGGCGAGCTTCACGATCAGATCGATCACTTCGAGCGGTTCTTCGGCGAGCACGAGGCGCAGGCGATCCTCGCCGGTCTCGGCTTCTCCCCCCGCGATGCGAACCGCGATATCGGCGAGCTCTCCGGCGGCTGGAAGATGCGCGGCGTGCTCGCGGGCCTGCTGTTTCAGCGCACCGACGTGCTGCGGCTCGACGAGCCCACGAACCACCTCGACATGCCTTCGGTGGCCTGGTTCTCCGACTTCTTGAAGAAGTGGAAGGGCTGCTTCGTCCTGATCAGCCACGATCGCGAGTTCCTCAACGAGCAGATCACGCGGGTCGCGAGCCTCGAGATCGAGGGCCTACGCAGCTATCCCGGCAACTACGAGAAGTATGTCGAGCAGCGCGCCGAGGAGGAGACCATCCTCGCAGGCCGCGCGAAGAATCTCGCCAAGGAGCGCGAGCGGCTCACCGAGTTCATCAATCGCTTCCGCGCACAGGCCAACAAGGCGAAGGCCGTGCAGTCGCGCGTGAAGTTCCTCGAGAAGATGGAGTCCGTCGAGACCTACGAGAAGCGTCAGGTGATGCGGTTCTCGTTCCCTCCCACGGATCGCACCGTCGCCGACGTGATCCGCGTGGAGAATCTGAAGAAGGCCTACGGCAATCACGTCGTGTTCCCGGGCGTTGACCTCACGGTCCGCCGCGGCGAGAAGATCGGCATCATCGGCGTCAACGGCGCCGGCAAGACCACGCTGCTCCGCATGCTCGCCGGCGAGCTGCCGTACGACTCGGGCTCGATCAAGATCGGGAGCGGCGTCAACGTTGGCTACTATGCGCAGCACCACGCCGACACTCTCGATCTCAGCTCGACCGTTTACGAGGTAGTGCTCCGCGCATCGCCGGAGACCCCGCCATCGCGCATTCGCTCGATCCTCGGCGCGTTCATGTTCTCGGGCGACGACATCGACAAGCCGGTGAAGGTGCTCTCGGGTGGTGAGAAGGCCCGCGTCGCGCTCGCGCGTCTCCTCGTCAAGCCCGGCAATCTCATGCTGATGGACGAGCCCACGAACCACTTGGACCTCCAGTCATCGGAGGCCCTGACCGCGTCGCTCGGCACCTACGACGGCACGCTGGTGTTCGTCAGCCACAACAAGTCGCTGGTCCGCTCGCTCGCCACCCGGATCTGGAACGTCGAGGATCAGAAGGTCGAGACCTACCCCGGCACCCTGGACGAGTATCTGTATTCGATGTCGGAGCGCCGCCAGGCGGTGGCCGTCGAGGGCGATGCCACGCAGCGGCGCGATCCCCGGGGCGCATCCGCCGGCAGCGCCCCCAGCGCTACCCCGAAGGCGCCCATCTCGCGAGAAGATGACAAGACGCGCAAGCGGCGCGAGGCGGAGCAGCGACAGAAGCGAACGGCGAAGCTCGGACCGCTGGAGAAGCTGGTCGCGCAGCTCGAGGAGCGCGTCGGCGTACTCGAGGCCGAGCAGAAGGCGCGGTCGGCCGAGCTCGCAGATCCGAGCGTGTACGACGAAGCCGCACGCCGGAACAAGCTGCTCTCGGACTACCAGAGCGCCGCCGACAAGCTCGAGGAGCTGAATGTGCGGTGGGAGAAGGCGATGGCCGAGCTGGAGACCGCGCGAGCCAAGCTCGAGGCCGCCGGAGACTGACGACGATCGCCGAAAGTTGTAAGATCGTTCCGTGGCTGATCTCAGCGGGCAGACGATCGACGGCAAGTACCAGCTCGTGAAGATCGCCGGCGAGGGTGGCATGGCCACCGTCTACAAGGCGTTCGTGCGCGGCGCTGCCGGCTTCCAGCGGGCCGTCGCCGTGAAGCACATCCGGCCGGAGTTCCGCGCGCTCAAGAATTACATCGACATGTTCGTCGAGGAAGCGCGGGTCGGCTCCGAGCTCGCGCACCCGAACATCGTCCAGGTTCACGACTTCGTCAGCGAAGGCGGGAGCTACTACCTGATCATGGAGTGGGTCGAGGGCATCGACCTCGGCGCGTTCATCAGCGCTTATCGCGAACGCAACGAGATGGTGCCGTGGCCGCTCGTCGCCGGCATCGGCATCGGCACGCTTCGCGGCCTGGGTGCGGCGCACGAGCGCGTCGGGCCCGACGGCACCCCGGCGCCGGTGATCCATCGCGATGTCTCGCCGCACAACGTCATGGTCGGCGTCAACGGTGTGGTCAAGCTCTCGGACTTCGGCCTCGCCCGTGCGCGCGATCGCATCGCGAGCCTGACGGCGCCCGGCACCGTGAAGGGCAAGCTGTCGTACCTCGCGCCCGAGGTCGCGTTCGGCAAGCCGAACACCGTCCAGTCGGATCTGTTCGGCGTGGGCAACCTCCTGTGGGAGTCGCTCACCGGCGAGCGACTGTTCGACGGCAAGACCGACGTCGAGATCTTCAAGAAGATCCGCAACTGCGTCGTGCCGCCGATCTCGGATCGTCGCGACGATGTCCCGGCCGCGATGCTCGCGGTGATCGATACGGCGCTGGCCGCCGATCCGGCGAATCGTTACGCGACCGCCGACGAGTTCGCGCACGCGCTTGGCCAGGTCATGAAGCAGGCCGTCGGCATCAACCCGGCGACGGCGCTCGGCGGTGCCGTCGCCCTTGCGCGCAAGACCCTCGACGGCGAGGCCCACGACCAGATGTCGACCACGGAGCACGTCGCCGGTGGCGGGACCGACATCGAGTTCTCGAAGCCCGACCTGAGCGTGGATCCGTTTCCGCTGACCGCGAAGAAGGGAGAGGATCCTCGCCTCGCCGCCACCGCGCCGGCGCTCAAGCCGCTGCCGCCGAAGCTCCCGCCGAAGCCGCCCGAGAAGAAGTAGCTACCGCTCGGGTTGCGGTGTCTCGGCGGCCTTGATCTGGAACACCATGCGGTCGTCGAGGCGGACCGCGGTGAGCGAGCGTCCCCACACGCATCCGGTGTCGATGCCGAGGTGACGCGCGCCCAGGTCGAGGCCGAGCGCAGCCCAGTGACCGAACACGGCGGTGTGCGTGGCCCACGCGGGGTTCGGCAACTTGAACCACGGTACGCAGCCGGCGGGTGCCTGCGCGGGCGGGCCATCGAACTCGTCCTCGACGCGGCCATCGGCGTGACACGTCCGCACCCGCACGAAGTAGGCGAGGAGCGCGCGCCACCGATCGCTGCCGCCGAGCTTGTCGTCCCAGCGCGGCGGGCGCCCCTTACCGAGCGATGCGAGGAACGCGCGCCATGCGGGGCCGCGTAGCTCCTTCTCGAGCTCGCCGGCGCGCGTGCGTGCCTCGGCCACCGTCCAGCGTGGATGCAGTCCCGCGTGGACGAGCGCGAACGCCGCGTCGTGATGGAACATCGGCCGCTGGCGCAGCCAGTCGATCAAGCGATCGCAATCAGGCGCCGCGAGCACCTCGTCGAGCGTGTCGCGCTTCTTCGCATCGGAAGCGCCTGCCGCGCGCGAGAGAAGATGCAGGTCGTGGTTGCCGAGCACGCACGTCACGGTGGTGCCCATGCCCATCGCCCAGCGCAGGACGTCGAGCGAACGCGGCCCACGATTGACGAGGTCGCCTACCATCCACAGCTCGTCGCGCGCCGGCGAGAACGCGATCAGCGCGAGCACACGCTCGAGGCTCGCCATGCAGCCCTGGACGTCCCCGATCGCGTAGCGGGCCACAGTGTTTGGTATCACTTGTCAGCGGCTCGCGGGCGTTCCATGCTCCCGGGATGAAGAAGCTTTTGAGTGTCGTGCTGGCGGCGAGTGTAGGCGCTGGTTGCTATGGGACCGGCTACGGATCCGCCGGCTACACCACAGGCGGAACCTATGTCGCGTACTCGCAGCCCGTGCCGGAGTACGCCGAGGCCAACGTCTACTACGACGAGCGTCCCGGCTACGTGTACGTCAACGGTCGCTACAACTGGCTGAACGGTGCGTGGGCCTGGCAGCCCGGCTACTACGAGGCCGAGCGCCCGAACCAGGTTTACATCCAGGGCTACTGGAACGGCAACACCTGGTACGACGGCCGCTGGGAAGGGCAGCGTGCGGGCTACGTCTATAACGACGGGTACTGGGATCGCCGCGGCAACGGCCACGTCTGGGTCAACGGCAACTGGGAGCGTCCTCGCGGCGGCGGGCAGACCTACGTGCGCGGGCGCTGGAACACCAACGGCGGCGTTCGCTCCTACAGCCGCGGCAGCTGGCAGCCGTCGCGCGGCTCGCAGATCCGCGACCATCGCCGCTAGTTGCGGATCGCGCCGGATCGTGCCGGGCGGGTACGTCCGGGCGGAGACCGCCCCGAAGATCACGAAGGCACGAAGGAGAAGCTCTTTCACCGTTGCGCGCGTTCTCGCCGAGATCGCGAGGCGAGGCTCGAGAGAGCCTCTCCTTCGGGACTTCGGGATCTTCGGGACAGTCCGGACTCCTGCGCACGGCGGATCTTGCGGCGCACCGATCTGGACCGCGGTCGCCGCATCCGTCAGATCGTGATCGTCGCGGCCACGAAGCCGACGCGGCACGAGCCGGCGCGCAGCTCGAGCGTGCCCTTGCCGCGCACGAGGTAGCTGGCCCACGCCGCGTGCGTGGTCCCGCGCGTGCCCGGATACGCGGGAAGGTTCTGCCCGGTGTGCAGGCCATGGCCCCAGCCATCGAGGTGGCCGAGTGCCTGATGCGCGGCCCCCGCGTCGACGAGCGCGCAGGTCTCGCTCGTCTTCGCCGTGACATACAGCGGCTCGTTGAAGTCGAGCTTCTTGGCCGACGGCAGGCCGAAGCTGCCGAGGTAACCGTCGTTGACGAGCTCGACGTCGACGCGGGTCATCTCGCCGCCGACCGAGTGCCGATCGATGCGGCCGATGCGCACGCGCGGTGCGAGCGCGGCGACGCGAAGGAACACCTGCGCTTGCGAGACGCACAGTACCGGCAGCTCGTGCAGCGGCGGGTTCCAGATGCCGACGCGCGGATCGATGCCGCCGATCTCGACGCGGCCGAGCTGCGGATGGTCGAACGCGCGCCACGCGGGGAACGAGCGGCCGCCGTTCTCCTCGCGGTCCCACCATGCGAGCTTGATGATGTCGCGACGGGTGACGCGTTCGTAGTACTGCGCGAACTTCGGCGGACGCTCCATGCCGAGGCGCTTGAACAGATCCCACAGCTCGACGACGTATCCGATCGCGCCGCGCTGGTTGTATGCGAAGTCGGTGAGGTCACCTCGCAACGGCTTGTCGGGCTCGTAGAGAAACTCCTCGTACCCCGACACGGTGGGATAGCCGGTGTGGTCGGTCATCCACTCCTCGACTTGCCGGAACACCGCGAGATCCTCGGCGTCCATCTTCGAGTCGGGCGCGTGACCGAGCGGTCGGATCATCACGCCGCCGAACGTGTGCAGATCGAGCCACGCGAAGATCTCCGGATGCGCCGTCGCGAACTCGACGATGCCGCGCGCTTCGGGCTCGCTGGCGGGGAAGGCACCGGCGCCGATCTGCTCGTGCGATGGCGCCCACGACCACGGGAAGTTGCGGTTGAGGTCGACCGGGTTGTCGCCGAGGAAGTGCGGCGAAGGGATGTACTTGCCGTCGAAGTGCTCGATCAGCCCTTCCGGGTAGAGCTTGTAGAATGGGCCCTCGTCCTCGATGCCGCGCTCGACGAGCAACCCCGGAAACTCCGGCGCATCCACGAGCTCGCCGCCCGGATCTTTGACGCGCATCGAGAGCGCGAGTCCATCGCCGTCGATGTCGCCGATCATCCACCGCGGCTTGCCGCGCTCGACACGATGATCGCGCGGCACCGAGCGCACCGAGCGCCCGCTCGTCAGCACGGCCTCCGCGCCATCGGGGCTGATCCGCGGCACCACGTAGAGCAGCACTTCGCGCAAGCGCTCGACGATCGCCGGCGGGAGCTCGTTATCGCTCGGTTCGACGTGCAGCCGCAGCACGTCCTCCGCGATTCCGAGCGCGACGCTCGAGCCCGCCAGCTCGGCCGCGTGGATGTTGCCGTCGACCCAGGCCGCCGGGCGAATGCGATCGGGATCGCGCCCGATGGTCAGGAGCCAGACCTCGCGCCCCTCCGGAGTCCTCGCGAGCGAGCTGAGGCGGCACACTTCGGGAAACACCTCCGCCCACCCCTTCAGCTGCGCGGTCAGGCGCTCGTAGTCGAGGTAGGCATGTCGGAATCCCAACGACAGGGCGGCGATGCTGAGCACCATTGGTGACGGACGTTACACGTTCTCAGCCGCCGAATAACCGGACCAGTGGCCACGTCTCCACAAGACCCCATACTGGAGACACATGCTGACCTTTGACTCACTTCCACAGGCACGCGTGGTCCGCGCGGGCGGCCAGCTGGTGACACCGCCGGCGATGCCCCCTCCGCCGCGAAGTCGCACGAACGAACAGCTCCGCGAAGCGCTCGCCGTCGCGATCGGCCTGTGGCCGCTGACCGGCGTCATGCTGCTCGCGTTCAGCCTGCTCGCGCTCGCCGGTCTCTACAGCTCGCCTTGATCATGCGCTCGCGTGCTCGGGCGCCCCGAAGTCGCGAAGGGACCCGAAGCAGAGTCTTCTCCTGGGGAGAAAGCCGCTTGTTTGGGAGCTTCGAGTCGTCGGGGCGCAACTGAACCAGCGAGCTCCTCGTGGCGTTGCGGCTATGCCGCGCCGCGAGCCTAGACGCAGGCGTCGACGATCAATCGCCGTCGAGCGGCATCGCGCGCAACGTGCGCGGCAGCTCGAGCAGGCTCTCGGTAGGGGACCCGACCAGCATCGCGGGGCTCATGTTCGTCAGGCCCCACGGCTCGACGGTGCCCGACGTGACGGCGAAGGCGCCGCCATCGAGCCGGCCAACGACCCCGAACCCCGAGCGCATCGGAACGCGCGCGGTCTCGATCACCAGATCGGGCAGGTGGCTGACGTCGATCTCGACGAGGCCCTGCTCGCAGGTCAGCACGAGGCGGTAGTTGAGGACGCGCCGCTCGACCAACAGGATGTTGCCGAGGTCCGACGAGAACGTCTCCTGCCAGCCCTCGGTCGGTGTGCCGTGCTGCGCGAGCGCCTGGAACTCGAGGTGGAACAGCTTCGTACTGTCGATCTTGCGCGCGAGGATGCCGGTGGTCGTGACCACGCAGTCGAGGAAGCCCTGCGCGTGCAGGTCGGTCACCGCGGACAGGTGATCGATGGTCCACCACGATCCCGGCACGTGTGGCGTGCAGCCGAGGAACACGTTCTTCGCGGAGCTGCCCTTCAGCCACTCGCTGAGCGCGCACGCGACCTCGGGCGCACTGCCCGTATCGCCGAGCCGGCGATCACCGTTCCACAGGACAGAGTCACCGGGCAGGCGATGCACGGCATCGAAGTGGAAGTAGCGGCCTTCGAGCGGAGAGATGAGCGAGAGCTTGTCCCCGACGCGGACGTTGACCACGGCATCGAGATCTTCGGGCACCGCAATATAGGTCTCGCCGCGAGGATCGAGCGCGACGAACAGCAGGCCGCGCGGGGTCAGTCCCTGCTTGCGCAGCTCCTTGAGCCCGAGGATGACCGCCGCGGGGTCGCGATAGTGGTACACGCGCGTGGCGAACATCGCGGCGGACCTTATCAGATTTTAACGATCAGCCGCGAGAATGCCTCGGACGAGCGCGGGTAGCACTGTCGCCGCCGGCATGCGCAGGCAGCCGCCCTTGGCGAATTCCCCGAATGGATTGTCTAGAGGATTGATGTCGACGATGGTCGCGCGTGCGCGGTCCGCAAGCGTCACCACCTGCCACGGTAGGTTCGTCTGCGCCGAGGTCCCGACGATGACGAGCAGCGCAGCGCCCGCGGCGAGGCGGCGCACGGTGTCGAGGTGAAAGCGCGGCTCGTCATAGGACTCGTCGAACCACAGCACGTGCGGGCGCGTCATGGCGCCGCACCGCGGGCACACGAGCAGCGCGCGCGAATCGTCCGAGACGGCTTCACCTCGGTCGACCATCGGCACGGCATCGGGAATCGGATAGCGATCGAGCGTGCAGTCGTCCGCACATCTCATCTGCGAGATGTCGCCGTGGATCGTGAACATCTGGTGCGGCGGCGTCCCGGCGCGGCGATGCAAGCCGTCCACGTTCTGCGTGATCAGCGCGAACCGATCCGGGAGGCCGGTCGCCAGCGCGACGAGCGCAGCGTGCGCGGCGTTCGGCTCGGCCCGCCGGCAGACACCGAGGCGGTAGAGGTACCAGGCCCACACCTCCCACGGCATGCGCTCGAACGCATGGTGGGTGGCGAGGTCCTGCGGGTGGTACTCGCGCGATCCGATCGTCCAGTAGCCTTCCTTGCCGCGAAACGTGGGGATCCCGCTCTCCGCAGAGACTCCCGCGCCGGTCAGCGCGAGGACATGGCCCGGGCGATCGAGCGCTGCACGACACGCGGCGAGAACCTCATCCATGTCGGGATGCTACAATTTCGGCATGTACCGCTGGGTCATCGTTCTCGCACTCGTCGCCGTCGTTGGCGCCGGAGCGTGCTCGCGCGCGAGCGACGAGGCCGAGACGAAGCAGTGGGCCGACAAGCCGCCACCGAAGGACATGCCGCCCCCCGCGGACCTTGCGATTCCGATCAAGGTCAACGGCGAAGCAAAGGGTGCGATCAACGCAAAGATGCTGACCACCGTGAAGCCCGACTTCGCCGATGCCGAGCGCACGATGTGGCTGATCTCCACGCTCGTCCCCGATGCCGCGTCGAACGGCACCACGATCGAGGCCGTGTCGCCATCGGGTGTCAGCCTGAAATTCGAACGCCCGTCCGCGGCGGGTCTCGAGCTGGTGCTGTTCCTGACCCGGCGCGGCGAGGTCATCGTCTCGGCGGTCGATCCGAAGGATCCGTTCCCGCGCTACCACGGCCAGGGTGGCCGGCTGCATCGCTCCGGTGATTCGCTGCCGCGCGTGGGTCCCGTCGCGCGCCTCGAGATCACGCGATCCAGGCCGTGATTCCGTCGCTCGCCGGAGCGATCAGCACGCGCGCGCCCGGTGGTGCGGGGGAGAATCCGATCCGCGAGGTGCCGAAGCGATCCGCGAGCCCGCGCGCGACCCAGCCGAACGAGTAGCGCGCGTTGATCTCGCACACGCACAGGATCCGCTCCGTCCCGGCGACGAAGGCGTCCACCGCGATCGGGCCGCGATAGCCGAGCCCGCGCAGGCTCGCCCCGGCGGCCGCGACGAATGACGTGAGCCGCTCGCGCTCGTCGCCGAGCAAGAGTGGAGAGGCGAGGTCGATGCCGAGGAACGTTCCGCGCGCGTCGGTGACCATGGCGTGCGGCGGATCCACGCGCACGTCATCATCCGAGATCCAAGCGCACACGCCGACGTCGAGGCTGCGCGGCAACCATGGCTCGATGACGACCGCGCCGAACCGCTCGATGAGGCGCGCGATCCGGACGCGCTGATCCGACGCCACGGGCCCGGTGCCGTAGCATCGGTCGCGACCAGCGCTGGTCCACAGCCCCTTCGCGACCCACGGTCCATCCATGGTGAGCTCGTCCACCGACGTGACCGCATGCGCTCCGGGGACGCCGATGCCGTGCTCCGCAGCGAGCCTCATCGCGAGGCGGCGATCGTTCGCGGCGCGCTGCGCGGGATCGCACCACACCAGATCGGCCGCGCGCCCGAGCTTCCCGCTGCGCATGGTCACCGGGAGGTCGATCCTCGTCGCGTCGACGTCGGCGGGTGCGTAGACGCGGACCTGCGCGTTGGCGGGGGCGAGGCCAGCGGTGAGCGCTGCGTAGTAGCTGATCCGGGTGGCGACCGCGACGGGTAGTGGAGTGCCGCCCCACTTCGCCTCCACGTCGAGGTTCGCGTCGATGGTGAACACTATCGCGGCTCGCCGGAGGGCCGTGCAGGCAGAACCGCGTCGAGCGCATCGATGAACGCCTCGGAGAACCCGGCTCGTCGACGCGCTTCGCGATCGAGCACGGCACCGCGTGCACGCTTCGGGCCGAGCGGGAACTTCACGCTCGCGCAGTACGCCTCCCACGGATCTCGATCACCGGCGAGCTTCTGCAGCCACACCCAGCCGAAATGCACGTGCGCGATCTCGTCCTCGTGGACCTGCGCGAGCGCCGCAGCGGTTGCGTGATCACCGCATGCGCGTGCGGCCGTAGCGTAATCGCCGGCGAAGTCGAGGTTCGCGTTCTCGAACGTCAGGCCCATGGCGCACACGAATTCGAGCGGCGTGCCGAGGTGATCGAGCTTGTTCCAGAAGTGCCCGGTGACCGGGAGATCGCCGAACGCCATCCCGAGCGCGGCGAGCCGCTCCGCGTAGAGGCCGAAATGCCGCTGCTCGTCGGCGAGGATCGCGACGAGGCCGCGGCGAAACGCGAGCGGCGCATCGGGAAACGCGAGCAGTGCCCATGCGAACAACTCGATCGCCTGCAGCTCGTGGTTCGCCAGGGCGTGGAGGATTCGTGCCCTCTGCTGCGGATCCGGCATGCCCGCGATCGGCGGCACGCGCGCACTGCGGCCGGGGACGATCGGGAGGTTCGCGGGGCGGCCGGGCGCCGCGATGCGCAGCGGCGCCTCGGGATCCTCGAGCTCGAGGTCCCCCGGCGGAACGAGCTTCCCCGCGAGGGTGTCGACCGTGACGATCGCGTGCGCGTAGAGGCGCGCCTTCATGATCACGAACGACGGCGGCGGCGCAGGATCACGAGGCCGAACACACTCGCGCCGAGCAGGAGCGGGCCGGTCGGCTCGGTGCCCGAGCTGCAGCATCCGCCGGAGCCGTTGTAGAAGCAGACGCCGCTCGCCCCGTTGGCGATGCACGAGAAGTCCGAGGGGCACGCGCCGGATGTTCCGACGTCGCAGTTCTCGACGCACAGCTTGTCGTTCGCGGTCGTGCCGACGCACTGGAGCGAGAGGCACTCCGTGGGGCCAGTGCACGTATCACCGAGGCCACCCGGAACGTCGGGGCCCGGCACACAGACGCCCATCACGCAGACGTCGCCGCCCGAGCAACCACCGCTCGCCGTGCACGGCGGGCCCATGTCGACATCGACGGTCTCGCTCGCGGGAACCCCCTGGACATCGATCGCGCGGAGCTCGAGCGTGTGCGCGCCCTCCGCGATACCATCGGGCGCGGTGAGCCGGTACGGCGCGGTCATCGCCGTGACGCCCGAGTCCGCGCCGTCGATCCACAGCTCGACGTGATCTACGGCCACGTCGTCGCTCGCGTTGACGCGGACCACGAAGTTCGGGGTGACCTTCTTCCCGCTGGTCGGCGAGATGATGTGGATCGTGGGCGGGGTCGCAGCACCGGGGCCGAACATCGCGACGATGCTCTTGTACGAGTTCTGCGTGGGCTTGTTCGGCGGGCACGCGCACTGCGCGAGCGCCGAGAACGTGCCGCACTTCGACTCCGTGGCCTGGAACCGCTTCATCGACGGACCGCCGCCGATGTACGTGAGCGGATCAGCCGCGTTGTACTCGTGCTCGAGCCCGAACGAGTGGGCGGTCTCCTGCGCGACCGTCCAGCACAGCTGATCCACATCCGGGCCGTAGACATCGAACGTGAACGAGACCGAGTTCGGGATCTCGCCGCAGGTGAACGGCGACACGCCGCCCGCGCCCGAGAAGGCGGGGTCGAGCTCGGCGCCACTCGAGCCGCCAACGATGTTCTCGTAGTGAGGCACGTTGCCCGGGTCGACGTCGGTGATCGTGATGTCGAACGGCGCGTACGTGTTCTTGACGCACTTCATCATCGCGTCCCACACGGCGTCGGTCTGCTTGAACTTGCTGATCGTGCGCGGCTGGTCCGGGATGCTCGAGGTATCAACACGCGAGTCGTCGACGCCGGGATTGATCAGGCAGCCGGTGAACGGGCACCTGTGGATGTAGATGATCCGCGACGACGGCAACGCCGCCGGCGGGTTCTTCACGGTGATCCACTTGAGCACCGGCTGAGGACGCACGGGCTCGGCCACCGCCGGCGCTGCGAGCGCCATGGCCACGAGAACGATCGATCTACGCATACTCACCTCCGCCGGCGACGACGCAGGACCAACATCCCGCCCACCATCGTCCCCAGGACCATCGGTCCAGCTGGATCGCTGTTCGCACTGCAGCACCCACCGCCGGTGCCATCATCAAAGCCGGGCCAGCACACACCCTTGTCGGGACCGGCCTCGAGACAACCGAATCCATCCGGGCACTGGCCGGCGCCGAGGAGGCAGCTCTCGACGCAGTGCTTCTCGCCGGTCGAATCTGCCTGGCACTCGCCGGAGCGACAGTCGGGACCCGCGTTGCACACGAGGCCGAGGCCACCGGTCGCGTTCGGACCCGCGACGCAGCGTCCACCGAGGCAGACGTCGGTGTCGGTCGGGCAATCGCCGTCGCCGTTGCACGGCTTGCCGATGACGACCTGCACGCTCGCCGCGGCAGACGTGCCGTAGATGTCGTAGCCGATGACCTTCACCGTATGCGTGCCGTCGCCGAGCGAGCCGGGTGCGTTGAACGCGTACGGGCCGGCGACCAGGGTCTGGAACAGCTGGTTGTCGACGTACATCTCGGCGCGCGCGACGCCTTGGTCGTCGGTGACGTCAGCGCGGACGGGGAACCCGGCCTGCACCACCGCACCGAGCTTCGGGTCGGTGATCTTCACCACCGGCGGTGTGGGCGTGCCGGTCCCGAACAGCGCCTTGATCGTGGCGACCGAGTTCTGCGTGTTCGTCAGGATGGTGGTGCCGTTGGTGCACGAACAGGGGTGGTTCTGCTGCGTCGTACCGGTGCACGTGCTGCCGAACGGCGACTGGCCGCCCTGGCAATCGCTACCGCACTGGACCTGGGCGTCCTTGAACCGGCGGCGCCCGTTGAAGTTGAAGTAGGTCAGCGGATCGCTCGCGTCGGTCACGTGATCGAGCGCCCACGAGTGCGCGATCTCCTGCGCGGCGGTGGAGCAGATCTCTTCGACGTTGCTCCCCCAGACCTTCTGGAAGTCGAACACCAGCGAGTTCGGGATGTACGGCTGGCACGAGAACGGCGACACGCCGCCGATGCCCGAGCTCATGCCGAGGTCACCGGGAGCGCCGGCGATCATGATCTCGAAGTGCGGCGCGGGGCTCGGGTTCACGGTCGTGATCTCGATCGCGAACGGCGAGAACACGTCTCTCAGGCAGTCCACGGTCTGCTGCCACACCGTGTCGCTCGCGGCGAACGGCGTCAGCGTGCGCGTGGCGTTGATGCCCCACGTGCCCTGGAAGCCGGTGCCGTCGATCGAGCTGGTCTGGCCAGAGCGCACGACGCAGCCGTTTGGCTTGCAATTGTTGAGGAAGACCTTGTTCGTGTTGACGGCTGGCAGCAGTTCCGACGGATCAACGTCGGTCCACACCATCACGTCGCGCGGGCGGGTGACGAGCGGCGTGGGCGTGGTGTCCTCGACGATCGAGTCACCCTGCTGCGGCATCACCGTCTCGGTCTCGGCGCTCGCGGCGTGGGCGAGAACGAGGACGGAAGCGGTGGTCACGGCCCACAACATCGATCGCTTCATGGCCCACGGTTCTATCCCGCTGGACGGGGTCCAACCTAGCGGAATCGGCTGTCTTGCACTGGATCGGGTGAGGTGTCGCAAATGCGAACGGCCGGCTGCACGAGGGCAGTCCGGCCGGCATTTCCAACCCTTCGAAAGTGCTTATCGACGGGTGCGCCGGCGCGTGATCAACAGCGCACCGAGCCCGAAGGCGAGGAACGCTGCGCCACCGGAGTCGCTGCCGGTGTTGCAGCCACCGCCGCCGCCACCGGCACCGGGCCAGCACACCCCGGTGTTACCCGACGCGAGGCAGTCGAAGCCCGACGGGCAGGCGTTGAGCGCGGGATCGCACATCTCGACGCAGTAGCCGTTCGTGCCGTCGTTGCCGCACTGACCCGACTTGCACTCCTCGTTCTTCGTACAGGCGGAGCCGAGCCCACCGCTGACGCCCTCGCCGGCGACACAGCGGCCGTCGACGCACGTGTCGGTCTCGCTCGCGCAGTCACCCGGCTTCGTGCACTTGGCACCGATGACGATCTGAATCTGCGCCTCCGCCGGCGTGTTGGCGACGTCGTATCCGGTGACCTTGAGCGTGTGCGTGCCCTGGCCGATCGTCGCCGGAGCGTTCCACACCCACGGCGACTGGGTGAGCGTCGAGACGAGCTGGCCGTCGATGCGCAGCTCGGCCTTCGACGCGCCGATGTCGTCCATGATGTCGGCGCGGATCGGGAATCCCGGAGCGACGTTGTCGCCGTTCTTCGGCGACGTGATCGTCACGGTCGGCGGCGTGGGGGTCGAGCCGCCGAACGTCGCGAGGATCTCCGCATAGCTGTTCATCGAGCTGCCGCCGCACTGGCATGCGCGCGCGCTGTACTCGCCGCACGCGCCGGCCGCGTTCTGGAACACCTTCCGCGTCGGGCCCGACTGCAGATACGTCATCGGGTCCCTGTTGTCGAACTTGTGGTCGAGGCCCCACGAGTGCGCGGTCTCCTGCGCGACGGTCCAGCAGATCTCGTCGACATTCGGGCCGTACACGGCGGCGAACGAGTACGAGACCGCGTTGGGGATGTAGTCGCAGGAGAACGGCGACACGCCGCCCACGCCCTGCTGCATCTGCACGTTCTGCGGCGAGCCGGCGATGATCGCCATGTGGTAGTTGCCGCTCGCGGGCCGCGTGGTGACGATGTTGACCCCGAACGGCGCGTACGACGCCTTCACGCAGTCGACGACCTGGTTCCACACCGCGTCGGAGTAGGTCCACGGGGACACCGTGGACGCCTGGTTCGGGATGCTCGAGTGATTCGTCGTCGAGTCGTCGTCGCCCGGCGTGACCTGGCAGCCATTGGGCTTGCAGTTGTTCAGGTAGATGACGTTCGAGACCGCGGCGGTGACGCCATCGCCCTCGATCGTCGGGAGACCTGGATCGATGAAGCGGTAGGTGGCCTGCGGCCGTGCGTTCGGCATGGCCAGCGGATTCTGCGGAACATCGTCGATGTTCGGCTGATTCTCGGCATTCGCGAGGCTGACCATCCCCATGGTCAACACTGCCACTACGGCGAGGGAGCGCTTCATGCCTGGCGTTGTAGCCGCCACGCGTGATCTATCTCTACGGGGTCACGCTGTCTTCATCTCGCGCAGCCTGAGGCGGGCGATGCGCACGAAATGCGGTGCCCGCGTATCGGTAGAATCCGTGTGATCCCCGGAAGATCGATGGAATAGTCGATCGTCAGAACAGGGCGGACGCGACGATGAACGCGACGTACGCGAGGACCAGGATCGCCCCCTCGGGGCGGGAGATCTTGCGCGATCCACGCATCATGATGACCCCGAGGAGGGTGATCGCGACCAGGCCCACCAGCTCGACCACGTGCATGCGTTCGCCGACGTGAATCGGCTGGAGATACGCGGTGATACCGAGCACGAGCAGCACGTTCAAGATGTTCGATCCGATCACCGAGCCGATCGCGATCGCCGAGTGACCGCGCGCGGCCGCGACCATCGAGCCGATCAGCTCGGGGAGCGCACAGCCGAGCGAGATCACGGTGAGCCCGAGCATGCGCTCCGACATGCCAACCTCGCCCGCGAGACCGCGGCCGCCGCGCACGAACAGGTCCGAGCCGGCAACCAGGAGGAGGAGGCCGAGCATGGTCATCATCGCGGCACCTGCCCGCGATGCGCGCGGTCTGGCTTTGCCTCCCATCGAGGCGCCACTCTCCTCGCTGCGACGGGCCTGCAGCTCGAGCTCGTCGTCGGGATCGAGCTGAGCGGAGACGGTGAGGGTGACGATGGTGAACAGCACGGCGCAGGCGATCAGGATGCCGCCCTCGAGCTTCGAGAGGATGCCGTTGCGGAGCAAGAGCGGGACCGCGATCGCGGAGCCGAGAAGAATCGGCACCTCGCGCCGGATGATCCGGCCGTCGATCGTCGGCGGCGAGATCAGCGCGGTGAGGCCGAGGATCAGCGAGATGTTCGCGGCGCACGAGCCGATCACGGTGCCGAGCGCGATCGGCTGGTGATGGGTCAGGGCGGTCTTCGTGGCGATCGCGAGCTCGGGCGCGGAGGCGCCGTACGCGACGACCGTCAACCCGACGACGAGCGGCTTGACGCCGAACGCGCGTGCGACCTGCGCCGAGCCGCGGATCAGCCACTCGGCACCCCAGTACAGGATCGCGATCCCCAGGACCACCTGGACGATATTGAGGATCGGGGTCAGGCCCGCGAGTGTAACCCTTACTCGCCGAACTTGTAGCCGCGGCCGGCGCCGGTCCGAGCGAGGAACCGCGCGTGGTGGTTGAGCGCGTCGACCCGCTGGATGTCGTTGGAGTCGTAGAGGCCGCGGATGTGAAGATCACCGTCGATCAGCACGAAGTGCCCGTTGTGCGAGATCGACGGGGCGCCCGACGCCGTGAGCCCCTCGTTCCGCATCAAGTTCATGAACGGGCCCTCGACGAGCGCGCGCACCTTGTCGACCGGGCCGGTGACGAATCGCCACTTGTCGGGGCGAGCGTGGAAGCGCTCCGCATACGCCGCGAGCTTCTGCGGCGTGTCGTACGCGGGGTCCACCGTGATCGAGAGGAGCTTGATCGACTCGGCGCGGCGGTCGAGGATCCGCTCCTGCAGCTCCTCCATGTGCCCCGAGACGACCGGGCAGATGTTGTCGCAGCGGGTGAACACGAAGTCGATGATCGTGGGGTGGCCGCGCAGCGCCTCCTCGGTGAACTCGTGGCCGCGCTCGTCGGTCAGGGTGAACGCGGGCACCACGCCGTAGTCCTCGAGCTCCGGCTCGCCGCCGCGGCACCAGAAGATCGGGATGCTGATCCCGGCGGCGATCACGACGAACACCGCAAGGCACGCGAGCAGCAGCTTTCTGCCGGAGACGGCCACGCGGGGACCCTGGCAGATCCGGCCGCGGTTTGCACCCACCGCCCGGTGCGGCATCGTGGCGCGGTCAGCGGGTAGAGTAGTAAGAAGCGCTGATGGGGTTCTGGATCCGCGCCGTGTGCACGAAGTCCGTCGGGCCACTTGCGGCGATCGATCTCGCGGAGGCGCTCGCGAGCTGCGACTTCGCCATCTGGGCCGAGGTCCAGGGGCTCGGAGGGGCGGAGGGCACGGCCGCGGAGGAGTTGCTCCGGTTCGAATACCCGAAGCACCGGACCCAGGAGCTCGGTCTGTTGCGGTACCGCGCCGATGATCAGTTCATCCGCTTCGATCGCTTCACTGGCGATGCCGCGCGCAAGGAAGCCGACGAGATGCTCGAGAGGCTGGACGAGAGCTCGCCCGACGGCATCCGGGCGGCCCTCACGAACTGCATCGAGACCGTCGGCTTCGAGCTCAAGGCGAGCGATGTCTCCGGCATGGGCTTCAACATCGCGCTCGCCGCCGCGATGGTGATCGCCGTGGCGGGGGAGGGCCTGGTGCAGACCGACAGCAATGGTGACACGTGGTTCGATCCCGAGACCGGCGACGAGCTCCAGCACGGGGCCTGACGCGAATGTCGCGGCCCGTGCCGTCGGCCGGGAACCGGCGAATCGAAAATCTGAGGCGCGGCCGAGGCGAACCGCGGACTTGGCGTGGTCCGCAGCTTGCTGATAGTGAGGAGATGTCCAGAGCCGTCGTCCTCGCTCTTGTCGTCGCTGCGTGTACCGAGCCCGCGGAGAACCCGATGGTCGTGCGCGAGGTCACCGCGTCCTGCGGGCCGAGCAAGCGGCTCGTGACCGATGCGTGCACGAAGCTCGGCAACGATGACGGCTGCGTCGATGTCGACGACGTGTGTGTCGCGCTGTGCGATGGCCGGGCGTCGTGCGCCGAGGTCGGCAGTCTGCGCGTGCTGAACCCGTGGGGGGTGGCGCCGAACGGGTACTGCGTGGAGTGCAACGACCCGCAGTAGCCAGCGGCGGCGGAACGTAGAACGTGCGACCCGCAAGCTCGGTTCGTGAGGTGCAGCCTGCGCCGAGGCCCGACTGCGTTTGCGGATCGCCCTGCCTGGGACGCGGAAGCTCGCAGAGGCTCCCGATGGTTCTCGCGGCGTCGCGGCGAGCACGACTGTTCCAGGCGACGAGGCACCGCCGAGCGGCACGCACGGCGACGTTGCGAGTCGTCGTACGTAGAACGCGGAAGGTCGCAGAGGCTCCGGACGGCGGCGGTTCGCGCACCGACCGTCAGCACGCGCATGCGCTTGTTCGGCGATCGATCTCTCCTCAAGAAATCGATCAAGATTCGACAGCGCGGATGAAACTTATGGTTGACACGAATTAGATGGCGGCGCGATTCCTCGTCGAGAACTGCGCGGAAACATCGCGGAGGAATCGATTCGCTGAGGACTGAGCGATTCTGATGCGCGAGGCCGATCGTCATCGGTTAGGCAGGCTCGGGCGGGCGCTGGGCGCAGGCCAGAGCCTCGAAAAACACCGTGGTAGTTAGTTAGTTAGGGGGATGCGCGCAGGTGAGCGCGCCGGAAGGAGCGTGGGCGATGTCTGACGTTGCTGTGCGACTCGCACCACAAGGATCTGCACGATGGTGTGATTCGGATATCGGGTCGTGCGCCCGATGCGCTGGTGTTCGAGCGGCTCGCGTGGGTGTCGAGCGATGACGAGTCGCCACGGTACGAGCGCGCCGGTCCCCGCGGGGACTGAACTGGCATCGTGCTGACAACTGAATAGATGAACGAAGTCCGGAAGAGTCGACACGTGCCACCGTGGAGCCACCGTGGATCGACACGCGGTCGACCACGCAAGGGATCCGCCTTCGCAGTCCAGGTTGGTGATCGGCATGGTGCCGCCCGCTCGTCAAACGCCGCGCATGCGCGACGCCAGGAAGTGCTTCCGTAGCTCGGGGTCGCGCAGCTTCTGAGCCTTCGCCTCGACCTCCGATGCGGCGCGGTTCGCCGCGGCGCGCGCTTCGGTGGTTCGGCCCGCGGCCGCCAGAACCTCGGCGCGCCAGCGGTGGACGTGCTCGGCACCCTCGGGGCGCGCGCCCTCGAGGAGCTGGACGGCCTCGTCGACGGCCGCGATCGCCTCGTCGTGGCGCGACATGCGCGAGAGCGCGAGGGCCTGGAACGTCAGGCCATAGATGATGCCGACGAGCATCGGCATCTTGCGCGCCCACTCGGTCGCCGAGCGCGCCATCTCGAGGGCGGCCTCGGGCGGATCGCCGGCGGTGAGGTGCGCGAGCGCGATGTACTGGAGCGCACGCACTTCCTGGTAGCGCTCGCGATTCTCGGTGGCGAGCGAGAGTCCGCGCTCGAACAGCGCGAGGGCCGCAGCGGTATCTCCGCGCTGCATCTTCGTCTGGCCCCACGACACGGCGGCGTCGGCGGCGGCGGACAGGTCGCCGGTCTGCTGCGCGATCTTGAGCGCCTTGCCGAGGTAGCTCTCGGCCTTGTCGATGTCGCCGAGGTCCGAGTAGCACTGGCCGATGTTGCCGAGCTTGAGCGCGATGCTCGAGCGGTCGCCGAGTGCCTGATCGATCTTGAGCGCGGACTTGTAGTGGGCGAGCGCCTCCTCGTACTCGCCGAGGGCGGCGAACACGATGCCCATGTTGTTGAGCGCACGCGCCTCGTGCCGCGACATCCCGACGGCGCGGTAGATCACGAGCGCCTCGGCGTAGCTCTCGATCGCCTGCTCGAGGCGGCCGATGTTCCACAGCGTGGTACCGCGCTGGTTGAGGATCGTGGCGCGCGAGATCAACACCTGCGTCGAGGGGCGGCCGGACTCGGTGCCGACGCCCGCCGCATCGCACAGCGCGAGCGCTTGATCGGCGAGGCGCAGCGATTCCTCCGCGTTGCCGACGAGGCGCGAGATCGCGGAGCGCAGGCGAAGGGCTTCAGCCTCGAGCAGCGGGTCCTTCGCGTCGCGGGCGTACTGCAAGGCAGGGGCGGCGGCACGAAGCGCAGCGGGGGCCTTGCCGATATCGATGTAGAACTGCGCGAGGGCGCAGTGCGCGATCGCCAGCTTCGCCGGATCGGCGGTGCCCTCGGCTTCCTTGCGCAGCGCATGGAGCTCGCGCAGCTGCTGCGGGCGCTTGGCGAGCCGGCGCAGGATCTCCTCGCGCAGGCGGTGCGCGCTGAATCGACGATCGTGATCGATCGCCGTGAGCAGCTTGAGCGCGCGCGTGAGCTGGCGGAACGCCTCGGCGTTGCCGCCGAGATCCACGGCGTGCGTGGCGGCGCGCAGGTAACGCTCGGCCGCGGCGCTGTCGTCGCCCGCGAGCTCGAGATGTCGCGCGATCAGCGCGTCGTCTTGACCCTGGCGATAGCCCGCGGCGCCGGCGATCCGCGCGGCGACGGCGCGGTGCATCTGGACGCGCGCCTCGTGCGGGATCAGGCTGTACGCGACGGTCATCGTCATGTCGTTCTTGAACCGGTACTCGCCCTCATGAGGTGAGAGCAGGCCGCGGCGCACCAGCTCGTCGAGCTCGAGGCGCACCGCGTGGCCAAGCAACTGCGCGAGCTGTGCCGCGGTGACATGGCGGCCGAGGATCGCAGCGTGGATGATGACGTCGCGCTCGCCGCCTGGCAGCGAATCGATCCGCGTCAGGAGCAGATCCTCCACGGTCGACGGTACGTGGATCGGCGCGTCGCGCTTGACCCAGCGCAGCTGGCCCGGGTGCTCGCCGTCATCACCGTCGGCGACAACGATGTGGCGCTCGATCAGCGTATCGAGCAGCTCCTGGATGAAGAACACGTTGCCGCCAGCGCGCGACACGATCTGCTCGACCAGCTCGTCAATGTCGTGACCGGGGACAAAGCGCTCGGCGATCAGCTCCTTGCGCGCGACATCGGGAAGCTCGTCGAGCACGACCAGCTCGGTCCCGAGCTCCTTAGCGAGCTTCAGGATGCGCGGCTCGGGGCGGCTCGTCATCAGGCCGAAGATCGGGCGCGGCGTATCGACCTTGAGCAGCGCAGCGAACAGCTCCTGGCTGTCCTGATCGGTCCAGTGGATATCCTCGCCGACGAGGATGATCGGCTTGTCGCCCTCGAGCTTCTGCTCGATGCGGTTGAGCATGCGGATCAGCGTCTGTCTGCGCGTGTCGGCATCCATCTCGGCGGCCGGCGCCGCGCTGCGCGCTCCGAGCAGCATCCCGAAGATCTGCAGCGCCATGCGCGCCTCGCGCGAGCTCTCGTCACCGGCGCCCGCCGCACCCGTGGACGCGAACGCCGCGGCGTCGGGATAGATCAGCGGAATGGCGCGCAGCAGGCGGCGCTCGACCTCGTGCGGCTCGGCATCCTCGGCGAGGCCGAGCACGTCGCGCGCGAGATCCGCGATCACACCGTACGGTGTCATCGCCGTGCCGACGCGGCCGGTGGTGCGGATGATCACCGCCTCCTCGCGCGTCAGGCCCTCGAGGAACTGCCGCACGAGCGTGCGCTTGCCGACGCCGGCATCGCCGACGATCACGATCTGCCGCTTGCGCTTGGTGACGAGCACGTCGCGCCACGCATCGCGCAGCGCCTTGAGCTCGAGATCGCGGCCGTGCAGTCGGCCGCCATCGCGACGCTCGCGCAGCCGTTGTGCGCGCTCCTTGGGGCCGCGCAGGCGATACACCCGCGCGCGCTTGACTCCCGGATCCGTGTCCTCGTCGACCTGGCTCTTGCTCGCGGCCGTACCGCCCGGCGAGTCATCCGGTAGATCGATCGCCGGTAGCGCTTCGAAGTTCCAGTCGCCACGCGCCGAGCGGAACACCCGGCCGCCGACGAGGATCTCCGCCCCGCGCGCCTGCCGGGCGAGCTTGTGCGCGAACGCCGCCGTGCCTTCCTCGATCTCGAAGATGTGCTCGTTCGGATTGCGATTGGTGTTCTTCGACGGCCGCTTGACCAGCGCCACGCCGCGCTGCACCGCGAGTGCGAGGCGGAGCTCGGGCTCGACATCCGAGCCAATGCCATCGAGCGCATCGACGAGCGCGAGCGCCAGCTTGATCGCCCGGCCGGCGTCGTCCTCGCCGGCGACCGGCAGGCCAACGACAACGCGCAGCGTGGTCTCGCCCGTTCCGGCGGTGGAAGGTACCGGCGTGAACGCGGTGATCTCCGGGATCGGGATGTCCTTGCCGTCCTGGGGGAGGCGCGGCACGTCGAGCAGTGCGTCGTACTTGAACGCGACGTCGCGCGCGACCTTGTAGAAGTCGTTGACCAGGCGCGCGGCGCCGTGTGCACCGAGCTTGCGCTCGAGCGCCGCCATGCCGCGCAGGATGCCCTGCAGCACGTAGACGTGCTTGCGCTCGCGATCACGCGTGGGCCGCGCATCGACATGCGGTGCCAGTGGCGCGGTCGGCGCGCGGGGCGGCCGCGCGAGGCTCTCGGCGGTCATCGGCGCGTTCGGCTCGACCGGCACGGGCATCGCCACCGGGCCGCTCGCGATCACCGCGGGCTCGGAGACATCGTCATCGCTCGCACTCTCCGCCGGCTCGCGGCCCGGGTCGCCCTCGAACGCCGGCCGTGGCGCGACGGAGCGCTGCTCCTGCGGCATCAGTTGCGCGAGCGTCACCGCGAGGTTGTTGTTGTCGACGAGCGAGCCGGCCTTCTGGCCCCACTCGAGCGAGAACCGGCCGAGCTCGTGCTGCAGATCGCGCGCGGTCTGGAACCGGTCCGCGCGGTGGAACGCGAGCGCCTTCAGGATGATCTTCTCGAGCGACTCGGGCAGCTCCGGCGCGAAGTCACGCGGGCGTGGGATGGCGCCGCTCTTGACCATCTCGAGCGCCTCCTTGCCCTTGCCGTGAAACAGCGGGCGCGCGCACACCAGCTCGAACAGCACGATGCCCGCGGCGAACACGTCGCTGCGGCAGTCGACCGGCTCGCCGCGCCCCTGCTCGGGAGACATGTACGCGAACTTTCCCTTGATGACGCCTTGTTCCTCGTGGACGTCGCGCGCGCGGGCGATGCCGAAGTCGACGATCTTCACGCCGCCGTCCCACGACAGGAGGATGTTCTGCGGTGAGATATCGCGGTGAACGATGCCGAGCGGCTGACCGAACTCGTCGGTCTTGCGATGCGCGTAGTCGAGGCCCTTCGCGAGCTGCTGGACGATGTACGCCGAGAGGCCATACGGGAGCCGCTGGCGCGCCTTGGCCGCCTCCTGCAACAGGCGCAGGAGGTCCATACCCTCGACGTACTCCATGGCGAGGAAGTACGTGTCGCCGACCGCGCCGAAGTCGAACACCTGGATGATGTTCGGGTGGTTGAGGCCGAGTGCGATCTTCGCCTCGTCGACGAACATCGCGACGAACTGCCGGCTCCGCGCGTACG
>JBBRBG010000088.1:0-36105 GCA_038206055.1 Haliangiales bacterium
AACACGAGCGTGATCCGGCGGAACATCGTCGGCAGCGCCGAGGTGAACTTGCGGTCGTGCGTGGAGGTGGCGCGCTCGAGGAACTGCAGGTGCAAGTCCGCGACGAACTCGTTCCAGCCAACGGCGCCGATCACGCAGAGACACTTGAGGACGATACCGGCAAGACAGCCGAGCGCGCACAGCACGACGAAGTGGCGATTGCCCTTCGCGAACGGATTTCCCGCCTTGAGGGCGACCGTGGCAATGATGGCCGCGGGGAGGAACACGAAATAGTCGTACGAGGTGAAGAAGCAGAGGAGTGATCCGCCGATCGCCGCGGCGTAGTGGCGCTTCTGCTTCGTCTCGATCGCGCGCACGAGGCCCCAGAGCGCGAGGAAGCCCGTGCATTGCATCACGGGCGCTTGATGCATGCTGTCGGCGTACATCATCCAGATCAGGCTCGTGCTGAATAACGCGGTCGTGATCAGCGCGATGCGATCCGTGTAGAGCCGCCGCACGTAGCTGAACAACAGCCACATCGCGAGGCTCGAGAACATCAGGCCGAACAGCCGGAACGTCCCGATGTCGCTGACGCCGAGGTACTTGCCGACGGCGCCGTAGAAGATCTCCGCGAGCGGCGGATAGTGAATGTAGCGGTACGAATCCGCGGTCAGCGGACCGACGTCGAGGATGTCGGTGAACGACGTGGCAAGGAAGCCATCGGACTTTACGTAGTTGATCGAGGACAGGACGTTCGCGTCGGACCACGGGTCACCGACGTTGAGCCGCAGTGGCTCGCGCGCGTGCACCAGCAAGTACAGCAGCGCGATCGCGATGCTTCCGAGGAGCAAGCCTCGCAGGGGACGGGACATCTCCGGTGCTTTTAACATAGCTAACGACGAACGCGGACGAGGCGCACGGTGCCGCTGGATGCCACCTGAGGCAACTTCTGCACGAATGCCTGCAGATCGTCGAGACAGAATGGCTGCATCGAGAGCTCCGGGCACGCGAGGCGGAACCACACATCGCGCCTCGCACGCTCCGCCGGGAGGTGGTCGTCCTCGACGAGCAGGTAGTCGGGGTGCAGCGTGTCGAGGATCACGATCGGGCGCGCTGCCGAGCGCGGCGTGCGGAGATCGAAGAGGCGATGAAGGCGGACGTCGAGCAGCTCTGGTCGCGCCACCCAGACGGCGATCGTCGCGCCCTCCGGAACGGATGCGAGGAGTGGAGCGTACGGGTCCGGTTGCGCGGTGCTTGGGTACGCGTGGCGTAGGTACTCGATGCCGCTCGTCAGGTCGCTGTAGCGCCGCGACCAGCGCGTGCGACCGGATCCATCGCGCCCCTGGTAGATCAGCACGGCGGCGAGCAGCGAGAGGACGAGCGCGCATGCGCGCAGATCGAGGGTGCCCGTCCGCAACGCCCCGAGGCCGAGCGCGAGACCTGCGGCGACCAAGATCGGCCAGACGAGGTTCAGCGCGTACGGCCGCGTGCCCGTAAGTTGCGCGAGGATCCCTGCGAGGCCGAGGAGTGCGGCGATCGCGATCCACCGCCGCGGACCGCGGGACGTGACGAGGGGAATCCAGATCGCGATCACGAGCAGCCCGCTGAAGATCAGCAGGGGAACCACGATGCCGTGACGCCCGGCGAGCGCCCCGGCCGGAACCGATGCACGCGCCGCGATGCGCGCGATCACGAACGGGATCACCGCGGCGAGCGGCAGCACGAGCAGCGCGTAGGTTCGCCGGCGACTGCCGGAGCGTCCGATCGCCAGCACGCCGGCGCTCGCGATCATCGCGATCGCAACCGGGACCAGCTCCGAGCGCAGCACGGCAACCGCCGCCGCGAGCAGGCCGAGCGGCCACAGCTCACGATCGTCATCGGGGACCGCGTAGCGCTCGAACGTGACGAACAGCGCGAGGAGCAACGAGGTCGCGAGCCAGCGCGGGTTCGCATCGGCTGCGACCGCCGGGTACGACGCGGCGACGAGCACCAGCAGGAGCGCCCACAGGCTCGCGGTCGCGGTGCGCGGGCGCAGGTGGGTGATCGCGAGCCACAGCAGCAGCGCAAAGCCGAGACCATCGACGACGCGAAACCACGCGATGCCGGTCAGCGCGGTGACGAGCGCGCTCGCGGTGACGTTGCCGCCGAGCTGCGCGTCCCGGGCGAGACCGATCGGATCGGCGAGCGTGCCGGTCTGCCAGAGCCGGTGGAGCTGGGCCGGCAGGCTGCCATCGTCATCGAACGGGCTCGAGATGACATCGCCGGCGGTACCGAGCACGTGGAGCGCGGCGACGGTCGCCAGCGCGATCGCAGGGATCAACCAGAACCGCGAGTCCTCCGCCCGCAGGAAGTCGACGAGCCGCTCCTCGTGCTTCCGGCGGTCGAGGAGCAAGAGCCCGCCGTGCAGCACCATCCCCGCGACCACGAGCGCGAGCTGCACCGCGTGCCCGAGCTGATGGAGCAGGAGCGCCACACCCGCGAGCCCGATCATCGCCGCGAGCCCCCAGTGGATCACGAGCGCCACCGGCGCGTCCTCGATCCGCGCGAGGCGCGCGACGAGAAGTCCCCAGCCGGCGAATGCCGCGATGACAGCGAGCATCACGAGCGCGAAGCCGAGCGCGCCCGGGATGGGAAGAAGCGCGAGCCACGGCACGAGCACGGCGAGCCCGAGCGCTCCGCGCGCGGCGACGACCGGTGTCACTTCGGCTCCCACTCCAGGCTCTCGAGGCGTGCCGACCGCTGGTCGCGGACATCCTTCTGCGGCTCCGCGATCGAATCGAACACGAGGTAGAGGTCGTGCCAGCCGCTCGCGAGCTGCGCCCGCGTGACCACGGCGTCGATGTCGAACCGCCCGCCCGCGTCGGGGATCACGGTCGCGAGTAGCTCGCCATCGAGCATCACGTCCAGGCGAGGGCGCGTGTACGCGGCACCGAGGTTAACCTTGCCGCCGAGCGTGAGGTGCATGTCGGTGCTCCCGCGGACACGCAGGTGAGCGCGGCGGTAGAGCCAGCGCGCCGCGGTGCCGCGCGTCGCAGCGGTGGCCGGCGCGTGGAACGCGTCGTACCAGGTCGGGTCGTCGGTGCTCGGATCGAGGAACACGAGGCCCGTGAAGCCATCGTCGAACAGCACATTGGAGCGCGTGGAGAGCGACCACGCATCGTGGAGCTCCTCGCGGTCTGCGAGATCACGAACGAACGCCGCACGGCGCGCGACCTCCGAGTAGGGCTGCGGCGGCGGCGCCGGAACATCGGCGCCGAGATCGAGGACGACGAGCCCATCCTCCTCGTGCAGCACGGCCGTCTTCGTCGACAGCGTGGCGAGCGCATCGATCGCGTCGAGCGCGTATGCGCTCATGGTCTGGAAGATCTCGGCATCGTTGAAGATGCGCCACACCCAGAACGGACGGCGATAGAAGTACCGAGAGCGATCACTGCGCACGAACGCGACGTAGCGGATCCCGAGTCCACGCAGGTACGCACGGAGCGCATCGGCACCACCGAACGCCGGGAGACCCGGGCTCGGGCTCGCGTATCCCGGCGTATCGAGGTTGAAGATCTGGTTGCGCCCGAAATTGAGGAACGCGGGATCGTCGAGCATCACCGCCATGCGTTCCCCCGCGGGGACCGCAGCCTGCAGCCTCGCGTAGCGCTGATGCTGCGCACCTGCGGTTGGATCGTTGTGACGCGCTTCGCGGATGTTCTCGACGAGGCCCGTGAAGCGCTTCGGCAGCGTCTCGCGCTGGACCACGAGCTGGAGCAGCAGCGAGCCGAGCAAGATCCAGCGGCCGAGCGGCACGAGGCGCGCGTTCGAATCGTCGGCTCCGATCTCGAGCGAGAACACCGCGAGCAAGGTGACGGCGGCGGCGAACGCATAGCGCCAGAGGTGGTTCGCGTCGGAGCCGACGAAGGCGTGGACCATCAGGACGAGGCCGACTGTCGACGCCACGAGCAGCGCGGTGATCGGCCGGCTCGGTCGCGGATCTCTCGCGAACACCATCACGGCGAACACCGAAGGGATGACCACGAGCGGGTGCGTCTCGATGAAGCACCACACGAGGAACTGCAGCTCGTCGGTCCAGGTCGGTGCTGTCGCGCGCAGCGACACGCTCGGATTCCACGTGCCTTCCATGAGCGGGAACAGGAACGTTCCGTTCGAGCGATACGCGGCGATCAGATACGGAACGAGCACGAGCGCGGCGATGCCGGCGACGAGCAGCCAGTTGCGCTTCTCCGCGGTCCATCCATTGCGGACCAGTCGCGAGATCAGCGCGAGACCGAGGAACACCACCGCGATCGCGATGTAGTTCTGGCGGAGCGAGCACGCCGCCGCACCGACGAGGCCAGCGAGAGCCCAGCGCTCGTCGACGACGCAGCGATACAACCCAACGAACATCGCGACGCCGCTCCAGTAGCTCGCCGTGTTGATCGATGTATCGGGCAACAGCACGAGCACTAGCGCGACCACGGCCGTCCACAGCGCGTGCGTGCCGAGCTTGCGCGCGTAGCCCGCGAGGAGAAGCAGCGCGATCGCGTAGCACAGGCCGCGATCGATCAAGTGCACGTTGGCCAGCGTGCCCCGCGCACCGGCGAGCGCATCCAGGAGCGTCTGGCCGCCGTAGGCACCGAGGCGGCGGAACGAGAACGGCTCGATCAGGTTGCCCGCATCGAGCAGACGCTTGACCAGTGGGGTGTAGGCGATGTCGTCGTCCCACGGATTGCGATCGAGCGTTCCGACGGCGCCCACGATCTGCAGCACCACGGCGGCGACGAGCAGGAGCACGAACAGGCTCATCCCCGGCCGCGTCCGCAACGCGCCGATCGCATCGAGGCCGCGCTCCCACAGCGGATCGGCGGTGGTCCACTGCCGCCACGCCGCGGCGAGGGCGCCGAAGCCGACGAGACCGAGACTCACGGGCCGCGACAACACCCCCGCCGCGAGGAGCGGTCCGCAGATTGCGAGGTAGCCGGCGAGCCCGCACAACGCACGCATCCCGAGGTCGTGATCCTCGAGCCGCGCGATCCGCGCGACCGCGTAGCCCCAGCCGGAGATGACGAACAGCAGGAACGCGAGCCACGCCACGCCCCCGGCCAGCACCGACGAAGGATCCGCGAGCCCGCAAGCTCCGAGCCCGAGGACAGCGGCGATCGTCAGCAGGCGCAAGAGGCGATCGGTCATCCGGCGTCGAGGGCGGCGAGGAGCTCGTTGACGCTGACGGTGGAGGTGCCGCGCTTCGAGACGCTCACCGCCGCCGCCACGCTGGCCAGCTCGATCGCATGCTCGAACGAGAGCTTCGCGGCGAGCGCGAGCGCGAGCGTGGCCACCACCGTGTCGCCCGCGCCGGTGACGTCGAACACTTCCTTCGCGATCGCGGGAACGTGGATCGGTGCGCCGTCCGCGCGGAACAGGCTCATGCCATCCGCGCTTCGCGTGACGAGGAGTGCGGCACCGTCGAGCGTGGGCAGGAGCTCGCGCGCGATGCGCTCCACGTCGAACGGCGCGGGATTGATCGCCGCGGCTTCGAGCTCGTGGAGGTTCGGTGTGATCACCGTGGCGCCCGCGTAGATCGAGAAATCGCGCTGCTTCGGATCCACGACCACCGGCAAGCCCGCCTTGCGAGCGGCCGCGATCGCGTGGCGAGCGACCTCCTGGGTGACGACGCCCTTCGCGTAGTCGGAGACGACCACCGCGTGCGCGTCCTTGATGCGCGTGTCGACGGCGTGCTTCACAGCGTCCTGCACCGAGCCGGTGATCGCGTGGCGCTTCTCCTGATCCACGCGCACGATCTGCTGCTGCTGCGCGACGAGTCGGGTCTTCTTGCTCGTGGGGCGATCTGGATCGGGAATGCAGGTGCTGATGATGCTGGCGGCCGACAGCCGTTCGCCGAGCGTGGCCGCGGCCTCGTCCTTGCCGACCACGCCGACGAGGAACGTGGTGCCGCCGAGCGCCTGGATGTTTGCCGCGGCATTCGCAGCACCACCGAGGCGGCTCTCCTGCGAGCGCACCTCGAGCACGGGCACGGGAGCCTCCGGCGAGATCCGCGACACGTCGCCGCGGAGGTACTCGTCGAGCATGAGGTCGCCGACGACCAGGACCCGGCAGCCACGGAGCCGGTCGACCAGGGGCCGCAGGTGGCGCATCCGAACGTCGTATCACACGATGTATGGTAAAGGCTCCTCGTGATGGCCGCCCCAACCCCTCTCAAGCCGACGCTGATGTCGCGGCTGCAGCTCAATCCGCAGTTTCACCGCGCGATCAAGGCGCTGAAGCTCGTCGAGCTGGCGTCGAAGATGCTGTCGTTCCGGCCGCTCAAGCGCACGCTGCCGAACGGCACCCGCTACCGGGTGCGGTACGGCGAGAGCTTGCTGATGGCCGACGAGATCTTCAAGCGTCAGGTCTACCGCGATCCGTTCGAGGGCCGCGAGGTACGCACGTTCGTTGACCTCGGCTCGAACGTCGGCTACTTCACCTGCTACGCGATGGAGCGCATCCAGCACGCCGACGCGTTCGGCATCGCCGTCGACGCAAATCCGAAGATGGCCGAGGAGACCGCGTTCCACATCGAGAGCAACGGCTGGACCAACGTGAAGGGCATCTCGGGCGTCGTCGGCTTCCCGCTCGATGTCGGCGAGGCGTCGTTCTTCCTGAACCCGTCGAACATCTCCGGCTCGGCCACGGTGCTCAACCCGAACATCCCGGCCAAGGGTAAGCAGCAGGAGATCAAGGTCCCCACCGTGGACCTCAACAAGGCGTGGCGCGATCACGCCGGCGATCGCCGCGTCGACGTGCTCAAGGTCGACGTCGAGGGCTTCGAGGTGAAGGTGCTCGACACCATCCCCGAGCTCCTCAAGCGCACCGACACCGTGGTGCTCGAGTGGCACAAGTGGATCACGCCGCGCGATCCGGTGGACGACGTCCTCGGCCGCGCCGGCCTGCGGTTCCAGAAGATCGTGACCGAAGACCCGCACTGCGGTGTCGCCTACTACGCGCGCCCCTGACACCGCTGTCGTAGTTGTCGCCAAATTTCGACGGTGCGTGGCGACAATGAGCTTCCGCCGTCGGATTTCCAGGCGCTACCGTCGCTGGATGAGGCGTGCGTCTGCGGTCTGGGTCCTCTGCCTCGCGAGTTGTAGCGAGCACGGCTCGTTGCCGGACCCCGATCACGATCGACGGCACGGGTATGGGTACCGTGATGGTGCTCGACGAAGATCGAGATCCGATCGTCTGCGATCGAACGTGCACGGTGGCGCGCGTATCGTCGACCGCGGGGATCAAGCTGCTGGCAGTTGCGACGTCGGGCTCCGTATCGTGGAGCGCAGCGTGCGCAGGCACGAAGCCGCAGTGCAATCTCGGCCAACCGACCACCGCCACCGCGGCCACGGCAACGTTTGCGCCCTGACCATGACGATGCGAACCCTGCTGCTCGCTGCCATCGTCCTCGCCGGCTGCGCGGGCGACGACGGAGTCGGACCCGTCTGCGGCAACGGAGTCTGCGATCCGGGAGAGCATTGGCAGACGTGCTCCGATTGCCAGCGCTGCCCTAGCGACTGTCCAGCGGGCTACAGCTGCCAGTATCCCGGCGGGTGTGCACGGACCCCGCGCACGTATCACTTCATGATCGACGAGGCTTCGCTCCCGGCGACGCGCTTCGATGGCTCGCCGTGGGATGCCGACGCGGGGATCGATGCCGCGCCCGATCCCTACGCTGTGCTGATCCTCGATCCATCACTCGTCGCCTCGAGCGCGACGCCCTCGATCGCCAACACCGTCGAGCCGCGCTGGAACACACCGAGCGTGGAGTACAGCGGATTCTTCGGGCTGGTGACGGTTCAGCTCGAGGTGTACGACGACGACGGACCGACCCACGAGCTGGTAGTCGCATGCTCGGGCCAGCTGGACGTCGTGCCGAATGCCTCGTTCCGGTGCAGCGCGGACGGCGGCAGCATCCACCTCACCGTTGGCCCGTAGCCAGCCAGCCCCGGCGAAACGTGACTCCCGGTCATCCGGCGCGCTACAACCGGGCGATGCTGGCGAGCCGGGTTCGCTCCCTCGGACTCGCGTTCGGCATCGCACTGGTGTTCCTGCTGGCGACGCGGCAGCTCGGCTGTAACGCGTACTCGGGCAGCGCCGCGCATCGTGCGCAGGTCGACGCATTCCTCGCCGGCCGCCTCGCGCTGACCACGTCGCCCGACGCGCTCGCCCACGACCTCGCGTGGACGCCGAGCGGCGTGCAGCAGGTATGGGGCCTCGGCGTGGCGATGTGGCAGACGCCGTTCGAGCTGCTCGCGCGCGTGGTCGGCCAGGATCCGTTTCCGGATCGCATCGCGCTGCTCGTGTTCCTCGCGCTCGCGTGGTTCGTGCTGATCCGTGCGTTCCACCGCGCCGACGAGCCGTGGTGGATCGGCGCAGGCTCGGCGCTGATCACCGGCCTGCTGCCCGCCGTGATCGCGATGGTGCGCGGGCGCATGGGCGTCTACGAGGAGACCGCGCTCTATGCATACGCCGCGGCGTTGATCCTCCTCGGTGGGCTCGTGGTGTTCGCGCGCGGGCCCACGCGCAACCGCTACCTCGTGCTGCTGCTCGTCGCCGGCGCGACCGGCCTGCTCCGCCCCACCGTCTGGTTCTACGGCCTCGGCACCGCCGCGCTCGCGACCGGCATCTACCTGCGTGCGCACGGCCGCCGCATGCTGCCGATTGCCCTGCTCGGCGCGGCGCTGTTCGTGGCCGGCGGGGCCACGCTCTACGCGACGAACACCGCGCGCTTCGGCTCTGGCGCCGAGTTCGGCCACCGCCTCAACCTCGAGGCGCTACCCGGCAACGTGGTCGCCACGCGGTTCTCGTATCCGTTCGAGCGCACCGGGTACATCGATGCGGCGACCGAGCTCGTCGGCAGCCTGTTCGGCCTCCCCGACACGGCGAAGCGAGGGTTCTACGCGAAGGACCTCCACGTCGGTCAATCGTCGACGGTGCGCTGGCGCGAGTACTACTTCACGACGTTCTCGTGGCCCTACCTGCCGTTGCTGCTCGCCGGGCTCGTGCTCACCGTGCTCGCATGGCGGCGGCGCACCGCCGAGCGCTGGCTCGGCACGTGGGCGGTGATCGGCGGGCTACCGATCGCGGTGTTCTACCTGCACTCGCCGAGCATCTCCTCGCGCTACGAGCTCGATCTCGCGCCCGCGATCGCCGCGCTGCTCGTCGTCGCGTGGCGCGCCATCGCGGCGTGGGCCATCGCACGCAAGCGGGGAACGATCGCCGCGGACGTCCTCGGCGTACTGTGGCTCGCGGCGGTCCTCACGAGTCACGCACGCAGCCGCGCCGCCACCGACCTCGTCGATCGCGATACCGCCGCCGCCGCGCGCGCGGCGCTCTCGCGTGCTCCCTCGCTGACCCACGAGCTGCCGAGCGTGTACGACCTCACCGATCCGAAGCTCGAGAGCTACCTCGACGCGGACGGGAAACCTCCCGAGCTCTACCTCAACGGCTCCGGCTGGGATCGCGCCACGGCTCGTGTCGCGCCGGCGATGCACCTGTTCATGACCGATCCGGCCTTCGTCGAGGTCGAGATCGAGCCCGCCGATGCGCGCGTTCAGATCGTGATCGGCCGCGAGCACCTCTCACTCGCATCCACCGAGCCCACGCCCGGCGGCGCTCGCCTCCGCTTCACACTGCGGTCGCCGATGCCCGGCCTCCAGGTCGCGTTCCTCGCGTTCGGGCCCGACACGGCGCTCGATCTGCCGTACACGCCGATCGTGCTGCGGCGGGTCCGCTGGCGCTAGCGGATCGCGCGGATCTGCGGCGACGGTACGACGGGCGGACCGACGAGGTAGGGGCGCTCCGGGATGATCGTGTCGTCGCGCACGAACGTGAACGACCACGCCTCCGCCGCGGGCAGCGTGGCCTGGATCGTGATCTCGCGCGCGCCGTCGTCGGCGTAGGAGAGGATCTTGCGGGTGATAGAGATCGGCTCCTCGCCGGAGATCGACACGGTCGCGGTGCCGCTGTTCGCGGTCCAGTACGTGCCGGAGAGCCGCGCCTTCAGCTTGATACGGACCTCGGCGCTCGGATCCTGTGGCGTGACGACGATGCCCGGCGTGTTGAACGCCCAGCTCGGCATTGCATCGTTGAGGAGCGAGGTCATGCCATCGTGCACCTCGACGATGCCGTCGCAGTAGTAGCTGCCGTCGACGCGCGAGTAGCCGCAGTCGTGCCAGTCGTCGGTATCGCCGAGCCGCGCCTCGACGGTGGCGGTGGCGCGCAGGCCCGTGCCGAGCTCGAGGCTCTTCGCGATGTCGCGCGACTGCAGGCCGCCACGCGCGAGCAGGAGGATGCATGCGGCCGGGATCCCGTAGCGGATCGCGAGCGCGGCGAGGCGAGGCGCGCGCGTGCGGAGGCGTGCAACGCGGCGGAGCAGCGGGATCCGCAGGCGGCGGCGGTGCCAGATGATGATGGCGGCGGCGGCGAGGAGTGCGGCGAGGATCGAGAGGATCCGCCCGTTGTGATCGGAGGGGAGCGGCCCGTCGCAGGTGAACGTGGTCTTGCCCGGGGCGACCCACGCGGACACGACGTGGAGCGTGGCGCCGGGCACCGACGGCATCGCGTAGACGGGCTCGTCGGCGCCGGAGGCGTGGGTGGCACGCCAGCGCGGGTAGAAGCCGGTGCCGAGCGCGACGAGCACGGGCTCGGTGGTGCCGGTGACCTCGATCTCGACGGCGCGATCGTCGAGGCGCAGCACCTTGACGTTGCCCGTGCCGGATTCGATGCGTGCGAACTTGCCGTCCCACGCGGCGATCTGGCGGATGCGGAACTCGCCGAGCTGGAACTGCGTGGCGGGATCGCCGATCGCCGGATCGTGGCCGCTGGCGATCACCCAGCGCACGTTGAACCGCCGCAGGCTCGCCTCGGAAAGATCCTCGATGCGCTCGCGCAGCAGGAGATCGGGGAGCCACGAGTTGTGGAACGTGGGCAGGCCGGTCTCGGCCGTGAGGTGCATGTGCTCGTGCGTATCGGTCTCGAACACCGCGCGCGACCAGGTCTGCGGCGAGATGGTAGCGGCCTGCACGCGCGCCCATCGCGTGAGCTCCATGCGGCCTTCGTGATCCGGCGGATACGCGCGCGCCTCGGTGCTCGCGCGCAGCGCCGCGTTCCACCACATCGAGGGGGCCGCGCGCAGTACTGCCCCAGTCATGATGCCTATGATCGCGGCCGCGATCAGGATGCGGCTGCGGGGGGCGCCCTTCCACGCGCGGATCGCCTGCCCGACGAAGAGCGAGATGCCGTAGGCGCTCGCCGCCATCACGAACGGGCGCGCGAGCTGCGCGAGGCGCTCGGTACCGAGCCGCGCCACGCCCTGCCCCGGCGCGAGATCGAACGCGAGGTACGTCGCGTCGCACAGGCCCACGAGCAGCACGAGCGCGGTCGCCGAGACGAACACGGTCGCCGCCTTGCGCGACCACAGGCCGGCGATCAGGCCGAAGTAGCCGGCGTAGGTGAGCATCGCGAACGCGGTCACCGGCGAAGGAGCCTGGAGGAGATCCTCGAGGAGCTTCGCCGGCGAGCGCAGCGCATTCGGATAGTGCTGCCCGTACTCGAGGATGCGCGCCGCGAGCGGCATCCACACGGCGGCACCGAGCGCCGCGCCGATCGCCACGTGCCCGATCGCGACGAGCGCGCGCCGCGGCGGCACATCGGAGGCGAGCAGCGCCACAGCGGCGAGCGCGACCACGGTGGCGGCGGTGGAGATCAGCCCGGCGGGGTGCGTGGCGGTGGCGAGCGCGGTGAACACCCAGATCAGTACCGACATGCCGATCCGCGGCTTGCGCAGCGCGCCGAGGATCGCGAGCGCGGCGACGAGCGAGAACGCGAGCGAGATCGCCGAGTGGAGCAGCGCCCAGCGGAACAGGCCCACGGTGCCGCCGTGCGCCACGGCGCCGCTATCGACGAGGGTGAACAGGCCGACCACGAGCGCGACCGGCTTCGGGGCGATCCGCATCGCGATCGCCGTGGTGGCCACGCAGATCGCGAGGAAGGTCATCACGGCCATCACCATCAGCGCCAGCGGCAGGTCATCGCCAAGGCCGAGCGCGAGCGCGACGTGGCCGGTGAGGATGTGCGTCAGCGCCGGGTAGAGCTCGAGCGGCGCGTCGCCCGTCGAGAGTGCGTGGTTCCACACCGGGATGTCGAACCCCGGAAGCGACGGCATGATCCGCGCGAGCACCGCGTGATGCGGGCCCCAGTCGCCGAGCTGCCAGTCGGGCGTCTCGGTCAGCGTGTCCCAGAACACGGTGAGGCCGGCGACGAACACGATGGTCAGGACCATCACGGTCGCAACATCGGCCGGTGGACGGCGCAACCACTTCGGCGCGCGCGGCCATAGCAACGCCACGCCCACGCCGAGCGCGCCGCCGATCGTCATCAGGCCGATCGCGCCCGACGATCGCGCCGGAAACGCGAACGCGAGGAGCACCGCGCACAGCACGATCTGGGCACCCGGTCGCGCGAGCACGCCGCGCACCTGGTCGAGGAACGTGCGGTCCGGGGGCCGCGCAGGTTCGCTCACGGTCACGCGTTATCACGGCCCGATAGCCGGGGTCCAACGATGTCACCTCGCGCCCGCTCGCGCGTATGCGGTAAGCTGAGCAAATGGCGGCGATCTCGCGACAGCCAGCAACCTGGGCGGACCTGTTGGCTCGTGCGGAGGTCGATCGGCTCGAGATCCTCGGGGGCGAGATCGTCGAGAAGGCCACGCCGTCGCCCGACCACGCCTCGACCGAGTTCAAGCTCGCGGAGCTGATCGGTCCATTCAATCGGCGCCCGGGTGGCCCGCGCGGGCCCGGGGGATGGTGGCTGTTCACCGAGATCCACGTCGCGTATGCAAGTGGTGAGGTCTATTGCCACGATGTCGCGGGCTGGCGCCGCGAGACCGCCGCGATGCGGCCCACGGGGTGGCCTGTCCGCACCCGACCCGATTGGGTGTGCGAGATCGCATCGCCGAAGCACGAGAAGGCCGACCTCGTGACGAAACCACGGACACTGCACGCCGCGGAGGTTCCGCACTACTGGGTCATCGATCCCGACGAGAAGATCCTGCTCGTGCACCGCTGGTCCCGCGATGGCTACGTGGTCGTCCAGCGCGCAGCTTCCGGGGAGACCGTCCGGGCGGAGCCGTTCGAGGCGATCGAGTTGCAGGTCGGCGAGCTGTTCGGCGACTCCGAAGACGACTGAGACTCCGGCGTGCCATGCTGCGGCCCCATGCGTCGCTGGCTCGGTCTCGCGCTGCGCGTGCTCGGCACGGCCGCCGGGCTCGCGTACATCGCGACCCGCGTGAACTTCGATGAAGCGAAGGGCGCGCTCGGCCGCATCCCGGTAGGCTCGTTCGTCGCCGCGATCTTCCTCGTCGCACTCAACGTCGTCGCGGGTGCGGTGCGCTGGCGCGTGTTGATGCGCGCGTACGGCGCGACCGCGATCCCGAAGCTGCCGCGCGCGATCTACCTCTACTTCGTCGCATTCTTCTACAACAACTACCTCCCCGGCGCGGTCGCCGGCGACGTGGGCCGCGGCGTGGTCACGCGCGATGCGTTCGCCGCCGAGGGCGCGACGGGTGCGCTCGCCGTGGTGCTCGTCGAGCGCGCGCTCGGCCTGTTCGCACTGTTCGCGTTGCTCGCGATCGGCATCGCCACCGCCAGCGGCGGCATCGACACGCACGATCTGTGGCTGTGGACCGCGCTCGGCTGCGGCGGCTCGCTCGTGCTCGTGCTCGGCATCGCCGGTGCACGCCGCCTCGCACCGAAGCTGCCGCAGTTTCTCGCCGTGCGCGCCGCGAAGCTCCCGGTGCTCGTCGATCGCCGCTCGTTCGCGGCCGCGGTGCTGTGGTCGCTCGCCACGCAAGCGCTGACCGCGCTCGCCGGCTGGACGCTGCTCGCAGCGCTCGCGCCGATCGGCATCGGCGCCTCGCTGCTGCTCGTTCCGCTGGCCGCAGCCACCACGTTCCTCCCGATCACGGTCGGAGGTGCAGGTGCGCGCGAGGCCGTGTACATCGCGCTCGGCGGCCGGCTGTTCGGCCTTTCGGAGCCAGATGCGCTCGCCGCCTCGCTCGGGTTCTGGTTCGCGCACCTCGCCGTCGCCGCTTGCGGGGGCCTGGCGCAGCTCGCCGCCCGTCGACAACCCAAGGTATGACAGTCGGGTCGCGATCGAGCTGTTCGAGCCGCTGTCGTCCGCTGGCACCTCAACCGGTTCTGTGTAAACTTCAGTCGTGTCCTCGCGGGTCCTGCTCGGTGTCGCCGCTACCGCGGTCTCCGCACTGCTCATCGGGTTGTGGCTGATGGTCAAGCCTGCATCCGGCGAGTCGGCGCGAGGGACCACGGCGCCCCTCGTCAGTTCGCAGAAGGAAACGCGCGAGGAGACACCCGCGCCGTCGACGCCAGCACCGACAACCTCGGCGCGCAAGGCCACGGTCCCGACGATGGCGAAGGATCGCAAGCTGGCCCCACCGCCGGCGACGGACATCTGGACGGCGACCCCGTCGGCACCACCGCCCGCACCGGATCCGGCGCAGGCCAAGACGGTTGAGATTCGCAACCTGCTGCGGACCCAAGTGATCGCGACCGAGCAGGCGATGATCGAATGCCTGGAAAAGGGCGGCAAAGGTGTGAAGTTGCTCGACGGCGAGGTCGCGTTCCCGCTCGTGGTGTCCCGCAAGGACGGCAAGATCGTCACCGAGTCCAACACCGTCGACTACACGACAATCCGCAATCCGGCCGTGGTCGATTGCATGGCAGGTGTGATGAAGAAGATGGCGTACGAGGAGCTCACCGATGGAGTGGCGAGCGTGACGAGCTATCGCAAGATCACCGTGAAGGATGGCGTGATCGTCGAAGACTGGCTCGGCCCGCACGAGACCGTCGACACGAACGCCAAGCCCCCCACGCGGTGACACTCACCGCGACGGCCACAGCCGCGCGCCGTCTCCAGCGTCGAACATGAGCAGATCGCGCTGCTTCATGATCGGTGGGAACCCGAGGTCGCTCAGTCGCTGGACGAGCGCGTTGGTCGTCTCGAGCTCTCGCGGGTGCGCTCCGCGCGGGATGTAGACCAGGACGCGCACGGTGGCGCCCACGGGGCGCGGCGTCGACGCGAGGTCGGCGATGGTGAGGATGGTCAGATTCGCAGGCACCTCGAACCCGAAGTAGAACTCGCTGATCCCCGTGCAGCGATTGTCGTCGCAGACCAACACGATCTGGTGGTTGCCCTCGCCGACCTCGGCGTGGAGCTCGCCGTACGCAACCGCCTGCGGCCGGGTTCGGCCGAGGAACGCCGCGATCGAGATCACCGCCGGCACGACGAGTGCGCCAACGAGCCCGACGGCGATGACCCGCCGCCAGCGCGAACCAGCCGTTCGCTCGAGCGCGCGATCGGTGGCGAGCGCGGCGACAACGACGATCCCGGGCAACGCCGGGAGCAGCATCCGCGGCGAGAGGGGCAGCGGCGCATAGGCCGCCAGGCTCGTCGACCCGAACCAGAACAACCCGACGATCGTGAGGGTCGCGACGAGCCAGATCCTGCCGCGGTCCTTGACAAGCCACGGCGCGACCACCACCGGCAGCAGCGTCGCGCCGAACAGGCTGATCAACAGGATCGCCGGCTTCCACGTCAGTCTCTGGAACCACTCGATCGCGGGCCGGCCGCGCATCGTCCAGTCGTGACCGTCGACGAGCTGATCGATGCCGTGGAAGCGAGCGAGCGCGTCGCCCCACACCGCAGAGCACAGCGCGAGGTAGCCGATCGCGAGCGCCACGCCGACGGCGAATCCGGGTGCGTAGATCCGCGCCGCAGCGCGCCAGCCGCGCGCGCGACCATCGCGCACGATCGCGTAGACCCAGACGGGAGCCAGCCACACGGCAGATTCCTTGACCAGGAACGCCGCGAACCACATCGCGATCGCGGCGACGACCCACATCGATCCACGCGCGCGATCACTGCGCGAGAGCCACAGGATCGAGCACGCCATCAGCGTCGCGCACGGGAGGTCGATGTTGAGCATGCTCGAGTAGCGAACGAGCGGAACGCTCGCGACCCCATACAGCACGGCGAGGGCTTTTCCGCGCGACGTCGGTGCTGCCGCGTAGCCGACGAACAGCACCCCGAGCGCGGCGAACAAGCCCGGGAGATTGGAGACGAGCACCGAGACGCCGAACAGCTTGTAGAGCAGTGCGAGCGGCATCGTGAGGCCCACCCGCATCTCGAACGGGTGGTTGCTCGGCGCGCCGAACACATCCGCCGGGCTCAACGAGATCCGATGCGCGAGGTCCGCGTACCACAGCGGATCCGAGGCGACGAAATCGCCCTGACCGACGACGAACACGATCGTCTCGATCACCACGGCAAGCGCGAGCGCCCACCATGGTCGCTTGATCAACCAATCGAGTGCCACCGCCCTGGCGTCTTAGGTTGGCCGGCCGGCGAAGTCAATGCAAGCCCAGGTACGTTGGGCGGTGTGCAGATCATCAATGGACGCAGGGGCCGGGGGTCGTTCTGAGGTACCTCACGTACGGTTCGATGGCGCGATCGGTCTCATCGCTGCGCGCGCCACCGGGATACGCAAAGCTCTCGGGCGTGAACCCATCGTCGCGCAGCACCTGGAACGACGGCAGGACCTCGTCCTGGACGTAGGCCGCGACGCCGTGCTTCGCGCTGTAGTCGACGGCATCGAAGTGATTGACCGAGTGCGCCTCGATGGCATGGCCGTCCTCGGCGAGCGCGTGGAGTTTCGCGCGCTGCTCGAAGGAAAACGAGCTGTAGTACGTGACGAAGAAGGTCACCGAGGCGCTATAGCGATCGAGCAGGGCGCGGGTGTCGAACCACGCGTCGATGGCATTGTCATCGAAGGCGAAGGCGACACCCGCATAGGGCGCGTCGTTCGGATCGAGGTCGCGATACGTGGTGAACCGGAGGCCGGCGCGTTCGAACATCGCGAACGCACGGTCGAGCGTCTCGACGCGGATCGATTCGCCGGGCGTGTGCGCGTACAGGTTGAGCACCCAGCGCTGCTCGACCGCGATGTCGATCCTCTGCTGGAGGCGGTCCCAGTCGAGTTCGTTGATGTAGTCGTCGATCGGTGCGCCGCACAGGAGCTGCCGATGGTCGAACGTGAAGTAGAGATCGTCCTTGATGTTGTCGCCGCATCCCGCGCACAGTGCGGCTACGAGGCATGCAATCCGGTTCACTGGGCTCGGTCCTACGGCCCGGAGGTACCGCGATATGATGCGCGAGTCCACGATAGAGGCGGAGGCCACGGACTTTGCGGGTGAACGTGACGAGGATCTCGTACTGACACAGGTTGACCGCCGCGACGTCACCCGCAACACTCACGCCGATGCGCCGGTTCGTGATCCTCGGACTCGCCCTCGCGGCGTGCAACGAGGGCCCGATCGCCGGCCCGGAATTGCCGAGCGCACCGAACCTGACGGTGATCGCTCACCAGGATGACGACCTCCTGTTCATGCAGCCGGATCTCACGGATCTCGTCGAGGATCGCGTTGGTCTCGTCAACGTGTACGTCACCGCCGGCAACGGCCGCAGCACCGGGAGCGCCGCAGCCGAAGCCGCATCGCGTCGCTACGACGGTCTGCTGAAGGCGTACGCACAGGCCGCGGGCCTCGTCCCCGACTGGGCGTGCGGCGTGATCGAGATCGCAGGCCATGGCGCCGAGCACTGCCGCCTCGAGGGCGCCAACGTCTCGCTCGTGTTCCTCGGCTATCCCGATGGCGGCAAGTACGGCGAGATGGCGGATAGCCTGCTGCACGCCTGGGAAGGCTCGAGCTACGGCGCGACCACGATCGGCCTGCGCCCCACACGGTACGACCAGGGCAGCTTGATCGAGACCGTCGCCGAGGTCATCACCACGGTGAAGCCGACGACGATCCGCACGCTCGAGATCGCCGCCACGCACGGTCGCGATCACTCCGACCACATGATCGTCGGCGCGCTCGCACTTCTCGGAACCGCGGCGGCGCACTCGCAAGCCGAGCTGATCGCGTACCGCGGTTACGGGACCGAGGAGGAGCCAGAGAACCTGACCGATACGCTGTTTGATCGCTCCGCGAACCTCGTCGCGCATTACGATGCGTGCGCCACCGGCTGCGCCGAATGCGGCCTCGCGTGCGTGAGCATCTCCAGTGCGCACACCGTCTGGCTGCACCGCCGCTACGCTGTGGGCATGCGCCGCACCGCCGCCGGCGTGCTGCGCAGGGATGGCCTGTGCGCCAGCGCCAACGCCGATGGTCCGCCGCAGCTCGGCCCGTGCGGCGCGCAGCCGACGCGCTGGGAGCTCACCGCCGATGGCCTGCTCCGCGCGAACGGTCGCTGCATCGGCGCGCTGCCGACCGGAGAGCTGGTCGCGAGCCCCACGTGCTCGGCAGATCCGATCCGCCGGTTCTTCCTCGACGACGAGGGCCACATCTGGCTTGGCACGCCGCCACTCCCGGACGCCGGCATGGATTACGCGCACCTCATGTGCCTCGGCGCCGAGGGCGGCCAGCTCCGCGCCGGCCTCTGCGGCCGCGACGCCGACCCGCGCTGGGAGCTCTCCGAGCTACCGACACAGACGCCGCGTCCGATCCCCGCCCTGCCCGGCCGCGCCGTGCGTCTCGCCGATCTCACCGGCGATCACCGCGCCGACCTCTGCTACGTCGATGCCGGCGAGCTGCGCTGCGCCGCGGGCCACGGAGACGGCACGTTCGATGTGCCGACGATCATCGCACCGCTCGCGATCGAGCCCGAGTCGCTCGCGATCGGTGATGTCGACGGCGATCACCTCCCCGATGCCTGCGGCCGCACATCCGCCGGCCTCCGCTGCGCATTCTCGACCTCCGCCTACGCCGTGACGCTGTGGAGCCCATCGTTCGCTCGCGATGGCGCTGCCGATGCCACGGATCGCTCGCTGTCGGCATCCGATGCGAACGGCGACGGCATCGCCGAGATCTGCGGCCTCGACGCGCAAGGCGTGGTCTGCGCGCCGCGCGGCCTCGGCGCCGTCACGATCGTTCGCTCTCGCTGGCCCGCACCCGACGCACCGATGTGGTCCGGAGATCTCGACGGCGATCACCGCACCGACTGGTGCGTCGCGCTCCCCGGCGGCCCCGCGTGCGGCCTCGATCGCGACCGCGATCTCACCACCGACGGCGTGCCGTGGACATTTTCGCAGTACGGCGTCGCCGAGGCTGCACCCGCCGGCACGGCGGTCGGCGCGCTCGCCGATATCGACGGCGATGGCCGCGCGGATCTGTGTACGGTTCGCGGTCGCGCGATCGTCTGCGCGCGCAGCCAGGGCCACGGCTTTGGCCCCGCCGCCACGTTCGCCACGCTCCCCTCCGGCGGCGCGCTGACCGCGCTGTGGCTCGGCGACGTCGACGGCGATGGCGCGCTCGACGCCTGCGTCGAGGACGGCCCGTCGGTCATGTGCGTGCGGTAAGCTAGTTCGGTGACCGACTCGGCCAAGGCCGCGACCGCGACGATCGCCGACCTGCTCGCGATCCCCGAGGAGCATCGGCACCACGAGATCATCGAAGGCGTGCTCGTCGAGAAGGAAGCTGCGTCCGGTAAGCACGGCCGCGCCCAGCTCCGGTTGTCGCGTCGTCTCGGTCCTTACGATCGTCGCCCGGGTGGACGCTGGCCCGGTGGCTGGTGGTTTGCCACCGAGGTCGAGATCCAGCTCGCCGAGACCGTCGTATTCCGCCCCGACATAGCCGGGTGGCGCCTCGAACGCCTGGCGACACCGCCCGACGAAGTGCCCATCACCGTCCGGCCTGACTGGGTGTGCGAGATTCTCTCGAGCAATAAGCGGAACGATCTGATCAAGAAGAAACGCGCGTACCACCACCACCAGGTCGGGCACTACTGGATCGTCGATCCGACCGAGCAGACGCTGGCCGGGGATCGCTGGCATCCCGACGGGTACGTCGAAGTGCTGATCTCGGACAGCACCGAACGAGTCCATGCCGAGCCGTTCGAGGCCGTCGAGCTCAGGGTCGGCGCGCTATTCGACGACGACGACGACGAGTAGCGTCCGCTAACATGCTGCCAATCGTCGAGCAGCGCCGCGGCGAGCTTCATCCGCGGATGCCGCGCGACATCCGCTCGAAGCAATCCATGATCGGCGCCGCGACGTTGCGATCCTCGAGCCGCGAGACATGGCGCACGCCGGTGGGCGACGTGATGTTGATCTCGGTGAGCATGCCGCCGATCACGTCGAGCCCGACGAGGATCTGGCCGTGGGCCTTCAGGAACGGCGCGATCTCCGCGATGATCTGCCGGTCGCGCGAATCGATCTCCGTCTTCACCGCCCTGCCGCCGATGTGCAGGTTGCCGCGCGCCTCGGCCTCCGCAGGCACGCGCAGCACCGCGCCGACCGCCTCGCCGTCGACGAGGATGATCCGCTTGTCGCCCTCGACCGCCTTCGGCAGGTATGCCTGCGCGAGCGTCCAGCGCGCGCCGGCGCCCGTGGACGTCTCGAGGATCGACGAGGCGTTCGGATCGCCATCCTTGACCACGAAGATGCCGAGGCCACCGTAGCCATCGACCGGCTTGACCACGATCGCGCCGCCCTGCTCGGCCTGGAACGCGCGCAGCTTCGCAGCGGAGCGCGTGACGATCGTCGCCGGCGTGAGGTGCGGGAAGTTGAGGACCGCGAGGTGCTCGTTGAGCTCGCGCAGGCCGCGCGGGTCGTTGACGAGCAGCGTCTTGCCGCGTGCGTGATCGAGGATCCACGTCGCGTGCAGGTAGTTGACGTCGAGCGGCGGATCCTTGCGCATCAGCACCACGTCGAAGTCGCCGAGCCGCTGGTGCGAGCTCGCCTCGATCTGGAACGCCTCCGCGGGCGTGGTCCCGGGCATCACGATGGTCGGGCACGCTTCGGTGACCGCATCGTTTCCGATCAGGCCGAGGTGCTCGATCTGACAGGTCCACACGCTCCAGCCGCGCGCCGCGGCCTCGAGCATCAAGGCGTACGACGTGTCTCCGGCGAGCTGGAGCCGGTCAAGCGGATCGAGGATGAACAGGCAGCGCACGCCGTAACTCTACTACGCGGGGCGCGAACAGCCGCACGGCGACCGCGATCAACGTGACCACCATCAACCACCACACGTACCGGATATCGGGCCCCGGGATCGCGACGACATCGAGGACGACGTACGAGAGGCCGCTGAGCAGCAGTGCGACCATCGGCCGGTCGCGGCGCATCAGCACCAGGAGGCCGATGCAGAGCACGAGGTACACGTAAGGCCGGAACAGCAGCGATGTGCGACCAAGCTTGATCATCTTCCGCGCGAGCCACCGTTGCACGACGTTACGCTCGACGGCGGGCTCGCCGTTGACCTTCAGCATCGCGGCCTCGTTGCGCACCTCGTAGACCGGCGTGTACTTCGCGTCCGTGAGCCCGATGACCTCGCGCATGATCATGAACCGGGATGTGAGATAGGCGCCCGGATACGAGGTGACCAGGCTCCACCACGCGTGGCTCACGGCGGCACGGCCCTCGTCGGTCTTCGGGTCGTCGTAGAAGCGAGTCTCACCGTTGGCGTGGTTCTGCGGCAGCGCGTAGATGTCGAAGACCTCGCGCGCGTGGGCCTGGAGTCCGCTCGTCCGCGCGAACGCGATGCCCGGCGTCAGCTCGCGCACCTCGTCGTCGGAGAGGTCCGGCGCGAGCGCGAGCGTGTTCACGATGTCCATCGGCGCGAGCATTCCCTGGAACGGATGTGACTGGACGTCGGTGAGGCCCTTGTTGACGAGCATCGCCGAGCCCATGAGCGCGAGCCCGATCGCTCCACCGACGAGGCCGCGGATCCACGGCCCCTTGTTCGCCGGCCACGGCGACAGCAACGTGACCAACGGCACCACGACGGAGATCGCGTTGTGCCGCAGCCCCGCCGCCAGCAAGAACATACCGAGCGAGGCGTACTGCGCCCACCGCCGCTTGCTCGTCAGCCCCGCGCACCCGACGAGCAACGCCCCCGCCATCAGGCAATCCTTGAGGATCACCGCCATCATCGTCAGCACCGGCGGCATCGCGAAGATCACCAGCGTCAGCACCACGGCGCGCGTGGGGGCGAGCTTCTGCCGCAACAGCGCGTAGAGCCCGCCGACGAACAGCCCGCACTGGAGGAGCAACATCAGCAGGGCACCCGAGACGAGACGATCGAGCAGGCCCCACAGCGCGCTCATGATCGGCGGATGCCAGTCGGTCATCACACCAGCCCTCGCCTGCCGCAGCTGATCCAGCGAGTCGTAGGCGATGTAGCCGGGAAACGCGTAGATCGAGACGATGACAAACCCGCCGAGGATCACGCCGGCGAGGCGCACCCGCTCGGCGCGGTGCTCCGTCACTCAGGTCGTGGGCGCGGGTTCGCCGCCGCCCGCGGGCTCGTCGTCGGTACCCACCGCGACCTTGGTCGGCAGCAGGTGCTCGAGGCCGTGCTTGCGGAGGCGGTAGTACAGCGTCGACCGATTGATGCCGAGCATGCGCGCCGCGCTCGCGATGTTGCCTCGCGACTTCTCGACGGCGGCGATGATCTCCTTGCGCTCGCTATCGAGGAGACGCTCGGCGAGGCTCCGGCCATCGTCCGTCGCGGGCGCCGCGGCGATCACCGGGACCGGACCGCTCGACATGGCGGCCACAGGGGTGGGCACGTTCGCGCGGCGACCGAAATCGAGGTGCGGCGTTCCGAGCGGCTGCCCCTTCGCGAGAATCGTGGCGCGCTCGATGATGTTCTCGAGCTCGCGCACGTTGCCCGGCCAGTTGTACTCGCGCAGCTTCGCGAGCGCGTCGTTGGACGCCTGGCTCGGCGACGCGCCCATCTGCCGCGCGAACTTCGAGATGAAGTGCTGCACGAGCACCGGGAGATCCTCGAGCCGATCGCGCAGCGGCGGCAGGTTGATCGGGAACACGTTGAGCCGGTAGTAGAGGTCCTCGCGGAAGTCGCCATCCTCGATCATCTTCTCGAGGTTGCGGTTCGTCGCCGAGACCACGCGGACATCGACCTTGATCGTCTCGGCGCCACCGACGCGCTCGAACTCGCGCTCCTGCAGCGTACGCAGCAGCTTGATCTGGACCTCCATCGGGAGGTCACCGCACTCGTCGAGGAACAGCGTGCCGCCATCGGCGAGCTCGAAGCGACCGGGACGCCGCGCAACCGCGCCGGTGAAGCTGCCCTTCTCGTGACCGAACAGCTCGCTCTCGAGCACGCCGGGGGCGAGCGCCGCGCAGTTGACGCGAACGAACGGCTTCTCCTCGCGAGGCGAGTTGATGTGGATCGCGTGCGCGACCAGCTCCTTGCCGGTGCCGGTCTCGCCGCGCAGCAGCACGGTGGAGCTCGTGGGCGCGACCTGCTCGACCTTCGAGAGCACCTCGCGCAGCGCCGCGCTGTCGCCGATGATGTTGCCGAAATCGAACTCGCCGTGGAGCTGCTGGTTCAGATAGCCCGTGTACTCGGCGAGCTGCGCCGCGAGCTTCTTGTTGTCGCGCTGCAGGTGGAACCGCTCGATCGCGTACTGCAGCACGCCGCGAACTTCCTTCGCGTCCCACGGCTTCGTGATGTACCGGTACACCTGGCCGAGGTTGATCGCCTCGACGAGCACGTCCACGTCCGTGAACGCGGTCAGGATGATGCCGACCGCATCCGGCTGGCGCGACCGCACCTCGCGGAGCAGCTCGACACCCGTCATCCTCGGCATCCGCTGATCGGTGACGACGACCGCGACCTCTTTCTCCTCCAGGATCTGCAGCGCCTCGGCGCCGCCCGTGGCGGTCAAGATGTCGAACGTCTTCCGGAAGTTGAACCGAAAGGCATCGAGGTTGTCCTGCTCGTCATCGACGACGAGGATCGGATACCGCTTCACGTCGATCGTCATGCGAACTGACCAAGCCGTATCACGACGGGTCGGGGGTTACCACCGCCTCGCTTCGGATCAGAAGCGCCTCCTTCGCGAGCCGCACGACGAGCGGCCCCAGAAGCAGGCCCCAGCCGCCAAGCAGCTCGATTCCGCCGAACATGGAGATCAGCACCACGTAGGTCGGCAACTGGAGTTGACCGCGCTTTGCCAGCCATGGCCGCGCGACGTTGTCCACGGTACCGATCACGCCGATCCCGATGACGGCCAGCGCCACCGCCGCGCCGGTGCGCCCCGTCGCGGCGAGGCCTGCAGCCACCGGCCCCCACACGATCGCGGTCCCGATCGCCGGAATCACCGAGAACATCAGCGTCAGCATGCCGAGCGCGAGCGCCGAGGGCACCCCGAGGATCACGTACGTGATCGTCGCGACCACCGACTGGATCAGCCCGGCGCCGACCACGCCATACGCCATGCCGCGCCCGGTCTCGACGAACGCCGCGGCGAACCGCCCCACCGTCTCCGGCCGAACAGGTGCATGGCGCTCGACCCACGCGTACCAACCCTTCCCCTCGACGAGCACGCCGTAGATTCCCGAGACGAGGATCAACAGGCCGATCACCACGCGCGCCGCCGCGCCCGCGACCTGCTTCAGGATCGCAAACGCACGCTCGCCCTGGCTCATCACGAGATCGGTGAGCCCCTGCAGCGACAGCATGTCGTGGTGCGGCTTGCCCGGATCATCTCCGCCCGCGAGTTGCTCGAGCATCGATTTGCCCTGCTCCGAGGCGAGCAACCGCTGCACGAGCGCGATCGCATCGACGACGAGCGATGCGACCACGGCCGCGATCGGCACCACGATCACCAGCAGCAACAGCACGGTCAGCGTCGCCGACAACCCGCTTCGCCCGCCGAGTCGCTTCGAGATCGGATTGTAGATCCTCTCGGCATATAACCCCAGCCACAGCGCGAGCACGACCCACGGCGCGAACGGAGCGACCACCACCACGGCGCCCGCGCAGAGGACCGCGAGCAGCCAGCGTGGAATGGGATCTCTAGTCACTACCGAGGCCTAGCATCGATCCTACCTGTCCCACATGTAGGAAACTTGGCCACCGTACCCAGGACCGATAGCTTTCGGTATGGGTTCTCCGCGCAGGCGTCGGGTCGTCATCGTCACGCCGCCACCGCGAAAGCCGATGGCCATGGCCCGTCGGGTCTCGCTGTTCTCGCGGGTGGTCACCATCAAGCTCGCTCCGGTCGCCATGGACCTCATCCACACCTCGGCGCGGCTCCTGACCGAGGGTGAGATGACGGGCGATAGCTACGCGGGCTCGACCATGATGACGATCGATCTCTCGCGCGCGACTCACCAGATCAGCGACACCCCCGACGCCACCACCGCGCAGCGCGTGGCCTTCCTCTACGCCGCCGACGAGCGCTCCCGCGATCACGCGCGCCGCATCGCGGTCGTCGAGGCACGCAAGCGCGCCGGCTGTGACCTGACCATCCCCCACGTCGACGTCGAGAGTCGCGCGCGGGGACCCGAGCTTCATCTCAGCATCAATGTCGAAGCGCAGCGGAGGAATGCATGATCGAGCTGTACAGCATCCGTGACGTCGCCCGGATCCTCGCCGTTCAGGAGGCGCGCCTGCGCTACTGGACGCAGACCGGCTTCGTTGGACCGACCGTCCGCAAGGGCGGCCGCTTCTACTACACGTTCTGCGATCTCCTCGCGGTCAAGGCGGCGAAAGATCTGATCGCCACGGGCATGCCGCTGCAGAAGGTCCGCAAGAACATCGACGCCCTCAAGAAGGCGCTCCCCGACGATACCCATCCCGCGACGCGCCTCCGTGTCTGCTGCGATGGCGAGACCATCGTCGCGCTCCACCACGACGTCGCGTTCGAACCGATCGGCGGCCAGGTCGTGATGGCCTTCAACGTGCCGAGCTTTGGCGAGCACGTGGCGCAGGTCCTCTCGATGCCGCGCGTCGATCCAAACGCCGTGGCGCGCGACGCCTCCGACGGCGCACCGACCGAGGTCACCGACAACCCGACCGAGGCCAACAGCGGCTCCACGGCCTACCGCTACTTCGTCGAGGCCTGCGCCGCCGAGGATCGCGACGACCACCAGATGGCCGAGCACCTGTTCCGCCAGGCCATCGACCTCGAGCCGAACATGGCCGCCGCCCTGACGAACCTCGGCAACATCCTCTACCGCCAGTGCGAGCTCGAAGAGGCCCGCATGCTCTACGACCGCGCCCTCGAGCACGATCCAACGCAGCCCGAGGCCCGGTACAACCTCGCGAACCTCCTCGAGGACCTCGGAGAGACCGACCTCGCGATCGCGGAGCTGCGCCGCGTGTGCGCGGCCGCCCCCGAGTTCGCCGACGCCCACTACAACCTCGGCATCATGCTCGCGCAAGTCGGCGGAACCGCGCAGGCCAAGCAGCACCTCGAGCGCTATCTCGAGCTCGATACCGCCAGCGACTGGGCCGGTCACGCCCGCACGTTCCTCGACCAGATCGCTGTCTGACCGCAGCAACTTCGTGACAACCGGCCCCGTCGGGGGTGGCATCATGACCTCCGATGTTGGGCGGCGGCGGCTGTCACAAACCGGTGCGAGTGCATCTATCAACCCGGATGCGCGGAGTTCTGATCGCGCTGCTCGCAGTCGCGGCCTGCGCCCCGGCTCCCGCCGAGCGACTGAAGAGTCCGCGACGGATCCCGCGCGTGGAGGAGCCCACGGCGGAGCTACCGAAGAAGCTCCCGAAGCCCACGTCCGACGGGGACAAGTCGACCTGGCGCGCGTTTCCGCGCCCCGACATTCCGATCGACGTGCGCATCGGCGCGCTGCGCGCCGCGATGGATGTCTCCGATCACCTGCGCTGGCCGTTGACGCCGAACCATCACCCCGCCCTGGAGCCGGCGTATCCGATCGCGCCGGTGTTCGCGGCCGCGGGTGTTGGCTGGACGGATCTCTGCAAGCTCGGCGCGCAGAACCGGCGCACCTCGGGCGTGCCGCTCGATCAGATCGAGTACCTGCGCGCGTGGTGCGAGGTCGCGAAGCACGAGCCCGAGTCCGCCGTTGCGCGACTCGCTCCCCTGTTGAGCTCGGCGGTGGCGACGATGCCAGCGTCGGTGCGGCGCGACATCGCGAACATCATCGTCGACAGCGGCGATGCGGCGCACGGTCAGCGCGTGCTCGCCATGTCGCGCATCGACCAGGTCGCGATGTTCGACCTGATCTCCGCGTCGTACGAGGAGGTCGGCAAGACCAGCGATGCCGTGGTGTTCAACGACCTCGCGATCGACGCGTACACGATGACGAAGGTAGGCGATCACTGCCACCGCCTCGCGAAGCGTGTCGTGATCGCCGCCGACCAGGACGAGCGCAAGGTGCGGCTGAATCTCCTCGACAACGCATCGACGACCGACACCACGTGCCGGGAGCTGCTGCACGAGCTGGAGTGCTGGTCAGGCGCCTACTGCGGCGACTACATGACCGACCACGGCATCGATCCAGAGCAGTCCGTGGTCGTCGACAGGTATATGAGCTGGCCCACCTCCGAGCAGCCCGCGAGCTTCTGGATCTCGTACGCGGCGGGCCTCGTGCACTTCGTCGGCACTCCCGGTGCAGACGTCCTCGCGACCGCCGCGCTCGAAGCTTCGCTGCTGAGCCTGCGCTGCGTCGGCGACCGGGTTCACGAGGTCCGCGTGAACGCGGACGCGATCTCGAAGAACAAGAAGCACGATCCCACGCTCGACGATCAGCTCGACACGATCATCGAAGCGCCGAAGACGCTATGCGATCACGCGCCGTGAAGCTCGCGGCGACGTCGTTGCTACTCACCGCGTGCGCCGCAGCGCAGCCGCCGCTCGAGCCCGCGAAGGCCGCAGAGGCTCCCGCAACTGGGCGCGCGTGCCGGTGTCCAGATCGCGATGCGCTGGGCCGCACTGCTCGCGACCGTCGGCGGCTGCCTGCACGCGCCCGCGCCGCCGCTCGACGAGTCACCGGATCCGCCGGTAGGACGGATCCGGTGGGACGGCAAGATCGCGGGCTTGAGGACGATCGCGCATCCGCGCCCGCCGCTCGACTTCGCCTACCTCGTGCCCGACCCGACGACGGAGCTGCGCTGGCCGCTGCCCCCGAACGTGCATCCGATGCTCGAGCCGCGGTTCCCGATCGCGGCGCAGTTCGCGGCGCCGGGCGTACCGTGGCAAAACCTGTGCGCTCGCGGCTTCGTGATGCGCGTCGCGCCGGGGGCGGATCCGGGCATGGTCGAGTACCTCGCCGGCTGGTGCCATGCGGCGAACCGCGACATCGACCTCGCGGTCGCCGCGCTCGGCAACGTGCGGCGGATGTCGGGGCGCCTCGGCGATGCGGCGACGCTCGACATCGCGAACATTCTCGTGGACGCCGGCTCGGCGGATCAGGCGCAGCGCGTGCTCGCGCGTGCGCTGGTCGGTGACGCCGAGCTCTACGACATCGTGGCGGCGACGTACGCCGAGGTCGGCGCCATCGACGCCTCGACGGTGTTCAATGACCTCGCCCTCGATCGGCTCGGGCTTCCCGCAGACCGCTGCCACAGGCTCGTGAAGCAGCTCGCCATCGCAGCCCCCCGCGTCTCCTGGAGCACCATGTACGAGCTCGAACAGCTGGCCACGGTGCCGCCCGCGGATCGAGAGTGCGTTCGGCTCCACCACATGATCGAGTGCTGGCAGCAGCCCGGCGCGGTGTGCGGCGCGTACTTCGCGGACGTCGGCATCGATCCGAAGCACACGCTGCTGCTCACCGCGTACGAGCGCTGGCCGCGCGGCCGCTCGACGACCGACCAGTGGCGCGCGATCGCCCTCGGCGCGATCGAGGCGATGCCGGTCGGCGGCGCGGACGTGATGGCGACGCTCGCGCTCGAGCTCGCCCTTCGCGTGGCGCCATGCACGCCGGAGAGCCGGAGCGAGCTGCGTCGTGATGCCCAGCGCATCGAGCAGCACCCCGCGCATGTCGCCACGCTCGATCCTCGGCTCGAAGTGATCATCGAGCACGGCGCCGCGCTGTGCTCCACCCCACCGTGAGCAGGGGATCGGGGCATCGGCACCCCAGGCACCGGTTTCTCGACGAGGACTTCGGCGTGGCACGCCACACGCTCTTACCAGGGGCATGAAGCTCGATGCCTTTGCTCTCACGATCGCCGGTCGCCGCAACAACAACGAGGACGCCGTGTGCGCGCGCCCCGAGCTCGGACTGTTCGTCGTGTGCGACGGACTCGGCGGCTACGAAGGCGGCGAGATCGCGAGCGCGCTCGCCGTGGAGACGATCCATGACCTCGTCCGCCGCACGGCGGGCGACGCGGACGTGACGTGGCCGTACAAGATCGATCCGAAGCGCTCGATCGCGGAGAACGAGGTCGTCGTGGCCACACGCCTCGCGAACGATCGCATCCACGCGCGTCGCTCGGGCGGACTCCAGCAGATGGGCTCGACGGTGACGATGCTGCGCTTCTCCAACGGCCGGGTCGTGATCGGGAACGTCGGCGATAGCCGCGGCTACCGGCTGCGCGGCGGCGAGATCACGCAGATCACCGAGGATCACTCGCTCCTCAACCAGATGATCGCAGCGGGCATCCAGCCGGATGCCGCGTTCCCGTGGCGCCACGTGATCACGCGCGCGCTCGGAATGACGGAGGCGATGGCGGACGTGCACAGCGAGATGGTGTGCACGGGCGACGTGTATCTGCTGTGCAGCGATGGCCTGTACGAGCCGCTCGAGCCGGAGGAGATCGCGGCACACCTCGACGTCAGCCCGGAGTCCGCGTGCCGTCGCCTGATCGATTCCGCCTACGCCGCCGGCAGTACCGACAACATCTCCGCGGTCGTCGTGCGCGCGTGCTAGTCCTCGTCGGGACCGTCGACGAGCCCGTGCTTGCGCGCGATCGTCCGCAGGTGCTTGCGGTCGATGCCGGAGTCGCGCGACGCCGCCGACAGATTTCCACCGGTGCGCGCGAGCAGATCCGCGACATAGCGCCGCTCGAGCTCGTGCAGCACGAGGGCTTTGGCCTCGGCGTACGGCAGGTCGCTGCGGATCGAAAGACCATCGCCCGCGGAGGACGACGGCTCGATCCGGATCGCGAGATCGGTGAACCGCGCGGCGCCGGGTGCGAGGGCGAGCGCGCGGTCGAGCACGTTGCGCAGCTCGCGCACGTTGCCGGGCCAGCCGTGCGCGAACAGGCGATCGAGACCCGGGCCGGCCGGCGCTTCGTCGGCGAAGCCGCGCCGGCGCAGCAGATCGCGTACGAGGAGCGGCAGATCCTCGCGGCGCGTGCGCAGCGGTGGCAGAGGAACGCGCACCACGGCGAGCCGGTAGAGAAGATCCGCCCGAAACCTCCCGGCGGCGACCTCGGCATCGAGATCGTCACGCGAGGCGGCGACGATGCGAACGTCCACGGCGCGCTCCGTATCGCCACCGAGCGGCCGCACCACGCGCTCCTCGAGCACGCGAAGCAGGCGCGCCTGCAGCGTGGTGGGGATCCGCCCGAGCTCGTCGAGGAACAGCGTGCCGCCGTCGGCGCGCGCGATCATGCCGGTGCGCGCGTTCGCGGCGCCTGTGAACGCGCCGCGCACGTGACCGAACAGCTCGCTCTCGAGCAGGCTCTCCGGCAGCGCGCCGCAATCGACGGCGACGAACGGCCCGCGTCGCCGCGGCGACGCATCGTGGATCGCACGCGCGACGAGCTCCTTGCCCGTACCGGTCTCGCCTTCGACGAGCAGGGTGGCATCCGAAGCGGCCACGCGTTCGAGCACGGCGAACACCTCGCGCATCGCCAGCGACTCGCCGACGAGCTCGCCGAACCTGCGCGCCTGACTCGGCGGGACATCGAGCGGCTGCGCCTCGGGCTCGATTCGCAGCGCGGTCTTGCCGACGAGCAGCGTCGAGCCGGCGGGCACCGTGACCGCGGTGACGCGCGAGCCTTCGAACCAGGTGCCGTTCGTCGACTCGAGGTCGCGCACCTCGAACCGCGACTCGACCGCGCGCACCGCCATGTGCCGCGCGGAGACGCGATCATCGGACAGCCGCAGGTCGCAGTCCGCGCCGGTGCCGACGATGACCTCGCCGGTCAACCGCGCCGCGCGCGATCGATCGGGTCCATCGACGACGACGAGCTGGCAGTGCAAGCGCCCGCTGCCTCCGTCGAGGATGTCGCTGTAGACTGTCGCGGCGCGGGTCACGTCCCATGATGATACGCAACGCGATCGGCCCCTACCAGCTCGTCCGCCTGCTCGGTCACGGCGGCATGGGCGAGGTCTATCTGGCCCACGCACACGGCGCGAGCGGGTTCACGCGGAAGGTCGCGATCAAGATCCTCGCCGCCGCGCTCACCGGCGACCCAGATCTCGAGAAGATGCTGATCCGCGAGGCGGTGATCGGCGGACTCATCCACCACCGCAACGTGTGCGCCGTGCTCGGCCTCGGCGTCGATGAGGGCTCGTACTACCTCATCCTCGAGTACGTCGACGGCGGCGACCTCGACGGCTACCTCGACGCCGCCCTCCCCGAGCCACTCGCGCTCCACATCGCGTACGAGATGGCGCTCGGCCTCTCCCACCTGCATGCCGCGTGCGACGAGCGCGGTCTGCCGCTCGGCATCGTCCATCGCGACGTGCGGCCCGGCAACGTCCTCGTCTCGACCACGGGCGACGTCAAGCTCGGCGACTTCGGACTCGCGAAGGCCACCGCGCGCGTCAATTACACTGCTGCGGGCGTGCGCAAGGGTCAGTACCGCTACATGGCGCCCGAGCAGCTCGCCGGCGAGCTCGTGACCGCCGCCAGCGACCAGTTCGCGTTCGCCATCTCGCTCGCCGAGCTGCTCACCGGCAAGCGCCCGTATCGCGATGCGCAACCCTGGGAGCTCGGCGCGATCCTCGCTGCCGGGCCGAACCTCGACGGCATCTCCGGCGATCTCCGCGACATCCTCGCCACCGCGCTGGCCATCGCGCCCTCGCAGCGCTTCGCGAGCATCGAGGCGATGCGGCTCGCGATCGCCGACGCACAGGCCTCGCGCCCGCGCTGCGGCGCCGCCGAGGTCGCCGCGTGGGTCACAGCGCGCGCTTCTGCGCGTTGAGCCGCCGACAGCGATCCACGCGCGGATAGCCGTACCAGGCCGAGAACCCGTACGGCACGGCGGCGAGCACCGCCGCGATCACGACCGCCGGCGAGAGCTCCGTCAGCACCGCGGCCGTAGCACCACCGATCAGGCCCGTGGCCATCACCGTATCGGCGACCGGCGGCGTCCACTCGTCGGTACACGCCAGCGGCCGCGCGCCAGAGTCGTAGCGCGGCGGCGACGTGACGAGGGCCCACGAACAGCCGGAGATCAGTACCAGCAACGGGAGAGCCCAGCGCATGCGATCAGGAGCCAGTGACCTTCTCGCACAGGGCCACGCCTTCCGCGGCGATCTCCTTCGTCGCGGCCGGACCGCCGCAAGTGTAGAGCGTCGCGCCGATCTTGCGGCGCACGGTGAAGGCGAACGTGGAGCCGACCTTCTTCAGCTCTTCGCCCTTCATCTCCATCTTGTCGAGGATGTAGATCAGCTTGAAGCCATCGGCGGTCTTCTCCGACGACACCCACTTCTGGAACATGACCTCCTCGGTCTCCTTCTTGATCGTGTCCATGTCCTTCGCCGCTTCGTCGGGCGTGACCTCGTAGAGCTGGAAGCTGCCCGCGTCGGCATCGAGATGCATGCCCGCGGCGCCACCGATGCCGTTGTCGAGCCACGTGGCGGGCGCCTCGACGGAGAGGCCCTTGCTGTTCGGGATCTCGCGGCCGGCCTTCGCCGGCTTCGCGGGCTCGGTGGGCTTCGCCGGCTCGGCTTCGGTGGCCTTTGCTTCCGGCGAACCCGTGGCTGGCGCCGGCGCTTCCTTGTCCTTCTTGCTGCCGCAGCCGGCGAGCGCGAGGATGGCGATGACGTACGTGAGCTTCATGCGTGGATAGTGACTCATGGCAGCGGACCTCTGCATCCTGCTGGCCAGATGCGCGGCGAACAACCACAGGTGCTTGGCCGTCCCCGCTGGGTCCACCGCGACCCGCGCGGTTACAACGTACCGACGAGCAGCATCAGCGCAGCGACGAGGACGAACAGCGGCTCCCACATCCGATCGAAGCGAGTCATGCGCGCAGGCATGTGCAGCGGCCCTGCCACCCGGCATCGCGCGTAAAGACAGCGGGTTAGCCGCGTCGCTGGGTCCGCCCCGACCCGGCGGTTCGGTCCGACGCCCCGTGTAGGACCCAAGTGGTCGCGCACCGCCCGCGTCTCATCTGGATGAAGTCAGAGGTCGAGCCAGTCCGCCGCACGGGTGTGTTGTGGATGCTGCTCGCGGCCGGCGCCGTCGGCGGCGTGACGGGGGCGCTGACGACCGCGATGATGACGCGATCCTCCCCCGACGCCGTGGCCGCGGTGCCGTGCAAGATGCGGCCGGCGCCGATCGCTCCGCCGCAACCGCGCGTCGTCGACAACCTCGACAGCACCGGCCTCCGCGCGAACCTCTCGCAGCGCACGCGCATGTTCGACGTGATGTCCGCGGACTCGTTCGCGCCCGATGGAAACACCGACGAGATCTACGAGCTCGAGATCGACGCCGAGCAGGCGATCCGCAACATCTTCGTGATTCACGACGCGGAAGGCCTGCAATGGGACACGGTGATCGGCAGCGATCAGATCACGTACAAGCAGCGGTTCTCCGGCCACCAAGGCCGCGAGACGTGGCACCTCGGGGTGCGCGAGAACGGCGCGTGGAAGAACGCTCCCGATGGCCAGATCCGCGGCCTCGGCGCCGGGCATCACCTGCTCGAGCTCGTCGCGACGTCGCCACAGAGCTGGGGCCCGCGCATCATCGCGGTCCAGTTCGTCGATGGCACGGTGCGAGAGATCGCGCTGCGCTAGAAGCCGAACGCCTGCTTCAGCGTCAGGTACGTGTAGACGTACGGCGCGATGAACAGCACCGCGTCGATGCGGTCGAGGATGCCGCCGTGGCCGGGCAGCAACGCGCCCGAGTCCTTGACGCCGACGGCGCGCTTGATCAGCGACTCCGCGAGATCGCCCATCTGGCCGAGGATGCCGCCGGGGATCGCGATCAGGACCACGTCGAGCCAGGTCATCCAGTCGGCGAACGCGAGCTTGAGCACGGCGACGCCGAGGAACGAACCGGCGAGGCCGCCGTAGGCGCCGGCCCAGGTCTTCTTCGGCGAGACCGCCTCGTAGAGCTTCGCCTTGCCGAGGAACCGGCCCGCAAAGTAGCCACCGGTATCCGCGACCCACGCGACGAGCAGCACGATCACGACGGTGTCACCGGCCTGGTTCGGATCGATAAGCTTCAGCTTCGCGAGGTACGTGGTGAGGAAGCCGGCGTAGACGATGCCGGCGACGGTGGCCGCGAACCGATTCGCCACGGTGGGGATCTCGCGGAACGCGAACAGGTAATACAGGCCCGGGATGATCACCGCGAGGATCAGCGCGACCGTGCCGCCGTTCTCCGACGCGAACCGGAGGACCTTCAGCGTCGTTCCACTCGCTCCATAGATCTGGAGCGCCATCGGATCGAGCCAGTAGAACGCGCCGCATGCGAGCGCGCCCATCACGAGGGCCGCCCGGCGGTCCTCCTTGGGTAGGGTCATCGCGAAGAACTCGTTCATCGCGAGCAACGACGCGATGAAGATGACCGCCCACGTCGGCTCGGGCCGATGGTAGTGGAGCAGGAGCAGCAGGATCGGAACCGCGACGACCGCGACGAGGAACCGCTGTGCGAGATTGCCGAGGGCCAAGGGGGCTGGAGCTAACCCCACCCGCCCGAGCCGGTCAAGTTGACTCGACGTCGGAGGCGAGCTGCGCCGTGGTGAGGCCGAAGCGACGCTCGCGCTGCGCGTAGACCTCGAGGCACTCACGCAGGTGCTCGCGGCGGAACTCGGGCCACAGCACGTCGGTGAACACGAGCTCCGCGTACGCGATCTCCCACAGCATGAAGTTGGAGATCCGCTGCTCGCCGCTGGTGCGGATCAGAAGATCCAGCGGGGGCAGCGCCGCGGTCGGTAGGTAGCCCGACATGCGATCCACGTCGAGGTCCTCGGGCCGTAGCACCCCCGCGGCGGCATCGCGCGCGATCGCCTGCACCGCCCGCACGATCGATTCGCGGCCTCCATAGGACAGGGCCAGGGTCAGGGTCATCGCCCGGTGGTGCGCGGAGGCGGCGCGCAGCTCGTCCAGCGGCTCCTTGACCATCGGGGGGAGCTTATCGATGTCGCCGATGGCCTCGAGCCGGATCTGGTTGTCGAGGATCTCGGACCGCTCGCCGAGCAGGAACTCGCGGAGAAGCTGCATCAGGCCGGCGACCTCCTCGGCCGGGCGAGCCCAGTTCTGCGACGAGAACGCGAACAGCGTGATCGCCTCGAGCCCGAGCTCTCGCGACGCGCGGGTGATGTCGCGTACTGAATCCGCGCCAGCGCGGTGGCCTTCGAGCCGTGGCTGGCCTTTGGCTTCCGCCCAGCGTCCGTTGCCGTCCATGATTATTCCCACGTGGCGCGGGAGGCGGGAAGGCTCGGACATCGACGGAGACACGGGCAGTAGCACGCCCGGCGCGAGCGTTGCAACGACACCATTGATCCCGTACGCTCGAAGGAAGCCATGGGCATCTTTTCGAGACTCGGTACGCTGATCAAGTCGAACATCAACGACCTCATCACGAAGGCGGAGGATCCGGAGAAGATGTTGTCCCAGGTGCTGCTCGAGATGCAGCAGCAGCTGGTCGAAGCGAAGAAAGCAGTGGCTGTCGCGATCGCCGACGAGAAAAAGCTCCAGAAGCAGTACGTCGCGGAGACCGACAAATCGAAGGAGTGGGAGCGCAAGGCGATGGTGGCCGTGCGCGCCGGCGACGACGGACTTGCTCGTCAGGCGCTGTCGCGCAAGCAGGAGCACGAGACGATCGCCACGCAGTTCCAGCAGCAGTGGATGCAGCAGAAGGCAGCGGTCGAGAAGCTGAAGGATGCGCTGCGCCTCCTCAACAACAAGATCGAAGAGGCGAAGCGGAAGAAGAACATCCTCATCGCCCGCAAGAAGCGCGCAGAGGCGCAGCAGCAGATCGCCAACACGATGCAGGGCCTCGGCGACACCAGCGCGTTCGACACGTTCGATCGCATGGCCGAGCGCATCCAGCTCATGGAGGCCGAGGCCGAGGCGGGTGCCGAGCTCGCCGGCGAGCTGTCG
>JBBRBG010000089.1:0-35311 GCA_038206055.1 Haliangiales bacterium
TCGAAGAACGAGTTCTGCAAGAAGCTCGGCGCGGTCGGCGTGATCGATCGCCGCAAGTTCGACCACTGGGGCAAGCTGCCGCGCTGGTCCGACGAGATCGAATACAACCTGTGGCTCAAGGGCGCGCGCGCGTTCGGCGCCGCGTTCTGGGAAGCGCTTGGCGAGAAGAAAAACCCGGCGATCGTGTTCGAGCACCCGGGCGAGACCACGCTGCCGACCTCGTGCTTCATCTGCGATACCGGCGGGATGATCGTGATCTGCGCCGGCACCACCGGCTATAACGCCACGCTCGACCTCCGCTATCACTGGATGCGGCAGAAGCGCCTGCAGGGCAGTCACTTCGCGAACGACGAGCAGGCGAAGGGCGTCAACGACCTCGTGATCGCCGGCAAGGTCGACCCGTGCCTGTCGAAGGTGTTCGAGTTCCGCGAGACCGCGGACTGCCACCAGCTCATGCGCGACAACCACCACCCCTCGGGGAACATGTCCATCCTCGTCAACGCACCGCGCATGGGGCTCAAGACGCTCGCCGACGTGCGAGCCGCGCGGAAATGACGGCGCGCCCGTTCCGCGTGCTCGGGCTCCAGCAGGTCGCGATCGGCGGCCCGAGCAAGGCTGCGCTGCGCGCACTGTGGGTCGACCAGCTCGGCATCCCGGTGAGCAGCTCGTACCGGAGCGAGCGGGAGAACGTCGATGAGGACATTCTCGTGATCGGGCAGGGCGCCGCGAAGGTCGAGATCGATCTGATGGAGCCGATCGATCCCGATGCCAAGCCGAAGGTCCACGAGCCGCGCCTCAATCACATCGGGCTATGGGTCGATGACCTCGCCGCCGCCGTTGCGTGGCTGACCGCGCAGGGGATGCAGTTCACACCTGGCGGGATCCGCAAGGGCGCGGCAGGCTTCGATGTCTGCTTCATCCATCCGCGCTCGGCCGAGGGCGTCCTGATCGAGCTGGTGCAGGCTCCACCCGAAGTCATCGAGGCAAACCCATGATGGTCGAAGATCTCTACACGCAGCTGATCACCGCCTGGAACGCACGGGACGCCGAGGCATTCGCCTCGCTGTTCACGCTCGACGGCGAGACCATCGGGTTCGACGGCAGCGAGCTCACGGGGCAGGCCGCGATCCGCGCCGAGCTCTCGCGGATCTTCGCGGATCACACCCCGAACCCCTACGTCGCGAAGATCCTGTCGGTGACCACCGTGACGACCGATGTCGCGATCGTCCGTGCGATCGCCGGGATGGTGCCGCTCGGCAACACCGAGCTCGAGCCGAAGCTCCACGCGGTCCAGCGGCTCACCGCCGTGTCGCGCCGCCCGGGGGAGTGGTCGATCGCGCTGTTCCAGACCACGCCGGCGCAGCTGCACGGTCGGCCCGAGGCCGTCGCGTCGATCTCCGCCGAGCTCGACGCCGTGCGCGGCACCTGACTTAGGGCGACGCGAGCTTCTCCGAGTAGGGCTGCCAGCGCAGCGCCCACGCGGCGACGAGGTTCGCGGCGGCGAACGCGACGAGCACGAGCGCGAGATCGTCGAGCGGTCGGCCGAACCAGCGATCGGTCGCACCGACCATCGCGATCACGGCGATCGCGCGCGCGGTCTCGAGCGCGAGGTAGCGCGGCTTGGTCTCGAAGTAGTCACCGGCGATCGCGGTCGCGAACACGAGGAAGCCGAGGTACGCGAGGTTCTCGCCGATGGAGTGAGCGCCGAGCGAGCTGGAGAGGTGCAGGCTCGCGGTCAGGAGGTACGCGAGCTGCAAGCCGCCGACGAGGTACAGGCCGCGCGGTGCGGGCGAGCTGCGGCGGGCGACCACCGCATGCGCGGCGAGATCCGCGGGGCGCCAGCCGGCCGGCATGAACCAGATGCGCAGCTTGTCGCGCCAGCGCCGCGCGGCCACCGCATCGCGCCACACGAACGCGAGCTCGTGGAACGCGACGTGGAGTGGATGGAAGCTCATCGGCGGGCGATGCGTGCCGTAGATCGGCGGCTCCTCCGCGAGCTCGGGCTGGAACGTGCCGAACAGGCGGTCCCACAGGATCGTGATGAACCCGAAGTTCTTGCCGTCGTAGATCGCGTTCGTCCCGTGATGCACGCGGTGATGCGACGGCGTGGCGAGGAACCATTCGAGCGGCCCGAGCTTGCCCACGTTGCGCGTGTGCACCGCGACGCCCCAGATATCCTTGACGAGCCAGCCGAGGCCCGCCGCGGCGACCGGCAGGCCGGTGAGGGCAGGGAGCACGAGGATGAGATACGCGCCGGAGATCACGTTGACGAACGGCTCCGCCACGGACGCGCGCGCACCGGTGGTGATCGTGAACTCCTCGCTCGAGTGATGCACCGAGTGGATGCCCCACGTGATGTTCAGCAGGTGGTGATAGCGGTGCATCCAGTAGCTCGCGAAGTCCATCGCGATGATGCCGAGCGGCCACACCCACCAGCCCATCGGGACGTGCCACGGCATCGCGTGTAGGGCGACGCGGTACAGCAGCACCCACGCGACCGGCAGCACCGACAGCACCGCGACGTGCGGGATCGCGAGCATCAGGCTGGTCGCAGAGTCGCGCGGGCTCTGGTAGCGGCCGCCGCGGGCGAGGTTGTAGAGGTACTCGAGCGCCATCAACGCCCCGAACAGGTACGGGATGATGACCTCGCCCTCCATGATCCTCGTCCGGCCTCGTCAGTCCGCGACCAGGTTCTCTTCTTCGGTCTCTTCGCCGTGGCGGTCGCCGTGCAGCGCATCTGACAGATCGTTCGTGGTCTTGCGCAGCCGGTGCCCCAGCACCTGTACGAAGCTCCACAGCATCTTCACGGCGCTCGCGGGCTCGCGCTTGATGATCTCGTAGAAGTCCGCGCGCGAGATCGAGACGAGCCTCGTCAGCTCGGCGGCGGTCGCCGTCAGCGAGCGCGTCGAGCGATCCACGAGCGACATCTCGCCGAAGTGCTGCCCCTTGCCGAGCTCGGCGACGATCTTGTCGCCCTTCGCGAGGCGCACGCTGCCGGAGACCACGACGTACATCGCATCGCCGGGCTGGCCCTGCGAGAACACCACCTGATCGGTCTGCAGCTCGATCATCTCCGCGATGGTCCCGACCCGCACCAGCTCCTTGTAGGAGAGGAAGCGGAACATCTGCATGGCCTTCAGCACCTCGAGCTTGAGCGAGACCTCGGTGTTGCGCGGCGCGAGCTCGGCCGAGGTGGTCTCGCCGACGCGGATCACCACCGACGTGATGTTGTCGTGGCCGCCACCGGCATTCGCGCGATCGACGAGGCGGCGCGGCACGTCCTTGACGTCGCCCTCGGCGAGCTGCTTCGGGAGCTCGTCCTCGTCGATGTACGCGTACATGCCGTCGGTGCACAGCAGCAGGCGATCGCCCGGGAGGATGTCGAAGTCGAACGTATCGACCTCGACGGAGCTGTACACGCCGACCGCGCGCGTGACCGCGTTCTTGTACTGCTTGTAGGGCGAGCTCTCGATCTGCTCGCGGTTGAGCTTGCCGCGGCGGACCAGCTCGTTCATCAGCGAGTGGTCCTCGGTCAGCACGTGGCACTGGTTCTGGCGTGCGAGGTAGCAGCGGCTATCGCCCACGTGCGCGACGAACCCCCGCAGGTGATCGCCGCCACCCGCGATCAGGAGCACCGTGGCGGTGGTGCCCATGCCGCGCTTGTCTTGCTCGACTTGCGCGCGCGCGTGGACCGCACCGCAGGCGGCCTGGACGGCGTGCTCCAGCACCTGGAGGATCTCGTACGACTGCACGCCCGGGTGATCGACGCGATAGCGGTCGATCAGGTCCCGGTTGTTGTGGATGGCGTCGCGGACCTCGTGGACCGCGATCGAGCTGGCAACCTCGCCGGCGGCGTGCCCACCCATCCCATCGGCGACGAGGAACAGACGCAGCTTCTTGTCGATGAGGAAGTTGTCCTCGTTGTGGTTACGCTGACGACCAACGTCGGTCGCTGCGGCGAACGTCAGCTCCACCCTTCTCGGGTAACACGATCAGCACCCTGTCGTCGAGCACCGGCCGAGCACGCCGGGGGCCAGCTCAGCCTCGATCAGCTGCTGGATGATCGTCGGATCTGTAAGGCCATGATAGATGCGCCCGCCGATCACGATCGCAGGCGAGCTCGCCACGCCTGATTGACGTGCTGCGGCGATCCAGTCGAGCGTGGCGTTCGCGAGGCGCGCACGGCACGCGGAGAGCGCCGCGGTGGACAGGTGGAGCTTGCCAGCGACGTCCTCGATCAGCTTCTCCGGCGGAATCCGGCGGCCGTGGGCCTTCTGGATCTGCGCGTAGGTCTCCGAGACCCACTGCCAGCCCGGGGAGGTATCGAGGTCGTCAGGGCTCGAGGCGTTCGCCTCGGCGCATATCGCGGCATCGCCCAGCATCGCGAGCTCCGCTGCGTCCTCGCGGGCCACGTCGAACCAGGGCGCCCACACGATCCGGATGTCGCCCCGGTAGGTGTTGTGGACGTTGCGAATGCTGCGCATCTGTTGCTGGCAATCCGATGCCTTCGGGTTGCACACGAGGATCACCGGGACCGGTGCGGCCGCGTCGGGACTGCCGAGGGAGGGCATGCCGGTGAGCTGCAGCGGGGGGCTCGCGAGGGGATGCTCGGCGGCGCCCTCGGTGTCGTCATCGCTCGGGCCGGAGGTGATCACGAGCGGCTGCACGGCCTGCAGGATCTCGGCGTCGAACGCCGCCATCAAGTCCTTCGCGTCGATGCCGCGATCGATCATGTCGCGCGCGCGATCGTACGCGTCGATGTACGCGGCCTCGTACTCCGTCTCCGACGACGAGCTGAGCTGGATGCGCAGCGGCTTGTCGTTGAAGAACACCATCGGTGCCGTGGTGCCACGTAGTCGCTCGAGCCGGCGCTCGTTCGCGATGATCACGTCGTGGTAGCGATCCTCGCTGATCGCCCTGTCGAGGCGCTGCGGATCGAGCCCGGTCTTGCGGCCGACCTCGATGAGCTGCTCGCGCGTTGCCGGCGCCTTCAGCGCGTGGATCGCGCCGACGAACTCGAAGAACTTCCCCTGCGCATATGCCTCGAACGCGAGCGAGGGCAGCTGCGGTCCCGGCGGCTGCGCACCGCGCTGGACCACGCGGTAGATCACCCGCATCCGAGTGGGGTGCTTCGCCTGCAGCACCTCGAGCGTGCGGTAGGCGCGCAGCCGTTCGGCGTTGTTGACAGACGGTGCGAAGAACAGCTCGGCCGTGACCAGTGCGTTGGCGGGGCCGCGCGTGGGCACGGTGGTTGGATCGTAGTGCTCGACACGCACCACCTCACCCTTGGGCCCGGGCGCGGCGCTCGCCGGCGCGAGGCCCGCGAGACACACCGCGAGGGCAGCGAGCCGCCGGCTCACGACGCGGGGCTCGCCTCGTCCACAGCGGGCTCGCTCGGCTCGGCCACATCGCGCGCCGACTCGGTCGCGGCCTCCGGCGTGGGCTCGGCCACAGCCTCGGTCTCCGCCGGGGAATCGGCGGAGGCCAACACCGGTTCCGCTTCCGCTTCCGATGGTTCCACCGATGGCCACAGATACGCGAAGTAGAGGCCCGCTGACACGATCAGCCCCAGGAACAATGCCAGCACGAAGGGTTCCCAGATCACGGCGCGATCATAGCGCGGCCCTGGCCCTGGTGTAGGCTCCACCACGCATGTCCCTCGCAGCCCTTTCCGCGGGCCTCCCGTTCTTCGAATCCGGGGTGCTGTTCAAGATCCCGATCGCAGGCGGGATCCCGATCCAGACCTTCGGTGTCATCGTCGCTGCGGGCGTGCTGATCGGCGCATATCTCCTGCGCCGCTATGCCGAGTGGCACGGTGTTCCCGACGAGCACATCCGCCACCTCACCGGCTGGATCACCATCACCGGCTTCATCGGTGCACACGTCTTCGACGTCCTCGCCTATCAGTTCCACGAGCTCGAGCAGGATCCGCTCCTCCTCTTCAAGATCTGGGCGGGCATCTCGTCCTACGGCGGCTTCATCGGCGGAGCCGGAGGCTTCGCGTTCTATGTCTGGTGGAAACGCCTCGACCCACGCCTGATGGCGGACATCGGCGTCATCGGTCTCCTCCCGGCGTTCTCGATCGGCCGCATCGGCTGCAGCGTCGTCTCCGATCACATCGGTGCCGCCGTCGGTAACCCCGACGCCTGGTACGCCTCCCTCGCGATGGACTACCCGCGCTTTGGCGACGCCGTGCTGCACAACTCCGGCATCGCCCACCTCGCGATGACCTACCCCGGCACGAGCGAGTACATCCGCGCGTGGAACCTCGGTCTGATCGAGCTCCTCTATCTGATCCCGGTCAACCTCGTGCTCCTCTGGGTCGCGTTCCGGCCGAGCAAGCGAATGCCCGCGGGCTTCATCGCGGCGCTCGCCGGCATCCTCTACGCGCCGGTCCGGTTCTTCCTCGATTACCTGCGCCCCGAGACCAGCGATCCGCGCTACTTCACCCTGACCTTCGCGCAGTGGAGCTCGATCGCATTCTTCGGCGCCGCCGTGTACTTCGCGTCGCGCCTGCTCAAGAACGGCAAGGCCGCCGAGCCGGTGACCCGGACTTCGGGCGAGATGCAGGACCAGCTCAAGACGATCCTCAAGGACACCGACGCCGAGGCCAAGGTCGCGAAGAGCGATGCCAAGAAGCCCAAGGCCGACGAGGTGAAGCTGCCCGCGGCAAAGGCCACCGAGGTGAAGAAGGAGGCCGCGAAGAAGGAGCCCGAGGCCAAGGATCCCGAGGCCAAGAAGCCGGAGGAGAAAGACGACGCCTACGGCGAGCAGAAGCGCCTGAAGGAAGCGAAGGACGAGGCAGAGGCCCAGGAGCGCCGCAAGAAGCAGGACGAAGAGTGGGCGGCGAAGGTCGCGGCGAAGGCCGAAGCGGATGCGGCCGCAAAGGCCGAGGCCACGGCGAAGGCCGCCGCGAAGGTCGAGACGAAGACCGAAGAGAAGGCTGCCGAGACCGAGGACGACGAGGCCCTCGATCATCCGGCTCCCGCAGCGCTCAGCGACGACAAGAAGTCGGGCGGGACGAAGAAGAAGCCGAAGAAGAAGTAGCCGCCCGAAGGGGAGAGGAACGGAAGCTAGCGGCGCTTCTTCTTCGCCGGCGCGGCCTTCTTCGCCGGCGCGGCCTTCTTCGCCGGCGCGGCCTTCTTCGCGGCCCTGCTCGCCACAGCGAACGCCTTTGAAGCGGGTTTCTTGGCAGGCGCGGGCTTCTTTGATGTGGCCTTCTTCGCGGCCGTGGGCGCGGCGCCATTCGTCATGGCTCGTTTCGCGATCGCCGCGGGAATCGCCGCAAGCGTCGGCGCGCGGCGCGAGCTCGTCAGGCCGCTCGCGACGCCGGGCTGCTCGCCACGTCCGCGGCCGCCTCCACCACCGCCGCCACCACCACCACCGCCGCCTCCACCACCACCGCCGCCTCCACCACCACCTCCGCCGCGGCCTCCACCACCGCCACCACCTCGACGACGCTCTCCGCTCTCATCCTCGCGATCGCGGCGCGTCTCCATCTCCGTCGAGATCTCGAGATCGTCCTGCGTGGTCAGCGCACCATGCGCGACCGCGAAGATCTGATCCTCTCGCGCGACGTGGGACTTGTGCGCATCCGCCAGCCGGGTCGCGGCCTCGAGGAGAGCCATCCCCGCGCTCGGCCTCGCTCCGCCATCAAGATCGCGCGCCGCGGCGGCGACCTCACCCTGGAGGGCGATCTGGCCGGGGTGCTCGGCGGAGATCGCGGCGAGCTCCGCGGCGAGCTCGGGCCGGCGGGTCGACAGGCGTGGGAACAGGGATCCTTCCTCGTCGAGGAAGTGCCGGGTAACTGCCCGCTCGAAGTAGGCAACTGCCTGATGGACCAGCTCCAGGTCCCGCTCGTCAGCACGGCCGGCGGCGAGCCGACGCGCGGCTTCGAGGAGGCCGGCCATCACGTCGTCGTGACGGCGATGCGAGCGCTCGAGTTGAGCGAGGCTAGCCAGCTCCATGGCCCGCTAAGGATCGATCAGTGTGCTTGCTCGCACAAGCGCTCGGCGTTACCTATCTGCCACCATGACCGAGAACGTCGTCATCATCGGCAGCGGGCCCGCCGCCCACACGGCAGCGATCTACGCGGCTCGCGCCAACCTGAACCCCGTGCTGTTCGAGGGCTTCATGGCCGGGGGGATCGCCGCTGGCGGCCAGCTGACCACGACGACCGACGTGGAGAACTTCCCTGGCTTTCCGGAGGGGATCTCCGGGCCCGACCTGTGCGACCGATTTCGGGCGCAATCGGCCCGGTTCGGGACCCGGATCTTCACCGAGACGGTGAACAAGGTGGACCTCTCGAAGCGGCCGTTCCGGTACTCCACGGACGAGCAGGAGGGCGAGGCGAAGGCGCTGATCATCGCCACGGGCGCCACGGCGAAGCGCGATGACATCCCGGGCACCCGCGACCTGGAGCTCTGGCAGAAGGGCGTCTCGGCGTGCGCCGTGTGCGATGGCGCGCTGCCGATGTTCCGGAACAAGCCGATGTTCGTCGTCGGCGGCGGTGACTCGGCGATGGAGGAGGCGGGCTTCCTGACGAAGTTCGCGTCGAAGGTGTACCTGGTGCACCGCCGCGACGAGCTCCGCGCCTCGCAGATCATGCAGGAGCGCGCGCGGAAGAACCCGAAGATCGAGTTCCTCCTGTCGCACAAGGTGACGAAGGTCGACGGCGAGCATGGCGTCGAGCGGGTCCACGTGACTGATCTCAAGACGAACGAGGAGAAGGTGATCGCCGCGGCGGGCTTCTTCTTCGCGATCGGCCACGTGCCGAATACGCGCTTTCTGGAGGGCCAGCTGACATGTGACGAGTCGGGGTACGTGATCACCACACCCGGCACGACCATGACCTCGGTCGAGGGTGTGTTCGCCGCGGGCGATGTTCAGGACAAGAAGTACCGCCAGGCAATCACCGCGGCGGGCTCCGGATGCGCCGCGGCGCTGGAAGCCGAACACTTCCTGTCGGCGCACTAGGTTGCGGCTGGGAATAGCGCACAGGGGCCCGCTGGTAATCCCCCGGGACGCCCCGCCATGTCACAATCCCTGTACCCCGTGAGTCGCGAGCCGAATCCTCCGCCGCGTTCGATGAGCGAGTCAGGCCTCTTGACCAAGGTCCTGGCCGTGTTGCTGCTCCTGGTCGCCGGTGCACTGGTGTTCACCGTGATCCAGCAACGGCGTCAGCCGGTGCGCGAGAGCGTGTTGTACGAGCCGCGCCCGATCGCGCAGCGGCCCGATGACAAGCTCGGCGCCGACGAACAATCGACGATCGACGTGTTCGGCAAGTTCAGCCGCTCGGTCGTTCACATCACGAGCCTCGAGACGCACAAGGATCGGATGACGCTCGACGTCACCGAGATCCCGCAGGGCACTGGCTCGGGCTTCGTGTGGGACCAGGATGGTCACATCGTCACGAACTTCCACGTCGTGCGCGGCGGCGATCGCGCGAGCGTCACGCTGAACGATGGCACCACGTACGCGGCCACGATCATCGGCACCGCGCCCGACAAGGACCTCGCGGTGCTCCACATCGATGCGCCGCCGCAGAAGCTGCTGCCGCTGCCGGTTGGCACGTCGGCGCAGCTCAAGGTCGGGCAGAAGGTCCTCGCGATCGGCAACCCGTTCGGCCTCGATCAGACGCTGACGACCGGCGTGATCTCCGGCCTCGGCCGCGAGATCAAGAGCGTGACGCAGCGGTCGATCTTCGACGTGATCCAGACCGATGCATCGATCAACCCCGGCAACTCCGGCGGCCCCCTGCTCGATAGCTCCGGCCGGCTGATCGGCATCAACACCGCGATCTACTCGCCGAGCGGCGCGAACGCCGGCATCGGCTTCGCGGTGCCGGTCGATACGGTCAACGCGATCGTCCCGCAGCTCCTGAAGGGCGGAAAGATCGTGCGCCCCGGCCTCGGCGTGAACATCCTCTCGGACCAGATCGCCGCGCAGCAGAAGATCGAGGGCGTGGTGGTGCTCGGAGTCGCCCCCGGCGGCGCGGCCGAGAAGGCGGGCATCCGCGGCACGCAGCCCACGCAGGGCGGCTGGCAGCTCGGAGACGTGATCGTCAAGATCGACGGCACGGAGGTCCACCGGTCCAGCGATCTGTTCCGCATCATCGACACCCACAAGGTGGGAGACGAAGTCGATCTCACGCTGGAGAGCGAAGGCCAACGCCGGACGGTCAAGGTAACATTGCAAGCAATCCCTTGAGCCGTACCGCCGCCGCCGCCATCGTCCCGCCCGATCCGGCCCCCAGCTCTCGCCCGCGGCTCTACCGCGAGACCCTGTGGCGACGCGCGCGCTCCACGCTCGCGACGATGTTCTTCGAAGGGCTCGCTGCCGCGGGCGCGCTGCATCCCGCGGCGAACCCGAAGCGCCACGGCGTCGAGGTCGAGCGGGATATCTCGTACGGCCCGGGGCACGAGAGCTGGCGCAAGCTCGATATCTATCGCCCGGTCCATCGCCCGGGACCCTGGCCCGTCGTGTTCTACGTGCACGGCGGCGCGTTTCATCTGCTCTCGAAGGACACGCACTGGCTGATGGGCCTCGTGTTCGCGCGGTTTGGCTACCTCGTCGTCAACATCAGCTACCGCCTCGCGCCGAAGCACCCATATCCCGCGGCGATCGAGGACACGTGCATGGCGTACGGTTGGATGGCGAAGCGCCTCGCCGAGCTCGGTGGCGATCCCACACGCATCGCCGTCGCGGGCGAGTCCGCCGGTGGAAACCTGATCACCGCATTGACGCTCGCGGCGTGCCAGCGCCGCAGCGAGCCGTGGGCACGCGAGGTGTTTGACGCAGGCGTCGTGCCGCGCGCCGCGTTGCCATTCTGCGCGATGCTTCAGGTCTCGAGTCCCGAGCGATTCTCGCAGCGCAGGCGGCTCCCCCGGTGGGTCGATGGAATGATTCACGATGCCTCCGCGTCGTACCTGCATGGGTATTCGCGGGCGCCCGGGCCCGAGACCGAGCTCGCGGATCCTCTGCGCCTGCTCGAGGAATCGGTCGCCGGGATCCCTGCGCAGCGGCACTTCGATCGTCTGCTGCCGCCGTTCTTCGTGCCTGTGGGCACGCGCGATCCACTCCTCGACGACACGCGCCGCCTCGAGAAGGCCCTGGCCGCGCTCGATGTCCCGTGCGAGGCGCGGTACTACCCCGGCGGCATCCATGCGTTCCACGCCATGGTCTGGGACCCGGCGGCGCGTCGCTGCTGGCGGGATGCCCTCGCGTTCCTCGACCGGCACATGCGCCCCACTGTCGCAGCGGACGCAGTTCCGTAAGGCGGCCGTTCGCTTGGACGGCGGCGCGGGTCCGCGTACGATCGCGCCGATGTTTCTGTCTCCGGGGTTGCCCGCGTGACCCCGCCGAAACGCCGGCTCGGGCTCGCGATCACCGCCGCGATCGTGATCGCGAACATGATCGGCGCGGGTGTGTTCACGAGCACCGGCTTCCAGGCCGCCGCGCTCCACGATCCGCCCACCATCCTCCTCGCCTGGATCGTCGGCGGCATCATCGCGCTGTGCGGTGCCGCCGCGTACGCCGAGCTCGGGTCGCTGATGCCGCGCGCCGGCGGAGAGTACGTCTACCTCCGCGAGGCCTATCACCCGGCCGCCGGGTTCATGAGCGGCTGGGTCTCGCTGACCGCCGGGTTCTCGGCACCGATCGCGCTCGCGGCCATCGGGTTCTCCCGCTACCTCGCAAAGCTCGCGCCCTCGCTGCACCAGGACGTGCCGTGGCTGACCGCGCGCCTCGACCTCGGCTTCGTCGTGAATCTCCATTTCGGCGCGGAACAGGCGATCGCGATCGCGCTGATCCTCGCTGTCACCTGCCTGCACTCGATCGACAGCAAGGTGGGCGGCTGGGTGCAAGCCGCATTTACCGCCGCGAAAGTCCTGCTGATCGTCCTGTTCATCCTCGGCGGCGTCTTCCTCGGTCATGGAAGCTGGAGCAACCTGGCGAGCCAGAGCGGTGGGTTCTCCAACGTGGGAACGCTCGCGTTCGCGACCGCGCTGATCTACGTCTCGTTCGCGTACTCCGGCTGGAATGCCGCGGCTTACATCGCGAACGAGGTCGAGCGCCCGGAGCGCAATCTTCCCCGCGCGCTGTTGCTCGGCACCGGCATCGTGATGGCGCTCTACGTGCTCCTGAATCTGGTGTTCTTCTATGCGTTGCCGTCCGATTCGCTCGCGGGCGTATTCGAGGTTGGCGATGTCGCGGCGCGCGCGCTGTTCGGCGATCGCGCCGGCAACCTCGTCACGAGCGTGATTGCTCTTGCGCTCGTCTCGTCGGTGAGCGCGATGATCATGGCGGGCCCACGCGTCTACGCGGCGATGGCGACCGATCGTGCGCTGCCGCAGGCGCTCGCGCATCACAACAAGCGCGGTGTTCCGCTCAACGCGGTCGTCACACAAGGCGTTCTCGCCTCGTTGTTCTGCATCGTCGGCGATCCCGACGTGCTGATCCGGTTCGTCGGCTTCACGCTCGCTGTCTTTGCGGCGCTCACCGTCAGCGCCGTGTTCGTGCTGCGGCGCCGCGGGATGCGCGCCTCGTACCGCACGTTCGGCTACCCGGTGACGCCCGTCCTGTTCATCGCGACGTCGGTGTGGATCGCAGCCGCGCAGATCTACAACCAGCCGAAGGAGAGCGCGATCGTGGGCGCGGTGCTGCTCGTGGGTGCGGTGCTCTACGCCACGATGGTGCGCGGCAAGGAGCGGCTCCCCGACGAGTCGATGCCCGAGGTCGCGGATGCGGCGCGCGTGACGAAGAGCGTGGACTGAACGACCCGTCAATCTGCGGAGTTGCAGTGGCGCGAGCGGCCGCAACTCGAAATTCCGCGATGTGTCATCCTTGGTACATGCGCTGCGCCGTCGTGCTGATCGTCGCGCTCGCCGGCACGGCCCGCGCCGCGCCGCTGCCGACGTGGGCCGACTGGGTCGGCGACTACACGGGCAAGCTCGCGTGGACGAGCTGCGTGTCGCCGGGCGCGAAGACCGCGACCGTCGCGATCGATGCCGGTGATGGCGCGCTGGCGATCGATCTCACCCGCGCCGGCGGTGGCCTGCGCGACCTGTCGCTCGCCGAGGATCCCGAAGCCGAGACCCTCGCGGCGCAGCAGGGCGACGTCACGCTCGCGATCTCGCGCATCCGCCCCGGGACGATCGCGCTCGCGATCGATCTCGCGTCGGGCTGCGCGATCCGCGGCACGCTGGTTCGCAAGGCGAGTCAGGTCGCCGCGTGCGATCGCGCCGTCGCGCTCGCGCGGATCGAGAAGGCGTGCACGAAGCTGACGGCCAAGCCGATCGGTCTCGTCGTCAAGAAGTGGAAGGCCGCGGATGCCGAGCGGTGCACGGCGAGCGCCGCCGCGATCGCGACCGAGGTGATCGACGCGGGCTGCCTCCCGGTCGCGGACCCGGCGGGCACGTTGATCGGCGCGCAATGCCGGCAGATGGTGAACGAAGCCGAGGCCCTCAAGCGGTGCGTGGGCGTTCCGCCGCAGTACGCGCAGGTCGCCGATCGCCTGATCGCGCTCGCGCAACCGGCGATGGCCGCCTCGAAGGCCGTCGTCGCGTCGAGCTGCGAGGAAGGGCATCAGATGCTCGTCGAGCTCGCTGCGTACGCGCATTGCCCGCTGTAGGGCCAAGGATCCGAGCGCGCGTGGGGTCTATGCTGCCACGATGAAGCTCGCCCCGACGCTGGCCGCCGTAGTGCTCGCCCTCGCCACTCCACACGCGGCGCACGCGTTCTGCGGGTTCTATGTCGCCGGCGGCGACCAGAAGATGTTCAACGACGCCACGCAGGTGGTGCTGATGCGCTTGGGCACGCGGACCGTGCTGTCGATGCAGAACAACTACAAGGGCCCGCCCGAGGCGTTCGCGATGGTGGTGCCCGTGCCGGTCGTGCTGCACGAGGGCGACGTCAAGACGCTGACGAAGGACGTGTTCGCGCATGTCGAGCAGATGGGCGCGCCGCGGCTCGTGGAGTACTGGGAGCAGGATCCGTGCGCGCCCGAGGAGCGTTATGCGCGGAACAAGGGCGCCATGACCCCGTCGCCGCCGATGGTGGAGACCAAGCCGGCCGAGGACAAGAAGGACCTCGGCGTGACCATCGAGGCGAAGTTCACGGTCGGCGAGTACAACGTACTGATCCTCTCGGCGAAGGACTCGACGGGGCTGGAGACGTGGCTGCGCCAGGAGAAGTTCACGATCCCGCCGGAAGCAGAGCCGCTGCTGCGGCCGTACGTCGAGGCCGGGATGAAGTTCTTCGTCGCGAAGGTCGATCCGGCGAAGGTGACGTTCGTCGATAACCGCGCCGCGCTGTCGCCGCTACGGTTTCACTACGACAGCGAGGAGTTCGCGCTGCCGATCCGCCTCGGTCTCGCGAACTCGAGCGGCACGCAGGATCTGATCGTCAACATCCTCGCGCCGCACCAGCGCTACGAGGTGGCGAACGGAAAGAACGTCACCATCCCGACGAACATCGACGTCACCGAAGCGATGAAGGACAAGTTCGGCGCGTTCTACACCGCGCTCTACGATCGCACCGTCGAGAAGAATCCGGGTGCCGTGGTCACCGAGTACGCGTGGCAGGCGACCACCTGCGACCCGTGCCCGGGCCCCGCACTCGGCCAGAGCGAGTTCCTCAGCCTCGGCGCCGACGTGCTGCAGGGGACGCAGGACAAGCCGGCCGCCTACCAGAACGCGGACTTCGTGCTGACCCGGTTGCACGCGCGTTACGGCAAGACGGTCACCGACGACCTTCGGTTCAAGGACGCGAAGCCGATCGCCGGCGGTCGCGAGCATCTCGTGAGCGGCACGAAGCTCGAGGAGGGCGCCGTCGCCGCGGATGTGAACAACTTCCAGGGCCGCTACGCGGTGCGCCACGCATGGACGGGACCGCTCGCGTGCGAGAAGCCGGTGCGCGGTCGGTGGGGCGGGCCACCCTTGGAGATCGCATCGAAGCCCGGCTTCGTGCCGGCAGCGGTCAAGCCCGCGCTCGATCTCGCGTTCGCGCCGCGTGGCCAGGTCGAGCTCGCCACGGCGGTCCTCCAGGACGTACCGGAGATCGATCTCAAGCTCGGTGCGTCCAGGACTTCCGCACTCGATGCGACCACGACCCCTCCGCCTCGCGCGGGCTCGGGGTCGGGCAGCGCCGTGGCCGAGGGGCAGGGGAAGAAGAAGAGCGGGTGCGGTTGCGCCTCGACGGACCGTAATGGTCTCCTGGGCGGCGCGTTGCTGGTCGGGGTCAGCCTGTTGGCTCGACGCCGAAGGAGAAGGTGATGACGAGATTTGGAATCGTGGCGGTAGCGGCCGCCCTGCTGTGTGCACCGAGCGCGGCCCACGCGTTCTGCGGCTTCTACATCAACGGGGCCGGCGGCGAGATGTTCAACAACGCGACGCAGGTCGTGTTGATGCGATCCGGTACGCGAACCGTGCTGTCGATGCAGAACAACTACCAGGGCCCGCCCGCGGACTTCGCGATGGTGATTCCGGTGCCGGTCGTGCTGAAGGAAGCCGACGTCAAGACGCTGACCAAGGACGTGTTCGCGAAGGTCGACACGATGGGCGCGCCGCGGCTCGTCGAGTACTGGGAAGAGGATCCGTGTCACGTCGAGGAGGACTACCGCCGGTATCCGTCGGCAGCGCCGTCGATGATGGCCGCGGACGAGTCCGCCGCTGGTCCGTCGAAGGACTACGGCGTCACCATCGAGGCGAAGTTCACGGTCGGCGAGTACAACATCGTGATCCTGTCGGCGAAGGAGTCGACGGGGCTCGATCGCTATCTGCGTGATCAGAACTACAAGATTCCGCCGGGTGCGGAAGCGTTACTGCGGCCGTACGTGAACAGCGGCTCGAAGTTCTTCGTCGCGAAGGTCGATCCGAAGAAGGTCCGGTTCGAGAACGGGCAGGCGATGCTGTCGCCGCTGCGCTTCCACTACGACAGCGAGGAGTTCTCGCTGCCGATCCGCCTCGGCCTCGCGAACTCGAACGGCAAGCAGGACCTGATCGTCTCGATCCTGTCGCCGAACCAGCGCTACGAGCTCGCGAACTACAAGAACGTCACGATCCCCACGAACCTCGACGTCAAGGACGAGGTCCGGACGCGGTTCGGCGAGTTCTACGCGGCGCTGTTCGATCGCACGGTCGAGGCGAACCCCGGCGCGGTGATCACCGAGTACGCATGGGATGCGAGCACGTGCGATCCGTGCCCGGGTCCGCAGCTCGATGGCAATGACTTCCTCACCCTCGGCTCCGACGTGCTCGGCGGCGAGATGTACGGCTTCGTGCTGACGCGGCTGCACGCGCGCTACGGCAAGGACGGGGCGCCGAACGACCTCGTGTTCCGCCTTGCCCCGCCGATCGTGGGCGGCCGCGAGCAGCGCGATACGGGCGGCCACCTCGAGGAGCGAGCGCACCCCGACGACACCAACAACTTCCAGGGTCGCTACGCGATCCGCCACGCCTGGACCGGCACCATCGCGTGCGCGAACCCGGTGCGCGGCCGCTGGGGCGGTCCGCCGGCGGGGATCGAGCAGCAGGTCGCCGCCGGCGGCATGGCCGCGACGAACTCCGCCTTCGCGCCGCGCGGCAACGTGCAGCTTCCGAACCTCGTCGCGCAAGACATCCCCGAGATCGGGGTCAGGAAGGGCGTTCCGCTCCCGGGCGGTGCGGGCTTCACCGGGAAGCCCCAGGGCTGTGGCTGTCAGGCCAGTGATTCCGGAGGCTTGCTGCTTGCCGTCGGTGGGCTTGCCTGGCTGATTCGCCGCCGTAGACCCCGACCCACCCGGGCGCGTTGAACACTAACCAGGGAGTGAAGATGACAAAACTCGGGATCACGTTGGGCGCTGCGGCGCTCGCTCTCGCGGCCAGTGCCGGAGCGGCGGATGCATTCTGCGGCTTCTACGTGAGCGGCTCGGGCGCGAAGCTCTCCGCCGATGCGACGCAGGTCGTGCTGATGCGGGAGGGCACGCGCACCGTGCTGTCGATGCAGAACGACTACAAGGGTCCGCTCGAGGACTTCGCGATGGTCATCCCCGTGCCGGTCGTCCTCAAGGAGGGCGACGTCAAGACGCTCCCGAAGGCCGTGTTCGATCACGTCGAATCGCTCGGCTCGCCGCGCCTTGTCGAGTACTGGGAGCAGGATCCGTGTCCTTCGCCGATGGACGACAAGGACTATGACGGGGTGCGGGCCTCGATGTCGGCCCCCGGCATGATGCGCATGGAGAAGGCGTCGGCGGCGAGGCAGACCGTCAAGATCGAGGCGCAGTTCGACGTCGCCGAGTACAAGATCCTGATCCTGTCGGCGACGGAGGCCACGGGCCTCGAGACCTGGCTCAAGGCGAACAAGTACAAGATCCCCGATGGCGCGGAGCCGCTGCTGCGGCCGTACGTCGAGGCGGGGATGAAGTTCTTCGTCGCGAAGGTCGATCCGAAGAAGGTGCAGATGGTGGACGGTCACGCGCAGCTGTCGCCGATCCGGTTCCACTACGACAGCGAGGACTTCTCGCTGCCGATCCGCCTTGGCATGGCGAACTCGACCGGCAAGCAGGACCTGATCGTCAACATTCTCTCGCCCGACAAGCGCTACGAGGTCTCGAACTACAAGAACGTCGTCATCCCGACGAACTTCGACGTCAAGGACTCGGTCAAGACGCGGTTCGCGGAGTTCTACGCGGCGCTGTTCGACAAGACCGTCGAGGCGAACCCCGGCGCGGTGGTCACCGAGTATGCGTGGACCGCGCGCCCGCAGTACCACTGCGATCCGTGCCCGGAGCTCGACGTCAGCCAGGCTGATCTGATGACGCTCGGCGGTGACATCGTGCAGGGCCAGATCGCGCAGGGCGCGTTCGTGCTGACTCGCCTCCACGCGCGCTACGGCCGCGCCGACATGAAGGACGACCTGCGGTTCAAGGACGCGAAGCCGATCACCGGCGGTCGCGAGCAGTGGACCAAGCAGGGTCTCGAGTACGGCGCTTCGCCTTCGACGGAGAACTACTTCCAGGCGCGCTACGCGATGCGCCACTGGTGGACGGGCGCGATCAAGTGCGCGAACCCGCAGCGCGGGGTGTGGGGCGGTCCGCCGGACGGTGGCAACCGGCCGACCATCGCGGCGAGCAAGCTCGCGTTCGCACCGCGCGGCAAGCTCGAGGTCGCGAGCATGGTGAAGCGCGACCTGTGGGAGATCAACCTCAAGAAGTCGCCGAGCGCCCGACCGGCACCCGCGCCCGGCCCCGCGAAGTTCGCGCAGCCGCCGGGGACGAAGGCGATGGGCTTTGGCTTCGGCGTCTCGGCCGGCGTCATGTTGATCTCGCTGTTCCTCCTGATCTCCCGCCGGAAGAAGTGATGACCACCCTGCGCATCGCCTGCGTTCTCGGGCTCGCCCTGACCGCCTGTGGCGGCCAGGAGTCGCGTCCCGCGGATCCGGTCGTTGCGCAGAACGCGGCGATCGCGGCGCGGCTGCCGAGCGGCGCCGGCGAGTTCTTCCCGAGCCTCGTGAAGCTCGAGCGACCCACGGTCGCATTCAAGCCGGCGGCGGACGCGGTCAGCGACGGCAACATGCTCTCCGATGTCGATAGCTGCGCCACGTGTCACCCCGACGCGGCCGCGCAGTGGAGCACGAGCGCGCACTCGTTCGCCTCGTTCGGCAACCCGATCTACCGGGTCAACGTGGAGCTGATGCGTCACGATCTCGGCAACAAGACCAGCCAGCACTGCGGTGGCTGCCACGACATGCCGCTGATGGTCGACGGCATGATGACGAGCAGCGCCCCCGTGCCTCCTGCGGATCTCCGCTCGCACTCCGGGGTGACCTGCCGGTTGTGCCACGGCATCAAGAGCACCACCAAGGACGGCAACGGCAGCTATGTGTGGTCGGCGACGCCGATCGAAGCGCCCACGCTCTCCGATCCTCAGTCGGTCGCGCGCCACAAGGCCCAGGTCACCGTGAAGGCGACCGGCACCGAGCTGTGCGTGGGCTGCCACCGCGGCTTCGTGTCCGCGGATATGGGCATGCCCGTGCACCTCTCCGGCCTCGACGAGCCCGGCATGTGGCGCAACTCGGCGTGGGACGGCAACGGCATGGGCCGCGTCGACAAGGTGGAGAAGAAGGACTGCATCACGTGCCACATGGAGCGCGAGCCGGCGACGGCGGCCGAGTACGGCGCGAAGGATGGCCCGACGGGCAAGACCATGGCGTCGCATCGGTTCCTCGGTGGTCATACATGGATGGCCTCGATGCGCGGCGACACCGAGCACCTCGCGCGGCTGCGCGCGAAGCTCGAGGGCGCGGCATCGATCGATATCGCCGCGGCGCGCACCGAGAAGCCGTCGGGCGCGACGTGGCACCTGCCCGCGGACGGCGCGCCGGTCGTGCCGGGCGGCAAGCTCGCGGTCGATATCGTGATCCGGAACCTGCTCGTCGGTCACCGGTTTCCTGGTGGCGTGCTCGACATCCAGGACGCCTGGATCGAGGTCGACGTCACGGACAAGGCCGGCGTGCGGATCGCGTCGTCGGGGCTGACGCACGAGAAGGATCCGGACGACGAGGACACGCACGTGCTGCGAACGCTCGTCGTCGACGAGACCGGCCACGTGCTCGAAGAGCATCAGATGGCGAGCTTCCGCACGCAGATCGCGACGCAGACGATCGCGGCGCGCGAGGCGCAGGTGACGCGCTACACGTTCGAGGTCCCGAAGACGCTGACGTCGGCGCAGTTGCCGCTGAACGTCACGGCGCGTCTGCGGCACCGCAGCCGGACGCTCAAGATGCAGGCGAACGTATGCGCTTCGGCGAAGACGCCCGAGGGCCAGGCGTTCATCGCAGGTGCCAAGGGCGCGCGCGACGTGGTGCTCGACCCGTGCAAGCCCCAGCCGATCACCTTGATCGCCGAGACCCACCTGCAGCTCGGCGACGGCGCGGCGATCTCCACCGTGCGCCCCGTGTGGGAGCGCGAGTACGAGCACGGCATGGCGCTCGTCAACACGGTCAGCGAGCGGCTCGAGGAAGCGCGCACGGTGCTCGAGGCTGCGCTCGCGGCGGCGCCGCTGGGTGACAAGCGCGCGCGCGCGATGGTGCTCGTACAGCTCGGCTGGGTGGCATCAAAGCAGGGGCGCGTCGACGATGCGCTCGCGCTGATCGCGGAGGCACGGCCGCTGCTGCCCACGCCAGGCCCGGCGGTGCTCGACGCCGTTGCCGCCGACGCGCTCGCCCGCGTGTGGCGGTGGGACGAGGCGATCGTGCCGGCGAAGGCGTGCACCGAGCTCGCTCCCGGCAACTCGATGGCCTGGATGCTCTACGCGCGCGTGCTCGGCTCGACGGGCGATAACCCGGGCGCACTCGCGGCGGCGACGAAGGGCCTCGAGCTCGTGCCGCGCGATCCGGATCTGCTGCGCAGCCAGGCCACCGCGCTCGCGGCGCTCGGGCGTGGAGAAGCCGCCGCGGCGCTCTCGGCCTACGATCGGTTCCGGTCGCCCGATAACTCCGCGGAGCTCCGCATCGCGTGCGCGGCCGACTCGAAGCGCTGCGCTCGCGATCGCGAGCTCGGCCACATCATCGCGTTGACGCCCGCGCGGAATTGAGTCGTTCGGTTACTGCGCAGCGACGTGCGTCGTATACGCGTCGGGCGCCAGCAGCTCGTCGATCTCGCTCTTCTCGGTCGGCTCGAGCTCGATCATCCAGCCCTTGCCGTACGGCTCGCTGTTCACGAGCTCGGGCGAGTCCTTGAGGGCCGGGTTGATCGCGATGACCTTGCCCGAGACCGGCGCGTAGAGATCGGAGACGCTCTTGACGCTCTCGATCGTGCCGAACCGCTGGCCCTTGGTGACCAGGTCGCCATCCTTGGGCAGGTCGACGAGCGTGATGTCGCCGAGCTGGTCGACGGCGAACTGCGTGATGCCGACGCGCCAGTTCGCGCCCTGTGCGCGGAGCCACTCGTGGTCGGTCGTGTATCGGAGATCGGTGGGGAACGTGGACATGATGATTAGCTCCGCTTGTAGAACTTGCCGGAGACGACGGTGGCAGGCACGGCCTTGCCGCGGCAATCGATGGTGAGCTGGGTGCCAGCTGCGGCCTTCGCGGCCGGTACGTAGGCGAGGCCGATCGCGCCGGGCACGGAGATCCCGGGCCCGCCGCTGGTGACGATACCGATCGGCGCGCCGCCCTCGGTGACCGCGTAGCCGTGGCGCGGGATCGCACGCTGATCGGCGGCGATCGTGAAGCCGACGAGCTGGCGCTCGACACCCTTTGCCTTCTGTTCGCGCAGCTTCGGGGCGCCCAAGAACTCGCGGCCGTCGAGCTTCACGGCCCAGCCGAGGCCGGCTTCGAGGGGCGTGTGCTCGTCATCGAGATCGTTGCCATAGAGCGGGAGCTTCGATTCGAGACGGAGCGAGTCGCGCGCGCCGAGCCCGATCGGCAATCCGCCGAGCGGCGTGGCGGCCTCCATCAGCGCGGACCACAGCTGCGGCGCGAATTCGTTCGGGCACGCGAGCTCGAAGCCGTCCTCGCCGGTGTAGCCGGTACGCGCGACCATGCACGTGACACCCGCGACCTCGGCGTCGGTGAACGTGAAGCTCGGCATCTGCGCGAGGGTGCCGCCGGCCAGCGCGTCGACCATGCGCACGGCCTTTGGGCCCTGCACGGCGATCAGCGCGGTCTGGTCCGAGAGATTCACCACGTCGCACGGCGCTTCGACGTGCTCGCGGAACCACTCGAGGTCCTTGCCGGTGTTCGAGGCGTTGAGGATGACGAAGTACTCGTCATCGGACTTCTTGTAGAAGATGCAGTCGTCGACCACACCCGCATCGGGGCGCGTGAGCAGCGTGTACACGGCCTTGCCGACCGGCGCGCCGACGACGTTGTTCGAGGTCAGGCGATCGACCTGCGCGCGCGCGTTCGGGCCACGGAGGACGGCCTCCCCCATGTGCGAGACGTCGAACAGGCCGACGGCCTCGCGCACGGCCTTGTGCTCCTTGATCGTGCCGGCGGCGTACTGGACCGGCATGTCCCAGCCGCCGAAATCGATGAGGCGAGCCCCGAGCTGCTTGTGCAGGTCCCAGAGCGGCGTCTTTCTCCGTTCCATCGCCGCGGACACTACTACGTGACGAGCACGTGGGGGCGGGTGATCGCCGGATCTCGCACGTGACCACCAATCTCGAAGTGCATCCGGCCGCGCGCTTCGAGGCGGCGGTACTCCTTCCACCGGAGACCGCTGCGCCGCGAGACCGTGATCGTCGCATCTCCGATCTCGGTGTTCGCACAGAACACCTCGGTCCCATCGGGATCGACGTACGGCGCGTTGAGCATGCGCTCGGGCGCGCACGTCAGCACGGCCTCGACCTTGACGTCGGAGGAGCGCGCGAGGATCTCGACCTTGCCCGTGCTCCAGCGCGACCGGTTCATCGCGACGTGGCGAAACTGGTTCAACCGGTGCTGCTCGCCATCGAAGTCGAGCGACACCATCGCGAGGTTCGGCGTGGTGAGCGGGCCGCGCTTGACCTTGGCGGCGATCAGCTCGAACAGCCCATCGGAGACACCCTCGAAGTCCGTGCAGTGCGCCCACGTCCACGACGGGGAATGCTTCTTCGCCCAGATGTGCGACTGCCCGGCGACCGCGCGATCGAGCACCAGCTCCTCGCCGTCGACGAGCAGCGTCCCCGACATCGGCACCCGCGGATTCGGCGCGTGCACCATCGTCGGCGAACGGCCGAGCTCGCCCGCGTACATCACATCGGGGAAGTGGCGCAGGGTCTTCGCCGCCGGCTCCCAGCGCAGGTCCCAGCGCACGTCGTGACCGTCGCCGGCGAGCTCGCCGAAGCTGTGATCGTGGCCGAGCTCGCAGCCGGCGATCGTCAGCCGGAACGGCGCGTCCGTCGACACCACGTCGGCGAACCGCTTGTGGATCCCGAACGTCCTCTCCGGGCGCTTCGGATCGAACCGCGCGAACCACAATTCGCCGCGCGTGACCTCGCCGAACCCGGGCACCCCGCCGGAGCCGGCCACCGGCGCTTCGATCACGAACCGCAGCCAGAACCCCTGGCCGGTCTTCGGATCGTTCCAGGTCGTGTACCAGACCTCGTACATGCCGCGCGCCTCGGGCTTGTAACGACGGACGTTGTCGGCCTCGGTGCTCATGCGGCACTCCGCGTGGGCAGGGCGCCGGGTCGCGGCTTCCCGAGCACGCGACGGGCCATCCACGAGGCGAACCGGCGCGGCACGAACCGCACGCCGAAGCACGACAGCTTGTTGATGAGGCCGGGGATGTACGTGCGCTTGCGCTTCAGCATCGCGCGCACCGAGCGCACCGCGCAGGCCTCGGCGCTCATCATCGAGGCGTTCGCGATCCAGCCGTAGTTGCCTGCGCCCGCCTGCGCGTGGAAGTCGGTCTCGGTGCCGCCGGGGCACACGCACGTCGCGGACACGTCGGTGCCGCGCAGCTCGTCGTGCACCGCCTCGGTGAAGTTCCGCACGAACGCCTTGCTCGCCGCGTACAGCGCCATGTTCGGGACCGATTGATATGCGCCGATCGAGGCGATGTTCATCAGGTACGCGCGACCGGGCGTGCCCTTGCGCGCCGCCACGAACTCGCGCGACAGCTCGACGAGCGACGTCATGTTGAGCTGCACGAGCTCCGCTTCGCGCGCCCACTCGACCTCCGAAAACGGTCGGAAGTATCCGAAGCCGGCGTTGTTGATGCAGATGTCGATTGCCCCCCCGGCGATCGCGGCGGCCCACAGCGTGCCCGCGCCACTGGCCTTGCCGAGATCTGCCGTGATCACTTCCACGGTCGCGCCCTTCGCCGTGCACTCCGCGGCGACCGCGGCGAGCTGCTCCTGGCGCCGCGCCGTCAGCACGAGTGCCGCGCCGCGGGCCGCGAGATCGCGCGCGATCGCGGCCCCGATCCCACTCGACGCGCCCGTCACGAGCGCGCGTTTGCCCTGCAGCTCCAACATGTCGCGACGCTACCACCCTTGACGGCTCGCCCGCCGCCTGGCAATCAAGGCGGATGAGAGTGGCGTTGTCGTTGTTCCTTCTCCTGTGCGTGTCCTGCGGCCCGTCGAGCGGCCAGATCAAGACCGCGAAGATTGCCGTCTACACGGCAGCCCCCAACCAGATCCTCGATATCGCGGTGCAGGTCGCGCAGCGCACCTACAAGGTCAAGGACATCGATCCCGCGAAGGGCGTGTTCATCACCGAGGGCCAGTGGTACACGCCCGAGGGTGGGCGCATCGGCACCACCGACGAGGGTAACGGCGACTACGTGAATGCCGGCGGTGGTGATGTCCGCGTCGCGTTCGAGGTCCGGCTCGTGCCGGTCGACCCCGATGCGACGAACCGGTTCTCGGTGGTGATCGAACAGCACACCTTCCAGCTCGTCTCCGGGAGTCCGCAGCCGCGCGAGCTCCTGACCGACGACCCGAACCTGCCGCCATGGGTCAAGGGCCGCGTCGATTCGCTGGCGCTCGATATCTACGAGGCTGCGAAGCCGCTCGTCCGCCCGTAGATCGATGTCGCGCGCTGCGTCTCCCAGCGCACAGCTGGCCGCCTTCATCGCGAAGTTCGATCCCGGGATTGCACGGCTGATCCGCGCCTGCCGCGTCGTGCTCCGCAAGCGCTTTCCAACGGCGATCGAGCTCGTCTACGACAACTATAACTTCTTCGTGATCGGCTACTGCTCGACCCCACGCGCTTCGGACTGCGTGGTGTCACTGGCCGCGAATTCCAAGGGAGTCGGTCTCTCGTTCTACTACGGCGCGACGCTGCCTGACCCGCACGGGCGCCTGAGTGGGAGCGGGTCGCAGAACCGCTTCATCCGCCTGCCGACGGCGGCGACGCTTGCGGACCCCGAGGTCGTGGCGTTGATCTCCGCCGCGGCCGCGCAGGCCCGCACGGCGATGCCGAGCCGGGGCCGTGGGAGCCTCGTCATCAAGTCGGTCTCGGCCAAGCAGCGTCCGCGGCGCTGACTGGCGCGGGTCCGGCTCCGGTGTTACCAACGCGGCATGCGGAACCTCTCCCTCTCGATCCTCGTCCTCTCGGCACTCGCGGCGTGCGGCGGTCCTTCTGGCCGGGACATCGCGATGGCCAAGCAGGCGCGATACACGGGCGACAAGCTCGCAATCTTCAATGCGACCAAGGCCGCCGTCGAGTCGAAGTACACGCTCGAGAAGTCCGACGAGACCACGCTCGGAATGCAGACCAAGGCGCGCTGGTACACCGCCGATGGCATCACGGCGCCGGGCAATGACGCCGACTTCCGCCAGGTCCCCGACCGGGCGATCCGCGTGGTCCACGTGGTCCGCCTGCTGCCCGATGGCGACAAGTGGATCGTCCAGGACGAGCCGGTGCTGATGCGCCGCCTCTCCGGCAGCCCGAAGCCCGAGACCCTCGAGGTCAAGGACCCGAGCGTGCCCGGCTGGGCCACGAGCCAGATCGACGAGCTGCAGTTCGAGATCTACAAGCAGCTCAAGCCGTACGAGGTCAAGTCGCCCGGCGGTATGGCTCCGGGGCCCGCGGCTCCGGCTCCGGCGCCCGGCGCTGATCCGGCCGGTGGCTCGGGTGATTCGCCCGCGCCGACGCCGGTGCAGTGAAGCCCCACGAGATCGTCGTCGGCTTCGCGATCGAATCTGACGAGCGCGTCGGCAGCGGAGGGTTTCTCGAGGTCCGCCGACTGCGCATGCAGAACCGCCGCGCCGACGGCTCCCTGTCGGCGGGATATGTCTGCGACTCGATCGCGCGGCCCTACGGGCAGGACGCGGTGGTTGCGGCCGTGTTTGCACGCGATGCTTCCGGGATCCGCGTGCTCGTGCGCGATGGGCTGCGGCCGGCGCTCACGTTGGGCCGCGATCCCGCACGCGCACCGCTGCTCGAGGCGGCGCCGGGGATGTTTCTGACCGAGCTGGTTGCAGGGATCCTCGAGGTCGACGATCACGGCGAGGTAGGGCTGCGCACGCGCACCGCGCACGAGGTGCACGAGGAGGCGGGCTTCGTCATCGATCCTGCGCGCGTGATGTTGCTCGGCGCGGGAATGCTGCCGTCGCCGGGGAGCATGGTCGAGAAGTACTACTTCACGGCGATCGAGGTCGATCCGGCGACGCAGGGGCCGCTCGTCAGCGATGGCTCGCCGATGGAGGAGGGCGCCACCACGCGCTGGCTCGGGCTCGACGAGGCGATCGCGGAGTGCGTACGCGGCGAGATCTGCGATCTCAAGACCGAGGCCGGGCTGCGGCGCCTGCGCGACGCGCTCTCGGCGGGTTGATCAGCGCGCGCGCGGATCCCGCGGGACCGGCGACTACTTCTCGTTGACGGCCCTCGTCGGTGCACTCGGCACCGAGATCGTGCAGAACGGGCACGTTCCTATTCGTCCATTCCGCGCCTGGAATCTGCAGGCTGGTCCGTGTCAGGTTGGAGCTTGAGCGATACGAGCCTGTGAAGCCAGCACCGATTCCTGTCGATGACGAGGCGCGCCTCCGCGATCTGGAGGAGCATGCGTTGCTCGATACCGACGCGGATCCTCGGTTCGACGCGATCGCGAAGCTCGTCGCGACGATTCTCGAGGTGCCGATCGCGCTGATCTCGCTCGTCGATCGCGATCGTCAGTGGTTCAAGGCACGTCACGGGCTTGCCGCCACCGAGACCTCGCGTGACGTCTCGTTCTGCGGTCACGTCGTCGCGGATACGTCTCCGCTCGTGGTGCGGGACGCCTACGCCGACGACCGGTTTTCCGACAACCCGCTGGTGACGGGCAATCTGCACATCAGGTTCTACGCCGGTTATCCGTTGCGTACGGTCAATGGCCACGTGCTCGGGACGCTGTGCGCCATCGACCATGTACCGCGCGAGCTGTCCGCGAGCCAGTCCGAAGCACTGGAGCTTCTCTCACGCCAGGTCTCGGCATTGCTCGAGCTCCGAATGACGGAGGTCCGGCTCCGCCGAGAGCGCGAGGTGTCATCCGAACGCGAGATGAAGCTGGCCGACCGCGAGCGTTTGCTCAGCACCGTGTTCGAAGGCATGATGGAGGGCGTCGTCTTTCAGGATCGGAGCGGCGCGATCCTCCATCACAACGCGGCGGCCGAGTCGATTCTCGGTCTCACGACGGAGCAACTCACCGGGCGGACCTCGATCGATCCGCGCTGGCGTGCGACGCGCGCGGACGGCAGTGAGTTCCCGGGAGCCGAGCACCCGAGCATGGTCACGCTTCGCACCGGCGATCCGCAGAGCAACATCGAGATGTGTATCCATGCGCCCGATGGCGAGCACCGCTGGCTCGCGATCAACTCGCGTCCGCTCCGCACGCCCGGGGATATCGCGCCGTACGCAGTGATCGCAACGTTTCGCGATATCACCGAGAATCGCGACCTGACCGAGAGACTCGCCCGTCAGCAGCGCTTGGTCACCACGGGAACGCTCGCCGCAGGCGTCGGCCACGAGATCAACAATCCGCTGACGTACACGCTGGCGAATCTATCGATGGCGATCGAAGAGCTCGAGGAGATCGCCGGGGGCTCGTCGTCGCAAAGGCTCCGCGAGATCATCGGGTTGCTTGGCGATGCCCGCCAGGGCGGAGAACGGGTCAAGCGCATCGTCCGGGGGCTGAAGTCGCTGGCACGCGAAGAGACCGAACTTCAGCCGATCGACGTGAACATGACGGTGCGTTCGGCGGTGCAGATGGCCAACCACGAGCTTCGCACGCAGGCGACCGTCGAGCTCGAGCTGGGCGAGTCGCCGCTTGTCATGGCGGACGAGTCGCGGCTGGCGCAGGTCCTGATCAACCTGCTCGTCAACGCCGCGCAAGCCTTCGTCGCATCCGATCCATCTCGCAACCGGATCGTCGTTCGCACGCGAGTCTCCGACTCCGTCGTGATCGAGGTCAGCGACAATGGCCCGGGCATCGATCCGAAGGTGCTCCCTCGGATCTTCGACCCGTTCTTCACAACCAAGGTGGTCGGTGTCGGGACCGGTCTCGGGCTCGCGATCTCGCACGGGATCATCACCGCGTTGGGCGGGGACCTCATCTGCGAGTCAACCGTCGGACACGGGGCCATGTTCCGGATCAGGCTCCCGCTGGCATCCGGAATCGTGGAGCCGGCGCGGGGTGCCGCGGCGTCACAACCGCTCGGACGCGGGCGGCTACTCGTCGTCGATGACGAGCCCTCGATCCTCGCGGCGGTCAGCCGGATGTTTCGGGACGCTCACGAGGTCGTTGCGGTCGAAGATCCGCGCGAGGCGCTGCGGAGGATCCGCGCGGGCGAGCACTTCGACGTCGTGTTCAGCGATCTGTCGATGCCCTACCTCAGCGGGGTTGAGCTCTACGAGGCCGTCGCGGCCAGCCACCCCGCGGTCGCGGAGCGGTTCGTGTTCCTCAGCGGGGATCTGTCTCGCCCCGACCTTCGGGCGTTCCTTGCGCGGGTACCGAACGAGCGCTTCGAGAAGCCGTTCAGTACCGCCGACCTGCGGGCGATCGTCCGCAGGTTCCTGCGAACCGCCGTCTGATCCCGTAGCCCTCGCCAGCTGGCTACTTCTCGCTGGCGGGGAACGAGCCTGAGGTGCCCGGATCGGACTCGGCCGCCGACGGTGCACGCAGCTCGCCGCTTGCCTTCGCGTACTCGTCGAGCTTGCGGTAGAGCGTCTTGCGATCGAGGCCGAGGCGCTGGGCCGCGCGGGTCTTGTTTCCGGCCTCGTCCTCGAGCACGCGCTCGATGAACTCGCGCTCCAGATCTGCGAGCGTCATCCGCCGCGCCACGGCGGCGCCGAGGAGATCGGTGGGGCGTTTCTCGCGCACCTGGGGCGGGAGGTCGTCGTCGGCGATCAGCTCGCCCTGACACAGCGCGACGCCGCGCTCGAGCACGTTCATCAGCTCGCGCACGTTGCCGGGCCAGTTGTACGCGAGCAGTAGGTGCTGCGCTTCAGGCGAGAGGCGCATGCGGCGCGTGGGCGTCTGCTTCGCACCGAGCTGGATCAGCACGTGCTCGGCGAGCGGCACGATGTCCTCGGGGCGCGATCGCAGCGGCGGCAGATCGAGGTGGATGACGTTGAGGCGGTAGTAGAGATCCTCGCGGAAGCTGCCCTCGGCGAGCATCACCTCGAGGTTCTTGTTCGTGGCGGCGACCACACGCACGTCGACGCGCTGGTTCTTGGTGGCGCCGAGCGGGCGAACCTCGTGCTCCTGGAGCACGCGGAGCAGCTTTGCCTGGAGGGGCAGGGCGAGCTCGCCGATCTCGTCGAGGAAGATCGTGCCGGCATCGGCCTCGACGAACAGCCCGGGCTTGTCGGCGCGCGCATCGGTGAATGCGCCCTTCTTGTGGCCGAACAGCTCGCTCTCGATCAGCCCCTCGGGCACGGCGGCGAGGTTGACGCCGACGAACGCGCCGTTCGAGCGCGTGGAGTTGTAGTGGATCGCGCGCGCGATCAGCTCCTTGCCAGTGCCGCTCTCGCCCGTGACGAGCACCGAGGCGGTGGATCCGGCGATCCGCCGCACGAGCGCCACCACGTCGCGCATCGACTGGCTGTTCGCGATGATGCTGCCGAGGCCGTACTTGTCCTCGACCTCGCGCTGCAGCCTCGCGACCTTCGTCCGCAGCGCGCGCTCGCCGAGCGCCTTGTCGGCGACGAGTAGCAGCTCCTCGATCTCGAACGGCTTGGTGATGTAGTCGTACGCGCCGAGCTTGACCGCGCGGATCGCGGTCTCGATCGATCCGAACGCGGTGATCATCACCACGTGCGGCGGCTCCGGAAGTGCCATCACGCCGCGGATGAGATCGAAGCCGTCCATCTCGGGCATGCGGAGGTCGGTGATCACGAGGTCGAACCGGCCGGAGCGCGCGACCTCGAGCCCGGCGGCGGCGCCACCGGCGGCGGCAACCTCGAAGCCCGCGTCCTCGAGCTCCTCGGAGAGCAGATCGCGCATCGCCTCGTCATCTTCGACGACGAGGATCGAGGCAGTTCGCTCCGTGGACACTGCCGGAGGTTCTAGCACGGGCGCCCTTACGGGACGCAGTGGCCGGTCGGCAGGTCGCAGGTGAGCCGGCGCCACGGCCCTGCGGCCGGCGCGGACGAGATCACGGTCGGGCACTGCTCGTCCTGGGTGCACTTCTGGACGCAGAAGTTGTTCGAGAAGTACGTCGTGCACACGTGGTTGGTGCCGAGTGGGGCGCACGCACTGTCATCGCCGCAGCTGCGCGAACAGGTCTCGCGCGTATCTCCATCCGACACGAAGAAGAAGCTCGGGCACGACAGCGCGAGTGCACAATCGGACTGGCTATCGCACCGCCCGCCCTCGGCGACCGCGCCGTTGCCCTCGATCGGCACGCACGCACCCGCGCTGCACGCGCCGCGGAACAGCTGGTTCCGGTACTCGACAGCGCAATCGGCCGCCGCCGTGCAGCCCGCGCCGAGCGTGCGCTGCGTGGTGAGGGTGTAGGTGACGGGAGAGGCATCGGGGGTGGAGACGAACTCGCGAACGCGCGCGTAGTACCGGCCGATCGGCAGGTAGGTCAGCCGCACCTGCTCGGGCTGTTCCCAGAACGACAGCCCCAGCTCCTTCCCGGTTGCGTCGTAGACGTCAAGATCGAGGTCGCGGCCACCCGACCAGCCGAGCTGGAGTAGCCAGGACTCGCCGAGCGTGGTGACGTCGAACGCGAAGTAGTCGTACTCCGTCACCGGGCTCGAGCACACCTTGCCGGCGATCGAGCTGTGGCCACTGACGTCGAGCGCGATCATCGTCGCGCCGGCGGGACCATCGTTGCCGGGCTCGCCGCTGCCGTCGCTCGTGCAGGTATCGGCGCCCGGGATGCAGGTCTGGCCGGTGCCGCACACGGGCAAGCTCGCGCTGGTGCAATCGAAGCTCGTCACGCAGCCAACGCAGCGTCCTTCCGAGCATGCCGGCGTTGCGCCGCCGCACTGGCCGGTTCCCGAGTCCTGGCACTGCTCGGGATAGACGTCGAGAGTGAAGTCCAGGCTCGGCGGCGCGTGCGACGCGTAGTAGTCGACCACCACGTACGCCGTGTTGCCGCCGGCGATGAACGTGCCGACCTCGGGGGCGCCGCCGCCCACGGCATCCTCGAACAGCTGGCACTGATCGGCCGCCGGGCCGCTCATCGAGCTGCAGCCGGTGACCACGTAGAACGCCAGGTCGCTCGTCGACGTGAGCTTGACGACGTACGGCGCGTTCGGCACGAGGTTGGTCACCGGGATCACCCGATCCGGTCCCGCCGACTCGATGCCGAACGGCGCATCGACCCTGGTGCAGGTGCTCGGGCTCTCGACATCCGACCCGCCGAGCTGCGCGATCACGTGCGCCGGTACCGTCACCGCCGGCGCGCTCGCGAACTCCGCGCACGCAGCGAACGACGGCGGTGCATCGGCGCCGCCATCGACGGTGACCGTGGCGTCGGGCTGGTTGGGCGTCGTGCCACCGCCGCCACAGGCGGCGAGCACCAGGCCGATCACGAGAACCTTGCGACGCACGAACACCATGCATACCAGCCTGCTGATCTTCGACGTGACCTTTGGGATCACACAATGTGAGGCCGTTGCGACCTCCTGACCTCAGCGTGCGTGCGAGCAGGGGACACCCATGCGCTCCCTCGCAAGTGCGCGCCACGGCTGTGGAATCCCGCTGTGACGTAGCGCATGTCCGCAAATGGTGTCCGACAATGGGGTCGGACCCCATTGTCGGACACCATTTGCGGACAGCTAGCTGTGGCCCTGCTTGCGGCGCGTCCGACGTTGCTCGTGCTCCTCGTCGACGAGGCGCACGTAGTCGAGCGGCTCGGCGAGCTCGATGACGACCTGCGGTGGCGTGGTCCCGAGCTCGCGCACGCGCGTGCGGAACGCGTCGGCGATCTGCTCGAACGGAGGGAGATCGTCGCGGCCGGAGAGCGCGCCCGAGGCGGCGGCCTCGGTTGCTTCGGTGGTGAGCTGCAGCGCGGTCTCGCGGCGCACGCGGCCGCGGCGGATGATGTCCTGCACGCTGGTCGCGAGGTGACCGAGCTCGTACTGCCCGGAGTCGAGCATCTCGAGCGCGACGTAGATCACCTGGCGCGCGGTCAGCACCTTGTCCTCGTAGAGCACGAGCGCGGCCTGGAAGTAGTTGAACACCGGCACGAGGCGCGGCCCGAACCGCCGGAAGCCCACCGGTGGGGATTTGCGATCGAGGTGGATGAAGATGCGGTGGATGGCCTCGCCCTTCGGGACGCGACGCGCGAGATCCAGGATCCGCTCGGCGTCGTCCTCGTAGGCCCGCGATGCCGTGAGCACGCGCTCGAGATCCTGCAGTGACACCTTGTTGGCGACCACGTCGGCGTAGAGGCAGTAGATGATCGCATCGGCCTCGGCATCGTCGCCGAACAGCGTCTCGAGCTCGGCGGGCGCGCCGATCCGCGAGCGCAGCATCGCGGGCAGCTTGTAGGGGATCTGAGCGCGCAGCGCGCGGAACCGGCCCTTGAGGATGTTCTTGAGGTTGTTCTTGAGGACGAACTCGTCGTAGGCGATGCCGTCGAGCGCGAGCTTCGCGGCGAGCACCTGCCGCATCTGCGTGGGGCTGCCCGAGACGATGCAGATCCGGTGACCATCCTGCTTGAGCGCCCGGAGGAGGGCGGTGGCCCCCGGGTACGCCTGCTTGTCGGCGGCGGTCTCGATCGCGGACTTCGCGAGGTCCGCGAAGCTATCGAACTCGGTGCGCAGGTAGGTCTTGTCGAGGTCCCAGCGGAACGTGTGCTTCGGCGGCGGCGCGCCCTCGGGCAGGCCCGGCGGGACGTGATCGAGGAGGCCGATACGCTCGCCGACCTCGATCGGGAGGTTGGTCAGCCGGCGGAACAGCGACTGGCGGCGGCCCATCAGGATCCCGTGTCGGAGCCGGTCGGGCCGCGCGGCTTGCGCTGAGCGCGCTCGTCGAGCTCGGCCATCGTGCGCGCGATGTTGCCGCAGAGGTTTCCAGCGAGCGCCTTGTGCGCGACCTTGATCGCGTTCGTGATGGCCCGGGCGTTGGAGCGACCGTGCGCCTTGATGAACGGATGCGTGAAGCCGAGCAGCGGTGCGCCGCCGTACTGCTGCCAGTCCGTGATCGACTTGAGCTGATCGATCGCCGACGACAGCGCCATCAGGCCGAGCCGCCACGCGAGGCGCTCCTTGTGCGCGTAGCGCGCGAGCCGTACCACGGTCTCGGAGACGCCCTCGAGCATCTTCAACACGACGTTGCCGACGAACCCCGACGTGACGACCACATCGGCCACGCCGCGCGGGATATCGAGACCCTCGATGTTGCCGATGAAGTTGAGCTCGGTCGTCTCGACCAGCGCGGCATGCGCGGCGACGATCTCCTTCGGACCCTTCCCAGCCTCGGTGCCGTTCGAGAGCAGCGCCACGCGCGGGCGCCGGTTGCTCGACACGAGCTTCGCGTACGCGGAGCCCATCACGGCGAACCCGACGAGATCCTCGGCGGTGACATCGACGGTCGCTCCGACATCGAGGATCAGCGAGAACGGATCGTCTTTCTCGCCGCGGCGCAGCTCGGTGGGGAACACGGCCGCGAGCGCGGAGCGCCGCACGCCCTCGAGCAGCGTCCACCGGCGCGCGCATGCGAGCACGCTGGCGCCCGTGTTTCCCGCGGAGACCAGCGCATCGCCTTCACCGCGGGCGACGAGATCTGCCGCGACCGCGATCGAGGCCTCGGGCTTCGCCGCGAGCGCCTCGGCCGGCTTCTCGTCCATCTCGATGTAGGTCGGGGCGTGGTGCACGCGGACCCGCCCGCCGTCGTGGCGCAGCTTCGGCAGCAGGCGCCCGAGCACCGCCGCATCACCGACCAGAATGATCTCCGCCGACGCGAGCTGCAGCGACGCCTCCGCCGCGCCCTGGACGATCTCGTCCGGAGCGTGGTCGCCACCCATGGCGTCGACGACGATGCGGTGCATGGCCAGCATCTTGCCACGGCGACGATCGTCGAACTAGTCGCGTAGCCGGTTCACGGCTCTGGGCAGTGACAGACCCAGGGGCTAGATTCCGCGCGTGGCGGAGCGCCTCTACATCGTCGACGGGCACGGCTACATCTTCCGCGCTCACTACGGCCTGATGAACATCTCGCGGGGCGAGCGCAAGGAAGTGCGCCTGTCCACGAGCGAGGGCATGCCGACCGGCGCGCTCTACGTGTTCACGCGGATGCTGATGCGCCTGGAGGAGGACAACGCTCCGGTGCGCATGGTGGTGGTGTTCGACGACAAGAGCGGCGTGAAGACGTTCCGCAAGGAGATGTACGCGGACTACAAGGCCACGCGCAAGGCGCCGCCCGAAGAGCTCGTCGTCCAGATGGACTACTTCGATCCGATCGTGCGCGAGCTCGGCTGGCCGGTGATCACCGTGCCTGGTGTCGAGGCCGATGACGTGATCGCCACGCTCGTCACCCAGGCTCGCGCGAAGGGCTGGGAGGTCATCATCTACAGCGCCGACAAGGACATCATGCAGATGGTCGGCGATGGCGTGCAGATGATCGACGCGCTCCATCAGAAGGTCTACACGCGCGAAGAAGTGGTCAAGAAGATGGGCGTGCCGCCGGAGAAGATTCCGGACTTCCTCGCGCTCGTCGGCGACACCAGCGACAACATCCCCGGGCTCCGCGGCGTGGGCGACAAGACCGCCGCGGGCCTGCTCGCCCAGTACGGCACGCTCGCGAACCTCATCAAGGAGAACCCGGTCGTTCCGCGCATGAAGGTCAAGCAGCCGTTCTCGGACCCCGAGCAGCTCGACCGCCTGACCATCTCCCGCGCGCTCGTCGAGCTTCGGCGCGACGTGCCGCTGCCAGTCTCGCTCGAAGATCTCGTCGTCACGGGCTGGAACCTGCCGGCGCTGCTGCAGCGGTTCACCGAGCTCGAGTTCAACCTGCTCGTCGAGAAGGTCAAGATGCGGATGCCGCCGGGCGAGGACGTCGTCATCGTCGCCGCGCCGGAGACCACGCAGCTCGCGAACGTCGAGGTCGCGACCGATACGAAGATCGTCACGCGCCCCGACGCGATCGCGGCGGTCGCGGCCGCGGCGCGCGCCGTGGGCCGGTTCGCGATCACGATCGAGCTCGATCCCGAGCGGCCCGAAAAGGCCGGCATCGTCGCGATCGTGATCGCCGTCAAGGGCCAGCCCCCCGCGTACCTGCCGCTCGGTCACCGGTATATCGGCGCGCCGGCGCCGCCCCCGGCCGGTGACCTCGCCCCGATCCACGCGCTGCTCTCCGACGCGAGTGTCGAGAAGGTCGCGCACGATGCGAAGACCATCACCCGCACGTTCGCGACCATGGGCATCGAGGTGCGCGGCATCGTCGACGACACGATGCTCGCCGCGTTCC
>JBBRBG010000090.1:0-35135 GCA_038206055.1 Haliangiales bacterium
GATAGTAACGAGCATGGCCAATCGGGACGAGGATACGGCCGTCGCGGAGGACGATGCCACTCGCCGCGGAGACCGCCCGGTTCGACAGGGTCGAGATCGGCATCTCGCGCGGCATGCTCGTGTCGCGGCTCGACGAGTACGGCGTTCCTCGTCCGCGAAAGCCGCCGAGATGACGCGGCCCTTCGTCTACCACGTGGCAGTCCTGCTCGCGTGTCTGGTCGGCGCGATCGCGGGCTGCGGCGACGCACCGGTGCAACGAGTCGCGACCTGGGAGCTGATCGGCGCCGATGGTACCGCCCAGCCGGTCGAGCTGCCGGCGAACCTCGAGCGATCCGTCCCACACGCGACGTTCGTCCTGCGCGCGCACGTCGCTCTGGCGCCGGAGTGGCACGGCCGCGACCTCCTGCTCGTCGTGCCGGCGTTCGACGGTCTGATCGCCGCGCGCGTCGACGGGAAGGAAGCACCATCGCTCGGCTTCCACCTCGCGAGCGGCTATCGCAGGCCCGGCCCGCATCGCTTCGGGGTCTCTGCAGCGGCGAGCGGCGACGGCGTCGTGGACCTCGAGCTGGTCGTCGATCACCGGTGGACCGGCAGCGCTTGGTTCGGGGCAGCTCCGCGCGTGATGCTCGCGGGGACCGCGGATACGCTGACCTGGGCGATCTGGATCTTCAACGTGCTCGTCGCGGTCGGCTCGCTCGTCGCGTTGTTTCAGATCGGGATCACGTCCGCCACGGTGTATCTCACCGATCGTCGTCGGCGCCCGTACCTGCTGTTCGGGATCCAGGCGCTGACGGCGCTGATCTATCCGCTGCACATCCTCGGGCTGTCGCAACTCCTCTTCGGCACCCTCGATGTCGCGGCGCTCGCCTTCGTGCTGTCGATCGCGATCTGTGTCTCGGTCTATTTCACGCACGCGTTCTTCGATCTGCCGAGGCCGTCGCGCGTGTTCATGATCGGGCTCGGCCTCGTCGGCCTGTTGGCGGCGCTGGGCGCGACGAGCTTCGATTCGGTGCACTTCGCCGGTCCACCAGCGATCGCCTACATCAGCGCGCTGTCGGTGTATCAGGTGATCAGGTGCGTCCAGCTCTACCGCGCGGGCCGCGACCGGCGCAGCGCGCGTTATCTGCTCCTGTCGTGGGTCGTCCTGGCGGTCTGCGCCGTGCCGGACCTGATCGCGTGGACGGGCCTCGTGGATCCGCTCCATGGGGTCCGCCTGGGCAATATCGGCTTCGCGATGTTCGCTCTCTTGCTCTCGCTGCTGTTCAGCCAGCGCCACACCAGCTCGATGATGGAGAGCGATCGTAAGGGCGTCGAGCTCGCCGACCGTGTCAGCGAGCTCGAGCGCAACCGTGCCGAGATCGCCGAGCTCAACGCCGAGCTGCGCCGCCAGCTCACCGAGAAGTCGCAGCAGATCTACGCGGCGCTCACGCTGCCGCAGGATCGCATCGCGAGCGCACCGCGGCTATGCGAGGGCGACCTCCTCGATCAGCATTACCGGATCGGGCGGCTCCTTGGCTCGGGAGGGATGGGAGAGGTCTTCGAGGTCACCCGCATCAAGGATGGCAAGCGGTTCGCGCTCAAGCTCACCAAGGACGTGAGCGGGGTCGCGCTCGCCCGCCTGGCTCGCGAGGCGGTGATCGCGCTCACCGTCACACACGAGAACGTGGTCCGGGTCGTCGACTTCGACATCGCGACCTCCGGTTACCTCTACATCGTCATGGAGCTGGTGACAGGCGATACGCTACGCGAGCACCTCGATGGCCGCTCGCCCGAGTGGTCACGCGCGGTGCTCCTGCAGGTCGCGCGCGGGCTCGCGGCGCTCCACGCCGCTGGCATCGTCCATCGCGATCTCAAGCCCGCGAACGTGCTGCTCTCGGGGACCGAGGCTGACCCTCGCGTGAAGATCACCGACTTCGGCATCTCGCTGGGTAGCGACATGCTCGAAGTGGCCGGTCTCGACGCAGACACCGTCGAGAGTAGATCGGCGACCGGTGAGCCGACCGAGGCTGTGCTGCTCACCTCTCCCGAGCTCGAGACGATCACGCTGGGGCCTCCTCATGCAGACCGCGAGGGGGCGGCGCTCCTCGCTCCGCTCCGACCGATCCATTCGCTGACCCGGACGGGATTCTTGCTAGGGACGCCGGCGTACATCGCTCCCGAGCTGGTCGCCGGCCGAGATCGGATCAGCCCGGCCGCCGACATCTTCGCGCTCGGTGTGATCGCATACCAGCTCCTCGTCGGGAGCCATCCGTTCAAGGAACCGCCGGCACATGCCCTCCTGGCCGGGCGCCCGTTCGCGCCCCCAGCGCCGCTCGCGAGCAGGAACTCCGCGATCGCCCCTGATCTCGCTGCGCTGATCGACGATTGCCTCGCCGAGGCACCGCATGCGCGGCCGACCGCGACCGAGGTGGTCGAGCGGCTCGAGCGCCTCGCCGAACAGCCCGTGCAGTCGACAAGCATGTTGAACAACGATTGAACAACCTGCAGGGCAGCACACACGGCGCCACACGCGCTAACCGCGCGGTCTCGCGGACTTCGGTCCGGGTACCCTTCTTGCCTGGTAGGTCCCGACATGAAGGCTCGAGGACACACGGGTTGCGCGGCCGAGGCGAGTGATCCCGTCGCGACCGACGTGCAGGCGTGGATCGCGGGCGACGCCTCGCTCGACGGCGCGTCTTGGCTACTGCGGCGATTGTACGTTCACGACGGGCACGTCCGCGCTCGATTGCCTCGAGCACGACTGGTGCCTCCGCAACGCTCGCGTGCAACCGGCCCTACTACCGCCGGAGTTGAGGGGCGGATTCGGTGCGCGGCGACATAGTTCGTGACACGAACCGAACTTCACCACTGGATAGTGTAACATCCTAGTGCGGGTGAGAGCCGTGACGCGAGACGGTAGAGCAAACCAACGTCGGACGCACCGTGGGTCGCTCGCCCGTGCGCTCTCCTCGTGCTCGCTCTGCATCCTGTTCGTGGCCGTCGTCGGGTGCGGGCAGGACGACGCCGCCGTCGAGGTGTCGCGGTGGCAGCTTCATGGGGAGCTCGTCCCCCGATCTCTCTCCGTCGAGATCCCCGGCCACCTGCCGGTTCCCGATACGAGCGGTACATACGTGCTCTCGACGCGCGTTGAGCTGCCCTCGGCGTGGCGCGGGAAAGCACTCACGCTCTGGCTCGCCGCCAGTCGGACGCGCGCGTACCGCGCGATCGGTCCCGTATCGTGGCCGGTGCCTCCGGAGGCGAGCCGTGATGGCGAGCTGGAGCTCGAGCTCGTCGTCGATCATCGGTGGACGCAGAGCGCTTGGTGGAGCTCAGCGCCGCGGATCACGCCCGCGGGCGAGCAGCCAATGTCCTCGCGCCGCGTGCGGTGGATCAACACGTACGTCGCGATCGCGGCACTGGTTACCACCCGCCGACATGTTCGCGTTCGGCGTGATCGCATTCCAGCTATGCACGGGCGAGCGACCGTTCGCGCAACCGCCAGTGCTCGCGTGCCTCGGCGGCGCTACGCCATTGCCTGCCGCTTCACTCGCGTCGCGCTGTCGGCATGCGCCCGCCGCGCTCGCAGCGCTTGTCGACGCGTGTCTCGCGCTCGATCCGGAGCGACGACCGACCGCATCCGAGGTGGCGACCTCACTGCGCGCTGTTGAACGATAGGGGCGCTGCGCGAAACCTCGTCACCTACTCGCGCCTACCCGTCGAGCAAGTTGTTCGAGACTCTGAAGGATTCGATCACGTACTGAACGCCTGTGGCACGATCTCCATGTCCGGACCGCGGACTCTACCGCAACCTACCTGACGATGCGGACCTTGCCACCGCAACGAGGAGCCTGAGATGTCGCTAGCGAAGCTGATCGAGAACGTGAAGATCAACGGCCCGCAGGTCCGCGACGCCGCGAGCCGCGGCAACCTCGCGGTGCTGAAGTCGATGCTCGGCCCGGCGTGGCGCGGCCTGTTCAAGCAGGAAGCAAAGGGGCACGGCCACAGCGCTCTGCACGTCACGCACGACGTCCACTTCGACTGGCAGTACGAGCGCGACCGTCCCGAGATGGCGAAGCTCTACGAGGCGGCGAAAGACTCGCAGTGGAACGCGAGCACCGATGTCGACTGGTCGATGGCGGTCGATCCCGACGATCCGGCTCGTCCGCTTCTTCCCGACAGCTACGTTCCCGTCGCAGGCTTGCCGATCTGGGAGAACCTGTCGCGCAAGGAGAAGAACAAGCAGATCCATGCCGTGACGAGCTGGATGCTTTCGCAGTTCCTCCACGGCGAGCAAGGCGCGCTGTTCGCGGCGTGTCAGGTGACCACGTCCGTGCCGTGGCTCGATGGCAAGCTCTACGGATCGACGCAGGTCGTCGACGAAGGACGCCACGTCGAAGTGTTTCACGGCTACCTGACTCGCAAGCTCGAGAAGCTCTACGAGATCAACGACAACCTCTACGTGATCATCGACGCGCTGATGACCGACTCGCGGTGGGATGTGAAGTTCCTCGGCATGCAGATCATGATCGAGGGCCTGGCGCTCGGCGCGTTCGGGACGTTGCGTCAGATGACGCGCGAGCCGTTGCTCAAGGACATCCTCAAGCGCGTGATCACCGACGAGGCGCGGCACGTCCACTATGGTGTGCTGTCGATCCAGGAGTTCCTCGACAAGGGAATCAGCGAGCGCGAGCGGCGGGAACGCGAGGACTGGGCCTTCGAGGTCGCGCTCCTGCTGCGCAACCGCTTCCTCGCGCACGAGTTCTACGACGAGTTCTACGCGCACGCGATGACGCGCAGGCAGTGGGACGAGGTCGTGCTGCGCTCGGACATGATGGGCATGTTCCGAAAGACGATGTTCAAGCGGATCATCCCGAACCTGAAGCGCATCGGTCTGTTGAGTGACCGGGTGCGACCACACTACGAGCAGTACGGTCTGCTCGAGTTCGAGAACGGTCGCGCCGCACCCGAGCTGACCGCGCAAGACCTGCTCGACGACGCCGCGTAGCCCGCTGGCGCGAACGTCTGCATCGCGGTGCGACTGCCCTGATCATCCGTTGCAGCTGTACGGCCACAGCCAGCCGAGCGTGAAGTCGTCATCGGCCTCCTGCCACTCGTTGCCGCAATAGGCGTCGTAGGGCGATGGAGAGCGACGTGATCGGGGACAGCGCGTCCGAGGCGATGCGCGGTGTGCACCAGCTGATCGAGCAGGTCACGCCGGGCAGCATCAGCGTGCTGCTCCAATGATCGACGTCAAACGACTGGCCACCGAGCCCGACGAGGTGCTCGCTCGGATCGGTGACGCTCGCGAGCGAGATCCGCTCGCCGGTCGTCGCGGTCAGCTCGATCCGGACGTGGCGAGGAACCCCGCCGCATCCGGGTCGGCGCCCGAGCGTGTCGCGGTCACGAACGTCAGCTCGCCGGTGCCGACCGCTTCGTCTCCCGAGCGCAGCGTGCACGTGGCCCCGGCGCTCGTCACCAGCACATCATCGAGGCGATCGATCGCGCGCCACTGCTCGGCCTTGGGATTCTCCGTGAACCGATAGGAGCCGAAGTGCTCCTCCAGCATCACCGCGCGCGATCCGGTGGCCGCGAATCCGTGCGGCGGGCCGTCACCATCGCGACCGGCACCGGATCTGGTCGACCACACCGTGCTGCCATCGAGGAGAAGCGTGATCTGCGCCGGGTCGGGCGCGATCCGCGCGACCAACCGGCCCGCCGAGATGCCGAGAGGAACGGCTTCCGAGGCGCGTTCGCACGTGCGACGTGGCAGCACCGACGCTAGATCGCGATCTCGCGCGAGCGCTCGCCCCGCAGCTCTACCAGAATGTGTTCGGCACCAGCCTGACGCTCGCGCCGAGCAAGTACCTTGGCGCTGCGAGCGTCGATGCCGCGGTCGCGATGTGGAAGGGCCAACCGCGGCTCCGCGCGCTGTTCGAGAGCGGTGCCGGGGGCGCACCGAAGATCGAGTTGTGGGCGAAACCGTGAGTCACGGACGTGGGGCCTCGCACACCGGCAGCGGGAACGTCTTGAGCGTCGCGAGCGTGCGCGCGTCGATCGTGCTGACGCCCAGGATGTTGATCACCACGAGCCGCCCGGGCGTGGCGAGTGCCAGCCGCGTCGCGGCGAGCGCGGGATCCTGCGCATTGGTGAAGCAGTCGTTGCACCCCCGTGCCGTGTCAGAGGGTGGCTTGGAGCTCGTGAGCGCACCAGTCTTCGTGTCGAGGACGGTGACATCAGCGCCGCCGTAGCTCGAGATCGCCCACCGCCGCCCGCCGAGCGCGAACGGCTTGCCCCGCCCGAAGCTGCGGTCGAGCGCGCGAGCCTTGCCGTCCGGCCCGACCAAGAAGCCGCGCTCGATGGGCCACTGACCGACGAGTGCGAGGAGCGAATCGCCGACGAAATACGCCGGACCGAGCTCGTCGGAGGGCTTCATCGGGAGCTTCACCGTGCGCGTGGGCTTGCCAGTCGCCGTGTCGAGGACCACCACGTCGCTGCCGACCGTGTCCACCGTCACGACCGCCTGCTTGCCGTCGTCGCTCACGTCGAGCTGGTACGGGGACTCGCTCGCGGGCAGGTTCGTCGCGACGCACCGCTTGTTCACGCACACGCTCACCACGCCGCCGTTCTGCTGGACCGTGGCGCGCGGCGCCGGCGCCGCCTGCGTGGCGAATTTATAGGTCCCTTTGTCGAGATCGAGCGCCACGCACTCGTCCTCTCGGGAGGAGCCCCTCGTACACAGCACGGCGATGTTGCCGCAGGCGCTGAACCGGCTCAGCACGGTCTCGAAGCGACGAAAGCAGAACGTCCCCGTGGTCGTGATCTGCGGACAGCTCGGCCCCGCCGCGGCGACCGAAGCGGTGGCGAGGGTCGCGAACAGGCTAACGAATGCGCGCATCTTGGGTATGACGCTCCAGGGCCGGGAATGTTCTATCACCAGACTGGCGGATGCGCAGCGAGTGGTGGCTCCGGCTGGCTCGCGGCGGCCGCGGTGTCGCTCGTGCTCGCGCGGCGTCGCCGGCGTCGGTGACCGTCGAGCGGCTCGTGCATCATCGACGGAATCGCAGCGATCGTGACAGCAGTTAGATTCGGCCATCCGACGATCGAGGCCGCTTGCCGCAACGGGCAGATCAGCGAGATGGACTCGACCTTCCGTAGTCTGATGCTCGATGCTCGAGAACGTGCGCTCCGGCGGCAACGTGCCGTACCCGCCAGCGTCGGCCGGCGGATGGGATCCGTGGACCGAGTTCCTGGTGTTCGTCAAGCCCGACACCACGATCCGATGGCAACATGGCGCGGCGCACCTCGTTGATCGCGTGCTGCCGCAGGCGCCGGATCGTCAATGGGTGCTGTCCGCGATCGCGGCGCTCGGTGGCGCGATCGTCCCCGTCGCGATCTTCGCTCCCGCTGGTGGTTGCGCAGACCGATCAGCGCGGGCTCGTCGTGAAGATGGAGCCACGAGGCTCGGTGAGTGGCCATGTGATCGATACGAACGGCGCACCTGTCGCCTCCGTCTCGGTCGATGCGAAGCGGCTCGACGACGACAAGGCGATGCAGATCTCGGTCAACGATCGCCGCAAGGGTGAGGCGACGACCAAGCCCGATGGCTCGTTCACGATCGTCGAACTCGAAGCCGGCAAGTACCGCGTCAAGGCGGTGTCCGGACGCGAGGAGTGGTCCGAGGGCCTGCCCGACGGCAAGAAGAGCGCGGCGCCCAAGCCGCCGCGGAAGAATGTCGCCGCGGTCGAGCTCGTCGGCGCGACCGCGAAGACCGGTATCACGCTCACCGTCGACGCGCGCGACGGCGTGATCCGAGGCAACGTGATCGCCCCGGACAAGAAGCCCGCCGCGGATTCGTGGGTCACTGCGCGTCGGGTGTTCGAGCGACCCGAGGGTATGGCCCGAGGTTTCGATGGGGGGCTTCGGCTCGTTGCCGCAGGTGCTCACGAGCGCCGACGGTCAGTCCACGATCGGCAAGCTCCGGAAGGGCACGTACAACCTCACCGTCGAAGGACCACGGGGTGCGACCCACGCGGCGAAGCTCGGCGTCAAGACCGGCGACAGCGTCACGATCCAGCTCGCGTCGCTCGGCACACTCACCGGCAAGGTCACGCTGGCCGGCACGCCGGTGACCAAGTTCGACATCGAGTGCAACGGTAAAGACGACGCCGCCGAGAAATCGATCGAGAGCAAGGACGGCACATACACGCTCGAGCGTCTCGCGCCCGGCAAGTTCGAGTCGCGGGTGAAGCCAAGCTCGACCTCACGCTCACGCGCTGGGTCACCGTCACCGGCGTCGTCGTCAGCGTGCTCGACAAGAAGCCGGTCGCCGGCATCAACGTGTTCGCCGGTGGCGATGCGTTCTCGAAGCAGAACCTCAGCAACGTGTTCAGCAACTCCGCGCCGGTGACCGATGCGAATGGACGGTTCCTTGTCAACAAGGTCGCGGTCGGCAAGGGCAAGGTCGTGGTGATGCCGAAGAATGGCTTCCAGCCGCTCGGTTCGAAGGAGTACAGCGCGCTCGAAGGTCAGCAGGTCGACATCGGAACGATCGAGATCGTGCCGCCGCGCCAGGGTGACGCCGGCACGTACGGATTGTCGACGACCGTCGACGACAAGAAGCTCGTCGTCGCGTCGGTCAAAGGCGGCGGCCCGGCGGAGGGCGCCGGGGCGCAGGTCGGCGATCGCGTCGTGTCGATCAACGGACAGGATGTCGAGACGCTCACACCGATGATCGCTGAGGCGCTGCTCCAGTCGGGCAATGTCGGCGTCGGCAGCCGACGGTGCTCGTGCTCGACCGCGCAGGCTCGCCGGTGAATGTGACGATGACGTCGGTCAAGTGGTCAGCGACTTGGACGTCGTGAAGGACCGCGAAGCGCCCGGCACACTTCGGCGACAAGCTGCCGTATGCGCCGATCGACGTCGTGGGACACGCAGAGGCGGCGCCCGGGCGGCTCGGCCTCAGCGGCGGCGCGGACACTTCGTGTAGAATTGTCATCGTGCGCTACTCGATCGCCCCCGCGATCGCCCTGATGGCGTGCGGGCGGATCGGGTTCGATCCGGCACCGACGATGGGTGACGCGGTCGGCGATGGCACCGTTCCCGGCGATACACTCGTCCTGCCAGGTGTGCCGTTTCCGGTCGGGTTTTCCGCGCCGGGTATGGAGCGCAATCCGAGCGTCGCCTGGGACGGAGCGCAGTTCGTCGTCGGCTGGAACGACAACCACGGGCGCACGGCCGACGGCTCGATCGCGGGATCGCTGGTGTCGCGAGCGGCGGTCGTGCAACCACCGACGGTGTGGCTCGGCGGCGGCTTCATCCAGGCGCAGGGGCCGGCGATCGCGTGCAACGTTGCCGGCGGATGCGCGATCGTCACCGGTGACTTCACGGGGAGCTCGGCACTCGGTCGCGCGCTTGTCACGAATGGAGTGCCGGGTGCGGCGGGGACGCTCGTCAACCGTGCCAGCAACTTTCCGGCCGTGGCCTCGATCGGGACGAGGTTCCTCGTCGTCTACAACGATATCCTCACGCCGTCCGTGAACTCGGTGATGATCGATGCCGGCGGCGCAATCGTGAGTACTCCCGTCCAGCTCGTTGCACCCCTTGGCCAGACGCAGGCTGTGAGCGCGACCGCGAACGGGTATGTGGCGGCGTGGCAACGAGATGCAACCATCGAGTACACGACGCTCGATCCCGCCGGCGTGATTCTGAGCGCCAAGGTGTCCGTCGCCGGATCCGACATCGCGCGCCCGGCCATCGCATCGGCCCCGACCGTGTCGCTGCTGGTGTGGAACGAGCTGGGCAGCCACGTGCGAGGCCTGCGAATCGCTGCAGACGGCACGGCGCTCGACCCGGTGCCGCTCTCGATCACGCAAGCGACGACCACCGCGCGTCCAACGGTGACGTGGGACGGCATCTCGTTCCTCGTCGCGTTCGAGCGACGCCTCGATGTCACCACGGCCTCTCTCGCCGCAGTCGCGGTGGATCCCGACACCGGCATGGTCGGACCCGAGACCGAGCTCACGCCGGCGGCGAGCCCGGTGACGGACTTCGTACCGGCGCTCGCATCGGATCGAGCGGGGACCTCGCTGTGCGTGTTTCAGCGCAATGGACCGACCATGGCCAGCTACGGGCTCCTGATCAAGCGGTGATCCGTTCAGCGAATCGCCCGTAGCGTGGGCTGCGTCACCTGACCAAACCAGCAACTCCCATGTATTGTCATCGAAATGCGGACCTACACTGGACTGGCGTGCATGCTGTTGGCCGTTGGCTGCGGCACGGTGAAGAACACAGACGTCGACGCTGCTCTCCAGATCGATGCGCCGATCACCTCGTGCCCTGTCGGGACCCTACAGGTCTGCACGAGCAACACGCACCTGACCTGCGACGCGCAGGGCAACATGATCAGCAGCGAGACCTGCGGGCTCGGCTGTAACACGTCCGAGCCGCGCTGCAACAAGGTGAACCCGTCGAACGGGCTCGCCTCGGCGCTCGACGACGCCGAGCAAGCCGCCGATCTGATCCTGATGGGCACGGCGACGATCGACACCGACGCGGGCACGATCAGCGATCAGAGCGGACCTCGAACGCCGCTGACTTCAACACTGACCGTGGGCCTCCCCGTCGGCGTGTTCGTGATCAAGGCGAAGAACGTGACGGCGAACGCGGTCACCGTGACGGGCACGAAGGCGCTCGCGATCGTCGCCTCCGGCACGATCACCATCGGCGGCAACCTCTCCGTCAGCGGGCGCCTCGACACGAGTGGCCCCGGCGCGCTCGACGCAGTATGCCGCGCGGGCAGCGCGCCCGCGGGCAACAGCGCCGGCGGTGGCGGCGGCGCCGGCGGTGGCTTCGGCACCGCCGGAGGCAAGGGTGGCGCCGGCGGTAGCCCGACAACACAAGGCGGCGTCGCAGGACCGGCCGCGGGCAACGTCGAGCTCGTGCCGCTTCGCGGCGGCTGCCCGGGTGGCAACGCGCGCGACCGACTCCTCGACGTCGACCCGATCCCGTCTGATCCGGGCGGCGCGGGAGGAGCAATCCAGCTCGTCGCTGGCGTCGAGATCAAGGTCAACGCCGGCTCGTTCATCAGCGCGAACGGCGGCGGTGGCAAGGGCAACAACAACAACCTCCTCTGCCTGATCAACACCCCATGCGGCGACGGCGAGGGCGCGGGCTCGGGCGGAGCGATCCTCCTCGAGTCTGCGAAGGTGACGATCGCGGCCACCGGCGGTCTCGCCGCGAACGGCGGAGCCGGTTCCTGCCGGATCTCCGGAACCGCGGCAGCCGGTGCGAACTCCGAAACGCCGGCTCCGGGTGAAGCGTGCACGGGCGACGTCGGTAGCGGCGGCGCGGGCGCCGCGGGCGGCATCGCGGCGCTCAACGGCGCGAACGGCACCGGCACCAACCCGGTCGGTGGTGGCGGTGGCGGAGGTGCCGGCAGGATCCGCGTCAACCTGCCCGCCTCACAGACGTTCTCGCCTGCGGGCATCGTGTCTCCCGCGGCAACAGCCGGCGTGCTGCAGACGCGATGATCCGCTGGATGAACTCCGACCCCAGAGCTTCCTGCGCCTGTCCTCCCGAGCGAAACGGCCATCTCGACGACGGCGTGAACACGCTCGAGAGAGGCTGTGCCCGCGGTTAGATTCGCGCCGGACCTGCGTGAGCGGAGTTGTTCTGCGGTAGCGTCTCATCGTGCTGCGGGCCGACGTCATCCGCGTGAACCTGATAGGCGCCGCGCTGGCGATCACGATCAGCGCCGGCACCATGCTGCTGTCGGACCCCCGTTCCCTCGCGTTGTGGTCGGACGTGGGGTGGACCGTCAGCTCGCTGTTCGCGGCGAGCGTGACCGGGTGGGCCTGGTGGAAGACCCGCGCGGGCGATCACGGGCGCGCCTGGCGCTGGGCGTTTCTTGGTACCACCGCCTGGTTCATCGGCCAGCTGATCTGGGACTTCTACGACGTCGTCCTCGGCGTCGAGCCGACCTACCCGAGCGTCGCCGACGTCGGCTACCTGGTGTCGTCGGTGTGCTACCTGCTGGCGGTCGTCTCGTTCCTCCGGGGCTCGAAGAAGAGCCCGCGCGACGACGGGCTGTGGCTCGACTCGATCGTCGTCGGAATCGCCGCCACCGCCATTCTCTGGGTCGAAGTGATCAACCCAGCGTTGAACAGCGATGCCGGCGCTGCGGGTCGTCTGTTCGCTGCGTCGTGGGCGAGCTCTGCCGTGATCACCGCGTGGCTCGGGATCGTCGTCCTGTTGCGGCGCGAGCGCGCACGGCCCGAACGGCTGATGTTCCTCGGCGCACAGCTCATCCTGGGCGGCGCTGACGTCTGGTACGCGACGACGCAGATGGGCGTGGTCGGCGGGTACGTGTCGGGCCGCTGGGTCGACCTCAGCTGGTCGCTCGCGTTCATCATCATCGCGCTCGCAGCAGCGCGGGTGCGTGCACAGCGGCAGCCCGAGGCCCAGCCAAGGACTGCGCTGACCACGCCTCGCGAGGTCTCGGTCGGGATCGTCATCCTGGCGCTCGTCCTCCTGGCGTGGCTCGCACGGAAGGACACATCGGGCGTCGCCAGCGTCGGCATCGTCGTTGGAGGTCTGGCGCTCGCGGTCCGGCTCGTGCGCGCGCTACGGGAAGACGACGCCTACGCGGGACGCCTGCGCGCCGACGTCGACGCCCGGACCCGGGAGCTCGAGGTGAGCCTGCGCGATAGCCGCGAGGCCGAGAGACGCCTGCACACCGTGATGGACGCCGTCCCCGATGCGATCGCGACCGCCGACAACGCCGGCGCACTACGCGATGACAACGGTCAGCTATCGGAGTGGTTCCACGGTCAACCGCCGCGAGACGTGGACGCGCTGGTGGCCGCGTTTGTCGACACAGACCGCGAAGCAGCTGCCCGCGGAGCGGCGGCCGCACGCAGCGGCACCACGGCATCGTGGGAGGGCGTGCTCGCGACCGAGCCACCGCGCAACGTCGCCTGTACCGCGGTCTGCGCAGCGGAGCTCCAGGGCGCCGTGCTGTTCGTCCTGCGCGACATCAGCGAGCAGCGTCGCGCGGAGCTGTGGGTGCAGGCGACCGAGCGGCTCGCGACACTCGGCGAGCTCGCGAGCGGGGTCGCGCACGAGATCAACAACCCAGCGGCGATCGTCGCGGCGCTGGCGGAGTCGCTCGAAGGCGAGACGGTCAGCGACGGGGTTCGCGAGCGGATCTCGATGATCCGCAGCGAGGCGATGCGGATCGGGGCGATCACCCGCGGGCTGCTGCAGCTGACCCGCGGTGAGCCAGGCCCAGGCCGGCGCGTCGACGGCGCACCAATCGAGTCCTGCGACGTACGCGAGCTGACCACACGCGTGCTCCGGCTGCACGGTTACCGCCTGAAGACAGCGGGGATCGTGACCGCGCTGGATATCGAGCCGAACCTTCGAGCGGCGATCGGCGCGAACGAGTACCAGCAGGTGCTGCTGAACCTCGTCGTCAACGCGGAGCAGGCGCTGTACGAGCACTTTCACGGCCACGGCACCCTCCGGATCGTCGCGCGCTCCGTCGAGGGTCATGTCGAGGTCTCGGTCATCGACGACGGACCAGGAGTTGCGCCACGCATGCGCGAGAAGCTGTTCCAGCCGTTCGAGACGTCCAAGGCGACCGGCACGGGAATCGGACTCTCGCTGTCGCGAACTCTGATGCGGCGGGCGGGAGGAGATCTCGTGCTCGTGCCGTCGGAGGTAGGTACCGTGTTTCGGATCACGGTGCCTCGCGGCGCCGCACCCGTTGCGCCCGAGGCCCCGAAGATCGATTCGCCGGGCGGACGCGTGCTGCGGATACTCTTCGTTGATGACGAGCCAACCCTGGTGCGACTGATGGCCCGACTGTTCGAGAAGAAAGGACACCACGTCGAGACCGCCGGCAACGGTATCGACGCTCTCGCCAAGCTGGACCAGGGCCAGTTCGACGTCCTCGTGACCGACTCGCGGATGCCCGGCATGGACGGCCCGACCCTGATCCGGGCGGTGCGCATGCGCGCGGACGGCGGCAGCCTCGGCATCGTGTTGACCAGTGGCGATACCTCGGGAGACCGCATCCGTGCGCTCGCCACCGGAATCCGCATCCAGCTCGTCGCCAAGCCGTTCGCACAAGAAGACCTGGAGCGAGCGGTGGAGGCCAGCCTCTCGGCAGGGCCATAGATCTCGAGACTTCTCGCCTGCGCCTACGCCTACGCCTACGCTTACGCCAGATCAACGCAACTGAGCTCTGGGGTTACTCTGGACCGCGCGCGCTTGCACGAACGGACGCTATGCCCGGGAGTAGCGGATGTCGCCACCGTGGATTGCGTCGATCGCGGGCCGCGAGGGCATGGCTGCCGAGCTGTTCGCCCACACGATCGGCTACTTCGAGAAGCTCAAGGCCGGAAGCCAGCTCGAGAGCTGCGAGCCTGTGTTCCTGAACCGCCACGGCGGGGACTTGAACGGGTTCTTCCTGCTCAAGGGCACGCACGCCCAGCTCGACACGATGATGTCGAGCGACGAGTTCGTGGACATCACGATGCGCGCGGAGCAATACCTCCAAGGCGTGGGCGTCATCACCGGGTACACCGGGAGCATGATCCCGGACCTGATGCAGCGTTGGATGAAGACGATCCCCGCGCGCTGAGCAAACCAGCGAGCCCTCGTTGCAGGAACGGCCGGCGGTCTCCGTCGGCCGTTCGGCTGTGTCCACGCGGCCACGAGCCGCTCGAGCGCGGATCGGTCGGCGGCATCCACGGACGTGTCGGCATGGAGCGAGAAGCCCTCGATAAACGCGCAGCGACGCAGCGACGCGGAGGTTCGCGGCGCGCGGCGGCGATGATACGCAGACTACGACGTCGCCGACGTCAAATTCGAGGCCCGAACGTCCGGACGGCCTCCGCGAGCGTCTTTGGCTTTCAGTGGAGCCGAACGGTGACGGTTGAAGTCGCATGGCCACGCGCGATCGTCAGCGTGCCGCCGCCCGCGAACGAGAGCTCCCCATCGCCGACCACGGTGACCGTTGTGACCCCGGTCGTCGTGGTCACGGTGACCGCGCTTCCGTTGAACGTCGCGGTGGCCGGCGGTCCGCCCGTGGTTCGGCCGCTCCACGTGTACTGCGGAGAGCCGGTGACGCCGTTGTCGTCGTGCCACCTCGACTGGGGACCGGTCTGAGCGCCTGGATAGAGCCAGACCTCCCGGTCGAAGCCGATGCTGTCGACGGTGACCGCGGAGCTCGTCGCCGGTGCCGGAAGCACGGTGTCGACCCCGTCGGGGTAGAGCACCAGCACGGTCGCCGCGGGAACGAAGGCCGGGATCTCGGTGAGCCCGGCGGTCGCAGTGATCGATGGGCCATCGGCAGGTGGGCCGCCGAACAGCGGGAACCACGGAGCCCCGCCCGGCAGCTGCACGGTTCGCGAGGAGGCGCCTGCGACGACGATCGGGGCGACGAGGATCCGGTCACCGAGCAGGTACTCGTCGGTGGCGGTCCATGCCCAGTCAGCGCTCGGGTAGGCGAGCGCGACGAGCCGCATCAACGGGAGGCCATCACGCTCGAAGCTCGCGATCGATCCGGACAGGTACGCGGCGAGCTGCATGTGAAACCGCGACCACCGCCGGAACTGAGCGATCGTTCCGGCGTCGTGCTCCCACTGAACATTCTGCCGGGCGCTCTTTCCATGGTGCGTCCGCATCACCGGGGTCAACGCTCCGAACGACGTCCACCGGTAGAACAGCTCGTTCGTGGTGGGCATCGTCCCCTGGCTCATGTAGCCGGCAATATCGCTGCCGAAGTACGGAAACCCGGCGAGCCCCAGGTTGACGCCGATCGGGATCACCGAGGGCATCCCGTCGCCGTCGGAGAAGTCGGTCTGCTGATCGCCGGCCCACACCACCGAGGACAGCGGCTGGCTGTGAAGCCACGCCGACCGCATGAAGTAGATCCCCCGCGGCCGACCCGCGGGCGAGGTCGCGAACATCTCGTGGTTCATCCGGGCCCAGTCGACCGGGTAGCGATTGTGGACCGCGAGCGGATCCTCCCCGGAGGCGAGCACGGCGTCGGTGGGTAACCACTCTCCGAAGTCCGCCATCCATCCGTCGGAGCCGAGCGCGAGGGCCTCGGTCATCACGCCCTTGGCCCAGGTCACCGCGGCGGGGTTGGTCAGATCGAGCAGCGTCGACGGGTTGAACTTCACCCCGGTGAACACGTAGCCGGCGCCGGTCGCATCCTTGAGCGTGTAGCCGCCTGCCGCCGCCTCGGCGGAGATGTCGGCGGTCGAGTCGATGAAGGTGTTGTGGTAGGTGAGAAACGCGAACCCGCTCGCACGGAGATCGGTGCCCAGCTGCTCGAAGTCCGGATACAGGGTGCGATCGACGCGCCAATCTTCCTCCAGCGTGTACCCGAGCGCGGTGTCGGCGCCGCCGCGCCAGTCCTCGGTCCAGATCACCGACGACGAGATCCCGTTATCGCGCAGCGCCTTCGCGACACGACGCACGTTCGTCGAGCCAAAGAGGGCATCGACCCACGGCGCGAAGATCGTCAGCGGCGGGCGGTCCGGCTTGCCGACCCACGCCACCATGTGGCCAAGCGCGTCCGCGGGCGAGTGATCATCCCCGATGAACACCTGCAGATCGAGGTGCGAGCTCCACGCCTCGAACCGCGCCGCGTCCGGTCGCTCGGAACCGAGCGCGAACACCGCACGCGCGTCTGTGTCGAGCGCCACCGCGTAGCCCTTCGACGACAGCATCATCGGCATCGGCGTATGCGTCGAGTGCTTGCGCCCGCTGAGGAACCACACCCCGGCGTACTCGGCATCCGAGATGTCCTCCTTGCCGATGCCGTCCTCCTGGACCCACAGCGGTACGGTCTCGCCCTGATGATCGATGTCGAACGACTGGCCACCGAGCCCGACGAGGTGCTCGCTCGGATCTGTCGTGCTCGCGAGCGAGATCCGCTCGCCGGTCGTCGCGGTCAGCTCGATCCGGACGTGGCGAGGAAAACCCGCAGCATCCGGGTCAGGCCCCGAGCGGGTCGCGGCCACGAACGTGAGCTCGCCGCTGCCGGCCATGACGTCCCCCGCGCGCAGGGTGAACGTGGCGCCGGTGTCCGTCGGTAGCACGTCATCGAGACGATCGATCGCGCGCCACTTCTCGGCCTTGGGATCCTCGGCGAACTTGTACGAGCCGAAGTGCTCTTCGATCATCACCGCGCGCGATCCGGTGGCGGCGAACCCGTGCGGCGGGCCGTCGCCGTCGCGACCGGCACCGGCGCGGGTCGACCACACCGTGCTGCCATCGACGAGCAGCGTGATCTGCGCGGGGTCGGGCGCGATCCGCGCGGTCAGCCGCCCGGCCGAGACCTCGACCGCTGGGGGGCGACCGTCACCGCACGCGACGAGGGCACAGGACAGGGCGATGACCGCGAGCCTCGCTTGCATGCGACTGAGTGTGACCGACAATGCGGGTCGGATGCCCGTGAAGGGCCAGCCGATCCCGAAGCCGTGATGGTCCACGATCGAGCTGCGCGGCGGCGCGACGTCCGTCCAGGACGGGGTCACCAGCTCGATCAGGTTGCGGAGACGGTATGGTTTCTCGACGAATGCGACGGCTCCCTGCCGCGACTCGAGGCGGTGCGCGACGTTACCGGCAAGATGTCCGAGCACCGGACGCTCGACGTCCGCATGCCGGACGCCATGGCTATGCGAGGCGCCGCTGCTTTCGTGCAATCCGACGTGCTCACCGGGCTATGCGAGGCGTCGCTCGGCAAAGCCATTCGCCTCGTCGACGCGGAAGTCGACGATCAGCCCGTTGCGGTTCTCCATCAGCGCGTGCGCCGAACACGCAGCGCATGCTGCCGGCGCTCACGGCGTACTTGAAGTAGCCACGTTCGGCACCTCGACGGTCACCTCGAGCGTCGACTGGTCGGCCGGAACGATGAGCTCGCGACACACGACCGGACGATGGGTCCGGTCCTCGCGCGCCGCATCGACGCACAACGTATACGTGCCCGGAGCGATGTCGTGGAACTCCGCTGCGCGATCGGAGTCCTGACCGCCGAGGAGGAACCAGAGAACCGCGCCGGAGCGGCCGCGCTTCTCGAGCTCGGCGATCTCGAGCTTCTCGGTGCCCGCATAGAGGAAGTACTTCACAAAGGCCATCCCCGGCTTGAACGCCGACACCGCCACGAGCGCGCCGGTGCTCAGCGCGACCGGCACCTCGGTGGCGCGCCCGGTGACCACGGTGACATCGGTGTCGATCGATGCGCTCGTGCCGCCCGCGAACATCTGCGCCGGCCAGGTCCGGATGTGATACGCGCCCGGTGCGAGCAGCGGGATCGCGAGCTCCCCGCGAGCGTCGGTCGAGAGCACCATCGTCAGCCCGCCGGCCGCGGGCGTCACCATGAGGTCGGCCTCGCGCGGCGCACCGGCCTGGCGGACATGGATCGCGAGCGAGCCGGGGCTGGGGGTGACCAGCGTGATCTGCGCGTTGCTCCTGCCCGCGGGGACGCTGACCACACTCGACCAGCCGCGCGGATGCATCGCGAGCGCAACCGCGGCGGTGTCGTCGTGTGTGGTCACGTCGAACGTGCCATCGGCGTGCGTCACCGCACCACCGGCGCCGCCGAGCGACTCCATGTGCACGGACAGCCGCTCGCCGACGACGACCACCGCGCCGGCGACCGGCTTGTTCGCCGCGTCGACCACGCGGCCCGTGATGTGGCGCGAGAACCCCGACGTCGGCCGCTGCTCCCACAGAAACGCATCGGACTTGCCCCCCGCGAGGTTGACCTCGACGCTCGTCGGACCGAGCACCGTGATCTCGTAGCCGCTCGCCGGCAGCGGCGCCCCATTCGCGGGCGGGCGCTCCGTCGACGTGGTCGGGAGCGCGGGCGCGCGCACCGGCGGTGCGGGCGCTGCGCTCGCCGGAGGCGTCGGCGTCGGCCTCGCCGCGACATCCGAGCCAGCGGCATCGCTCGCGCCTCCGCGCACCACCGCGACCGTTCCGACGATCAGCCCCGCGAGACCGACCAGCGCGAACACCTTGATCATCAACATCCGAGCTCCTTGGTTGGCGGCCGCGGCCTGCGCGGCGCCGCGTGTTGCGAGGATCGCGAGCACCGCGGCCGCCGCGGCAGCAGCCGTGCGCCGTCCCCGGCTCTCACCCTCGAGAGGTGCTTCGAGTCCATCGCGCAGATAGCTGCGCCCGCGCGAGATCCGCTTCTGCGCGGCCTCCTCGGTGATCGCGAGCGCGCTGGCGACCTGCGCGATCGACTTCTGCTCCCAGTAGAACAGCACGAGCGGCTCGCGATACGTGATCGGCACCTCCGCGAGCGCCGCGTGCAGCTCGGCCGAGGCCTCGCGCTCCACCGCGCCATCCACGATCGACGGCTGCGGATCCGCCACGTCGTGGTCGCCCGCCACCTCGCGACGCCGGCCCCGCAAGGCGTTGCGGCTCTGGTTGCGCGCGATGCTGCACAGCCACGGCCGCACGCGCGACGGATCGCGCAGCTTGTCCCGCGAGCCCCACGCGGCGACGAACGTGTCCTGCGCGATATCCTCGGCGAGCCCGACATCGCGCGTGGTCGCGTACGCGACCGCCACCACCGCGCGGTAGTGGAGCTCGACCAGGCGGCCGAAGTCGGTGAGCTCGTCAGCAGGCATCATGGGCAAGTACCGCGAGCCGCCAGGACCAGACCAGCAATCCGTTACGTAATTGGAATCACTCGGGAACCACGAGGTCGACCAAGACCGGGAGGTGGTCCGAACCGACGTCGCGCTCGATCGTTCGATCCGCAACGCCAACTGCACACGAGACGAGCACGTGATCGATGGGGATGCGGACGAGCGCGGACCACGCCGGGTAACTCGCCTGCAGGCCGAAACCCGCGCGCGTATCGCACAGACCGCTGCCGGTGAGGAGGCGGCGAAACGCACGAGACCACGGCGTGGCGTTGAGATCCCCGAGCACCATCACGGGGGCAGAAAGCGTCGCGACGCGCGCCGCGATCCCCGCGAACTGATCGCGCTGGAGCGCGAGCGCACCGCTGCTCATCGGCGGCAGCGGATGGGTGACGATCACGTGGAGACCTGTGGTCGCCGCGACGATCGACGGCATGCCGAGACCGAGCTCCTCCACAGTGCCGGTCACCGGTTCGCGCGCGTACAGCGCGACGCCGAAGTTGTCGTCGCGCGGCGCCTCGAGCCGACCTGGGTACGCCGTCAGCGCCGGCGCCAGCTCCGCGAGCCAGCGGTCGGAGACCTCGACGAGCGCGACGAGATCGGGCCGGGTCTCGGCGATCAGCGCGCGGACCTCCGCGTACGAGGTGCTCTCGGTGTGGACGTTGAGCAGGAGCACGCGGCGCGCGGTCCCCGCCGGGACATCGCGGCGCGCGGCGGTGAGATCCGGTGTGATGACGAGCAGCTCGACGAGCACGGCGAGCGTCGCTGCATCGAAGTAGCCGCCCACGCGCAGGGCGGCCGCGGCGCCGGTGACCACGATGCCGCCGATCGCGAGTTGCACGTGGAAGTGCTCGAGCAGCGCGCACGGGTAGATCGGCAGGAACGAGAGCACCAGGGTGCCGACGTAGCCCACGACGACGAATGAGATTGCCGCGACCGCGATGCGCCGAGCCACGCCTGAGCGAAGCACGTCGGTCGCGGTGCGACTGCCCTGATCATCCGTTGCAGCTGTACGGCCACAGCCAGCCGAGCGTGAAGTCGTCATCGGCCTCCTGCCACTCGTTGCCGCAATAGGCGTCGTAGGGCGACTGGCCGATCACGGGAAGACCCTTGCTGGCGGCATCCGCGATGCACGAGTCATGCTCCAGGCAGTCGACGGTCCAGGATTGCCCCATGCCGAAGCCGCAGTCGCCGCACTTGCCGATGCAATGGCCGTCCTTGTTAACCAGGACGCTCTGGGTCGTGCTGTAGCCCGACCAGCTCCACGACGCCGTCCGATAGGTGCCCTTCTTGACGCACCTGATGCCGTCGTTTCCCAGCACGGACGGATTCATGCTCTTCAGCGGTTTGGTGCGCGTGGGGATCGGATACGAGGTGGGCGCCTCGGCGAGGTAGTTGGTGGTGGAGGCGAGGAACATCTCGGCGAAGCCGAGTCTGTCCGGGTCCGTTCCCATCTCCACCGCGAGGGCGGCGGTCAGCTCGTGCATGAGGGCCACGTCGCCAACGCCGAGGGCCGTGCCATGGCCGTCGGACCAGAACTGGTTGTTCGCATCGCTCACGCCGTAGGTGATCGAACCCTGATCGAACTGGTAGGTCACCTGTCCAGCGAGGGGACCCGAGGACGTGCTCTCGAAGCGCACGCTGGAGTCGCCCAGCGAGGCCGAGCCAGACACGTGGTCAGGCAGTCGCGTCTCGATCCGCATCGACAGCTGGTCGGGATCGCCGCTGATCTCCGCAGCACAACCAACCGCTCCAAAGACCCCAACACATGCCCATAGAATCTGGTGTTTGCGCATACTGAAACGAAGAGCAACGAATGGACCATCGCACGAGCGACTGATCTCCTTGAGCTCGGGCCATCATCTGTCGCTGAGCCACACAAGTTGACGGCGGTTGCTCGAGACAGGTTGTGTGTGGATCGGACAATCGCGAAACTGACAGGGTCCGTGAATGGACCAAGGAGCATGACCGCATGGGCGAGCCTGGGACGGAGGTAGACACCGAGGTCCTCAGGGTTGGCGGTGATAGCTCGCGCCAGCTGGTGGTGGAGGTCGAGGGCGTACACGTCAGACACCAGCTCCCCACCTGTGGCGAGGTCACGGTCGGGCGTTCCAAGGTCTGTACGATCGTTGTCGACCACGTCTCGGTATCGCGGCTGCACCTGCGGATTCGTCTGACCGCCGAACACATCGAGGTCGCCGACGCCGGCAGCGCCAACGGCTCGGTGCTGCGCGGCGCTCCGCTCGGCAGGATGTGGACGCCGATCAACACCGGCGAGGTCATCCAGATCGGACTGGCGGTTGCCGTGGTGCGAGGGAGCGCGGCCGTCTCGCAGCCACGGCGCGTCTGGTCGCACGGCTACTTCGAGGGCCGTGTCGAGGAGGAGTGTGACCGGAGCCAGCGCTCCGGGCGCCCCTTCGCGGTGCTGCGTCTCAACGTCGAAGGCTCGGCTCCGAACCGCGCTCTGGAGCAGGCCCTCGCCTCGACGCTGCGCTCTTCCGATGTGCTGGCACTCTACGCGCCGGGTGAGCTCGAGGTCCTTCTCGCGGAGACCGGTCCGGACGGCGCCGAGCTGGTGCGCGACCGGCTGCGCGACCGGCTGATCGCAGCCGGCATCGTCGCCACCATGGGCCTGGCCTGCTTCCCTCGCGATGACGCGGCTGCCGCCCCGCTGCTCGCCATCGCCAATCGCATGGTGCGCGGACGCACGGAGCTGGAGAGCGACGTGATCGAGGACAGCGCATCCGAGGCGATGCGCGGTGTGCACCAGCTGATCGAGCAGGTCGCGCCGGGCAGCATCAGCGTGCTGATCCAGGGCGAGACCGGCGTCGGCAAGGAGGTCTGCGCGGAGCTGGTGCATCAGCTATCGACGCGCAAGGGTCACACCTTCTTGCGGCTGAACTGCGCGGCGCTCAGCGAGTCGTTGCTGGAGAGCGAGCTCTTCGGCCACGAGCGAGGCGCCTTCACGGGTGCGGTCGCCGCCAAGCCCGGGTTGATCGAAAGCGCCGACGGCGGCACCGTCTTCCTCGACGAGATCGGCGAGCTCCGCATGGCGATTCAGGTCAAGCTGCTTCGTGTGCTCGACGAGAAGCGCGTCACCCGTGTCGGCGCGGTGCAGTCGCGAGCGGTCGACGTACGCTTCGTCGCCGCGACCAACCGCGACCTCGAAGCCGAGATCGAGGCGGGGCGCTTTCGCCAGGACCTCTACTTCCGCCTTGCCGGCGTCACGGTGTCGATACCGCCTCTGCGCGAGCGCATCAGCGAGATCCTGCCGCTGGCGACGGGCTTCGTCGCCAGTGCCGCCAGGGATCTCGGCGAGGCCAGGCCGCCGGCGATCTCCGAAGCGGCGAGGGCGCTGCTTCAGCGTTACACTTGGCCGGGCAACGTCCGCGAGCTGCGCAACGTGATGGAGCGCGCGGCGCTGGTATGTCGGGGCGGCGACATCCTCCCCGAGCACCTCCCGGTCGAGAAGATGCAGGCCACGCTGATTCCCCGGCCCCAAGCCGCACCGCCAAGCGCCGGTGCTGGCGGCAGCAACGAATTGGATGATGGGCCTGACGTCACCATGCGCGTGCCGCGGACGCTCGAACCGAGTGACCGTGATACCGCCGCGCCCACCACCACGCCCACGTCGCTGCGCGAGGAGCTACACGCGCTGGAGAAGCAGCGCATCATGCAGGCTCTCGAGACCTGCGCCGGGAATCAGTCCGCGGCGGCGCGGCTCCTCGGGATCTCGCGAAGCGCGCTGGTGGCGCGCATCGAGGAATTCGGCCTGACCCGGCCGAGGAAGGGCCGCCGGTGAGCGGACCAATAAGCCCTCTCACGCCGAAGCAGGCCGGTGATCGGCCAGCTCGCTCGTTGATCACGACGGCGAGGTGAGAGCGGTCGTGGACCGGAACGTGCCCTGATCGGTGACGATCCACCAGTGATCGCCGGGGGCGAACTCGACCGAGCTTGTCGCCCGCTTCACTTGCCGTTACGCAGGCGCGCGCGGATCCCGGCGATGGCCTCGCGGGCGTCGACCGTCTGAACCTCACCCCGCTCGAGCCTAACTTTCGTCAGGATGCACGGGCTCGCGTCGATGAGCCCGTCGATCGCGGCATCGCGAAACAGCGCGCTCATGACCGAGTAGCTGTTGCAGTCGAGGTCCGCCTCGCGGCGCTTCTCGATCCACGGCTTCGAGTAGCCCTTCACCGTCAGCGCACCCTCCGTCAGCCCGCGAGATCGGCAAGAGCGGCAGCCAGCACCGTGGCGCGTTCGTCGGCGTCAAGACGTCAACCGATGCGGCCGCGATCAAGGCCGGGATCAAGGTCGGTCTCGAAATGGCGCGGATCCGCGCGAGCGCGGCCGCGGCGATCCTGGTGTCGATGCAGCTCGCTCGCGAGGGACAGGTCAATCCTGCACGCCAGCAGCTCGCCCTCGCGATCACGGCCGTGCGCACCGCCGCGACGAAGTACAAGGATGCCGGCCTCGATGCGCTGCTCAAGCAGCTCGACGAGGTCGCGAAGCAGCTCGCGCAGATCGCTCCCCAGCGGGTCGAGCTGGTCAAACCGGGGAAGCCGTCCGCGATGGCCGACAGGCACGCCGGCGACGGCCCCGCCGAGCGTGGGGAGCGAGGGATGCGGCGGACCGAGGAGCAGGCCGCGGCGACCCTGCAGGGCCGCCCGTAGCAAGATCGGTGTTGATGGGGCCAGCTTTACAGTGTAAAGTTGTCCTCTGATGTTCGGCGTGATCGCAGCAGCCGCCAGCGGCGTCCTGACGTGGACGCTCCTCGAGTACATGATCCACCGCTGGATGGGCCACGACCGGCGGTTTCGTCGGACCCCGTTCGGCGTCGAGCACATCCGCCATCACGTCGAAGGCAACTACTTCGCGCCAACGTGGAAGAAGCTGATCGTCGCTGCGGTGGTCACGCTCGTCGTTGGCCTTCCGGCCGTCGCGCTCGCGGGCACCCACGCGGGCATCGCGTACGCGGGCGGGCTGATCTGCTTCTACGGCGTCTACGAGTGGCTGCACCGCCGCGAGCACACGCACGCCGGCATCGGCCCGTACGGCCGGTTCGTGCGCCGGCATCATTTCCACCACCACTTCGCCGATGGCCGCACCAACCACGGCGTCACCACGCCGATCTGGGACCTCGTGTTCGGTACCTACGAGACGCCGACGACCATCAAGGTCCCTCCGAAGCTGTGCATGGTGTGGTTGCTCGATCCCGCGACCGGCGAGATCCGCGAGGAGTACCGCGGCACGTATCAGCTCGGCAAAGCACGATGACGGCACGGGCGAAGGTCAAGCCCGAGCCGGCGAGCCTCTCGCGCGAGACGATCTGCACCGCGACGATCGATCTGATCGACAAGGATGGACTCGCGGAGTTCAGCATTCGCAAGCTCGGCCGGATCCTCGGCTGCGAGGCGATGGCGATCTACTGGTACTACCCGAGCAAGGACGCGCTCCTCGACGCGGTGGTCGACAAGCTGATGGAGAGCGTCACCCACGTCGTCGCGACCAGCACGACCGAGGACTGGATCGCCGTGCTCCGCGAGGTCGCGCACGCATACCGCCGACTGGCGCATGCTCACCCGAAGGCGTTCCCGCTCCTGGGCACGCGCCGGTTCTCCAGCGAAGGCGCCTACGCGTTCGTCGAGAAGCTGTTCGAGCTCGCGCAGCGGCTTCGCATCGACGACCGGGTCGCAGCGCGGTTCTATCGAGTGGTCAGCTCGTACTGCAACGGCTTCGCGCTCAACGAGCTGTCGCCCGCGCCCACGCTTACCCCCGCGCTGCGCCGCCAGTTCCCACGGACGGTTGCCGTGTCGACCTGGCTCGAGCCCCCGTATCTCGACGAGATGTTCACCTTTGGCCTCGAGATCCAGCTCGCTGCACTGGCCCGCGAAGCGTAGCGAGGCTCGCCGACCGATCTCAGTTCGCCCACGCCGTGAAGCCGCTCAGCTCGTAGATCTTCTGGTCGAGCGCCTTGAGCTCGCCGAACACGCCGCCACTGCAGCCGAGGTAGCACCCGAAGCGCGTCAGCAAGCTCGTTCCATGGCCGCCGAAGCGGTCCTGATCGAACGCCGGCCGATCGCGCTAGCGCGGCATGTCGACGGCGTACGTCTCTTCGGAGCTGAAGGCGCTCTGCGAGACGATGAACAGCTTGTCTGCCGCCCACGCGATCGTCGGTGCCTCGTCGGCTCCCGAGTGGCCCCACGCGTCGGTCATCGTGCCGTCGACAGCGAACCGCTTGATCGATGCGAACCCATTTTGCGTCATGTACGCGACCGCAAACGCGTGCGTGCCCACGCCGACGATCGAGGCCAACGTACCGAGGGTCGCGTCGTCGAGTGGCTCGACGATCGTTTGACCGCCGCTCGTGACATGGTGAAGCTTGATGGTGTCGTGCCTGCGATCGCGGGCGGCGATCAAGCAGCTGTCGGCGACACATCCGAAGCCGAGAATCTTGTCATCCGCGCCAATCGGCACGGGGATCTCGTCGGTGCAGGTCCCTGCGCCACAGAAGCTCATCGTTAGGCTGTCCGCGTCGCGCCGGAACACCGCCACGTTGCGCTCCGCCGATGCGACGCCGCACCACGTGACGTTCGCCGACGCCGTGCTCGGGTTCATCGAGACGACTGCGCCTTCGACCGTCCCGGTCACGAACGACACGTGGCGATCAGAGTCGAGCCAACCAACGGCGAACCGATGCTCGTTGCTCGCCGCACCATCACACAACGTCTCGACGTTCTTGCCCCACGTAGTGACCTTGTCGGGCCGACCATCCCCATCGAGCGTCGCGAGCTTCAGCCGACGATCGGCCGCCCACCCAACCATCACGCCAGTGCGCGTCCCGACGAGCCGCACGTCGGCCGACAGTTGCAGCGCGATGTTCCTCTCCGGAAACCCGGCGCCGCGGTCGACCTCGATGACGCGCGTCGAATCGTGAACATCGCGCGCACGAACCACCGCCGCAAAGCCATTCGGCAGCACCGCCGCCTGCAGTCGCATCCGCTCATGGACCGCACTCGGTTTGTGCCCACGATGCAGCCACCACGCCCCCGCAATCACGAGCCCGACGAAGAACGTCCTCCGCGACATCTTCGGAGACTTTCACGTCGCCGCCGCCCTGTCGACCGCTCGAGCGCGCCGACTCGCGCCCGAGGTGCCGCGCACCAGCCGAACGGGATGCCTGGCGTGCAGTCGCGTCAACTTCGATGCGCGCACCGACGCCGGCGATGGTACGCCAACTTCGCATTCGTGACCTCGACCTCGCAGCTGGCGTGCGCTGTGAGTGCGCACAAGGGGCGGCTGCGGCGGACGCGCTCTGGGACAAGTCGGCGCTGGCTTCGTGCCGGACGCTTACGTGTCGACGGGCTCCGATGGCCAGGTCGCTCCGACCTGTCAGTAACGCCACCCGGCTCCCAGGATAGCGGACGGCGGATTGGATCGCGCCGCGCGATCATCACACTATCCGAACTCCGGACAGCGTCTTCGGCAGCGTTCCATCGGCGCGGCCGGCGCGGTGCGCATCCGCCACACTCTCGCGCAGCGCGTCGTCCTCGACCGAGATCGAGCCGTCGAGCAGATCGATGGCCTCGACGCCGCCGAACTCCGCCTGCTGATCGATCGTCCCGGCGTACCTCGCGAGGTGCTTACGCTCCGCCGTCGTCATCGCGGCGAGAGCGCGCGGCGGACGGTGGTTCGCGAAGGCCAGTGACCTGGCGATTGTGCATGACCGCGAGGTCTTCGTGACCGAGGACAGTAGCGTCTTCGTCGTCTGCTGACGGTCGCGGCGCCGCGCTGTGGGGTCAAATCACCTTGCCAGCATCTCGCAGGACGAGCTTGGCCGCGCGCTGGAGCAGGCCGGTCGTGATCGGAACGTTGCCGGCCGCCGCGAGATATCCCGCTCGCAGCACCGCATTGCGGATATAGCCGCCCGACATCGGCAGGACCTCCGCGAGCTCGGGCCAGTCGATCTTGCCGCAGCGCGCCGCCCGACCTGCGAGCATCTGGCGCCACAGCACCTCGCGCTCATCGGCCTCGGGTGGAGGGAAGCACACGCGGAACGTCATGCGGCGCTTGAACGCGGCATCCATCCCGGATTCGCGGTTGGTAGTGAGGATGCTGATGCCGTTGAACAGCTCGAGCTGGGTCAGCAGGAAGTTCGTCTGCATGTTCGCGTAGCGATCGGTCGCGGTCTGAACGTCGGTGCGCTTGCCGAAGATCGCGTCGGCTTCGTCGAACAGCAGCATCGCCTGGCGCGCCTCGGCTGCGCGGAACACGGCGGCGAGGTTCTTCTCCGTCTCGCCCACCCACTTCGACACGAGGCTGGCCGTATCGATCTGATAGAGCGGCGCGCCCACCGATGCCGCGATCACCCCCGCTGCCATTGTCTTCCCGGTGCCCGGGTCCCCATAGAACAGCGCCGAGACTCCGCGCCCACGCACGAGTGGACGGAACTTCCATTCCTCGAGTACCTGGTCACGGAGCCGCACCGTGTTCGCGAGCTCGAGCAGCGTTTCGCGAGTGTCGGCCGGAAGGACGAGATCCTCGAACGTGGCGGTCGTTGGCAGCCGGCGACCGAGCACCTCGAGCTGAGGGGCAAACTCGGCGTTGATCGCTGCGATCACGTCGGCTCGGCTCACCGCATTCGCGCGTGATCTGCAGTACGATCGCCGCTGCAAGTCGCACATCCGTGCGGACGAAGCCGATCACGTCGCGGAGGGACCAGCCCACCAGTGGTTCGAAGATGCCCAGCGGGATCCGCCCGTTCTCGACGTATCGGAGCTCGATGAGGCCAAGCTCCCCGGGCTCAGGCGCGCGCGTCGTCACCGAGCGGAGATCCGCGTCGAGCTCGTCGATGTTCGAGCAGTATCGCGAACCCGCGAGATGATACGCGATGATGTCGGGCCGAGGACGAACGAGGGTGATCGGTCGTCCCGCGTCGACCGCGCGCCACGCCTGGATCGACTCGTGGTCATGGACGGTGACTTCGGAGGAGCTGACCAGCTCGATCCCGTAGAACGTGTCCCCCACCCAACGACTATTGCACCTCTCAGAGCACGTAGGCGGCGCCACGGTCGAGCCGGTGGTGCGCGGCCTGTACCCGCGCGACGAGGATGACAGCGTACTTCGGTCTGAACTGGTACCGAGACCGTGGCGAGCCTTCCCCGCACGAGCGAGAGTCGGACGCCATGCGAATCGCTGTCGTGGTGGACTCCCGAGCGCCACGCCGCGGAGATGAGGGCCGAATTTGCACGCGCGCGAGAGGTCGAGCCGGAGATGGAGTACAAGGTCGCGGCCGCGCTCGAGAAGCGCGGCCACGCAGTCCTGCTCGTCGGCGTCAAGGACGACCTTCGATACTTCATACTCGCGCCATGAATCGATTTGCGATCGCGTGTGCCGTCGTCACGGTGTTCTCGGCGACCGCGTATGCGGATGTCGACTGCCGAGAGAACAGCGAGGTGTCCGGCTTCCTGGTCGAGTCGTATCGGAATTGCTCCACGAAGGTGCTCGATGCGGCGGCGTTCAAGGCGATCGCGGAACAGTCGGATCACGATCACCTGTGCGTCGCCTTCGAATCGGAGACGCCGTCGACGGTCGCACAGCTGACGGGGCTCGCAACCATCACCGACATCGGCGTGGTCGCCAAGCTCGCGAAGCTCGAGTGGCTGCGCCTCGACAAGACGAAGGTGAAGGAACTGAAGCCCGTGCTCGCGAACGCGAAGCACCTCCAGAGCCTCTCGCTACCCGATGGCGCCGATGCCAAGGCCATCTACGCGGTGAGACCCTCGCTCAAAGAGTGAGCCGGCGTTACGATGGGCCGTGGGGTCGTTACGCATCGCGTTCGGGCGGATCATCCGGCTCGGCCGCGATCCGTCGATGTTGCCGTCCGAGGCGCGCTACGTCGTACTCACGAACATCGTGGCCATCCTCGGCTGCATGTTCACGCTCGGCTTCGCGCCCGTGCTCGTGCTGTCGAAGTCGCCAATCTATCCGATCCTGCAGATCTGCTACGCGCTCTGCTACCTGTTCCCGCTGTGGCTCAACCGGCGTGGCCACCACGTGGCGGCCACCACGTGGCTCGTGCTCGGCAGTCATCTGCTCGTCGTGTCGCAGGTCCTCGTCGAGGGTGTCGGGTTCGACGTCCAGCTGTTCTTCATGCTCCACGCGATCCTGCCGTTCATGGTGTTCGCGCCGCGGCACGATCGGCTGATGTTCACGTTGTCGGCGCTCGCCGGCCTCGACCTCACGATGGTGGTCGCGTTCGGCAACCGGCTACCGCAGCTCGGCCCGCTCATCCCGGCCGATCGCATCGACATCATTCGCCCGATCCTCATCGGCGGCCTGTTCGTGACGCTCGCGGTCTGCGCGCACTACGCCCGCCGCGCGACGCTGATCGCCGAGGAGCGTCTCGATCGTGCGCACGAGCGCTCCGAGGAGCTGTTGCTCAACATCCTACCGACCACGATCGCCGGTCGCCTCAAGGCAAACACCGGCACTATTGCTGACGGCTTCACCGACGTCACCGTGCTGTTCGCCGACATCGTCGGCTTCACGACGATGTCCGCGCGTCTCGATCCCGAGCACGTCGTCGCGATGCTGAACGAGCTATTCTGCTCGTTCGACGATCTCGCCGGCTCGCTCGGTCTCGAGAAGATCAAGACCATCGGCGATTGCTACATGGTCGCCGGTGGCCTCCCCGAGCCGCGCGCCGATCACGCCGAAGCCGTCGCCACGATGGGCCTCGCGATGCTCGGCGCCGTTCGCGACTTCAATACCCGTCGCGGCGAATCGCTCGCCGTGCGCATCGGCATGCACAGCGGCCCCGTCGTGGCCGGCGTGATCGGAAAGCGCAAGTTCGTTTACGACATGTGGGGCGACACGGTGAACACCGCGAGCCGCATGGAATCGCATGGCCTGCCGAACGCGATCCAGATCAGCGACGAGTGCCGCCGCCGTCTCGCTGGCAAGTTTCACGTCACCTCGCGCGGCACGATCGAGGTCAAAGGCAAGGGAGCGATGGAGACGTTCCTCCTCGAGGACGCCGTCTCGGAACGAGCGGCGGGATGAGGGAAGATGGAAGCCTGGGAGAGCGTCCACACACATCACACCCGGTTTCGATATCCTCACGGACGTGATCGGGCGCGACCACCCGATCGATACATTTGCAGACATTCTCTAAGGCACCAATCGAGCCACGTCGGCATCCGCGCCACAGGGTGTCCTGGTCGCACGGAGACCCTCGCAACGTCCCCGTGGCAAGCGACAGCACCACGACCCGATTCTCCTGGGGCCCTGGATCCGAGTCACGGCGTCTCGCCGGCGCTCAGCGACAGGTTCCCCGGATGCCACGCGGTGTCGCCGATCTGGATCGCGAGCTCGCCGATGCGATTTGACGACGTGCGGAACAGGACCGAGTTGAAACCGTCGTTGCGGATGTACGCGGTCGGATCGCCTGTCGAGGGCTCGGCGCCCCACGACGTGAGGTTGTTCGCCTGCCACGGGTTGTTCGCGAGCTCCCAGATCTGTGTCGTCGGCTGATAGATCGAAGCGTTCTCTCGATAGACCACGGCTTCGAGCGCGTCGGTGCGCACGTACGCGAACGGATTGCCGCCGGCGAGATGCGCAGCGCTGATGCCGAGATCATTGACATGCCAGCCGAGCCCATCGAGCCACAGCTCGGCGATGCGGTTCCCAGACGTTCGATAGACGATCGCGGTCGTGCCGTCGTGATGTGTGTAACCGTACGGCCGGCTCGCCGCGTCGGGCGACGGCGTGTTGGTCAGGCCGGTCGGCTGGCCCCAGCGCCAGTCTTGTCCCGCGGTTTGATACAGCTCGAAGATCTGAGTACCCGCGCGGAAAACGACTGACGTGTACCCATCGCTGCGCACGAATGCAGACGGATCACTCGACGCCACCAACGTGGAGATGCCTGCCTTCGAGCTGAGATCGCTCGGGATCCAGCTCGAAGGTCCGAGGCGCAGCTCGTTGATATGGCCATCGACCGAGCGGAACACGACCGCGCTCTCGCCATCCGCGCGGACGAACCCGACCGGGTCGCCCGTCGGGACCTGACCACCCCACGAGGTCAGATCACTCCACGTCCAGCCCTGCACGGGGTCGAGCGCGATCTCGACGAGCACGTTGCCCGCGCGATACACGACCACATTGGTGCCATCGCCGCGACGATACGCCGACAGCTTCGAGGTCGCCGCCGGCGGAAAGTCGCCATTCGCGTTCCGATTGGAGAGTCCGCCCGCGACCCAGGCGCCACCTTGAGCGGTGAGCTCGTGAACCGTGCCGTCGGTCGCCCTGTGCACGACAGCGTTGAAGCCATCGCTTCGAACGTAGCCGACATCATCGCCGCTCTTGCCGCCGCTCTGCCCGTAGTGCAGCGCGCTTTTCACACCGGTCATCGCTTGCGTGCCGCTGATGCCCGATACCAGCGTGCAGCTCTGGGTCGCGAGCGTGTAGTTGTACGCCTGGCAACTCGCGGTGTGCTCGCAAGCGTACTGGCACACGCGCTCTGTCTTCGGCGAGAACCCGATCGTGCCAGTCCCCGTGTACTGGATGCCGGTCAAGGGCGGCGAGCCCGGCCAGATGTAGTTGGTGGAGGAGAGGATCCAATCAAGGTGCGAGGGCACGCTCGTGTGGAGTGCCGAGAAGATCGAGTCCGGGTTGCCGGTCAAGGTTCCGACGATCTGGCTGCTGACGTAGAACGGCCCACCCGAGTCGCCGCCGTCGACGCGCACGTGGTTCGTATGGAACGCGCCGTTGCTGTCGCTGGCGTCGCCCGTCGAGTCCGGAACCTGGAGCAGCAGGCCGGTCCTGTTCACGTTTCCGTCGTGGTTTCCCGCGCCGACTTTTTGGCCGTTGACGTTATTGCCCGGGTACAACCAGGCCATCGTCGCGGCCGGCTTCGACGGCACATCCGACAAGCCGCTGACCGCATCGTCCTGCAGATCGAGGATCACGATGTCGGAGAAGTACCCGTTACCGTTGCTGCAGCCGTGCCCATCGTAGAGATGCACGTTGCCGATCTTGCAGCGCGACGCATCCGTCCCCGGATAGGGCATCACGTTGCGAATGAGCGCGGTCTTCGCCCTGTTGAAGCCGGGTCCGCCATCGTAGAGAACCACCTGCTTGCCGAGCTGGTTCTGGAGCTGGCAATGCAGCGCCGATAACGCCCAGTGCGAGCCGATGCGCGTCGCTGTACACCCCGGCACCGCGACCGCGCGGTCGAGCTGGAACAGCGACGCGGCCGAGGTCGGCCCGTTGATGTCCTGTTCCCCGGTCGAGGCCGGGAGGTCATCCGACTCTGCCAAACACCCGGCCAAGTAGCCACACATCAGTAACAAACGTCCAAGTTGAGACATATGGGTGGATAGAGACACCCAGAGCTCCAACGTGACGAAGAAACTTGCCGGCGACGTGATCATCTGGTGACGCATGGCGCTTCGCTTCGCGGCACGAAGATCTTCGAAGTCCGCCGCTGAGCTTCACGCCCACGTTGTTCGGTGGTCCTGCATGTACTCGCGGAGAGACCGCGGCCTTCGGCCCAGCAACCGCGAGAGCGCCGGATCGACCTGTTCGGCCTGGCCGAGCCGGAGGCCGGCGTGGAGCACCGTCTGCACGCCGACCTGCGCCCACGGCATTCCCCGGCCGCGAAGGTGCATCGCGTACCCGATGAGGCTCGCGGCCTTGTACCGGATCTCTCGCCCAAGAACGTCGGTGAGGGCCGCTGCCGCCGCGCGAAAGTCCACGGCCTCCGCGCCGGTCAGCGTGTAGGCCTGACTCTCGTGCTCCGCGGGGCTCGCGAATATCGTCGCGGTGACCTCGGCGACATCACGCACATCAACGAATGCGACGCGGCCGCGTCCTGCGGGTACATAGACGCGTGCGTCCTCCACGATGTCTCGGCGGTAGGCGTCGCCGAAATTCTGCGCGAAGAAGCCTGGGCGGAGCAGCGTCCAATCATGGCCGCGGGCGCGCAGGTGGACCTCGACGGCATGGTGCGGAACGAGCCTGTTGGTTCCCGCACCTGCGACCGACAGAAACACGACGTGCCCCACGCCCCGCGCTCTTGCACGGTCCACGAACGCGTTGAGCGTCGGCTTCACGTCGGAGACGGCCGGCGGGCGCAGGAGAAACAGGCTCCGACAGCCCGCAGCGGCCGCGTCGAACGTCGTCGGATCGAGGAAGTCGAGGGCGACCGAAGCTACGCGAGCGTCGAACAACGCATCGATGCGAGCGGGATGCCGATCTGCGGCGCGCACGGCGGCCCCTCGCGCGACGAGCGCGCGGACGACCTCTCGTCCGACGTTACCGGTGGCGCCGGTCACCAGGATGGGCTCGAGGATCGCCATGGCTAGGACATCGGGCGAGAAGCGGGTGTGCGTGGTCGAAGGATCGCGAACAGCACGACGACCACGAGCGCGGCGCCACCGCACACCACGAAGCCGACGCGGACGCCCCACGCCTGTGCGATCGCACCGATGGCGAGCGGGCCGAGCATGTCTCCTACTTCCTTGAACGACTGCGCGGCGCCAACCGCCGCGCCGAGTTGACGATCGCCGGCGATCCGCGTGACGAGCATGTCCGTGTTGGTCCACACCGTGCCAACGCCGAGTCCGGCGGCGACGGCGAGTGGGATCAGCGGCCACCCGGTGGCGGCTGGGATGCCGAGCGTCGCGCCCGCCGCAACCGCCAGACCGACGATGATCGTCAGCGCCGGGTCGACCTTGTCCGCGAGCCAGCCCGCCAGTGGCTGCACGAGCAAGTAGCTCGCTGTCGTCGCGCTCACGAGCAAGCCGGCGGTGCTCGTCGAATAGCGGATCGCGTGGAGGTAGACCGGGAAGAATCCGAACAACACGCCGACCACGAACATGTTGATCACGATCGCCGCGTAGGTAGGCAACAACGCCGGATCCTTGAACAGCGCGAACATCTGCTTGAATGACGGCTCATCCTCCTCTTCAAGCGGGGCAGGCCGATCGTTGGGGAGCACGAACGTCAAGCCGAGCGCGAGCGCACCCAGGGCTGCCGACGCCACGAACACGCTGTTGAAACCGTGCCGTGTCGCCAGAAACGCGCCAGCGGTCGGGGCGAGGACGTAGCCCGCACCCTTGACCGCGTTGTAGATCCCGAAAGCCCGGCCGCGTCCCGTTGTGTAGAACCGGCCGACCAGCGCGATCGAGACGGTCGACAGCGCCGCTGCGCCGAGGCCCTGGACGAAGCGCACGACGAGCAGGAGGTTGGGGGGCAACACGAGGAACAGCAGCGAGCCCAGCGCGAACACGGTGAGCCCCACCATGAGGGTGATCCGCATCCCGCGCCGATCGGCGATGAACCCGGCGGCGGGTTTGGCGAATAGCTCGGCGAAGTCGTAGACGGCGATCAGAAGGCCGATCATCAGCGCGCCGAAGCCGACCTTCTCCGCGTAGTCGGGCAGGTTGACGGCGACCACATGCGCTCCGAACGAGGTGACGAACC
>JBBRBG010000091.1:0-34994 GCA_038206055.1 Haliangiales bacterium
CGCAACTTCGTGTGATCGTTGCAGGCGCGCGAGAGAGTTGAGTTTCTCCAGCGCGCGGAGACAGGTTGTGGTCCTGGATGTCGCGGGTTCGAGCCCCGTCGATCGCCCCGAAGTTTCCCGTTGCGGTGACCTCAGCGTCCAAGCCACCGCACCATGGTTGTCGCGAGGTGATCACCGCGATCTTCCTGGACGAAGTGGCCGCCCCAGAATCGTTCGTGCGGCTGACCTCGCGCGCCCGGGACGTGCGCCTGGAGCGGCGCGTCGGCGGCGCCAAGGATCGGATCGTTCTTGCCGAACAGCGTGAGGAACGGCTTGTCCCACCGGCCGAGCTCATCCCATGCCGCGCGATTCGCCGGGATCGCGGGATCTCGTTCGTCGGTCGGCACCAGCGTCGGGAACACGCGCGCGCCGACCTTGTAGCGCGCGCTGGGAAACGGCGCGTCGTACGCTCGGCGCTCGGCAGGCGACAACTTGGTCACACACCCGCTGTTGACGATGCGTCCGATCGGGAAGATGGGCGAGTAGCGCGCGAACGCACGCCACAGCTGGAATGCCCGCGGCACCGGCACCCGTGCCGTCGGCAGGAACCCATTCCCGATCACGATGCGAGCGAACCGCGCGCTGTCCTCGGCGGCGAGCCGAAGCCCGATCAGCGAGCCCCAGTCCTGGGCGAACAGGGTGACCTCGCGCAGCTCGAGTGACGTGACGAGCGCCCGCACCCACCCGACGTGGCGAGCGTACGTGTAGTCGTCCGGATGCGTGGGTTTGTCCGAGCGTCCAAAGCCGATCAGATCCGGCGCGACAGCGCGGAATCCGGCGGCGACGAACACCGGGATCATCTTGCGGTAGAGAAAGCTCCAGGTCGGCTCGCCGTGCAGGAGCAGCACGACCTGACCGTCGCGTGGCCCCTCATCGATCGCAGCCATCCGCAACCCGTCGCCGACGTCGATGTATCGCGGCGTGTACGGGAAGTCAGGTAGATCGTCGAAGCGCTCGTCGGGGGTGCGCACGTGGTCCATACCCGATGCGATACCAGAGGATCGGTCCCCCGGTGTAGTCGCCGAAGACACTCGGGCTCGAGGGTGCGTTCCCCACGAGATTCTCGACGGCCACAATGTCATGTACGCGACCCGTCTGGTGCACGATGCGCCGGAAGGAGATCCCATGATCAAGAACCTGATTCTCGTGTGCGTACTGTCGGCGGCCTCGGTCCTTGCGGCATGCAGCAAGAAGGACGGCGGCGGTGGCGGCGGCGACAGCCTCGGCGTGCCGGAGTGCGACGCCTACCTCGACAAGATGGCCGCGTGCGCGAAGAAGAGCGACAAGACGACGGGCGAGCAGCTCACCAAGATGCGCGACATGATGGCCGGCGCGTGGAAGGACAGCGTCAAGGATCCCGAGCAGAAGAAGGAAATGCCGAAGATGTGCACGACCGCCATCGCGGACATGAAGAAGCAGATCCCGACGTGCGACTGGTAGTCGGCACGACCTGATCTCGCGACTACTCGAGCGAGCCGGTCTCGGCGAGCTTGCCGATCTCGCGGAACTCCATGCGGATCGCGCGCTCGATGTGCGCGTGCGTGAGCGCGCTGCCTTCCTCGACGGCGAGGAACGCCGCGCGCAGCGCCGCGTTGCGGATGTAGCCGCCCGAGAGCCGGAACTTCTGCGCGAGGCTCGCGAAGTCCAGCGTGCCCTTGATCGGCACCTGCGGCGGCAGCAGCGATCGCCACAGCTGCTCGCGCATCTCCTCGTCGGGGAACGGGAACGTGATCCGGTACGTGAGCCGGCGTTTGAACGCGGAGTCGATCGAGTTGCCGAAGTTGGTCGTGAGGATCGCGATGCCTTCGAAGCTATCGAGGCGCTGCAGGAGGTAGTTGACCTCCATGTTGGCGTAGCGATCGACGGAGGACTTGACCTCGGTGCGCTTGGCGAACAACGAGTCGGCCTCGTCGAACAGCAGCATCACCTGGCCCTCTTCCGCCGCGTCGAACAGCGCGCCGAGGTTCTTCTCGGTCTCGCCGATCCACTTCGAGGTGATGCGCGAGACGTCGACGCGATACACCTCGAGTCCGAGGTCGCGCGCGATCACGCCCGCGACCATGGTCTTGCCGGTGCCCGGGCTACCCTGGAACAGCGCGGTGATGCCGCGCGACGACGTCATCGACCGATCGAAGCCCCACTTCTCGAACACGGTCTTGCGGTGACGGACGCGGGAGGTGATCTCGAGCAGCGAGTCGCTGATGTCCTCCGGCAGCACGATATCGGCCCAGCTCGCGAGGCGCGTGACGCGGGTCGCAGACGAACCGATCCGGTTCACCAGCTGCTGACGAGCGGCGTCATCGAGCGCGCGGATCCATCCGGCTGCGTCGGTCGGTCGATCGGGGCGACTCGCGACCTCGGAGCACACGCGTTCGATGGTGCCGGGGCCAACGCGGTAGCGAGACGCGAGGTCACTGGCATCCGGCAGATCGATCGCGTGGCGATCGAGCGCCGCTCTCCAGGACACCACGCGCTCGTGCTCGCTGCGCGCCGGGAGGTCGAGCAGGAGATAGCCGGGGTCGAGCAGGGGGCGGGTTTCGAGCGGGAGGCGCACCGCGAGCGGCCCCGGGTGACGGCGCAGCACCGACGTGATCTGAAGTTGCAGATCGGGATCGTCGGGGGCGATCAGCTCCAGCCCGTCGACGCACGGGACCAGCCCGCGCAACTTCGCGCGGCGCAGCGCGGCCTCGAGGATCGTCGGGATGCGCGTGGGATCGCGCGGCACGGCCGTCAAGTCGATGATGCCGATCGCGCGCCCGACCCGTTCGGAGAGCGACGCGAGCAACGTATGCCGGCCCGCGCCGGTGCGGCCACGAACCACCACGCGTGCAGGCTCGTCCTCGCGCGCGGCGGCGAGAAACTGCAGCGCTCGCACGATCACGTCGCGCGGTAGGTCGAGCTCGGCGAGCGGGCGCGTCGCGTGGCGCGGGACGAGGAGCTCGTCGGTCTCGCCGTCGAGGTCCAGGTCGGCGAGATACCGCACCACGAGTGGTTCGACGGTCAGCGAACCGAACGGTCGCGTCCCCGCGCCGAGATGGACGAGGCCGTGCGCGCGGAGCGGTCGATCGGCGTCGAGCTCGTTCGAGACCTTCTGCGGGTCTTCACCGATCAACACCGCGAGCAGGTGTTCGTCGACGAGCGGGCGCCCGGGATCGTTGGCGAGGATCCCGTACACCCGCGCGAGCTCGCCTCGCAGGCGCGGCGCGGCGATCGCGAACAACAAGATGCTCGCGAGTGGCGACAGCCCGAAATCACGCGTCAGAGCTTCGAGCGGCGTGGCGCGTCCATCGCGCGCGGCGTGAGCGAGGTCCACCTGCTGGTCGGCATCGCGGAGCCGGTCGTACGCATCCGCGAGCTCGCGTGCGCGCAACCCGCTCGTGATCCGCAACAGGCCGCCGAGCTCCTCGGAGAACGGCGGGCGGTCTTGCGCGGCGATGATGATGCGGCCCTCGTCCCACGCGGTGGCGATCGCGACACCGGCGAGAGCACCGATCAAGCGCAGGTGGAGATCGAGGGCGCGCGCGTGCTCGTCGGGATTCGCCCGGGGCATCGCGGAGACCAGCTCGAGCCGGACGAGGGGTTCGTCGGGCAGCGGGGCTTCCGGAACGACGGGCGCAGGTGTCTCGACCGGGGGAACGTCCGGTGCGGCGTCGGCGAGGAGCGGGACCGCAGAGATCTGGGTGGTCGGCGGTGCATCCTCGCCGTCGACGGCGCGCGGTCGCCCCTTGGCTGCCCCGAGGGAAGCCACGTCGGTGAGCTCGACCGAGGTCGGAAACACCAGCGCGATGCGCTCGAGCCCGTCGTCGACCGCGACGTCCTCGACGCCCTCTGGTAGCGCGAGCTCGCGGATCCATCGCCCGAACCGCAGGTTGAATACCCGGCCCTCGGTGCCTGCCCACGCGAGCGCGAGTCCGCTGCGTGGTGCGATCGCGACGCGCGTGCCGTTGGGCAGGCGCACGTGCAGGTTCTGCGCACCGTCGGAGGTTTGCGCGACCGTGAGGCGCGGGCCGGTGTCGCTACTCGCGGCGCCACGTCGCTGCACCAGCACGAGCAGGCGACCCTCGAGTACGAGCTGCGCATCGATCCCCTCGGCGGTCGGATCGCCGAACTGGCGCCGCCACGCTTCGCCGATTCCGGTGCGCCAGTACCGCAGCTGGCCGGATTCCCACAGCAGCCATCGTCCCTGCGCGAGCGGCAACGCGATTCTCGCGGCAGGCCCGGGTGGCGACTCGGCGCGCGCGGGGCCGACGGAGATCACCCGCGGCAGGTCGCCGTGCCACACGGGCTGCGTCGGCAGCGTGCTCGACTGGATGAACCGACCGGGAGCATGGAGATCGGCGACCCGCTCGGTGGCGGAGATCGCGGCATCGGCGATCGTGATGCGCGTCAGGCCCTCGCGCGTGGCGACCCACAGCTCCGCGCCCACCGCAACCACATCGAGCACTCCGTCGAGATCGACGCGGTAACGGAGGCTACCGTCCGCATTGCACACAGCCACCCCGCCGGCCTCGGCGACGAGTAGCTCGCCACGTGTGCCGAAGAACCGGACGACTCTCCGCTCGCTGGCCACGTGTGGTTGTTATATCGCGTCGCGAGCCCGCTCGTAACATCCCGAGATGACTCTGTAGTCCGCCCGGCCAAAGAACCGGGCGCGAGATCGCGAAATTCGCGAACTTGGCGGGGAAATCGCCCACCCAAGTTCCGTACTATCAAGACAGTGGCAGCCAGGTCCGGGCCCTCGGAGCAAGCCAGCGTTGACTGGCGTCGCCTTGCGAGCGATCGCAACGTTGCGCCCGCTGTGGCGCAGGGGTTGTGGGAGCGCGCGAACACGGCCGCGAACAAAGATCCGGTCAAGGCCGAGCAAGCGTTCAAGCGCATGCTCGAGGAAGCGGCCGCGCACGACGCCACACCCGCCGTCGGCAAGGAGACGCTCGTCGATGCGAAGACGCCCGCGGATCCCGCGTCGCTCGGCCCCGGCAAGCTGACCCGTGTCCTCGAGGAGCAGAAGGCTCCGCCCGCGACGGTGAAGAAGGACAAGGCTGCGCCGTCGAGCGCAGGCCCGGCGGCACCGGCTCCCGCCGGCGGCGACGTCACGGCCGATGCGGCCAAGAAGACCGACAAGAAGACGCCCGACACGCTGCGCACCGAGATCGCGGCCGCGGTGCATGCCGGCCAGAGCGCCGCCGCGCTCCTCGCCGGGGCGGATCCGGCGACGATCGTCGAGGCGCTGCGCGAGCTCAAGGCGACCGAAGGTCAGGGCCTGATCCAGAAGCTGATGAGCGTTGCCGGGAGCGCGATCGAGCGCCTCCTCGACGCGCGCGCGCCAGACGCGGAAGCGAAGGCCGCCGAGCCCGTCGGTGACAAGGTCGGGATCGACACGGGCGAGGAGAAACACACCCAGTTCGTCGACGACGCCGGCGTGCCGATGATGGCCTCGACGCCGCGTCCGGTCACCCAGCGGCTCGACGACTGGAAGCGGTACCTGTCCGAGCAGCCGCCCGCCGTGCAGTCGCGGGTTGCCCCGGAGATCGCGCGCGCGACGCAGCTCACGACGACGGTCGCCGACCTCACGAAGAAGGCCAAGGCCGGCGATGCGGCGGCGAAGACCGCGCTCGCGACCGCGCAGCAGCAGCTCGCCGGATCGATCAGCGCGATCGGGCGCCAGATCCCACCGGAGCCCGAGAAGAAGCCGGCACCACCGCCGACGCCCGCGGCGCCGCCGCCGCCTCCCGCCGCCGCTCCGGCCGTTGCGAAGTCAACCGCGCCGCCCGTGCCCGGTGCGCCCGTTGCGGCGCCGCCGAAAGTTTCGCCGTCGCCGACCGCCCCCCAGGTCGCGGGAGCCACCCCGGCCGGCAAGACCCCGCCGCCCGCGACTCCGACCGCGCCCGCAGCTCCGGCCGTTCCGGAGAAGAGCGATGCCGAGAAGCAGCTCGAAGCGTTCATCGATGACGAGCTCAAGCCGATCCGCGGCATGAACTTCGCGGCGGCCACGCGGATGACGGTCACCCGGCTCGCCGGCGAGCTCGGGACGTTCGAGCTCGGCCTCCAGCTCCACGTCGGAAAGCTCGGCAGCATCCCGAAGGTCGTCGAGGCGAAGGCCTTCATCGCCGAGAAGCGATCCGCTCTCGAGGATCGTGCGCAGCTCGTGTTCACGACGACCATCCTCACGAGGACCGGCTCGCCGAAGCTCGATCCCGCCACCTATCGCGAGCTCGAGCAGCTCAGCAAGCTCGAAGTGGATCCGTGGCTCGCGGCATTCCGCAAGGACGCGGCGAGCTTCCATGCGGGTCTCGCGAACTGCCAGCAGACGAAGACCGATCTCGAATCGGCGCAGAAGCTGATCCTCAAGCATCACGATCAGGTGTTGCGGGCAGCGATCACGGCGATCTCTGCGGTGGATCCGAAGAACCCGGGCGACCACATCACCACCGAGATCGCGAAGGTCCAGCTCTGGCTCGACGCGATCCTGTTGCCCGATCCGCAGCTGCTGCGCGTGAAGGTGGCGGTCGAGCGCAAGCTCAAGGAAGCGGACATCAAGAAGGCCGCCGAGGCGGCTGCAGCCGCCAAGGTCGCCGAGGCCGAGGCCGCCGCCAAGGCCGCCGCCGCGAAGCCGAAGGCCGACGCGAAGGACGCAAAACCAGAAGCTCAACCGCAGAAGGAGCCCGACAAGAAAGCGGCGCCCGTGGGGCCTGCGCCGCCGACACCGGAGGCCGCGAAGCCCGAGGCGAAGCAGCTCACCGACAAGGAGAAGGCCGCACTCCAGAAGGAGAAGGTCGCCCTCGAGCTCAAGCTCGTCGAAGAGCAGCTCGAGCTGATGATGGAGAAGGCGCTCAAGGGGTACGAGATCTTCAATCTCGGCGGCGCCCTCGGCCTGACCGCGGCGACCTTGCTCGCGCACGTGGCGCCGATGATCGTGATCCCGGCCGCGCTCGGTAAAGCCGGCATCATGTTCTATACGAAGTACTCCAAGAAGAAGGGGTACCTGCAGGCGAAGAACCAGCTGCTCATGCTCCCACCGGATCAGATCCGCGAGCTCGGCGAGCTGTTCGGCACCGACCTCTACTCGTTCTCCAGCGCCCTCAAGGAGGTCGACAAGGCCGCGAAGGTGGCCAAGTTCCAGACGGGTGCGGGCGAAGACACGGCCAAGAAAGAGGCCGCTCCGCTCGGCGTCGACGCCGTCGAGGTCGGTACGGCCCTCAGTGGCGTGCACGAAGGTGTTGTCCATCTCATGCACGTCGGCGCATCGCTCGCGGGCCCGATCGTCGCCGGCATCCAGCTCGGCATGAACTTCCACGAGGCGGCGCACGCCTCGCACAAGATTCACGACATCAAGAAGAAGCTCGAGCAGATCGATGTGGTGCTCGGCAACCCGACGCCGCCGGCTGTCGCTGCGCCACCGCCGCCCTCGGGCGGGGCACTCGTGCTCCCGCCGCTGCCGCCGTCGCTCATCTCGCCGCCGCCTCGGCCACCGCCGAAGGTCGTGGCGCCTGTCGCGAACGTCGCGTCGCCCGCGGCATCGACCGCTGCGCCTACCAAGACCGACAAGCCCGCGACGCCAGAGAAGACAGCCGCCGAGCCCATCATCGAGAAGACGACGATGGCCGGTGCGTCGCACACGCTGAAGGCCGATTCTGCGACGGGCAAGATCGAGTTCAACAGCATCGCCGGATTCGCCGTCGAGAAGCTGCAATCGATCCTCGACCTCGTTCCGCCCGACATCCGCGGCAAGGTGGCGGCCGCGCTCGCTCAGGCCACCGACGCCGCGGCGACCCTCCTCAATCCGGCGCTCAAGCCCGGCGCGGAGCCCGCCGCTCGGCCCGAGGTGGCCAAGCAGCTCGGGGACAAGCTCCGCGCACTCGCGATCAAGATCCGGATCGTCGGTGACAGTGGCAAGCTGACCGACGCGCACCCGGAAGTCGTCCAGCGCGCGCGGGCCGAGGAGGAGGCTCGCCTCCACCGCACTGCGCAGCCGCAGCCCGCCGCTCCGGCGTCGGCGGTACCGACCGCAGCCGCACCGACCGCAGCCGCACCGACCGCAGCGGCACCGACCGCAGCCGCACCGACCGCAGCCGCACCTGCGTCTGCAGCGCCGACCGCAGCAGCAGCAGCACCGACCGCCGCGCCTACAGCCGCACCCGCTCCCGCCGCACCGGCGCCGGCGGCTGCCACTTCCGCGGCTGGGCCAACGCCGGCATCACCCGCGCCGGCATCCGCGGCACCGACGGCGGGAGCACCCGCGTCCACTGCGCCTGCGCCCGTCGCAGCTACACCTGCGCCCGTCGCATCTGCGCCCGTCGCGCCGGTTGCTCCTACCGCGGATGCAAAAGCGCCGACGGCTCCCACGCACACCGCAGCGGAGAGCAATGCGGAGCTCGCCGGCGTCACCAGCGCACCGATCGAGCAAGGCAAAGGTCAGCCGCCCGTACACTTTGTCCCCGGTGGGCCGCTCGAGCTCAAGACCGATAGCCCGGATCCGATCCGGCTGAAGGACAAGGTCATCACGCTGACGAAGGCGTACCTCGAGCTCGACAAGCGGGTACCTGAAGTTCTACCCGCCGACCGCAAGGCCGCGCTCGGCGAGATCGCTCAGGTGTTCGCAGAGCTCCGCGTGGCGATGGCGAAAGCGCGAGGCGAGGACGACAAGCTCGTCCAGCTCCGCGTGAAGTTCGAAAAGTTCCTCGGCGAGAAGGCCACCCACTCTTGGGCGGAGGGAACCACCTGCGTCACCACGATGGCGGGTCACGCGAAGGCGATGATCGCCGAGGTGGAGACGGGCGCGTTGGTCGAAGCAGGCAACGTGGACAAGGAGCTCGCCAAGCTCTCCGATGCGGCGAAGAGCGTCGTGGCGAAGAAGCTCGGCACCGACATCAACGTCGGCTTCGCCGGTGCGGTGGGGAAGTCGTTCGGGGCAATCATCGAGGCGCTGACGACCGGCAGCCTGGTTCAGAAGGCTCAGACGCTCATCAACTTCTCCGAGCAGTACATGGCCAACGCGGTCCTCGCGGGCTCGGTGCATGCACTCGCGAGAATGAAGGCGAACATCGCCACGCTGGAGCAGACCGATCCTGGCTTCCAGCTGGACAAGCGCCTCAAGGACGCGGCGGGCAAGGACACGAAGACCGCGTACAAGATCCTGTGCTCGTCGCCTCAGTTCGTCCAGAAGATGGATCTCATCAAGACGCAGAATAAGGACAACGACGCCAAGCGCGAGTCCGAAGGCCACATCAACAATCAGGGCAAGGGCGAGGCGTTCCTGTTCGGAGACATGGATACCAAGACTCCGCAGCAGCCGGTCGAGAACCTCGACGAGGCGCAGCTCGACTTCTTGTCTCAGCAAGGTCAGCCGAAGGTCGATCTCAAGCAGTTCAGCGCGATCGCCGATCCGGAAGCGCGAAAGCAGCAGAAGATCTCGGCGCTCAAGGCCGCCGGACACACGCTCTCGAAGGCCCCTGGCGTCAAGGACGAGAAGGGCAAGACCGAAGGCGGCGGAATGGTTGACGCCACGTCGATCAACGAGCACGCGGTCGAGGCAACCATCGCTCAGATCACCGTCGAAAATAAGTTCTACATCGAAGGCAAGGCGGAGAACATCGTCGATCCCAAGGCGCAGTGGATCAAGGACGCCGTCGCCGCGAAGATGCCACTCAAGGCGGGCATCTCCGGTACGACCGCGAGGTTCGTGGGTGCGGCGGGCCTCCTCGGTGGTAGCCGCCACGGTGCGGCCGTGGCGATGATCGGTCACTTGCAGGCGATCGAGGCTCACAGCTTCTGGGAGATCGCGGAGGGCGCGGGGCTCGGCATGACCCCAGGCGTGTACACGCCGTTCGTTCCGCACCCGACCGGCATGACGTCGGCGGCAACCGAGTTCGTGGGGCATCACGCGACCGACATCGCGCTCGGTCCCACTGACGCCGCGGACAAGCACAAAGTTCTGCTCGGCGAGACCAAAGGGAAATGACACTGGACCGCGTCTGTGTCGACCGGGGTTTGCTCGTCGATGGCGACACCCGTCTGGCGAACGACCCCTGCGAGTACTTCGACGAGCGAGTGCGCGCGCTCGTCGGATGCAGCCGGCTGCGCTGCGCGAGCTGCGGTGCGTGGGTGCGCGGAGGGCCGCCCGGGCTGACCATCAAGGACGGTGCTTCGATCGATGCCGCGAAGCTGTACGCCGCTCCAAACTGGGCAGAGCTCCCGGCCTTCGAGCAGCGCGCGCCGGCGCTCAAGATCGAGCGCCGCGCGCGGTTCTACGCGTGCACGTGCTCCCGCTGGGAAGCGACGCAGGTCGACCGCCTCGCCAACGAGCACGACTCGCCGAACGATCCGGACCTTCCGTGGGCCTGCGCAGGACATCCGCCGCCCGAGTTACCGGTCACGCTCGGCGATCTCGCGCTCGCCGCGAGGGCCGACTGGGCCGCGATCGTTCGCAAGATCCTCGAAGGTAGCTGTCCACGCGCGCTCGAGCTCGCACACGACAGTGGCGATGGACCGAGCGTGTGGCTCGGCTGGCTCTACGTCTACCTGACGGGACTCTCCGCCGCGGACGATTTCTCGTCGGCGATCGCGGACCGCATCGGCGATGCCGCGCCGCTCGTGGTGGGCCGCGTGTTGTTCTTCTTCGCTCGGTTCCCCGGCGCGAAGGGGATCGACCGTCTCGTCGCGCGTGCGGAGTCCGATGTTCACCGGGTTTCGATCGGTTATCCGATTCCGGAGCACTACAAGGCGTCCACGCTCTGGGACGTGCTCGCAGCGCGGCTCGCGCAGCGGACCAAAGGGAACGCACTCGACGCCCGCGTCGATGCTCTCGTGCGCCGCGTGCTCGTTCTTCCGCTCGCATCGTTGTCGCACGCAGATCTTGGCTCCACGAGCCTGGTCGAAAGCGAGCGCCAGCTGCGCGCGCGAATGGGCTGGGATCTGAACAGCGAGCTCGCGAAGACCTGGATCGACGACTATGCGCGACTGAAGGCGAGCGAGCGCATCGACGTGGTGGCCGACGAGCTCGGGCGCTCTCCGGGAGCCTTCGACGACTCGGATCTCCGGCAGTTCATGGCCGACCACATCCTCGAGATCGATGCCGCGGCAAAGGGCCGATGGAAGCTGGTCATGGATCGCCTGAGCGACTGGCTGCACAAGCCCGAGGAGGGCCACCTCATCGTTGTCGCCGGCGCGCGCGTCATCCAGGCCAAGCTCGCGAGCGCCGACGAATTCCGCGCGTGGATCAAGGCGCGCCGTAGCTATGGCTGGGTCGACAACGCGTGGGTCCTTCCGCTCGAGACCATGCTCGAACAGCGCTGAGCCGCTCGACCGGCGCGAAGCGGCTATTCTCGGACATCGTGAGCGCCGATCGTGTTTGCACGCAGTCGGGGCTCCTCGTGGATGGAGACACCCGGCTCCTGTCCGATCCCTGCGAGTACTATCATCCGGGCACTGGCGTGCAGGTCGGTTGCGGGCGTCTTCGGTGCACGAGGTGTAACGCCTGGGTGCGCGGTGGCCCGCCCGGGCTCGGACTCAAGGAGAACGCCAAGGTCGATCTGCGCGTGTTGCTCGCTGCGCCTGACTGGTCGGCTCTCCCGTTCATCGAGGAGCCCTACGCACTTCACAATCGCACGCGGCTCTATGCCTGCACGTGTACGTACTGGGCAGCGGAGAAGGTCGCGCCGATCGACAACGATCACGATCTCGATTCGGATCCGGACGTGCCGTGGGCGTGCGCCGGCCATCCGGCTCCCTCGCTCCCTCTCGAGCTGAACGCGCTCGAAATCCGCGACGTCACCAAGTGGGATCAGCTCGTCGACAAGATCCTGAGCGGGAGCTGTCCTCGCGAGCTCGAGCGCAGGGATGCGCTCGGACCCGAGCCCGCCCTGTGGCTCGTGTGGCTCTACGCCTATCTGCACGGGCTCATGGTCAACGACCAACTCTCGGCGGCGATTGCGGATCGGATCGAGGATCTGGATCCGCAGGTCGTCGGACGTGTCCTCTACTTCTTCGTACAGTTCCCTCGCGCGACGGGAATCGAGAAGCTCGTCGCGCGAGCGGAAACGGATCTTCATCGCGTCTTCATCGGATATCCGATCCCCGAACATCCCCCGGTGTTCTCGCTCTGGTCGATTCTCGCCGCCCGTCTCGAGCAGGCACCGAAGCCGCGGGATGCGCTCGACGCACACGTCCAGTCGCTCGTCGACCGACTCGTGTTCCTACCGCTGTCGACACTCCCTCACGACGATCTCGGACCGACCGGCCCCCTCGAGTTCGAACGACAGCGCCGCAAACGGCTCGGCTGGGATGACGACACCGTGAACTTTGTCGTGGACGACTTCGCGCGTCTTCGAAAGAGCGAGCGCACCGACGTCATCGGCTACCAGATCGGTCGCTCGTCACACATCTTCGCCGCCCCGGAGATGCGCGTGTTCCTTGCGGATAACATCCTGAAGCTCGATGCCGCCGCTCCCGGTCGCTGGCGCTCGGTGATGAACCTCCTCAGCGACTGGCTCCACAAGCCCGCCCAAGGGTACCTCCTCGTGGTCGCCGGCGCGCGCGTCATCGAAGCGGGTCTGACGACTCCTGACGAGCTTCGCGCCTGGATCCAGGGCCGACGTGCTTATGGCTGGGTCAACGACGCGTGGGTCTTGCCGCTCGAGAGCATGCTCGACGAGCGTAGCCGTTAGATCCTGTTCTCGTACTTAGCGCCGGCGCTTCAAGGCTCGCTATAGTCGCGGGATGGGCGGGAGCCTCGACACCGCGACCCTCGTCACCGCCACCGGCCTTCGCGCGACTCGCACGGTCGCGACCGTCGACGACATCGAGCCCGAGCTGGTCGGGTTCGTGCGGACCGCGGTTCGCTGGCTCGATCCGCGCTTCCCGCAGAAGGGTCTCCTCCGGTTGTATCGGATGACGCCGATCGATGGGCCATACGAGGGCGCGATCCGCATCATTGCCGTCGGAGTAGCGAACGAAGCTCGACTGGAGCTGCGCTGGAACTTCGTCGCCTCGGATACCGAGGTGCGCGGCACGTCTGCGCTGCTCATCGTCGAGGGCGCGCGTGAAACCGACTGTATCGCGGACTTCGTCAATTGGTTCGACGGGAACTAACCACGTGACACTGGACCGTGTTTGCGCGAACCGCGGCCTGATGGTCGACGGTCGCTCCCGTTTGAGCACGGACCCGTGCGAGTACTACGACGAGCGCGTTCGAGAGCTCGTGGGCTGTGCCCAGCTGCGCTGTACCCAATGCGAGGCGTCAGTTCGCACGGGGCCGCTGTGGCTGGTGCCGAAGCAGAGCCTCCAGCGCGAGATCGCCACGCTTCACGCCACGAAGGACTGGAGCTTCCTCCCGTTCCTGCACGAGGACAAGGTCTTCGACCATCCGCCGCGGCTCTACGCATGTCGATGCAGATGGTGGGTTGCGACGCGGGTCGATTCTATCGACAACGAGCACGACTCTGAATCGGATCCGGATCTGCCATGGACGTGTGCCGGTCATCCGTTGCCCGCGCTGCCGCTCGCGCTTGATGAGCTAAAGATCGACGGTGGATCTGATTGGGCGCAGGTCGTCGACAAGATTCTTCGAGGCAGCGCTCCGCGGCGTCTTCAGAGAGAGAGCTCCGTCGGAGACGAACCGGCGGCGTGGCTCGTCTGGCTCCATGTCTACTTGAAGGGCCTGCCGCTCACCGCGAAGCTATCGGTCGCAATCGCAGATCGGATCGCCGATCCGGATCCGCGCGTCGTGGGACGCGTCCTCTACTTTTTCACCACATTCGCACGCGCCAACGGAATCGAACGTTTGATCGCGCGGGCAGAGGCGGATATCCAGCGCGTCGCCGTGGGATATCCCATCCCGGAGTTTCACCGGGCTCCCACGTTGTGGGGTGTCCTCGTCGCGCGTCTCGAGCAGCGAAGCGGCACAGCTGATGCGCTCGACGGTCGCGTCGATGCGCTCGTTCGCCGGATCCTGCTCCTACCGCTGTCTTCGCTGTCACACGAGGATCTGGGACCCGCGAGCTTGGTCGAGCTCGAGCGGCAGAATCGTGTCCGCCACGGCAAGGACGTCGATACCGAGGGCGGCAAGCGGTACATGCGCGACTACGAAGAAGTGAAGAAGGAGGAGCGCGCGGACGTCGTGGTGACGGCGCTCGGAACCTTCACGACGGCGTTTGATGACATGCGGACGTTCATCGCCGACCACATTGTCGAGATCGACGCTGCGGCGCACGGTCGTTGGCGACACTTCATGAACCTCCTGAGCGACCAGCATCAGAAGCCGGAGACCGGTCATCTGATCGGCGTTGCCGGTGCGCGCGTCATCGAAGCGGGCCTGACGACTCCCGACGAATTTCGCGCCTGGATCCAGAGTCGACGTGCCTACGGCTGGGTGGACGACGCGTGGGTCTTGCCGCTCGAGAACATGCTCGGAACTAGCTGAGCGGTCAGATCCCGTCCTCGAACTCGGTGCCTGCCCACTTCGCGATCGCGCGCCCGAGCGTCACGCACCACCCGCTGTCGAAGAGGAGGTCGTTGCGGTTGTACGTGGAGTCGCCCGTCGCGGAGAGCGAGATCTCGGTTACGAGCTCGACATCCTTACCCGATTTCAGCGCCGCCTTGATGCCGCGGTGAGCGTACCTGTCCGACGCCCAAGCAAAGACCTGCGCGATGTCCGCTCGCTCGACGATGCGGCCGTCCTTGAGCGTCGCGCGATCAACTGCCGCGTCGAGCTGCTTGCACCTCCTGTCGAACACTTCGACGCCGCTGGGGTTGATGATCCAGACGACCCTGGTAAGCAGCTGTCCGCGCTCTCGCACCCGCGCTGTCGCAACGTTGCCAACAGGGCGTCGTGCTCGGCTGTGGACACCGACGTTGCCGCGAGCTCCTTCGCGCCACCGCTGGACAGCCCATAGATCGTCACCACCCGCTGGCATCGTCCCCGTCTCGCGATGCCTGAACCTTCCTACCGGGGTCCGCGAGGGCTTCTTCAACGGTCATGGGTCAATTCCACCGCTTCGAGGTTCGCTATAGTTGTGGTCATGGCCGTCATCGGCGAGACCGCGACCTTCGTCACCGCCGCCGGCCATCGCGCGACTCGGATCGTGGCGAGCGTCGACGAGATCGAGCCCGAGCTGGTCGGGTTCGTGCGGAGCGCGGTTCGCTGGCTTGATCCACGGTTCCCGCAGAAGGGCCGCCGAGGGCAAGCCGTGGGCGGCGGCTGGACCGACGACGAGCAGGTCGAGACGGCGTTCAAGCAGGTGGAGGAGCTGGCCGACGACGGCCGTGGGCTTCGCATCATCCGGCTGTACCGGATCGCGCCGCCCGACGAGCCTTGCGAAGGCGCGATCCGCATCATTGTCCTGGGCGCAGCAAACGAAGCCCGACTCGAGCTGCGTTGGAACTTCCTGGCCACGGAGACCGAAGTGCGGGGCACGTCGGCAGAGCTGACTGTCGAGGGCGCGCGTCACGTCGAGTGTGTCGAGGACTTCCGCAGCTGGTTCGATCCGGTCAACTGACCGACGAACCCGGTTTGCCGGGGGGCGCGGCCAGCCCGCGGCGGATCCATACGCAGGCGCGCGGGACCAGAGCGGCGTTGACGATCATCCCGAGCCGAAGCTGCTCGAGCACGATGGCGAGCGCGGTCTCCTCGTCGAGCCGCGCGGCCCGTCGCCGGAGCGCCGCCGCGATCAGCACCTTGAACACGATGCCGAGCACGGCGATCGCCGCCAGCATGACCCAGACCAGCGCGCTCAGGCTGCTGTCCTCCGACATGCGCGGCGCCACGAAGAAATGGGTGACGAGGGCGCCGAGCACACAACCCGGCACGACGGCGCTCGCGAACGGACGCAGCTTCTCGGTGACCGGCGGGTCCGGATGCGGGTTCTCGGACCAGCGGTCCACCGCTTCGAGCGGGCGGGGAACGGGCCAGAACAGCGTGGCGATCTCGTTGCGCTCACCGGCAAGGAGCAGCCCCGCGGCGTCGACGCCCTCGCGGATCACGGCCTTGCGGTCGAGCCCGCCGTTCCACGCGAGCTGGATCAGCTCGTCGGGCTGCTCGGACTTGCTGAGGTCCACGTCCGCCATGGTTAGGCGAGCGCGGCCGCGAGCTGCGTCGTGGACCGCTCCTGGAGCTTGACCTCGACGTCTGTACCGTCCTCGAGGAACAAGGCGAGCGCGCGCCATGCCTCCGGATCGAATGACTGGTAGCGGATCTCGCGCGAGACGAGTGCGAGGAGCTCGGCGCGCACCTGCTCGTGATAGCCGGCCTGCGCCCACACTCGCATGTCGTTGCCAAACGACGTGAGGAAGCCGTCGACCCAGATCGGAGCGCTGTCCGGAGCCTGCTGGATCTTGATCTCGCAGATCACGCGCGACGCGTACCGCCAGGTCGAGTTGTTCGGCGCGATTGCCTCGATCCGTTCGATGGTCGCGTACTCGACTGGCTTGTCGCTGAGGAGGTCGAGCTCGATCTTCGCGATCGCCAGCGCGGGATCCGAGGAGCTCGCGACATCGGGATGCTTGCTCAGCTGTTCGAGCATGTTCGCCGCGCCGCGCGTTTCGAGTTGCGCGAGGGCGACCCGCACGCCGAGGTAGGTCTGCCGCACCATCGACCGACCGTCTTGCTCGGTCATCTGGGGGATCGAGTCGAAGCGCTCGAAGTCGAGGCCGATCTCGAGCATTCGATCGAGCGCCTGCGGCAGCGCGAGCTGCGTCCACAGGATCTGGGCGAACGCGAGCGCGAGCGACGGCAGGTGCGCGAGGGCAAGGCGTTCGGAGAACGCGAGCGCGGCGTCGATTCCGGCGGTATCGCTCGCGGTCAGCGCGGCCACCGACGCCAGGCTCGGCGCCTGAGAACCCTCCGGCATGGCGCGCTCGCCGATGGCGACGACAGCCGCGATCAGGGCGACGACGTGATCGCGTGAGACCGCGACCGCCGGTGTCGTGCCGATCTTCTTCAGCGGCTCGAGGCTCGAGCGCAGGCGTTGCGCGAGCGCTTCGTCGCCGGTCCCGAGCAGCGCGCCGGCGGCGACGTCCCACGCTATCAGCGCGCACTCGATCGGCCGGCTCTCGAACCGATCGAGGAGGAAGCCGGCAAGCTGCGGATCGAGCCCGCGGCGCAGTAGCAAGCGCAGCAGCGCATCGACATCCGCGGTGGGAGGGACGCGCAGGCGCTGATAGCCATCCGGATCGACGTCCCAGGTCAGCTCGCCGAGGTGACTCGTCAGGGAGCCGAGGAGTCGTTGGTCTGCAATCTCGCTGAAGCTCATGTGCCTGCTCCTGACGCTGCGCGCGGAATCATATAGCGGTCAGGCCGACTGAGCGCGCAGGCGCGCATCGATCTCGTCGGCGATCGGCGCTCCGAAACCGCCGAGAATGCCGAGGAGCTTCCAGGGCGCGGGCTCGTGGGGCAGGTAGAACGCCTCGCGGCAAACGATCCGCGCGATTTCGCGCTTGACGCTCTCCGGCACGAGCGACACCACGCTCAGCGTCGTGTCGAAGTCGTTGCCAAAGCCCGCGAGGTACGCGTGGAACAGCTCGAGGGAGCGCTTCGGTGCGCGGCTCGCGGCGACGATCGCGCGTACCTTCGCGGCGTAGCGCCACAACGTGTCCTCCACGCAGGCAGCCTCGACGCGCGCCAGCCCCACGGCGGCGTCATCATAGAGCGCGCCGAGGTGGGCTCGCACCACGTCAACGCGCAACGACGGCGCTCCGATCCAGCGTGGGCGCCGGGTCGTGTTCTGGATCAGGAACGCGTTGGCGGTGTCGCTGTCGCCGACGGCAAGGTGCGAACGATACGTGAGGTACTCGGCGAGGTCCCGCTGTTCGATCTCGGGGACGTCGCCCGGCTGGATTGCGGTCCCGGGGATGTTCTGCGGGACGCCAGCGTCGAACAGCGTCTCGCACAGGTCGAGCGTTGGCACGCGCCAGCCGAGGCCGCGCACCAGCCAGTCGAAGTACACCGACGCCAGCGTGGGCAAGCGTGCGAGCGCGGCGAGGCGCGCGAAGGCATGGATGCTCTCCCGGGTAGCCTGGCGCGAAACGAGATCGTCGTCGCGGCGCAGCAACTCGTCGAGCGCGCCCAGGTGTTGCTCGTACGCCAGCGCGAAGAGCTCGACGATCGTGGCGCTCGCGAGGTGCGGTTGGCGCGCGTGCTGTTCGATCAATGCTCGCGCCGTATGCGCGTTGAGATCGATCCCGATTGTGCCCGCATCCGGACGCTGCGCGCCGAGCGTAGCGGCGGCATCGCGCAGCTCGGCGACGAGCGGATCGCGTTGTGCCCACAGTGATTGCGCCAGCACGTCGACGGCGACGAGCGCGCGTTCGAGCGGTCGCCCTTCGAGCTTGGCCCACAGCGCGCGCACGAGCTCGGGATCGGCCCCGCGCCTGACCATCTGGCCGAGGATGCGCTTGATATCGCCGGCCACAGGTTCGACAAGACGCGCGTCGCGCGGGGCTGCATCGGGATCGATCTTGGCGTCAGCGAGCGCGTTCGCCGTGACGAACAACCCCAGCGCACCCGCGCGCTCGGAGACACGGTTCATACCGGTGGCAGCTCGATGGTGAACATGGTGCCGGTCCCGACCTTACTCTCGACGGAGACCCTGCCACCGAACTGCTGCACGACCTCGTGGACGATGGCGAGGCCGATCCCCATGCCGGCACCACGCTTGGTCGAAAACAGCGGCTCGAAGATGTGTGGCAGCAGCTCCTCGCTGATGCCGGAGCCGGTGTCGAAGATCCTCACCCGGGCCCACCCAGCCTCGGCGGTATCGAGCTCGATGCTGACGTGATTCTCGTCCGGAGCACCGGCGGGCAACGCCTGCGCCGCGTTGATCAGCAGGGAGATGAACACCTGACCGAGTTGCCGCGCGTGTCCCCACACGAACGGCGCCTCCAGGTAGCTCGTATGAATGCGCGCCTTGGGGTGGATCTCGCCGCTCGCGAGCGCCACCGACCGCTCGAGGACTGCCCGCAGATCGAGCGCATCGATCATCGGACCATCGCTGTGGCTGTAGTGGTCGAGGTAGGTGCCGAACGCGTCGAGGCGCTGTCGCTCCAGGTCGGGGTCCGGCGACGCAGGGGTGAGCGTGTGCGACACCGCATTGGCACGGGCCCGGACCTGCTCGATCACGTCCGGGAGTGCCCCTGCAAGCGCCCGTAAGTGGGTCTTCAGGCGCTCGAGGTCGTCCTCGCTCCGGCCCACGTGCGACATCCTAGCATGGGGTGGGTGGGATAGTCGGAACGGCCCTCGGAGCGCGATCCCCGACCGTGCGTACGTTGTATATTTTCCAGGGGGTAATCGGCAGCCGCGGACCGTAAATGGGAAGCGACTTTCACAGCATGCGGCTCAATCGACACGATGATGCTGGGTGGCGTGCAATTGCACGCAGTTGCGGCGTTCCGGAAGACATCGCCGCCAAGCTCTGGCTGCGGGTGGAAGAGGACGCGAAGTACGACCCGTTGAAGGCGGAGCTCGCCTTCCGTCGCCTGCTCGAGGAGACGATCGCGGTCAACGCACTGAGTTCTGCGCTCGAGATCTCCGAGAACCACCCCGCGACCCCCGGCAAGGCGACGCGTGTGATCGACGTCGCGGACTCGTCCGCCGATGCGACCGCGCCGATGACCGGTGACGCCGACAGCTCGCCCGTCGAGCGCTTGAAGCACGCACTGATCGACGCGGTCTCGCAGGGCGAGCGCGCCGTCGGCTCGATGACCGGTTCCAATGCGAAGACGATCGCGGAGGCGCTGCGCCGCCTCGGCCAGGGCAACGGCAAGGCGCTGTGGTCGGTCGACGACGGCTCGCTCGGGCAGGTGCTGCGGCTCGCCGATGCGCTCGTCACGATGGTCGAGCAGCACCGCGCCGCGAAGACGGATGAGCAGTCGGGCGAGCAGCTGGACGCGGGCCTTCGCGGCGAGCTCGAGTCCAAGCTCGGCGTCGACTTCGGCAATCTCCGCGTCCACACTGACGCAAAGGCGGCCGAGCAGGCGCGTGGTCACGGCGCGATCGCGTTCGCGCAGGGCACGGACGTCTACTTCGCCGACGGCGCGTACGATCCGTCGAGCCGCGAGGGTCGCGAGCTGATCGCTCACGAGGCAACGCACGTCGCGCAGCAGCGTGACGGTGGCAGCGGCTCGGGAGTCTCCGCGCCGGGCAGCGCCGTGGAGCTCGAAGCCGACCGCGTGGCGGGCGCGTTCGCCGCGGGCATGTCGCCGGGCGCGCGCGAATTTGCGGTCACTCAGCGCGCGGGTGCAGGCACGATCTCGCGCAAGGACCCCGAACCGGCGAAGACCGTCACGATCAAGTCGACCACCACGGCGAAGGCGGCAAGCGGCGGCAGCGAACGCTACACGGTCGGCGTCGGCGAAGAGGTCAAGTTCGAGGCGGTCGGCGGCGAGTCCGGTGACTGGACCGCGAGCGGCGGCACGCCCGGAACCACGACCGGTCCGTCGCTGCTGTGGAATGCGCCGGGCTCCGCGGGCCAGTTCCAGATCCAGCTCAAGGTCGGAGCGAGCGTGGCGACCAAGTCGGTCGCGGTGATCCTGCCGACCGGCGTGAAGTTCACGGTCCATGGCACGTACGGGCCGGACAGCGACGACATGATGGGCGCGGGCATGGAGCTGGACATGCAGCTCGAGCCGCTAACCGTGTCGTTCACCAAGGCGACGATTCGCGAGAAGCCCGGTGGCGCGCACGGGCTCACCGGCTACTTCAAGAACGTCCAGGCCGACCTCTCTCACAAGCCGAGCGCAGGACCGACCCAGGTCCGCGACAACAACAAGACGGGCAGCTACGACGACGCCCATCTGATGGACGACAAGAACGACCCGTGGCCGAAGCCGCTCAAGGTCGGCTCGATGCAATGGGACATCCCGTACCTGTACTCGGCAGGGGATGTCACCGACGCGTCCTTCGCGATCGTCCTGCAGACGATGGGGATCGTCGACAGCAAGGGCACGGTCACGGTCACCAAGGGCTCGGCCTCGACGTCTCGCACTCCGACGCCTGCCATCAATGAGAAGAAGAAGGCCGGAACCGGCGGTTCGACCTCGGGCAGACACGTCGAGAAGCTTGCCGGCAAGCACGACGGCGCGAAGCTGTCGGGCGGCGGCGGCAGCGGTGACACTGCCACCACTGCAGGCGGCGGCACTCCGAAGAACTGGAAGGTCGACTTCGCCGGTCAGGCGCTCGATCTATCGGCGCGACTCGCGGGCGCGCACGATAACAACGACGGCACCAAGACGATGGACATCGGCCAAACCGTCGGGCCGCTGAAGATCAGCTCGGCGAAGTTCAAGCAGAACGCGGCCGGCGACAAGGTCGAGTCCGCAACGATCTCCGCGTCGATCGAATCCGGAGTGCTCAAGGGCACGAGCGGTTTGCTCAGCGTCAACGCCGAGGGCAAGGCCTCCGGCACGCTGATCATCCCGATCAAAGCGCCGAAGATGTTCGGCAAGGATGTCTCCGTCGAGATCGGCGACGGCAAGATCATCGGCAAGGTGAAGCTCCAGCCGAGCGACTTCGCGGCGCCGGACTTCCCGATCAAGACCAGCGAGTTCGAGCTGACCGTCACCGGCTCGGCGACCGGTGTCGAGGTCTCGCTCACCGGCACCGCGTCGGTCACGATCGAGAACGGCATGGCGTCGGGCGCCGCCGAGATGACGATCGACCTCAAGGCCGGCAGCGCCGGGGTCACGTTCACGGCCACCGTCAAGGGCAAGATCGCGATCGCGGGCATCGCCGAGGCCAACGCGGTCATCAGCTACGACGGCAACAAGGTCACGATGGACGCCGCGTCCTCGTCGATCCCCGTCAAGCTGCCCGGCATCGAAGGCACGGCGCTGATCGAGTACAAGGCGGGCAAGCTCTCGCTCGACAGCACGGATCTCCGCTTCACGCTCCCCGAGCTCGAGCCGGTCAAGTTCATCAGCGTCCACGGCGAGAAGAGCAAGCTCGCTGCGGAGCTCTCGCTCACCTCACCGATCAAGGTGCCGCTGCCGGGCGGCGCGTCCCTGTCGCTCGACAGATCGACCATCAAGATCGATGGAACGGTCGTCGGTGGCGACATCACCGGTACGTTCAACCTCGGCAACGAGGGCGGGTTCGCCGCGACGGCGACCCTGGCCTACGCGCAGGGCGGTGGCTTCAGCGGCAGTGTGACGATCAACGGCGGCGCCGAGGTCAAGCTCGCGGGCGTCGAGGTCTCGATCAACGCGGGCTCGCACCTGACGATCGCGAAGAACGCCGGCGGGCTCGCCATCGAGGGCGACATCGGCGGCAAGGTCAAGCTCCCCGGCATCGACGCCGCGCAGATCGACGCACACGTCATCGCGAAGAAGGGCGAGCCGATCGACCTCACGGTTGACGGGCACCTCCCGCTGGTCAAGCTCAACAGTCAGCTCGGCGGCGACGTCCACGTGACGTACAAGCGCGGCGGCGGCGCCAACTCGTTCTCGCTCGAGGCGACCAGCGTCTCGGTCAACGTCGACCCGGTCAAGGACCAGGTCCTGTTCAAGAGCCTCAAGGCGCATCTCGCGGGCAAGGAGATCACCGGCTCGCTGACGGCGAATCCTGGAACGGTGGTCAAGGTTGGCTCGACGAGCGTGACCATCGTCGGCGGTGAGATCCACCTGCTACCCGGGAAGATCCTCGACGGGCACCTGACGGCGAAGTCGGACAACGGCGGCACCTCCGTCGAGGCCACGGTCGGCTGGAACCAGGGCAAGTTCGACTGGGCTGCCGAGGGCGACTTCGATCTCGATCAGTTTACCAACCACAAGCTGAAGGGCACGGTTCACGCGGCCGGTGGCACGAAGGGCGTTGGTAACTTCGTCTCGAAGGGCGCGATCACGTTCGGCGACGAACGTCTCAAGGACGTCCAGATCTCCCATCTCGAGGGCAACAAGGCAGAGAACCGGTACACGGCGACCGTCAGCGCGACGAAGCTGTTTGCGAAGTTCGTCGACAAGATCCCCTCGGTGGAGGTCACGCCTGTGACCACCGACCTGACCGTCACGTACAACAACGGCAAGTTCGGCTTCGACACCGTCATCTCGGCGGGGGTGAAGTATCCGAAGGAAGGCACGTCGAAGATCGAAGGCGTCTTCCACCTCGAGGCCAATGCAACGGGCTTCGCCGCCTCGATCACCGAGATCAAGATCACCGCCGGCGAGTACTTCAAGTCCACCGGCGGCTTCATCGACCCGCAGTCCGGCGAGGTGAACATCGGCGATGCGGCGGAGTTCGACATCCCGAACATCGCGCATGGCTCGGTCAAGGGCCACGCAAACGTCCAGACCGGCGATTTTCATCTCGAGACCGAAGCCACGTTGTCCGTGGCCGCGCTCAAAGACACGAAGATCAAGGTCGTCGTCGAGAAGGACCGGATCACTGCATCGCTGGCCGCAGGCAGTCCGCCGATCAGGTTTGGCAAGTTCGGCAGCATCACCCTCGGCGAAGGCACCTCGTTCGACCTGAAGAAGAACGCTGGTCTCACTGGCACGCTCGCCGGCACCATCGAGGCCAAGGGGTTCGGCACCGGCGAGTTCGCGTTCGAGTATGCGGACAGGGAGCTCTCCGGTACCGCGACGGTGCACGCGGATGCGTTCGCGATGTTCGCCAAGACCGATTTCGCCCTGAGCCTCAAGAAGGGAAAGATCTCGACAACCAATGCGGAAGGGATCGTGCTCTCCCTCGCGCCGGACTACTCGGAGACGTTTGCCGCGTCTGCGACGGTAAAGATTCACGACAACAAGATCGACGTCGCGGGCCGGATCACCGAGCTCAAGAAGCTTGGAAAGATCACCGAGGCGTTCAAGGGCGCCGACATCACGTACGACGGAAACACCCACGCGGTGTCGATGACTACGGCCGTGAAGCTCGACCCGGTCATTCCCGAGCTTGCCTCCGGCTCAACACTCACGCTCGAATACAAGAACAAGGTCATCACGCTCGAGGGCATCCTCAAGCCGAAGAGCTACGGCCCGGTCGCGTTCAGTGCCGAGAGCCACCTCACGGCGAAGTGGGACTCTGGTAGCAAGCACTTCGCGGTCAATGGCAAGGCGCACGCCGAGGTCGCGAATCTATGCACCATCGACCTCGAGGTCGAGGCAGGTGTCGGCAACGGCCAGCCGGGCGTATTCGGGCTCAAGGGCCACATCGACGCCGAGAAGCTCAAGGAGAAGATCAAGGGCGTCGACTTCTCGACCATCACGGCCGACTTCCACGTGCTGATCGGCTCGGGCAAGCAGGCGGACGTGAACTTCAAGGTCCACGCCGGAATCTCGGGTATCCCCCTCGCGGGGATCACGGACATCCAGGCGAGCATCGACGCCGAGTACCAGAGCGGCCAGGGCCTCTCGGGCAAGCTCGAGGTCACGCGCGCCAAGGTCGGCGAGGTCATCGCGGATGGCAGCATCTCGGTCGCACAGAACAAGTTCAGCGGCGGCTCGATCCACCTGCTCGCCGACTTCCCATCGCTGAAGATCGAGGGCCGCGGCACGATCGCGCCCGGCGAGATGGGCGGGATGAACACCACCGCCGACCTGACGGTCACGCCGAGCTCCGACTCTGCGGTCGCGAAGTTCGTCCAGTCGGGAAACATCCACGTCGACATCCAGAAGTGGAAGCTGATGGAGGCGACGGGCACCCTGAACCTCGTCCCCCCGAGCTTCCTGCCGCTGATCGATCCGAAGGTCGTGATCTCTTACAAGCCGGCCGAGGGCATCAGCGCCGTGCTGAAGACGCAGTTCAAGGCCCCGATGGCCAAGCACGGCGAGCTCGGCAACTTCGAAGCTGGCTACAAGAAAGGCAGCGGCCTCTACGCGCACATCGACTTCCCGCTCACCGTGCCAGGCTTCGAGGAGGTCACGGTCCGTGGCGATCTCAACAGCGAGGAGATCAAGCTCGGCGCAGACCTGAAGCCGAAGGACCCGGGCCTCATCAAGAAGGCCTCGATCGAAGCCGGTTACAAGAAGCAGGGCGGCTTCTACCTCCAGGGCATGCTCACCCTGCACGCGTCCGACGAGCTCGAGCTCGACGTCGGCGTGCGCTACGACGGCAACGGCCTCTCGGTCATAGGCATCACGCCGCAGGACAAGAACGATACGAACGAGGATCACGAGGTCGCGGGCTTCAAGCAGCACATCAACGTGCCGCTGCTCACCGTCGGCGTCGCGTCGCTCAATCTGCAGTTCGGCATGGGCGTGGCCGCGGGCTATCGCATGCCGAAGATCAAGTTCAAGAACCCGCAGATCGAGGGCGGGCTCGACGCGCTCGACAAGGGCGGCATGCCGGCGGTCACGTTCGGCGGCACGATCGCGATGGGCGCATACGTCGCGCTGACGCTCTCGGTCCAGATCGTCGGCGAGATCCAGCTGTTGATCGCGAGCTGCGATGCAGGTATCGGCGCCGAGATCTGCGCGCGCCTCGATCTCCAGCTCGGCGCCGATGTCGACGGCCGATTTGCGCCCGGCCAGGGCGCGCTGCTCAAGATCGATCCGTTCGTCGGTGCGTCGCTCGATCTGATCGCGTCACTGATCGCTACGCTGCACGCCGAGGTCTGCTGGTTCACGATCGTCGACAAGAAGTGGACGCTCGCGTCGGCGAACCTCGCGCACATCGAGCTCGGTCAGTTCCGCCCGTTCCAGCCGCTTGGCTTGCAGATCGGCGGCCCGGGCGGCACGCACATGACGAATGGGCTCCACCTGCGCGAAGACGCCTTCTCGCAGATCGAGGAAGGCGTCAAGAAGGGCGGATCGGCCGCCGCAGACGAAGAAGCGAACAAGGACGCGCGCGAGAAAGTGAAGCCCGTGCTCGACGCGTTCAAGTCGGCGTCGCACCAGTTCGAGAACCTGCCCGATGGGTGGCAGAACGGCATGACGGTCGCGCCGGTGAACTTCAACTCGATGTTCCCGGGCGTCGATGGCAAGGCGTGGGACTACTACCAGGACAACGCCGATACCGCCGAGACCATCTATCCCCAGGGCGCGTGCAAGTCGCCCGTCGAGAAGCTTTCGAAGGCCGTGGCGATCATGGCGCGCCGCAACCCCGTCGCCGCGGGCATGCTGATCCTCAGCTGGCGGCGCGCGCAGATCGCCCACATGGGCATCAACCCGGACACCGGCGTGAACGTGGTGCTCGAGCGCGAGGAAGTGCAGGGGCTGATCGAGGCCAAGTACCAGGCCGATCTCCTCGAGGCGCAGACGAAGCAGAAGGCGCAGGACGAGGAGCACGCGCAGCACGTCCAGACGCAGACCACGCAGTTCACGAAGGCAGAGGTCGAACACACGAAGCTGGGCCAGCAGCAGAAGGCCGAGCACGACGCGAAGACGGCCCGTACTCAGACGACGTGGAAGGACGCCGACAAGAAGCTCGGCGAGGCGTCGGTCAAGGCGGAGAAGGAAGGCGCGAAGGAGAAGCCGAGCGCGGTCGCAAAGCAGCCGCCGCCGCCGCCGCCCGCCGCGGTCCCGGTGCCCAAGCCGCTCGCCAAGCCGGCGCCGATCCCGGTTCCGCCGCGCGTGGCACTGCCCCCGCCGGCGCAAGTTCTCCCGGCGGTGACGCTGCCGGCACTTCCGACGAATCCCGGCGCCGACCTGAAGGCCTCCGCGCCGATCGTGCCGTCGAAGCAGCCGGTCGCGGTTCAGAGCCCCGGCAAGAAGGAAGCTCCGAAGGGTGGCTCGCCGGATCCAACCCCCGGCGTTTCGAGCAATGCCAAGCAATCAGGCGGCGGCGGCGGAAGCGCGATGCCTGCGGGCGGCGGTGGTGGTGGCGGCAAGGCCGGTGGTGGCGGCTCCGGTGGATCTGCGTCGCCGAGCCCGGCCGTGGCCGCAGGTCCCGCTGGCATCCTCTCGCAGGGCAACGCGCTCGATGCGAAGAAGGCCGAGCTGGGTGGCAAGCCCGCTGCGGGCAAGGGCGCGAAGCCGCCCGCTGCACCACCACCCCCTGCAGCAGCGAAACCCGCCGCGGGCGGAACCCCTGCGACCGGCCCGAAGACACCGGCCGGTGCACCACCGGCGGGCGACAAGGCGGGAGCTCCGGGCGCGAAGGCCGCGGGCGGTCCGCTCGATCCGACCGTGCAGAAGGTCGTCGATGCCGGCAAGGCCGACGAGAAGCAGCAGAAGACGACGCTCTCGACGCAGGACAAGGAGTTCCAGGCGAAGGTCAACGCGAAGTCCGACGCCGCGAAGGCCGAGGCGAAGAAGCTCGATCTCGCCGCCGAGGAAGCCAAGAAGAAGAAGGAAGACGACGCGAAGAAGGCGGTCGCTGCATCGGCTGCCACGGCGGCCCCCGGCGCCGCTCCGGCGAAGCCCGGCGACAAGCCCAAGGGCCCGATCGGTCAGAAGGTGGTGCTCGACATCCTCGGCGAGATCCACACGCAGTACATGGAGACCACCGGCGTTCCGATGGTCGCGAGCACACCGATGCAGGTGACGGCGAAGCTCGACGAGATCGACGGCTCGATCTCGAAGGCGCCGTCCGACATCAAGAACGTTGCTGCCCCCCGGATTGCCACCGCGCGCGCGCAAGCAACACAGCTCGCGAGCCTCGGCGCCAAGGCCGCCGGGGGCGACGCCACCGCGCTGACCGCGGTCACGCCAGCCCAGCAGACGCTCGCGCCGTCGCTGAAGACGTCCTGGTCGTGGGCCAAGGTCGCGAGTGACCCAGCAGTCACCAGCGGATCGATCGAGGACCCGCTGCTCCATCCGTACTACACGACGTTCAAGGCGCGCGTCACGGCGCTGTCCGCGTCGGGGCATATCGCCGTCGATGCTGGTCCGTTCGCCGAGGCGATCTGGACGAAGATCTGCAAGGCCGTGAAGGCCGCGAACCCCGCGATGACCGATCCCAAAGCCTACTCGGACTTCGAGAAGGGCTGGCTCGACATGAAGTCGCCGAAGTTCCTGCAGGCGATCAGCGAGTTCGATCATCTCGGCAAGGAGATCGCGAAGGCCGCCACGACGTCGCTCGCGAAGGCGGCGCACTTCGGGTTCTGGTCCAAGGACGAGGGCCGTGCGCTCGCCGAGCAGATCAGCGACGTCACCCTCGAGACCTCGGCGGTCGGCGCGCTGATGGATGGCCTGCCGACCCTCGACGGCAAGAAGGCCGGATGGGACCCCGAGATCTGGGGGGCGCTCTCGCACGCGTACGCGAGCGCGATCATCCCCGAGATCGTCAAGGGCAAGAAGGTCAACGTCTGCATCGGTGCCGGCGTGCCGCCCGGGAACATCTGGGAAGCCGTCGAGTCGGTCGCGCTCACCAAGGGTCTCGAGAAGGTCGGGTTGTCGCTCGAGGCGGTCAGCACCTACTACGGCGCTGCGGCCAAGACGAAGGGCGACCGCAAGGTGCTCGATCACACCAAGCTGGCGAACGGCATCAAGGGATGCGTGTACGTCGGGACCCGCGGTGGCGCGATCGCCGCGGCGAACGCTCACTTCGCGAAGCTTACCGACGCACCCGTGGCAACGCCTGCTGTGGCGGCGCCCGGTGCGACGCCTGCCGCGGCGACGCCGGCCCCCGGATCTGCTCCTGCGGTCGCGGCGCCTGGCGCAGCCACGCCGAAGCCCGGTGCACCGGCTGCGCCGACCGCCGTTCCGAATGCCGTCTCCAAGCACGCGGCCGGAGCTCCGCCCGCGGGCTGGCGCGGCAACGTCCTCAAGGCCGTGCCCTCCACCGACGTCGCCGCCGACGATCCCGGCCACACCTATCACCTGCTGAAGGACGGCAGCGGTGTCGCGACGTCGGAGGAGAACAAGCTCGCGCCGGCGCAGCAGAAGACGCTGCAGACCGTGGCCGGCTTCACGCCGCCGCCGAAGCCGCCGCTCACTCAGGACGCGTACTCCGCCGCTGTCCGCAAGAACTACGGCACGCAGATCGCCGACCTCGTGCGCATGGCCAAGGAGAACGGCTCCGCCCTCAAGCGCGAGATCGCGAAGTTCGAGCTGACGCTCGAGCAGGTCACCAAGCTCAAGACGGACTTCGAGGCCCAGAAGGGCGAGCTCGACGAGAAGAAGAAGAAGGCGATGCAGGCGCAGATCGCAGCCCAAGAGGCTGCGCTCCCGAACGCCGGCATGACGATGGTGCAGCTCCTCGAGAAGGCGAAGGGCCTGTGCAAGCAGATCGAAACGGCAGAGGGCGAGGCCAAGAGCGAGAAAGCACAGCTCGACGGCTGCATGCAGGCTTCGATCATCTTCGGCATGCAGATCGATCCGGAGTCCGGGGAGAAGGGGCGCGTCCTTTACGTCACGATCGACACCAAGCTGAACCCCGAGCACGTGGAGCAAGGGCGTGCGGCGGGGATGGCCGAGGCGGAGGTCGCGGCGATGGCGGTGAACCACCGCAACTGGCTTCGCCATTTCGTGCGGACCGAGATCATGCAGGACGCGAATCACGCGGAGATCCTGTTCCTTCGCGATCTGGGCCTCGTCGGTGCGCGCACCGGCATGACGCTCGAGCAGGTCATGGCGAAGGTGATCCGAGAGCTGAAGAAGCCGGATGCCAAGACGAAGGAGGCGGCGCTCCGCGACGACTTCACGCTCCCGACGGCAACGCCCGCCGAGCTCGACAAGATCTACGCAGGCGTGATCGGTAGCGCGGGCAAGACGAACCCTGGCGTCAACGCGAGCAGCGGCGCTGACAAGAACGCGCCACCGGCCACCGGTACCCCTCCGGCCGACCCCGCGGTCTCCAAGCACGCGAGTGGACCGCCGCCGGCGGACTGGAGTGCCAACGTCGAGAAGGCAATTCCGTCCACCGACGTCGCACCGGACGATCCGGGGCACACGTATCACCTGCTGAAGGACGGCAGCGGCGTCACCACGAGCGTGCCGAAGAAGCTCGCCGAGCCGCAGGTGCAGACGCTGCGCGCCAAGGTCGGTCTGCCGGGGCTCCCGAAGGACAAGGACGAATCGAAGCTCGAAGCGTTCATCACCGATGAGTTGCTGGTGGTGCGGAAGGGCAACTACAGCGGCGCGACGGTGAACACCGTCAGCAAGCTGGTGAACGACCTCGGTGCGTTCCAGCTCGGCCTCGACCTCAAGAAGGCGTGGGTCGCGGCCTACCCGAAGAACGCGAAGGTGATCGAGGCGAAGGAGTTCCTGAAGACCAGCGAGTCTGCGCTCGAGGACGCCTGCCACAAAGACTTCGTGATGACCGTGCTCGCCAAGACCGCATCGCCGAAGTCCGATCCAGACACGCATCGCGCCCTCGGGAAGCTGAAGCTGATCGTCGACCCGTGGCACGAAGCCTTCAAGAAGGAGCCGACGATCTACTCGGCCGGCATCAGCACGTGCGTGAGCGCGCTCGCCGACATCGAGAAGGCCCAGGCGAAGATCCTGAAGGACCGCGACCTGGCGCTGGCGGCGGCGGCGGCGGCGATCGACGCCGTCGACGCTGCGAAGCCGGGCGAGACGATCAAGGTCGAGATGGCGAAGGTCCAGATCTGGATCGATGACCTCGCGCTCGGCAGCCACGACGGCCCGGCCAAGGTGGTGGTCGCTCGGAAGCTGAAGGAGGAGAAGATCGCTCTGGCCGCGAAGGCGGCGGCCGACGCCAAGAAGCCGGCCGCTCCGCCCGTGCCGGCGGCGGACCCGAAGGTGAAGGTCGATCCGACCGCGCCGCCGGCAACTCCGACGGCGAAGCCCGTGGATCCCGCCGCGGCAAAGACAGCGGATCCTACGAAGCCGGTCGACCCGGCAACGGCAGTCGATCCGAAGAAGCCGGTCGACCCGAACGCGCCGGCCGATCCGAAGGCGGCGCAGCTCAAGATCGATCAGGCGAAGGCGGCGAAGGAGAAGCACGAGAAGCAACTCGAGCTCCTCGAGACGCAGCTCGAGCTGAAGATGGAGCAGGCACTCGGCCCGTTCGAAGGCTTCAACGCCGCGGCCTCGATCGCGATCGGCGCTGCCGGTTGGCTGGCGCTCCTCAACCCTGGTGTCGCGATCGGCATCGCATCGATCAAGCTGATTGCGGGCTTCGCCACGAAGTACAAGAAGGCCAAGGCGCTGATCGCGTCGAAGGCGATCCTCAAGACGCTCAGCGAAGCGCAGCTCACCGAGCTCGAGGGAATGTTCAAGGGCGAGGCCGCAGACTTCAAGGTCGCCGTGAACCTCGTGAAGCAGGAAGCCGCGAACGACGCGGCGCGAGCGAAGGCGTCCTCGAAGGCGACCGGCGGCGCGGCCAAGACCGCCACGAAGGGCGAAGCGGGCGCCATCCCCGTCGACACCGTGGAGATCGGTGCGAACGCGGTGAAGGTTGCCGGCGAGCACGCGATCGAAGCGGTCGGCGAGCACGGCCTCGAGATCGCCGAGCACGCGACGGCGATCCTCGGACCGGTGGTCGCGCTGTTCAACTTCGGCAAGAACCTCTTCGAGGTCCATCACCTCAAGCACGAGGTCAAGGACATCGAGAAGGAGCTCGCAGAGCTGCGCGAGAAGTGGCCGAGCGGCGCGGGTGCCGCACCGAAGATGCTTCCGCCTCCGCCTCCGCCGCCCTCCGGCCTCCCGTCGGGCCCGGCTGCGTCGTTCTCGCCGCCGGTCAAGCCACCTCCGCCGCCCAAGCCGGCAACGCCGCCAGCGCTGCCGCCGAAGAAGCCGGAGGTTCCGCCTTTGGCAGCGGCCCCCGTTGCGGCGCCGACCCCCACGGCATCGGCTCCGACGGCAGCGGCGCCAACCCCCACGGCATCGGCACCGGTTGCTTCGATGGCAGCGGCACCAACCCCCACGGCATCGGCACCGGCTGCTTCGACGGCAGCGGCTCCGACGGCATCGGCACCGACTCCGACGGCAGCGCCAGGGGCACCGGCTGTTCCGACGGCAGCGGCTCCGGCTGTTCCGACTGCAGGGCCTGCCTCAACGCCAGCCGCGGACAAGAAGGCGCAGGAAGACAAAACCAAGTCTGAAACGGCGAAGTCCAAATATGCTGCTGGCCCAGCTCCGGCTGGTTGGGACGGGCGCGTTCGTGGCACGACGCCGTCGGAAGCGGTGGCGCCCGATGATCCGGGCCACACGTATCACATCCTCGACGACGACCACGTTGTCGCGACGACCGAGCCCGTGCTGCTCGCACCGGGTAGCTCGATCTCGCAACGTGCGATTGCCACCAAACCGAAGTCAGAGCAGCTCATCATCGCAGCCTCTCAGCGCTTCGAAATTACCGTCGGCAATCACATGGCCGGCATCGCGAACGGTGCAGTGAAGGGCCTGATGGCGCAGGTCCACGGATATCTGAATGCGAAGGTCAAGCCGTATGCGAGCGACGCAGCCAAGGTCGAGACTGAGCTCAAGAAACTTGGCGGCAATCTTGCTGAGCAATGGGCCGGCCGTATCCCGCCTGACTTGAAGGTCATCGAGTCGGTCCTCAAGGGTGAAGGCAACATCCGCGAGGCGATAACGCTGTTCAATAACTTCGTCGGCAAGATCCTAAACACCGATCTCAAGGAAGGTGTGCCGGCTGGCGCGATGGCAGCGCTGCTACCCGAGGTGCAGGCGCTCTCCGGTGACGCCGCCTCCCGCGACGCCAAAGCACTCGAGACCTTCAAGACTCGGCGGCAGCGAGCGCAGGAGAAGGCTGATTCGGTCACCGGTACCTGGAAGGACAACAAGCCTGACTTGCCTGGCCATCAGGGAGAGACTCGAGAGCAATCGCATCAGTCGTCGGTCCCGGCGCACCACAACCCGATCGAGGGCGCGACCTTTGGCGGCTGGCACGAGGGTGTGCCCGACACGGACGGTCGTAACCCGTCCCACAAAAAGCCTCCGGCCGATCTCGAGCCCAAGAAGCACCCGACTCGTGAAAACGACAACTGGTGGCTGCACGCAATGACCGTGGAAGAGTTCACCGCGCTCGGTGGCGTACTGAGCGCGCACGAGAAGAAGCTGTTCAACGAGGGCATCTACCGGCAGGCCCTTGCCGCGAGAAAGGCTTCGATCGTTGACGAAAATACGTTCATGCAGGCCGTCCGTGAGGCAGAAGCGGAGGCCAAGAAATACGTGCCGTGGGCCGCGGGCTTCATGGGCTACCACCTCAAGTGGGATTCGGCGAACGCCGTGAACCTGGCATTCAAGAACCTGAGCGTACCGGTCGGTGCAGGCGTGTCGGGTACGACGGCGCGTACGATGCAGTCGCTCGGAGCGGTTGGCATCGATGCTGTAACAGCCCTGAAGATCTGCCTCGGCTACCTGCTGCCTATCCAGGCACACAGCTTCTCCGAGGTGCGCACCGCGGGAGTGGCGATGGGCGTTCCAGGCTACGCTCCGGCACGCGGCTCACACAACTACAACCAGACTCCCCTCAAGGGAGATGTCGAGTCGATGCCAGGCTGGGCCGAGTTCGATCGCCTGTATAGCCCTGCTGCCATCGGCCACGTGGCTGCTACCAAGCCCGCATGACCAATTTCAATCGTTGCACTCCTGATGCCTGGGTAGTCGGCGCACGGGTGCTTCCCGTCGATCCGACCGACTTCGACTGGCCGGATCGAAGTCCGGTTGTCGGTTGCGGTCACCTCGTGTGCCTCTCGTGCAATGCCGAAGTGAAGTCGCAGGTGGGGTTCTATCTTGCGCTCGACTGGGACAATCGCGAGCTGGTTCCCAGGCGAGCCATTCAGATGCAGACGACGGAGGATTGGTCAGCGATCGAAGGCATTCAAATCCGTCCAGACTGTCGGCTCTATGCGTGCCGATGCTTCTACCATTCGGAGTTCACGGTCTCGCACACGTTCGATCCGGAGAACGTCGATATGTCGGGTAGGGCCACGCGCAACCTGCCGTGGACATGCGCGGGCCATCCACCTCTCGAGCTTCCCGTCCAGTTCGGAGACCGCTCGTTCACGGACGCGGCCGCGCTCTCGGTCGCGATCGTCGAAGCTGCCAACGATCCCGCGCGGGCCGAACTGGTGCGCGGCCTCTACTACCGCACCCATCGCGGCTCGCTCGAAGGCCTAGTGCCTGAGGCACTCGCGAGTGCAGCAATCGGTCCGAGTCCACTTTCCCCGGCGCTGAAGGCGCTGTTCGAGCGCCAAACGAGCCTCGCCCCCCTCCGCGCATTCACGGAAGAGTTGGTGCGATATCAGGTCGGCTTGGCGCAGCCTGACTCCACCCGCCGGACGCAAATCGTCGACGTGCTGGTGAAGGTGGTATGGCAACGGCCAGCGGGCATCGTCGAGTCGGGGACGATCGAGATGCTGCGCGACGAGGCGATAAAAGGCGTCGTCACGCCATCGCAGCTCGAGATGTTCGAGGTCTTCGACGGCGACTGGCTGGTGACGCACGTCGAGGAGTTGGCGGGTAAGAACCCCGCGCTATCGGGAGGCATACTTGCGCGTGCCGGTCGTGCGATGCTGTTCGTCAATCCTGATCAAGACGCTGTGTTGAAAACGGTCTCGGCGCTCGCCCACAAGACCGGAATCGCCGCCGAGACCTTGTCAGCACAAGCTGAAGCCGCGCTCGGAGTCACGGTCCTGGACAGCAAGCAGGTCCTGGAAGCGATCCGTGGCGTCGCAGCGATCTAACTGACAGCGAGACCGGGGGCACCACGAGTCGAATCGTGGCGAAGGAGATCAGGTCAGGGCGGCGAGGAGTTGCGCGCTTGTGCGGTCGTTGACCTCGGTATCGATCGCGTCGTCGTCGGTGAGGGCGGAGAGGGCGCGCCAGACGTCGGGCTCGTGCGAGCCGTAGCGGAGCTCGCGAGAGAGCAGCGTTACGAGGGCGGGCTTCGCATCGTCGTTCATCGCGGCCTGCGCCCAGACGTGGGCGTCGTTGCCGAACGACGTGATGTACCCGTCGAGGCGCCGCGGGATGCCCTCGGGATCACCAGGCATCGCGACCGCGTCGGCGACGGCGCGTGCGTAGCGCCAGGCGGCGGCCGCGTTCGCGATCTCCGCGACCTGATCCTCGCCCGTCGGATCGAGCTGCTTGCCCTGCATGATCGCGAGGTGGGCTTCGACCAGGAGCAAGGACGGGTTCGATGCGTTGGCGACGCCGGGATG
>JBBRBG010000092.1:0-34838 GCA_038206055.1 Haliangiales bacterium
CCCGTCGGGGTCGCTCGCAATCACTCCCGGCGTGCTAGCCGGTTCTCGCGCAACGCCGGCGCGCGTTGATCGGCGACGCGAGGAGCGGGCGGGGGCTCCATGGTGCTGTAGATCGCCGGTGGGCGGCTCGTGGGGCGGTCGTCGAGATAGAGCGCGAGGCCCCGCGCGGCGCGCGGGTACACCTTGAACTGATGCTTGTCTTTCTCGACGGTCATCCCGATGCCGCTGATCTCCACCACGAAGTAATCGTCGATCGTCGAGCCGGGCGCGAGTAACAGGTGCGTGTTGTGTGCTCGATCATAGATCAGCACTTGCTGGGTACCGGCAAGCACGTTCACGATCTCGAACGGAACCTGCGTGTCGGGGCTCGCGGATGCGGAAGATGTGGCGGCGAGCAGCGTAGCCGTGGCGAGGTAGAGCAAGCGCATGACTCCACGATACCGCAGGTCTCGGCGCCACGGCCAACGAGAAACGATGCGACGTCAGTGCGCGGCAGAACCATTGGCCCGTGATGGCGCCGGATGGGTTGACGCTCTACTTCGTACGGATCGATTCCAGCACCAGACCGGCGGCCCGGGATCGCGCTCTCGGGGGCAAGCTGCTGGTCGGCCCGTTCAAGTTGCCGACCGGGAGCTTCGCGTGGTTCGCTGATCCCGAAGGCAACACGGTCGGGCTCTGGCAGCAGGGTTGATCAGCCGCCGGGCAACGGGGGACCACAATCGTAGCGATACGTCCGCACGTACGTCGGCCCGTCGGAGTCTTCCACGACCGTGGTCGTCACCAGCTCGTTGCGCGTGGGGTCGATCTTGCTCGACGTGATTCGCTCGCGAGGTCCGGGGACGAAGACGAGACGCTCGACGAGGCGACCAGCAGCGTCGTAGCGGAGCACGTCGCGAGCAGTCTCCTTCCCGGATCGATCGACGTATCGGATCGCGACGAGGTGATGGTCGCGCCACTGGTTGCTCGTGACCTCGCCGCTGACGCGGATGGCGACGAGCTGATCGTCGGCATCCCACTCGAGCTGCTGGTCGCGTGACGGATCCGACCAGCCCGTCGACAGGATCCTGACGAGCCGGCCGCGCTGGTCGTAGGTGTTCGTGGATTCGCTCTGCGGCTGCGGTGCTCGCGAGCCGTCGTAGTAGCGCGCCACCGCCACGGTTCCGGAGAACGGCAGCGCGTACGGGATCGGGTCGGTGGGATCCTCGGGCTCGCGCGGCAGGAAGTGGGCGCTCGGCCGCGCGACCGGCTTGCCGGTCCAGCGGTACGTCACGTTGACGTCGCCGCCGAGAGACGACGTGTCGTCGTGGTGCTCGCGGCGGCGCGTGATCCGGCCCGAGGCATCGTACGTGAGCTCGGTCAGCGTATCGAACGTGTGGTGCGTGGTGCCCTTCTCCAACTTCTGCGTGGGCCGACCGGTGGCGTCGTATGCGTAAGCCACGCGTTCCGCCGGCTCGCTGCCGGTCACGGGATCGAAGGCGAGGGTCTCGATCAGCCGGCCGCTCGCATCACGCCGCATGATCAGTAGATCTCGCTCGCCGATCGATGCGCAGAGGCCCGGGCCGCCGTGGGTGACCGCACTCTGGATCCATCCCGGCGTGGCATCGATCGGGGCGTCCCGAGGCGGCGACACCGGTGCTGGTGCCTCGTGGTCGCGCTCGCGATCGTGGGGGCGCGAGCACGCGAGAGCGCCGACGAGAAGGATGCCGAGTCGCATCATCTACGGCGCGAGGTGCATGCCCTTGCGGGTCTGTGCGCACGCTTCGTCGTTCGCCTTGTCGCCCTTCGCGAAGCACATGATCGCGATCAGCTTGTCGGCGTGGAAGCGCATCCAGTAGTCGCCGACGACGTCGCCCTTCGTGTATGTCCACTGGCAGACGGCGTCCCCTTCGACCGTGGTCTTCTGGAGCGCCGACGACGTCGCGCCCTCTTGCTTTGCGACCGCGGTCGCGATCTCGTCGCACGGCGGATCCGTCGTCGGAGGGTTGTCTCCCGCCTTGATCACGATCGTCGCGCCATCGAAGTCCTCGCGAACAAGACCGTGCGCCCCCGGCTGCGCTCCGAGGACCTTGCGGATGTCGTCGTCCGTGGCCTCGGCGCCATCGCGCCAGCCGGCCGGTATCGGGACGACGAAGCCACCCCCGGTGATCTCGGTGGCGCGGGTGCCGCTCCAGTGGAGCTTGCGCTTCGAGCAGGCCGACGTGAGCGTGAGGAGGACACAGGCGATCTGCCAGCTTCTCATGCCCATGACTATAGAGCGATCAGGGGCCGGCCGGGCGGGTGGCGCACGTCATGCGGGTCGCGTCGCCAAAGCCGATCAGTTCGCCGCCGGAGGCCACCTCGACGGAGGTCATGCGATACAACCGGGCGGTGATCACCGACAGCTTGCTTCAACTGTTCGTCCGGACGCTCGGTTCACACAAGCACGTCAAGCGCGGCGCCATCACGCGCTTCGACGGGGAGACCAGCGGCGTTCCGGTCGACGTCGCTCGAGTGCTCGGTCATGTCGGCGGCTGGCGCTACGGCGACTTCCGGTTCATTGAACCTTCACAGCTCGATCGCGAGCGCGAGAGACTGACGAACCTCGCCGCCGAGTTCGAGGCGGGGCGATCGAACACCTGGAATCACGCGTTCTGGAACAGCGCCTGGTATCCACTCGCGATCTCGTCGGTCGAGGCGCACGCGTTTGATCCGGTCGGGTGCTTCGGCGGGGCGCCGGAGCAGGTCGTGTCGTTCGATTTCAAAGGTGGCGACACGTGGTGCGTGTTCCCCTCGATCTCGGCGTGGCTCAGCGCGTTGATGGAGGGCTTCGAGGACGAGGGCAAGGACGCGATCGAGAAGGCAACTGCGTGGGCGCGCGCGAACAAGGGCTGCGTCGACGTGAAGCTGCCGCAGGGAGTGGACGAGCAGCGGTCGAAGCAGCGCTTCGAGGCCGGTATCGGTAGCTGGATCGAGCTCCGTCATCCCGATGGGCGGAGCTGGGCAGTTCGCGAGCGCCGCAACGGCTTCGAGCTGCGCATCGGCGAGGGCGAGGACGCCGTGATCCGCAAGCGCACCGCAGCGAATCCAAGCGCCGAGGTCCGCCGCCTGCTCCGCGAGCAGCAGGCAGAAGGTTTCGTTCGAGCGGCGACCGTAGCGAGCTAGTACGGAGCTAGTCCTCCTACGTAGACACCGCGGTTGAATTCCGCTACAGCAGCCTCATGCTTAAATCCAGCCTGATTGCCCTCATCCTCGTCGGAACCACCATGGTCGGCTGCTCCAAGAAGACCACCACCACGACGACGACCCCGGCGCCCGCCACCACGACGAGCACCACCACCACCACCACCGAAGCCCCGGTCGAGACCGAGAAGACCACGACCACGACGACCGAGACCCCCGCCAAGTAGTTCCTGGCGAACCGCTCGGCGCTGTCGCCCTGGCAACCCTCTGAGCAAACAGAGGGTTTCCTAGTTTAGGCCTGGACACGAGCTCCGTCCGAGCACATCAACCGAACCGAGGTCACATCGCCGGGCCGCTGCTGCGCCGAGTCATCGGGTCGGCGAACGCTGTGAGGTGGCGCGCGAAACGAGCGCTTTACGCCTCCAGCGGGTTCTCCTACAGTCCGCGACGATGAGGGGGCCGCTCGTCGTCGCGATCTCGCTCGCCGTTGGCGAAGCGCATGCCGGCGGCTTCTATGTTCCGGAGATCGGTTCGCGCGCGGCCGGCGTCGGGGTTGCCGTCACCGCGGACGTCGCCGATCCGTCCGCGACGTTTCACAATCCGGCGGGGCTCGCGAATGCCGACGGTCTGCAGATCGAGCTCGCGACCGATCTGTTCTTTCCGAAGGTGACGTTCTTTCGCCGGCCGCTCACGGATCCGAACACCGGCGAGAACCTCCATTTCGATGGCGTCACGAACACGAACAAGGTGATCGCCGCGCCGTTTCTCGGAGCGAGTTATCGCGTCAACGATCGGCTCACCGCGGGCCTCGCGGTCTACGCGCCGTTCGGCGCGACGCTGGAGTATCCCGGCGACGGAGCGCAGCGCCAGATCGTCACCAAGATCGGGCTCAAGACGATCTTTGTCAGTCCGGCGATTGGAGTCCGCTTGCCGAGCGGCTTCTCGGTCGGCGTCGCGGCGAATCTGATCTGGGGCGACCTCGTGCTCGAGCAACGCAACGCGATTCCGTACGTGACCGGCGATCCCGAGCAGTATCCGGATCCGCAGGGTGAGATCCAGGGCTCGACGCACGTCGCCGGTCGCGATCCGTTCAGCGTCGGCGCGACGATCGGCGTGGGTTGGCATGACGAGCGAATCTCCGTCGGCGCGAGCGTGATGACTCCGGTCACGTTGCACCTCGAGGGCAAGGCGCACGTCGAGAACTCCGGGATCGCGCCGCTCGTCGATGCAGACAACAACGTGCTGCAAGCCGCGGGTGCGCGCGAGGACCAGGTGCGGATCAGCATTCCGTTGCCGCTCGTCGCGCGGCTCGGCATCGCCGTGCGGCCCACGCCGGGCTGGCGCATCGAAGCCGACGTGAACTGGCAGCGCTGGTCGACGTTCAAGACGCTCGCGGTCGACTTCGTGCACGAGTACGAGCTGCTGCCGACGCCCGGTGCGTATCTCTACGACGTCCGTGTCGAGAACCAGTGGCGGAACACCTGGTCCGCACGCCTCGGCGTCGAGGCCGCGCCGTGGTCGGCGCCGGTCACGCTGCGCGCCGGTGTGCTGTGGGATCAGGCGCCGGTCGACGACCGGCACTTCAGTCTGTTGACACCGGACTCCGACAAGGTCGGCGTCACCGCGGGCGCCCGATACTCGCGCCGCATTTCCAGCGGACGCCTCGATCTCGATCTCGCCGCCATGCATCTGTTCCTGCAGGAGCGCGATGTCGCACCCGCAGCGAATGGTGATCCTGGATCCGATGGAACGATTCTCAATAAACCGGCCCCGAGCTTTTTCCACGGCGTGACTCGGGCCGGGTTTGATTTGATCACGGTCGCCGTGGCTTGGAGACACTGATATGAGAGCTCTTGCCTTCGCTCTGTTCCTTGTCGCCTGCAGCAACAAAGACCCGTTCTCCGGTGGTGCCGACGCACCACCGCGCGACGACGCGGGCCTCACCGACGGAGGTCCGACCGCCGACGCGGCCCCGCGTGCGTGCGTGGCAAAGCCATCGCGCGTCGTCGTGCTCGGCGACAGCATCACCGCGTGCTCGGTGATCGGCGGGGCGCAGGCAGCGGACTGCGTCTCGAAGAAGTTGGCCGACTACGTGATGGCGCAGTACGGCGCGACAACGTACGAGAACCACGCTGTTGGCGGCGCGAAGCTCGCCGACATCGCGGCCCAGCTCGATACGATCCAGCCCGCCGCCGGCCCGGCGCTGGTCATGATCTATATCGGCGGCAACGACCTGTCTCCGTTCATCTTCCAATCCGATGCGCAGGCGATGACCGCGTATCAGATGATCGAGCCGATGCTCGTGTCGGTCTACACCAACGTGTTCACCAAGCTCGCAAACACGACCACGTTCCCCAACGGCGCCGTGCTGCTGATGAACACGCAATACAATCCGTTCGATGACTGCACCGCCTCGCCGTACAACCTGAGCCCGGCGAAGACCGCGATCCTTCACATGTTCAACGCCAAGGTCGTCTCGCTCGCCGAAGCGCACGGTGCGGCGGCGCTGGTCGTGGATCAGGCCCAGCCGTTCCTCGGTCACGGCCATCACTACAACGTCGCGACGTGCCCGTTCTACACGGCAGGCGCTGCGCCGTGGATGCAGGACACGATTCACGCGAACGCGGCCGGTAACGTTGGCCTCGCGAACGTGATGACGGCCGGCGCCGATCGCCTGTACCGCGACTGCATTCCCTGAGCGGCGCGCGCGAGCGCTAGCGCTGCCCGGGTGCCTTGAGCGTGGCGTCGAGTCCGCGTGACAGCTCCGCAAGCTCCTGGTCGGTCAGGTCGGCTTCGGGATGCGCGACGCGGTACTTGGTCGGCGGCATGCCACCGCTGCGAACGGAGAGCCCGGAGTAGCTGGCGAGATCCTGTGGACGCTGCCACTCCGAGAAGTTGATCACCCCGCGCGCGGCATCGACATCCCGCTGCACGACCCACGAGAGCGGCGCGATGTTCGCGTAGGTCGGCCACCTGGTCTCGTTGCTGTGGCAATCGAAGCACGCACGCGCGGCCAGCTCTCGCGTGCGCGGCGAGTCCCACTGCGGCTCCTGGACGACCCGCGGGTTGGAGTGCGTGCGTCCGTAGGGGACGAGCTGCATGAGCCCGAACAGGCCACCCAGGACAGCCACCACGATCCCGAAGCCCTTCACAAGCCGCCACATGGTCGCCATGGAACTGTGATGCCGGCTCGCCCCGCTGGGGAGGTGTCATGTTGCCGCAGGGAGCTACACTGATCGCGATGCTCCCTCTCGACCGCCAGCAGCCCACCGGATTTCAGACCGCGACCTTTGGCCTGGGTTGATTCTGGACCCCTGACGCCCGGTTCGGGTGTCATCCAGCGATCGTGCGGACCCGTGTGGGATACGCCGGTGGCGCCACCGTCGATCCGACGTATCACGACCTCGCCGATCACACCGAGGTGTTCCAGCTCGACTTCGATCCAGCGCGGCTGAGCTACGGCGATCTGCTCGACGAGATCTGGCGGAACCGTCGCGGCGGGAGCTCGTTCGGCCGCCATCAGTACATGGAGGCAGTGTTCTCCGCGGACGCCGCCCAGGAGCAGATCGCACGCGAGCGCGGCATCACCGCGCCGATCATCGTGGGTGCGCGCTTCTATCTCGCCGAGGACTATCACCAGAAGTACTACCTCCGGCACGACTCGACGTTGATGCGCGAGCTCGCCGACTACTCGGCTCAGGAGCTCGTGGATTCGACCGTGGCTGCCCGTCTCAACGGCTACGTCGCAGGACGTGGTTCAGCGGTGCGCCTGCAGGAGGAGCTCGCCGGGCTTGGCCTGTCGAGCGCTGCGAACGCGCATCTCGAGCACCTCGTCGCGCAGCGAACGCGCGCCTGAGGTCTAGCCGCCGCTAACCGAGATAACGCGCGCGAAGGTGCCGCTCGAAATGACTCGCCGACAGCGGGCTGCCGGTCGCGCGCTCGATCAGCTCCGGCGTCTCCCAGCGGCTCGCCTGGCTCCAGATCCTCTCCTCGAGCCAGCCGAAGATCGGCGTGAGGTCACCTGCGGCGATCTTCGCGTCGAGATCGGGCACCTGCGTGCGCATGGCGGCGAAGTACTGCGCGGCGTACATCGCGCCGAGCGTGTAGCTCGGAAAGTAGCCGAACGCGCCATCGGTCCAGTGAATGTCCTGCAGGCAACCATCCCTGTAGTTGCCACGCGTGTCTTGCCCGAGGTACGTGCGCATCTTCTCGTCCCACAGCGCGGGTACGTCCTCCGGCTCGATCTCGCCCTCGACGATCGCGCGCTCGATCTCGAAGCGCAGGATGATGTGCATCGGATACGTGAGCTCGTCGGACTCGGTGCGGACGAGGCCGGTGCGCACGCGGGTGTAGATCTGCGCGAGGTTATCGACGCTGAACGCGGGCTGATCACCCAGGTGCTTCCGCACGAGCGGTGCGATCAGCGTGAGGAACGGGCGGCTGCGGCCGAGCTGCATCTCGAACGACAGGCTCTGACTCTCGTGGATGCCCATCGAGCGCGCCTGACCGAGCGGCAGCGGCACCCACGCCCTGGGCAGGCGCTGCTCGTAGCGCGCGTGACCTGTCTCGTGGACGATACCCATCATCGCGCCGACGAAGTCATGCTCGTCGTAGCGCGTGGTGATCCGGACGTCCTCGGCGACGCCGCCGCAGAACGGATGTGTGGACGTGTCGAGCCGACCTCCGTCGAAGTCGAAACCGAGCAGCGTCATGATCTCGAGGCCCAGGGCGCGCTGCGCTGCGATCGGGAACGGCCCCGTGGGGAGAACGACCGTCTCGGTGCGCTGCTTCGCGATGACGTCCTGGATCAGCGCCGGCAGCCAGCGCTTGAGATCCGCGAACATCGGCTCGATCACGGCGGTGGTCATCCCGGGCTCGTAGCGATCGACGAGAGCGTCGTAGCGCGACAGGCCGGTGGCCTCGGCGAGCAGCGTGGCCTCCTCGCGTACGCAATCGACGAGCGGACGCCAGTTCACGAGGAACCCGGTCCAGTCGTTCGCCTTGCGCTGGGTACGCCATGCGTGCTCGCAGCGCGTCCCCGCGAGGCTCTTCGCCTCGACGAGCGAAGCAGGGAGCACGTTCGCGGCTCGCCACTGCCGCGCCATCTCGCGCAGCGACGCGACTTCCACCGCATCGGTGCTCTCGGACTTCGCCGCCGTGAGCGCGGCGGCGAGCTGCGGTGCGGTCAACGTCTCGTGGAGGAGGACGGCGAGCTCGGCCATCGCGGCGCTCCGTGCATCGTTGCCCTTGCTCGGCATCATCGCCGCCTGATCCCACGCCACGATCGACGCGAGGTGCTGATAGCGATAGAGCTTGGTGAAGCTCGCCACGAGAGACGCGTACGCGGTCGACATGACCGGATGCTAGCGCAGCTCGCTACGGGCGGTAGCGGATCAGGCCACCACCGGTATCGACCGCCCACACCGTGGTCCCGGTCCCCGCGATGCCGACGGGCAGCCCCGAGGTCGGGTTGACGTGGGTCGTCCAGCGCGTGCCGTCCCAGTGCATCAACTTGCTCGCGCCGCCGAAGATGCCGCCACCGGCGACCCAGACGTCCGTCGACGATCGGCCCCAGACGCCCTCGAACTCCTCGAACGAAGAGGTGCCGTGGATCATCTCCGTCCACGTGTTGCCGTCATAGTGATAGACGCTTCCGCCCGTCGCCCACAGATCGTTCGGTCCGGTGCCGAACACCCGATGCAGCTTGCCGACGTTGAGCGGCCCGGCGATGGACCAGAGATTTCCATCCCAGTGCACGAGGCCGTTGTCGGTCGCGAGCCACGCGTTGTTCGGAGCCGGTGCGTAGATGCCGCGCACGGCGCCGTTCACACCCGGGGAGACAGCGCTCCACTGGGTGCCGTTCCAGTGGGCGAGCTTGCCGGTGTAGTTGCTGTACGACCCGCCGATCCAGATGTCGCTGGGTCCCGATCCACCGACCGTGTACCAGCCACCCTGCGTGAACCCGCTCGCTTGGGGCAGGGTCACGGTCGACCAGGCAGTCCCGTCGAAGTGCTGGACGTTGAGGCCAACCGCCCACACGTCATGCGCCGAGCTCGCCCACACGGCGTTGAAGAATCCCGTGACGGCGGCGACGTTCGTCCACGCGCTGCCATCCCAGTGGAGCAGGCCCTTGTAGGAGGAGACCCAGGCGTCGTTCGCCGCAAGCGCGAACATGCTGCTGTAGCCGTGGCGCTCGCCATCGACGTCGGTCCACGCGGTGCCGTTCCAGTGCATGCGCGCACCGGACTCACCGACGGCCCAGCCCTCGGTCGGCGTCACCATCGCGATCGCGTCGATCTCGTCGTAGTTGCTGTTGCTGACATAGCTCCATGTCGTGCCGTCGAAGCGCCACACCTGGCCTGACTGCGCGAGCCACATATCATTCGGTCCGCTGCCGCCCACGGTCGCGGTGCGGTTACCGGAGAGCACCTTCATCGTCGGGGTCGCTGCCGTTGCGGCCCCGAACGTCCACGCCGCGGTGGCGTTGCTGTCCCATGCGAAACCACCGACGACGAGGTGATCCGGATCGCTGCCCCAGATCGACTCGAGGTCCCAGTGGCCGGAAGCGGTCAGCGTCCACGTCGTACCGTCCCAGTGAAAGATCCGTCCCGAGTCGACGCCCCAGATGTTCGTGTCGGAGAAGCCGTGGATCGCGGAGAGCCGAACGTCCGGATCGAGCGCGACCGACGTGAACGCGTGCGTCGCGTCGCCGTGGAGCACGGCGGTCTCGCTCGTGATCCACACGGTGCCACTCGGGCTGCCCCATACATCCGACAGGCGCTCGCACGTGCCGCTGTCGACGATGGTCCACCCGTTCGCGGTGCGATGAAGAATGCGGCCCGCTTCGCCGACCGCCCACAGGTTCGTCGCCGACGTGCCCCACACCGCGGTCAGCGCCTCGCACACCGGCGTGCGCTCGACCTGCCACGTGCCGCCGTTGAAATGCATCACGGAGCCACCACCGCCGACGGCCCACACATCGTTTGCACCGAACGTCGTGACGCCCGAGAGCCGCTGTCCGCTCGGCGTCGGTCGCTCCCAGGACCACTGCTCGTCACCGCAGACGGCCGGCTCGGGCACGACATATCCAGGGCAGCTCGCGAAGCGACTCGGCGCCACGACGTAGCCATGTGCCCGCGCGTAGGCGAGCATCTTTGCGAACGCCGAGGGACCCACGTAGGGGACCGCATCGAGCTGCGCGAGTGTGGTGTACACGCGATGCGCGACGATGTTGCGCGCGGCATTGGAGGGCAGCGCGACGTCGACGTCGAGTTGCTGGAACGTCAGCTCGTTCGCGACGCGCAACACGCCGCGCGCCTCGGGACTGTTCGGCGAGATCGTGACGTCGGCATCGTTGATGCCATCACCGGGCTCGTTGGAATCGGCGGTGGTGGCACAGGCAGCGAGGAGGGCAAAGACATAGGCGAGGCGATGCATTGGATTGCGGCCGATGAGCACCCGTCGTGCCGGCGAGGGCCTCCCATGATTTCGCACCCCTGGGCGCCCCCACACCGGCGTGCCATTCACACACCGGGCGAAATGCCCGTGAACTTTGGGCTACAGCCGGCCGTGCCGCCACGTGGCGAGCTGATCCTGGACGTACTCGCGCAGTGGCCCGACCCCTTCCACGCCCTGGATCGCCGCGAGGACTTGCTGGCCGAGCTCGATCGCGTGGGCACGGCGCCCGGCCTTCGCCTCGAGGTCGGCGAGCGTGACCATGGCCTGCGCGCGCAGCGGACCGGATTCGCCGGCGGCGTCCCACGCCGCGAGCCCCGCCTCGACCGCGTTGCGTGCCTCGGCGTCGCGCGACACATCGGAGAGGCACGCGGCGAGGTTCGCGTACGAGATGCCGAGCCGCTCGCCGGTCTCGCCGGCGTTCTTCGAGGCGACGAGCGCGGCCTCGTAGTGCGGGATCGCCGCGGCGCAGTGGTCGGAGTTCTGTTCGATGTTGCCGAGCGCGGTCTCGATCGAGGACAGGAGCTGCGGGCGCGCGTTGTCGTGGAGGTACGCGACGCGCGCTGCGGTGGCGAGCGTGCGTGCGCGATCGTAGTCGCCGTTCCTGATCGCGAGATCCGCGAGCGCGGCATCGACCGACGCGACCTCGAGGGTCTGCTCGCCGAGCGAAGCCACGAAGATGACGCGCGCGCGGTGGTAGTTCCGCGTGGCGACGTCCACCTCACCGAGCTCGACCTGCTGCGCCGCGAGGTCGTGAAGCGTGCGAGCGACCTCCGGATGGTCGGGCCCGAGCAGCGGCTCCTCGATCGCGAGGCACTTCTCGAGCTCGACCGCGGCTTCCGCGCGGTGCCCGGCGCGACCGAGCGTGGAACCGAGGGCGCCGATCGCGGCGGCGAGATCGACGCGCCGCGTGGGATCGGATCCGGCGGCGGTCTGGTGCAGCGCCACGGCTCTGCGATACGCGGCGAGCGACTCGTCGAACCGGTCGAGGTTTGCGAGCGCCTCGGCGCGTACGGTCTCGAGCCTGGCGAGCTCGACGCCCTGGACCCCGAGCGCAGCGACGGCGTCGCACAGGCCGAGCGCTTCGGCGGGGTGGTTCGCGACGATGCGGACCGATGCATCGAGGACGAGCGCGGAGGACAGCAGCGCGTCGTCGTGCGCGGTCCGCGCGGCCTGCGAGGCACGGGCGAGATGTGCGCTGCCTGCGACGTACTCGCGCAGCTCGTACTCGACGGAGCCGACGGAGATCAGCGCGCGCGCCTGGCTCGCCGGATCGAGCTCGCGTTCGGCGGCGAGTGCGAGTGCATCGGTGTGCGTGTGGGCCTGAGAGAACTTGCCGGCACGGCGGAGCGCATCGACTTCGGCTGTTGCCGCGACGAGCGCTGTGGTGGCGACCGTGGGGACGGTCGGGCCGGCGATGGCGGTCGAGCACTCGTCGGGCGACGGCAGCGCCGCGACCGTGAACGGTGCGCGATCGACGATCGCGGCATCTGCGTGCGACCACACGGCGAGCTGCGCCTGGAGCGCGCCGAGCTGGCGATCGAGGCAGCTCGCACGCGCCCTGCGCTCGGTGGGTGGGGCTGCGCAAGCGGCACGGCGCCCGAGCCGCCACGATCCGGTCCACCGATCGAGCGCGTCATCGGTGAACGCTGCGGTGGTCACGCCACGCGCATGCGCGATGGCTGCGAACCGAGCCGCCATGCCGGCGCGCGCGACGGGATGCCAGAGGCCGTCGACGAGGTCGTCGCCGCACGGAGCGGGAGCGCCGCCGAGCACCAGCGCCGACACGGCGACCGCTGCCGCACCGGCGACGATGCCCGTGATCACGATGGGCATCGCGATGCCGCGGCGAGTGCGCCGGTCGATCTCGTCGAGCATCGCGGCGAGATCGGGAAACCGCGCCTCCGGATCTGCCGCGAGGCCGCGCCGTAGACATCGGTCGAGCCAGCCGGGGACGCGTCGCTCGCCGCGGGTGATCCGGCCGTCGCCCATCGCCATCCAGATCGCTTCGGCGGTCTTGCCCTCGAACGGATAACATCCGTGCACGGCCTCGAACAGCGTGACCGCGAACGCGAACTGATCCGAGCCCACGTGCGGTCGCACGCCGTCGACGAGCTCGGGTGCCATGTAGGCGGGAGTTCCGGACACCGTGCCCGTCATCGACAGGAACAGCGCCTTCGAGCCGCGCAGCGATGGACCGGGCGGCCCGCCGCTCGCGTTGGAGGCGAGCCCGAAATCGGCGACCCGTGCGCGCCCGGAGTGATCGACGAGCACGTTCTCCGGCTTGAAGTCGCGATGGACAATGCCGCCCGCATGCGCCGCCGCGAGGCCGCGCCCAGCACCGCACACCACGCGCACGGCCTCGCGCCACGTCCGCGGGGTCTGCAGCCATGTGCGGAGCGTGACGCCATCGATCCACTCGGTCGCGAGCACGGCGCGGTCGCCGTCATCCACGATCTCGTAGACCGCGACCACGTTCGGGTGCTGGAGCTGCGCTGCGGCCCGCGCCTCGTGGGCGAGCTTCTCGCGCGAGTCCGCATCGGTTCCGGCGTGCAGCCGTTTGAGCGCGACCGACCGCGCGAGCTCGACGTCCTCGCCGCGGAACACTTCGCCCATCGCGCCGCGTCCGACCGGCAAGCCGACGACATAACGGCCGACGCGCGTCCCTGGCTCCCACGGGGGGGGCGGCTGGGTGACGGGGCGGGGGCGCATCGAGGGCAAGCAGTACCGAACGGATCACCCCGGAACAAGCGCAAACGCCGGGGCGCCGTGCGCGGGCGCTCGCCGCGAGGTGCACGCAGAGCGGGGAAAGACTTCAGGGATCTCGCGGGTCACGACGAACCTGCGTAGTTCTGCGTGGCACGCTCGCGCCCGTGCGAGATCAACCCAACTGAACTCTGGGGTTAGAACTGGCCGACGACGGCCGCGCCACCGGGAATGGGAGCGATGATGATGTCGTGCCGCATCAGGCGCGGGATCAGGAGGCCGCTGCCGAACCCGACGAGTCCGCCGACGACGACATCCGAGAGCCAGTGGCGATCAGCGGCCATGCGCAGATACTCGGTCGACAACGAGAGCGCGATGCCCGTGCCCCAGACGTAGGGCTCGGTCCAGTAGTGGCGCCAGTGGCAGATCATGCCGGCGCTCGCGGTGATCGCGAAGCCGAGCGAGGCGTGCCCAGACGGAAACGACAGGAGGTCCTCGCTGCTCGCGTCAGGGTACACCGGGTTTTTGTTGTACTTGTACGGACGGGTTCGCGCGGTCGCGAACTTGACGGCCTGGACGAGCACCTGGCTGACCGCGATCGTCTCCGCGACCGGAATGATGTCGTCGAGCAGACGGCTCCAGCTCGCGTCGCGGTCCGAGACGATCAGGAGCGTGAAGCCGACCACGGGCGCGAGGACGTACGCGTCCAAGCTGCTCAGAAATCCGGCGCGCTTGGCGTCGTTCCACACCACCGCGTTGCGCGCCGACTGATCGAACCCTGGCGGCGTGCACCAGCGGCAATCCGACGCGGTGAAGGTGCTCTTGAGCACCGTCGTGTTTGCCAGCCACAGGGCGCCGACCCCGGCCGTGATCGAGATGTGGAGGATCCGGTTACGACCGTACTTGCCGCGGTACCACGGCTGGTAGTCCTTCTCGGCATGCACCGTTCCGGCGCTCAACATGATGACAAGAGCGACGACGATTGCTTTCACGCCGTCACGGTAACGTGCGCGCAATGAAATAAGGAGCGGATGTTTGCGGATCACGGTCAGTCGCCAGTGAGATTTGATGAGAGAAAACAGGAACGTGGCGCCATGTCACGGGGGTGAGCGGTAGCGCACGCTCGACGGAGCGTCTCCGCGAGCAGCGCGAGAAGCGTGGTGTCGTGGCGCCGGGTGGTAGGCCGCAGCAGCGACGATGCGTTCCGGAAACGTGGCGGCAGCTCGGGCGCGGTGTACGGACCCATCCGGTAGAACACGTCGGGCATCAGCACGTGGTAGCCCGCGGCGGCGATGCGCTCGGCGATCGTCTGCATCGCCGGGCGCATGCCGATGCCATCGAGATAGACCAGGACGCTCGGCGCGCTGCCTTCGCCGTAGACGTGGGCAGGGCAGCTGCCGTCTTCGGTACGGATCTCGATCTGGGTCATCCAACGCGTCTTATCACTGGTCGAGCCAGGTGGGGATCCGAGTCAGAGCCGGTACGCGAGGCTGGCCATGAAGCCGATACCGCCGGTCCACTCGGTGTCGGTGACGTTCGACGAGTTGTGCACGCGCAGCAGCTCCATCCCACCGCGGAACCGCAGGCGAGCACCGCCGGCGTCGATCCCGATGCGCGCGGCGAGGACCGTCCCGCGGTGATGCTCCTCGACCTCGAGGGCATCGCCGGACGACCAGGTCGCGCGCTGGGTGCCCGCATCGAAGTCGAGCACCAGGCACGCGCCGGGCACGAAGCAGCTGCGCGTCTCGAGCCCGGCGAGCCCACGCCTGAACTCACCGCCACCCTCGAAGTCCATCGACGAACCCACGGCGCCTGCAACGTGGAGCCACAGAGGAGCGGTGCCGAGACGCAGGCCTGCCTCGAGCGTCAGCGCACCGTGAATGAAGTGGTCGGCGCCGAGCAGGAACCCACTGGCGATGTAGCCACGATCGACGCGCGCTTCGCGGACGGGAGCCGCCGGCGCCGGTGGCGGGTCGTCGATGGCGCCTGGCTGTGCGCCGGCGGAGGACGCGATGAGGAGCATGCCGAGGGTTGCCAGGTGACGCATCTGCGAGAACAACGAGCAAGCGATGTGCCGCCGCCCGGGCCGCGTGCGATCGAAGGGTTGGCGCCGGGTGCTGTCGAGATCGTGGAACCGGCCTGACAGCGGTGTCAGGTGCCAGGTTAGGTTCGGGCACATGGCGGATCCCATCGAAGAGTTCTGGTCCTGGTGGAAGACAGCGGCACCTCGCATCGTCGCGGCGATGGGGGCGCACGACCTCGGTGGTCTCGACGAGGAGATCACGGCTCACGTGCAGGCGATCGACGAGGGCCTCAAGTGGGAGCTCGGGCCAGGCGGCGGCGACAAGCCGGCGTTCGCGCTGTGCTGGGACGGCGACATCGAGCGCCGCCGCATCACCGAGCAGTGGCTCGCGACCGCACCCGAGAACGATCTCGCGTGGGACTACTTTCCAGCGCGCCCGCCGGGCGCGGGCTGGGAGGAGCTGACGATGGAGCTCGGTCCCTACAAGATCGATTTCGGGAAGTTCCTCTGCGCGTTCGCACCCGACGAGAACACCGAGCGGGTCGACGTGGAGATCTTTCATCCCGCCACGGTCAAGGCACCCGAGAACGTCCGCGGCACCGCAGCGTTCGTGATGCTCGACCGCGCGTTCGGTGAGGATGGTGTGGAGCGCTGGATCGGTTCGGTCGAGATCGCCACGAAGAAGCCGAAGGACGCCGTGGCGATCGCCGAGCTCGTGGCTGCGGTCGCAGAGATCCAGGCGAATGCGACCGGAGACGTGTGCAACCTCTACGAGAGCGAGGTTGATGGCGCTCCGGTGTTCATCCTCAAGAACGAGGCGCTGAAGATCATCGATCACCTGCACTGCGACCAGGCGCTCGCCGTCACGCTCAAGTACGAAGCCGAGGCCACGGGACTGCCGGCGAAGGCCGACAGCGACGAGCTCGATGCTCTCGAGGACGCTCTGGTCGAGGCGCTCGGCGACGACGCCGTCTACCACGGTCGCGAGACCGGCGGCGGCGAGCGCACCATCTACCTGTTCGCGACGGCGGACGCGGCGAAGCTCGTCGAGCCGTGGGCGGCGAAGGCGGGGCGAGAGATCGAGGTGGAGATCGCGCCGGATCCGACGTGGGAAGGGCTCGAGCGCTGGAGCTAGATGCGCCACGGCGGTGATGACAGCACGGCGGCGCTCGGCGCGACCGCGACCGATCCGAAGGTGGCGCTTGGCGAGACTGCGCTCTCGGATACCGGTGCACCGGCACCGAGCCCTGCGCACCTCGCGGCCGGCGCGAAGATCGGGCGCTACACGATCGCGGGGATGCTCGGCAGCGGCGGAATGGGCATCGTCTATCGTGCGTTCGACCCGCAACTCGGCCGACCGATCGCGCTGAAGGTCGTGCGGCCCGTCGTTGCTTCGGCGGAGGCACAGGATCGCCTGGTGCGGGAGGCGCAGGCGATGGCGAAGGTCACTCATCCGAACGTGATCACCGTGCACGATGCCGGCACTCTCGACGCGCACGTGTTCGTGGCGATGGAGCTCGTCGATGGCGTGGACCTCGCGTACTGGCTCGAGGCTCGCCGGCGCGGATGGCGGGAGGTCGTTGCGATGTTCGAGCAGGCCGGGCGCGGGCTCGCCGCCGCTCACCAGGCCGGGCTCGTGCATCGCGACTTCAAGCCGCTCAACGTGATGGTGGGTCGCGATGGGCGCGTGCGCGTCCTCGATTTTGGTCTCGCGCGGTCGGTCGAGACTCCTGTCGATGTCGTCGCGACGACCTTGCCGCCGGAGGCGGGGGAGCTTTCGTCGCTGACCCATACGGGTGCGGTGGTCGGCACACCGCGCTACATGGCGGCGGAGCAGCACGCGGGCGGCGAGATCGATGGGCGCACCGACCAGTTCGCGTTCTGTGTCGCGCTGTTCCGCGCGCTGTACCACGTGTATCCGTTCGCCGGCGACACGCTGCCCGAGCTCATGGCGAACGTGATCGATGAGCACGTGTCGCCCGTGCCGCCGGGTACCGGCGTGCCGAGCTGGCTCGGCCGGATCGTTCGACGCGGGTTGAGCGTTCGCCCCGATGCGCGGTTCCCCACGATGGGTGCGCTCCTCGACGCGATCGATCGCGGGATCCGTCGCACGCGCCGCATGCGCTGGATCTCGGCGGCGCTCGTCGCCTCCGTCGTTTTCGCGGTCGCCCTCATCGCGCTTCGGTCGCGGTCGGGGGATGCACCGGTGTCGCGCCCTGAGGAAGTGAAGCAGCAGCAGATCACGTTCACCGGCGTCGCCATTCAACCGTCGCTATCCTCGGATGGGAGGTACCTCGCGTTCGCGAACAACGGTACCGATGTGATCGTCCAGGAGCTCGCGAGCGGGGTCACGCGGAGGCTTCACTCGGCGTCAGTGATCAGCCTGATCAGATGGTCGCCGTCCGATCGCGAGCTGCTCGTCGTGTCGAGCACGGGGATCGCGATCGTACCCGTCGATGGCGGTCGGGTGCGCCAGCTCGAGACGTGCCCGAGCGCGGCGTGGTCCGCGGACGGCTCGGAGATCGTCGTGCACTGCATCACCGGTTCGGTGTGGGTGTTCTACGATGCTCGGACGTGGGCCGCGCGCACGGTCACTGCCGAGCTGCCTGGGGCGGTGTGGGTCTCCGCGGTCGACTGGTCGAGGACAACTGGCCAGCTCCTCGCGCTCGCGCAACAACAGCGCGGTGTGTCGTTGTGGACGATGGATCGAACCGGTACGAATGCGCACGAGATCTTTCACGACGACCTCGGCATCATCGATCCGCAGGTGAACCAACCGCAGGTGCAGTGGAGCTCTTCCGGGACCCGCATCTACTACGCCCGCGGCCGAGGTCAGGGGATGGAGCTGGGCGTGCTGGACTACGATGCGCCGGCCGGCATCGCTCGTGAGGCGAACGTTGCGCTCGCCGGAACCCCTCTCGGCGGGACGACGTTCGCGATCTCGGCGGATGAACGGTCCGTCGTGGTATCGCATGTCTCCCAGTTCTCCGATGTGGTCACGGTGGCTGGCGGTCGCGAGACCAAGGTGGTCAGCGACGCCTTGCACAAGGGCCGTCTGGCGCTCACGCGCGATGGCACGCTGCTCGCGTTCGTGTCGGGCACTGGAACCCGCTTGCGGCTCAACGTCGTTCCTGTGAGCGGCGGGATGCCGATCGTTGTCCCTTCGGTCGGAGACGCGATCCTCGATCTTGCATGGTCACCCGACGGCACGTACCTGCTGTATGCGGCGTCGCGGGCAAAGACGACCGAACTGTGGCGGATCAACGTGGCGACGAAGCAGTCGTCGCAGATTCCAGCACCGGAGATTGCTCCACAGCCCGCGATTGCATGGATTCGGCCCGACGAAGTCATGTACCGTCGCTCCGACGATGGGCTCGTCATCGTCGACCTGCGCACGGGCGATCATCGCGCGTTCCTGGCTGGTGCCCCACAGCGCACGATGGGCTCGCCGCGTCCATCGCCCGACGGCCGGCAGCTCGTCGCCACATGGAGCGGCGACCACGTTTCGCCGTGGCTATTCTCTCTCGGTGACCAGGAGCCCACGGAGCTTCACACCGCAGACCTGACACCGGTGGGTTGGTCGCGCGATGGCAGAACGATCTATGTCGCTGATTTTGATCAGCGTCCGCGCGTGCTCGCGATCGACGTTGCAACACGAGAGCTTCGCGTCGACCGCGATCTCCCCGATGCCGCGACGACTGCGGTCGCGACCGACGATGCGCTCGCGTTCATCACGGGGAATGGCGTCTCCGACCTGTGGCTCGCGACAACGGACGAGGACCGTTCGCCGGTCGCCTTGCCGTCACTTCTCGAGGCCGTGCGACCGCAACAACCTCCAACCAATCCGCAACCGACGAACCTGGGGATGGAGGATGGCGCGATCGGTGCGGTCCCTACCGGGTGGTTCACATCGGAGGCCGGGGACGCGAAGATCGCGGTCAGCGATCAGCAGCCGCGCGAAGGTCGGCACTCGATGCGTATCGAGACCACGATGGGTGGCGCAGTCGCGCAGCGGTTCGACGCCACGCCGTATCGCGGCAAGCGCGTCCGCTTCCGCATCCAGATCCTCGCGCCGACGTCGGAGGCCACGATCGACATCGCGACGGTTATCGACGGCACCAGGAAAACTGCAGGTAGTGTGCTGACCAGGCCGGGCGGCTGGAAGGCGGTCGAGACCGTTGCCGACATTCTCCCCGACGCGGAGCAGATCGAGATCTCGGTTGTCGCGCACTTGCCCGGCAAGCTCTTGCTCGATGAAGGCTCGTTCGAGGTCGTCGCGCGGTAAGCGGCAACGCGGGCGGTGTGCGGAAGAACGAAAGCCCCGACCTCCGCGCACACCGACGCAGAGCGCGATGGGTGACGACCGGGGTAACGCACGGTGAGAAGATAGTCGGGAGGTTACCTGGTCGTGCTGTACTAGTCCTTACGGCGATTTCATTGGAGGCGGAATGAAAGACAAGCTGGTGGCGACGGTGGAGGAGCGAAGGAGCGGGGCGAATCTGGTCCGACTGACCGGGACGCTCGACGAGTACAACCAGCTCGACGAGATCACCGAGAAGGTCGTGGAGAACCCCGAGGTGCTGATCAATCTCTCCGGCGTGGAGCGGATCAACTCGACGGGGACGCGGGACTGGGTCAACTGGATCAAGTCGCTCGAGGCGCGCGGCGTGCGGCCAACGCTCGTCGCGTGCTCGCCGGCGGTGGTCAGGCAGTTGAACCTCGTGAAGAACTTCGCGGGGCGCTCGATCGTGAAGAGCTTCCAGGCGCCGTATCACTGCGCGGGGTGTGCTCGCGACAAGCTGCTGCTGATCAATGTCTCGGAGATGCGCGGGCGCGCGACCGCGCCTCCGTGCACGTGCGACGACTGCGGCAAGTCGATGGCGCTCGCGGATGAGTCCGGAACGTACTTCTCGTTCGTCGACCACGTGCAGGATACGAAGCCGGTCGCGAAGGTCGAGTCCGCGGATCTCGCGCGAGGATCGAATTCGTCGGTCAGCGATCACGGGGACATCACGGGCGGGAGCCGCCCGAGTGGTTCGCACCTGACGCCGAGCTCGCCGTATCTCTCGGCATTTCAGGTCGGCCGCACGCCGAGCAAGGGGCACATCAAGTTCGAGCGCCCGAGCCACCGCACGCTTCCGCCAGCGCAGAAGCCAGCCCCTGAGCGCCCGTGGTTGATCGCGGTCGTCCTCCTGATGGTGTGCACGATCGGTCTGCTCCTGTTCCTGCTCGCCCGCTAGCAGCGCTAAGCAGCGCTACTGCGCGAAGCGGCGTGCGGTGAGAAGCTCCTCGATGTAGAACACGGTCAGCTCGACCTCCCGGCGCGACACACCGAGCGCATCGGCGACCTCCGGGTACGAGTGGCCGGCGAGCACGGCGTCGATGACCCGGAGGTACTGTGCGCCGCGCTGCACGAGGCGGCGCACGTGGATGCGCGGGATGTCCCATTCGGAGGCCAGACGAGCGAGCGCGTCCTCCCCGTGATCCCGTGTCTCGGCCTCGGCGCGCGCGACGGCGGCGCGCAGGAACGACAGGAGCGACGTGCGCTTCTCGACGAGAGAGTCCGGACCGCGATCGGGCGCGGAGGAGGTGAGGGTGGCGAGCGAGATCCAGCGCGGGTCGCGCCGCTCGGTGGCGCGCTCGTACTCCGGGCTCGAACGCATGTAGTCGATCGCGGCGCGGCGGACCACGACGCGGAGCCATGCACCGAGCGCGGGTGGCGGCTCGGTGGCGCAGAGCTTGACGAGCGCGGCGAACTCGCGCGAGTGGAGGTTCTCGAGGACCCGCGTCACGATCTCGTGCGGGGTGTCCTCGTTCGCGCGGAGCCGGCCGATCGGCTGCCGCGTGGCGATCGGGAGGAGCAGCGGGAACAGCGCGGCGGCGAGCGCGGGCCACGCGGGCTCGCCACGCTCTGCGACGGCGCGGACGGCAGGCCAGAGATCATCGAGCGCGGTCGTCATCGAGGTGCGCGTTCCGCGAGCCAGGCCTTGGCGTCGGCGAGCTCGCGTTGCGAGAGGGGAAGGGTGGAGGTGGCGAAGCCGGCGGCGGCCGCCGTGACGAGCTCGACAGCGCGCTTTCCCGTCACCGCCTTGCCGAGCGCGAGCTGGATGCGCGCGCGGATGAACGGAGGGAGCTGGTTCGCGAGCTCGAGCGCGGCCTCGAGATCCGCGACGGCGGTTGGCTTGCCGAGAGCTTGCGAGGCGAGGTAGCGGCCGACGAGGACCTCGGCGAGCGCAGGTTGCTTCACGTTGATCTCTCGCCACAGCGCCTCGGCGCGCGTGAACGTTGCGAGCGCTGCTTCGTACTCCCCGGCGATGTACTGCGCCGTGCCGAGATCGGTGAGTGCGAGACCGACGTCGCGGTGTTTCGGGCCATAGGCAGCCTCGGCCACGCCGAGCGCTTTATGAAACTCGATGATCGCTTCAGGCGCGCGCAGCCCGTAGGTGTAGTCACTGCCCAGGTTGCCGTGCATCACGCCGACACTCGGGTGCGTGCTGCCGAGCGCGGCCTCGGCGATGTCGACGGCTTCCTTGTGCGCGGCGATGCCGGGCTCGAGGTTGCCCTTCATCGCGTACGCGTTGCCCAGGCTCGACAGCGCGTTCGCGAGCCGGCGATCGCTGTCGCCGTAGGTCTTGCGGCGCATCGTGACGGCGCGCTCGAACAGCGCCTCGGCGTCGGGGTTCTTGCCGAGCTGACCGAGCGCACCCCCTACGAACAACATGACCTCGGTCTCGAGGAACACGTCGCCGAGTCGCTGCGTGGCGCCGATCGCGGCGGGCTGGAGAAATGTGGCCTGCTCGAAGTGGCCGCGTTGATACTCGATGCGCACGAGGTTGACCCACGCCTGCGCGGCGGAGCGATCGTCGTGGTTGGCCTCGGCGAGCTGGAGCGCGGCCTGCAGCGTGGGGATCCCGCGCGCGTAATCGCCTGTGCCAACCTGCGCCGAACCGAGCGAGACGCGCGCGGCGGCGCGCAGGCTCGGATCACCGATCGCATCGGCCTTTGCGACGGCTTGCTCGGCGAGGGGCAGCGCATCCTTCGACTTGCCGAGCTCCGAGAGCGCGTGCGTGCGCGCGAACAGGTCGCGCACGTCGGCGACTTCCGGCGACTTGATCACTGGTTTCGGCGCCGCGATCACCGCGGTGCACGTCGCGACCGGGGAGAGCTGCTCGGTGGCGCCGATCGCGTTCAGGACGGTCGCCTTGTCGGCGTCGTGGAACTGGCCGATCAGCGCGCGGGCCTCGCGGGTGCGCTCGGCGAGGCAATCGAGCTCGGCCGCGAGGTTCGCGCGCGGTTGGTCGCCCGCGTCGCACACGACCTGCTTTGCGGCCGCCAGCTCGGCGGACCAGCGTGCGAAGTTCGCATCGACGCGTTCGAGCGTCTGCGGCACGTACGCGAGCTTCTGGAGCTCGAACCCGTGATGCGTGATCGCGCGCGCCTCGTCGGTCCACGGGTCGGCGAGGAGCGGAATGCTGGTCGCACACAGCGTCCGCTGCCCACGCCGTTCGCCGACCTCGAGTGCCGTGCTGGCTTCGCGGCGGGCGCGGATCGCGACGACGCCGACGATCGCGAGCCCGATGATCGCGGCGCTGCCGAGCGCCACGAGGGCGCGGTGCTTCTTGACCCAGCGCGCGAGCAGATCGCGGATGCGGTAGTCGCGCGACAGGAGGAGCTGGCCGGCCTGGAAGCGATGGAGCTCGGCGGCGATCTGGCTCGCATCCGGGTAACGGTCCGCCGGATCGCGCTGCATCGCGCGCTCGACGATCACGCACAGATCCGCGGGCGCCGCGGGGACGAGCTCGGCGACCGGCGTGGGCGACTGCGAGAGGACGGCCTGGATCAGCTCCTTCGAGTCGTGCGAGCGATCCCAGTACGGTGGCGCGCCGGCGAGCAGGTTGTATAGCAGCGCGCCGAGGGCGAACACATCGGCCCGCTCGTCGAGATCATCGCCGCGCGCCTGCTCGGGTGCCATGAAGCACGGCGTGCCGACGACCGCCCCCACCTGCGTCAGCTCGGGCTGCCCGGGCTCGGTCCGCGCGCGCGCGTCGACCTCCGCGACACCGCGCTGCTTCGCGAGACCCCAGTCGATGACGACGGTCTCGCCGAACTCCCCGATCAGGATGTTGTGCGGCTTGAGATCGCGATGGATCACGCCGCGCGAGTGGGCGTATGCGAGCGCCTCGGTCACCGCGATCACGTTCGGCAACAGCGCGAGGCGCTCGGCGAGCGTGGTGCGCCGGGCGAGCGCCGCGGTCAGCGTCTCGCCGGGAACGAGCCGCATCGTGTAGAACGCCGTACCGTCGGGCCAGGTGCCGGCCTCGTAGATCGGAACGATCGCCGGATGCTGCAGGCGGGCGGTGATCGTCGCCTCGCGATCGAACCGCGCGCGCAACGCGGGGGACAGCACTTCCTTGAGCGCGACATCGCGGCCGAGCCGCCGATCGTACGCGCGACTGATCCGACCCATCCCGCCCGTGGCGATGACCTCGCCGATCTCGAAGTTGGCGGGGTCGGCGGGCCGCGCCCGCTCGCGCATCAGCTCGAAGCAGGTCTCGCAGCCCGCGACGTGCTCGTCGAGCGCCTCGGCCTCGACATCAGACAGGCTGCGCGCGTCGCGGGTCAGGAGCAGCGTGGCGTCGTCGCAATCCATCTACCGATCGCGAGCCTCCCACACTTCGGGTAGACTCCGCGCCCCATGAGCGAAGCAGACGTGACCGTTACCCTTCCCGACGGAGCCAGCAAGACCGTGCCGGCGGGGACGACGATCGCCGAGTTCGTGCGCACCCAGATCGGGCCGGGGCTCGCGAAGGCGGCGCTGTTCGCGAAACTCGATGGCGCGGAGGTTGATCTCTCGCGCACGATCGATAAGTCCGCGCAGCTCGCGATCTTCACGAGCAAGAACCCCGAGGGACTCGACCTCGTGCGGCACGATGCGGCGCACATCGTGGCCAGCGTGGTGCAGAAGCTGTTCCCCGGCACGCAGGTGACGATCGGCCCCACGACTGACGAGGGCTTCTACTACGACTTCGCGCGCGACAAGCCGTTCACGCCCGAGGATCTCGAGGTGATCGAGAAGGCGGCGAACGAGGAGATCAAGGCCGATCACAAGTTCGTGCGCACCGAGGTCTCGAAGGACGAGGCGCTCGCGCTGTTCGGCAAGCTCGGCGAGAAGTTCAAGCTCGAGATCGTCGAGGACATCTTCGCGAAGGGCGCGAAGACCCTGACCTTGTACACGCACGGCGACTGGACGGATTTCTGTCTCGGACCGCACGGTCCGTCGACGGGGCGAGCCGGCGTGATCAAGCTGCTCTCGGTCGCCGGCGCGTACTGGCGCGGCGACCACCGCAACGCGCAGCTCCAGCGCATCTACGGCACGGCGTTCTTCACCCAGAAGGATCTCGATGCGTGGATGAACCAGCAGGAGGAGGCGCGCAAGCGCGATCACCGCAAGCTCGGCAAGGAGCTCGATCTGTTCGCGTTCCACCCAGCGGCACCCGGTGCGGTGTTCTGGACCGCGAACGGCACGCTGCTGTTCACCGAGCTGCAATACGCGATGCGGAAGATGTGCCTCTCGAACGGCTACTTCGAGATCAAGACGCCGCTCCTCTACAACAAGCTGCTGTGGGAGAAGAGCGGCCACTGGGGCAAGTACCGCGAGAACATGTTCCTCATCCTCGACCCCGAGGCAGATCCGAACCTGCCCGAGGACGAGCGCGCGACCTTCTCGTTGAAGCCGATGAACTGCCCGTCGCATCACCTGTTCTACGAGATGAAGCGCCGCTCCTACCGCGAGCTGCCGCTGCGCCTCCACACGCAGGACGTGCTCCACCGTAACGAGGCGACCGGCGTGCTCTCGGGCCTGACCCGCGTGCGCCAGTTCCAGCAGGACGACGCGCACATCTATCTGATGGAGTCGCAGATCACCGACGAGGTGAAGCGGCTGACGCAGCTGATCGCGAAGGTGTACGGCGCGTTCGGTCTGCAGTTCACCGCGAAGTTCGCGACCCGTCCGGAGAACAAGCTCGGCGACGACGCGTTGTGGGACAAGGCGGAGGGCGCCCTCAAGGCGGCGCTCGTCGAGACTGGCCTCGACTACGAGCTCAAGCCGGGCGACGGCGCGTTCTATGGCCCGAAGATCGACTTCGATGTCGCCGACAGCATCGGCCGCAAGTGGCAGCTCGGCACGATCCAGCTCGACTACCTCGCGCCCGAGAGGTTCAACCTCGGCTACATCGGACCGGATAACGCGGAGCATCGGCCCGTCGTGATCCACCGCGCGATCTACGGCTCGTTCGAGCGGTTCATCGGGATCCTGATCGAACACTACGCCGGCAACTTCCCGGTGTGGCTCGCTCCCGAGCAGGCGCGCATCCTGCCGGTCTCGGATCGCAACTACGCCTGGGCCGAGGAGGTCCAGCAGCAGATGCAGGCCAAGGGGTTGCGGGTCCACATCGACCGCTCGCACGGCAAGCTCGGCGCGATGATCCGCGACGCGCAGCTCGCCAAGATCCCGTATGCACTCGTGATCGGCGACAAGGAGGTCGAGGCCAAGGGCGTCTCGCCACGCAAGCACGGCATCGGCAAGGAGGCCGACCTGGGTCTGCTCCCGTTCGACGTGTTCCTCGCGCAGATCGGCACCGAGGCCATCGTCCCGTTCTGAAGTGCGACTGATCGTCCGGATGGCACGTCCGATACCATCATGGCGATGAGTCACGGACCAGTCGGCGACCGCGCCGGCGAGTACATGCACATGGAGCACGGCCGATACTCGGCGTGGTCCTACGTGGTGATCGGTTTCATCTTCGAGGCGCTGTTCCTCGGCGGCACGCTCGGTCTGATCGCGGGTGCAGGCGTGGGCAAGCTGATCCAGGCGGTGAGCAACGACCCGAAGACACTCGACTACAGCATCTTCATCACCGCCGCGATCGTCGGCATCGCCGGCGCGTACCTGGTGTTCCGCGATCGCTGGAAGGTCAACGAGGCGCTGTCGAGCCGGTTCTGCTCGGGCCTCATGAACCTGTCGATGCTCTACGTTCCCGTGGTGTCGTTCGTCTATGCGAACGTCCGTGGCGTCAAGAAGCTGTTCGGCCGCTGATCACATCGTGATGCCGCACTTGCCTGCGGCCATCTCGTGGAGGTGGTCGTGATCTGTCGTGCACGCCAAGCCGATCTCATCGATCTGCGCCTGCGTCGCGTCCTGCAGGTTATGCCACGAGGTATTCGAGGCCTCGTACTTGGCCTTGATCTGGTCGCGCGAGGCCTGGTCGATCTCGGTGCACTCGACCGCCTTCACCACGACGGTGTGGTAGCCCTTGCAGCTCTTCGGGGCCCACGACGGGAGGGTCGGATCGACCATGTCGTCGGCGGCAACCTCGCCGGGGGTGGGCGAGGGGGTGGTCTTGGAGTCGGAGGACTTCCCGCCGCAAGCGGCGAGAGCGATAACGAGGGTAAGGGCGAGCTTCATGGCGGCTGCTCTACGCACGTGGCGTGCCGCTGCCTGGGCCCCTGGATGCGCCCAGGGCGCTCGGCTCCCGTGCGAATGCGCCGCAGCGTGCGAATTTCCCGTGCTCAGTTGCTCGCTGCGACGGCCTGGACCCGCGCCATCGTGACGTGGTCCATGACGAGCACGCCGAGGTGGGCCTGAGCATTCGCGGGGTCGGCGAGGTAGGAGTCGAGGCGAGCATTGATGTCGTCGGCGACGATCGGGATGTTCGGGAGCGCCGACATGGTCTGGTAGCCGGAGGTGTAGTCGAGGAACAGCGTGATGCCGGTCGCTGCGCGTGCCTCGCCGAGTAGCGCGGTGATGGCGGTCCACTTCGCGGAGTTGTCGGTGACCATGTAGGCGTCCTGGATGCGGAGTGACGCGGCGTTCGCGATCGAGAACGTGGTGTTGTCGGGCCAGGCGGTGGCATCGATGCCGAGCGGCGCCATGGTGCTGGTGAACCGGCGGAGGAGGACGACCTTCCCGCGCACGTCCCCGAGCACGGGCACGGCCGGCGCGATCGACCAGCGATCGGTGAGGTAGCTCGCGAGCGTGGCATCGAACGCGCGCGTGTTGCCGCTCGGCGTGGCCTCCTCCTTCACGCTCGCGATGATCGCCTCGGTGGGATGCTCGGCGAGGAACGTGTCCAGCGTGACGAGCAGCTCCTCGAAGGTCTGATTCTGGTCGATCGCGCCGTGATAGAGCAGGAACCCGTCGTCGACGTGGCGGCAGCGGACATCGAGGTAGCGCACGCCCGCGGCGAGCTGCTCCGCGATCGTCAGGTCCTGTGTCTTCGCGAGCCCGGCCTGCGGCTCGAAGCGCGCCGACGAGTCGTGCGTCCCCGGGATCGAGAGCGAAGCGAGGCTCGTAGCATCCGGCTGGCTCGCCATCCAGCCGGGGTCAGCGGCATCGCCGGAGCACGCGGCGAAACCGAGCACGAGGAGACAGCGCCACACGCGGCGATGATAGCTCACTCGATGACGTTCACGCCCTGCGCCTTCGCCTCGCGCACGATCATCTCGGTGGCCTTCTCGAGCTTTTGCCGGAGCCGCGCGTCGGGGTTGGTCTTCTCCCCGGCATGACACGCGACCATCGCTTCGGAGAACTTCCCCTCCTGGTAGAGCGAAAGGCACAGGCTGAAGAAGTAGCGGGGATCGGGCACGCGCGCGACGGCCTCGCGGAACTTCATGGACGCGTCCGCGAACGCCTTGTTCAAGAACAGCTTCTTGCCGTCCTCGTTGAGCTTCGCCGCGATCGCCGCCTGGCCACCCGAGGGAGGAGGGACGGGCGACGTCTCGGGCTCGAGGACCACGGGCGGCTTGTCGGCGACCTGCTCGGCGGGCGCGGGCTTGAGCGCCTGCATCAATCGCTCGTGCTGCGCAACGGTCAGGTGCTCGCGCACGCACGCGTGGGCGGAAGCGAGGTCGGCAGCCGCGGACATGCACGACGTCGCTGCGGCGGGCCAGTGATCCTCCACGCAGCGGAGCGCGACCACGCTCTTGACGCGCTCGCGTTCATCGGCGGAAGCGTGATCTGCGCCGACCAGCTTCTCCGTTGCCGCGACGACGCCCGCGCAATCGGGCTGCGGAGCGATGGGGGCGGCGGGGGGCGGTGCGGAGCCGCACGCGGCGAGAGCAACGACGAGCGTCAGGCGCTTCATGGATCAATCATAACGCGCAGCGACTCGAGCGCCTGGCGCATCTGCGCTGGGATCGCGGTTGGAGTCCGCGTGACGCGGTCGACGAACACGTGGACGAAATGACCGTGGGCGGCGGCGCGATCGTCGTCGGCGGAGAAGATCGCGATGCCGTAGGTCACCGCGCGGTTACCGAGCTTGTCGACGCGGACGCCTGCGCGCAGCTCCTGTGGGTAGGAGAGCGGCGCGTGATACGCGCAGTGCGATTCGACCACGAGCCCGATGATCCGACTCGTCGTGATGTCGAGACCGCCGCGCTCGATCAGGAAGCGATTCGCCGCGGAGTCGAAGAAGCTGTAGTAGGCGACGTTGTTGATGTGGCCATAGATGTCGTTGTCCATCCACCGCGTGGTGAGGGACGTGACGTACGGATAGGCGGCGAGGGCAGGACGATCGGCGGGCATGGTCACCAGTAGGTCAAAGCGTTCGCGAACAGCTCGCGGAGGCAATCCGCATCGACGTCGCACGGTGCGTTCGCGAGCAGACGCTGCTGCGGCAGCGTGCCGGCGATCAGATGATCGAGATCCGCGGTGGTGTACCCAACGCCCGCGACGCCGTTCGGCAGAGCGACCGCGCGCGAGAGGGCGATCATGCGATCGGCGAGCAGCGCACCGCCATCGCCCGGCGCCGCACCCCGGGTGTCCGCTCCGAGGAGCGTGGCCGCCTCGAGATGTCGCTCGGGACAGAACGCGCCGAAGCTACGGAACACCGACGGCGCGCTGACCGCGACGGCGATGCCGTGTGGCACGATCGGCGTCTCGGGATAGCCGGGCGGCGCATAGTCACGCACCCGCCCGGCGACCGCATAGGCCATCGCGTGCGGTGCGTGGACGCCCGCGTTGCCGAACGCGATGCCGGCGAGCGTGGCAGCCCACATGATCTGCTCGCGCGCGTCGATATCAGTGGCGTCGGCGACGGCGCGCGGGAGGTACGCCGCGGCGAGCCGCATCGCCTCGCGACAGCCGAGGTCGCTCCACGGGTTCGCGCCTTGACTCATCGGTCGCGCGCTCGGAGCGGCGGGCGCCGCGCGCTGCGTGAACGAGCGCGCGGTGAACGACTCGAGTGCGTGGCACAGAACGTCCATCCCGCTCGCCGCCACGACCATCGCCGGCAGCGTGGCCGTGGTACGCGGATCGACGAGCGCCTCGCTCGGACGCAGCCGCGGCGACGCGATGCCGGTCTTCGCGTGGTGCTCGAGCCAGTCGAAGATCGCGATCCCGGTGACCTCGCTGCCAGTTCCCGAGGTGGTGGGACACGCGATGTGCGGCGCGAGTGGACCGGGGATCGGGAGCCCGTCGCCGAGCGGCGCGTTGACGTACGTGCGCAGCGGGGCGGGGTGCGTGGCGAGGAGGTTCGCCGCCTTGCACGTATCGATCACCGATCCGCCGCCGAGGGAGACGTAACCATCGGGACGCGCGTCCTGGGCGAACCGTGCTGCGGCGGCGAAGCTCGCGTCGGTGGGTTCGATCGCGATCGCATCGAACACGATGGTCTCGAGGCCCGCGGTTTCTAGCGAGTGGGCAACCTCGTCGAACCAAGGCAGGGCGCGCAGGCGCGGATCTGTGAACAGCGCGACCCGGCGCATGCCCAGCGCGCGCGCACGATCACCGACCTCGACGAGTGCGCCGCGGCCGAACGTGACGCGCGAGGCATCGACCGTGAACGCGGTGTCGCAGCCGGCGGCGTGCGCTGTGAGGTGGCGACAGGTCATGGCTCGGTTACCCCGCAGACGTCGGCGTCGGGCCTGCAGCTGCCCACGCGCATGCGCGGAGCGTACCGCGTGTTGTACGTTCCCGTCGAATGACCACGGCTGCCGCCACGCACGATCGGCTGTTCACGTTCCGGCAGATTCCGCTGCTCGCGGGGGTGCTCGCGCAGCGTGGCGTGGATGCGGCGGAGCTGCTTCGTGAGTGCGGCGTGCCGCTCGAGGGGATGACCGGCGAGGTCACCGCACCGCTCGGACGGATCCAGAAGTTGATCGCCGCCGCGGCGGATCGGCTCGGAAACCCGCTGCTCGGCCTCGATCTCGCGGACCGCGTTCCGCCGGGCGCGTACGGCGTCGTGGTGTTCCTCGTGCGCTCGGCGCCGACGGTGGAGCGCTGTCTCGCCGTGATCTGCGAGCTCGCGCCGCTGATCAATCCGATCGGCGACTTTCGCCTGATGCCGGTCGCCGATGGCTGCGAGCTCCACTACGCGGTGCACGGGCAGCGCGACACCATCGGCCGCCACCTCAACGAATTCACGATCGCGTTCATTGCTGCGCAGTTCGGCGCGGCGCTCGGCGAGCCGATGCCGCTGTCGCGCGCGTGGTTCTCGCACACGCGGCCGACCGGCGGCGATGCGGTGGCCCAGCGGCTAGGCACCGACGTTGCGTTCCAGCGCCCCGACTGCGGCTTCGGGGTCACGCACGAGACGCTGGCGCGGGTGCCGCGAACGGCCGACGCACAGCTGTTCGAATTCCTCCTCGCACAGGCGCGCGCGCAGCTCGCGTACGTCGGCACGCACGACGTGGTGGCGCAGGTCGTACGCGTGATCGAGGTGCGGCTCGCGCACGGCGATGTCGGGACCGCGGCGGTCGCCGGGGCGATGGCGACCACGTCGCGCAGTCTGCAGCGTCGGTTGACGGAGGCGGGCACCACGTTTCGCGACGTGCTGGCCTACGTGCGGTCGCGTCGGCGTGCGCAGCTCGAGCGCGGCGGCTTCTCGGAGACCGAGGTCGCGCGTCAGCTCGGGTTCGCCGACGCGCGGTCGATGCGGCGCTCGCTCGATACCTAGCGACGGCCGAACAGCGCGGGTTCGAGACGGGCCGCCTCGGCGCGACACACGGCTGCCTCGGCGTCGTTGCCCATCTCTTCGAGCACACACGCCTTCGCGAAGTACGTCATGCCGTCGGGCGTGATCGCCAGCGCATGATCGAGATCCTCGATCGCCCCCGCGTGCTCACCACGCGACGCGCGGATCTTGCCGCGACCCACGAGCGCCGACACGCAGCGAGGATCGAGCGCGAGTGCGCGCGCATAGTGGTCGAGGGCCGCATCGGACTGGCCCAGGTCGTCGAGCAAGAACCCGGCGTCGCTCCACACCGCCGCGTCGGTGCCGAGGTACGGCTGGAGCAACGCGAGTGCGCGCGCCTCATCCTCGTCGAGGAGTGCCTCCTCGATCTGCGCTCGCACCGCGCGTGGGATCATTCCCCCCCGTCGTACATCAAGTTCACGTAGACGGTCACGTCGTCGCTGATGCCGACGCCGGCCTCGCTCGCAACGCCGCACACGATGTCCTTTTCGCAGTTCGCGACGTGCTGCTGCAGTGTCTCGGTCCTGAGCTGGCCCGTGTGGCCAAGGGACTTCAGATACGTCCTGGCCTGCGTCAGCGTCATGCCCTTCAGCGGCTTGAGCTGGTCGCGAACCAGCATGCCGGTGAACACGTGCTTCTTGTAGACGTGGACCTGGATCATCGTGTAGTCGCGGACCCGCTTGCCGGGGTCGACGCTCTGGCACACGACTTTGTCCTCGAGCTGCTTCTCGTCCACGCACGAGACGTTGCCCTCTTCGACCTCGGACTTGAAGCCGGCGGACTTCGCGGCGGCCTTCGCCTCGTCGAACGTCTTGCCCTCGAGATCCGGGGCAACGACCCAGCCGTCGCCGCCGCCACCGCCCGCGGTCTCGCCACCGCCACTCGGTGAGCCGCCGCCGCCCATCGTGCTCGAGGTGTTCAACTTGCAGCTCGCGACGAGGGCGAGCACCACCAGAACCCCGTGTTTCATGCGCCCATGTTACCGCTTGGCTTTCGCCTTGGGAGCCTTCACCGGGCCGATACACGGTCGCGCGGGCCAGCTACCGAAACAACTCTGCGGTGTGCTTCGCGAGGTCGGCGCCGATGCGGTCATGCAACCGGGTGTACGCGGCGGCGGCCTCCGGGGCGATGGTGCGCATCAGATCGTTCAGTCGATCCGCGAACGCGCCGCCCAGGGCCATGTCGAGCGCCTGAGCGCGGCGTAGTGCGACGAACAGGTCGACCGTGGTCGTGTTCGGGGACGCGATGGTCGCGGACTCCTCGGCGAACGAGGCGTAGAGCTGAACGAGCGATTGGAGATCGGTTTCCCACAACACGTCGGGGATGTCGCGGATGGTAACGGCCGCGCGTGTCGACTCGCCGTTGCGATACTGGAAGTCTGCCAGGGCCACCATGGTCCGGCGGTCCTGCTCCATCATGCGCGCGATCTCCGCCTGCCGCGCCGCGGACCTGATCGGGCACGCGATGATGTGGGCATCCGTGGCGCGCTCACCGGCGGTCTCGGCCGCCGATCGCAGCGGCTCGCGCATCGACACGGTGAGCCCCACGAGCACCGCCAGACCGAGCCACTCGAGGCGGAACATCCTCTCCAGTCTACGCCACCAGGGAGCCGGTCCACTCAGTTATCGTTGAGGCCGAGCTGCTTGCGTAGATAGGGCTCGCTGCCGACGGTGCCGGGCACGGTGCCGTCGAGCTCGTCCCAGCACTGCTGCCGCCACCAGCAGAACGAGAGGGGCTGCTGAAACCCGTGGCCCGCTCGGGACACCGCCCGGTCCATGGCCACGAACAGGTCGCGCTGGGTCAGGCGCCAGTGCTCGACGTCGTGCTGCGCGCCGAACGCGACGATGTCGAGGCCGAGCGCGGGCATCAGGTAGCCGACGCCGTAGTTCCAGCCGTAGAGGCGGAAGCGCAGGGCGCCGGTGTCGTCGACGACGTGCGCGGTCTCGAGGCAATACTCCTCGTCGGCGAGGGCCCGCCCGAGCTCGGCGGGGCTACCGAGGATCGCGGTGAGCTGTCGACGCTCCTCGGCCTCGAGCTCGTCGAGCTTGGTCGGGGCACGCGCGTTTGTGATCGCGAGACGAAATTCGATCTCTGGCTTGTAGTCGGAGTCGCGCGGAGTGCTCGCGATGATGTCCGCCACGTGCCCCGAGTAGACGCTCGTTGCCGGGTCCTTCGGCTTCGTCATGCCGCCATTCTAGACGCACGCGCGTTCCACAGGAGGACCGCGGCCACGGTTGGCGCGAGCATCGCGATGGCGATGACGGCCACGTCGAACGGACCTCGCCGGCGGGGCAGGTTGTAGATGATGGCCTGGAGCACCGTGACGACGGCGTCGAGCGTGACGACGGTGGCGACGATGTCGGCGAGCGGCTGGCGCCAGCGGCGGGCGAGCGCGAACAGCCCGACGCCGAGGCCGACATCGAATGCGACCCAGCCGTACTGACAGGCGGGGGCGGGGAAGTAGTGCGCGCTGGTCGGGAGTGCGAGGAGCGCGGTCCACACCACGAGGAGCACGGCGAGCGCGCGCACCACGACCGCGGGGCCGCGCAGGAAGGTCTCGAGGCCGAACCGCAGGAGGCCGCCGCGCGCGAAGGCCTTGAGGGTGTCGTAGACGGCGGTGAACGCGTTGCCGCTCGGCGGGTAGGAGAGAAAGATCGGGTCCCACGCGGAGGGTTTGAACTTCGCCTTGAAGGCACGCAGACCATCGAAGTCATAGAGCGAGCGACCGAGGCGACGCGCGGCGCGCAGCCACGAGCTGACCTCCCCTGCGAGCGGGACGAGGCCGAGCGTGACGACGGGGATGCCGGCGGCAGCGGCGGCGCGCATCCCGGTATCGACGAGCAGCTCGACGGTACCGTTCGGGGCATCGGGATCACGAAGGAAGTCTTCGAAGAACCAGCCTTCGCGCGCGTAGATCGGGATGATGCCGAGGAACGCGACGACCTTGCCCTCGCGCTCTGCCACGAAATACTGACGCTCCGCGGGAAACGTGAACGGATCGATCTGCACGAGGAAGCCCATCGGGGCGATCGGGCGCGTTGCGAGCCAGCGCACGATCAGCGCCTCGACCTGTGCGCGCGTCGGATGAGCCGCGGCGAGCTCGGTGAGAGCGATCGCGCGAACGGTCACGCCCTTCGCCCGCGCACGGCGCAGTTGCTCGCGCAGACTCTTGCTGCTCTCCACGACCCCGGCCCATGCCGCGGGTGTCCATACGGGCTGATCGCCGATGCGGAGCGCGGGCCACGCCGTGGCGCTCGAGAATCTCGGCTCGGTGCCAAACCATGCGGTGCGGCGACCGGCGGCGCGCGCGGCATCCGCGAAGCGCGTGGCGAGCTCGGCGAGGCGCTCGGTAGGTGCGACCGGCGAACCGGCGACGACCCACGATCGGCCGGTATCGACGTAGCCGACACAGGCGTCGTCGCCATCGAACCAGTAACGGAAGCCTGGCTCGAGGATCTGGAACGAGGTGGAGTTCCAGCCGTGTCGACGGAGGAGCGCGAGCACGCGCTCCCGATCGGTCAAAC
>JBBRBG010000093.1:0-34732 GCA_038206055.1 Haliangiales bacterium
AGCCGCCCTGCCCCTCGCCCGACTCCTGGATCTTCACGGTCAGGAACTCACCGCCGAGTGACTTCACCTGATCTTCAACCGAGGGCCGCACGTCGAAGGCGCGCACGATCGCCCCCATGCCCTTCGCGCAGCCGAGCGCGGCGAGACCCGCCACGCCGCCGCCGATGATCAACACCTTCGCGGGGCGCACCTTGCCAGCCGCGGTGATCTGCCCCGTGAAGAAGCTACCGAACCGGTTCGCGGCCTCGATCACCGAGCGATAGCCGGCGATGTTCGCCATCGACGACAGCGCGTCCATCTTCTGCGCGCGCGAGATGCGCGGCACCTGGTCCATCGCGAGGACCGTGAGCTTCTTGAGCGCGAGCCGCTCGAGCAGCTGGGCGCTCTCCGCGGGAAAGATGTACGAGACAAGCGTTGCGCCTTCGCGCATCTGATCCGCCTCGCACGTGCCATCCGCGTGGACGACCGGCGGGCGCAGCTTGAGCACGATGTCCGCTTTCCACGCTTCGGGCCGATCGACGATCGTCGCGCCCGCCGCCGTGTACTGCGCATCCGGATACGCGGCGCTCTCCCCTGCTCCGCGCTCGATCGCGACTTCCCAACCGCCCTTCACCCACTTCGCGACTACGGCCGGGGATGCGGCCACCCGGCGCTCCTCCGGCCGCGTCTCCGTGACGATGCCTAACTTCATGGACCGCCGTGACGATGCCAAACCAACGCCGGAAGCGAAAGGGCCGCGCGGGTAAAGCTGTTAGGTTTCGCGGGTGCAGCGGCTCGAAAGCGTCACCGACCGCACCGGTTACCGGTGGGCGGAGCTGACCTGGTCCGCGGCCGGTGAGCTCCTCGCGCTCCGGGTCCCCGGCGCCACCGTCCACCGCGCCTCGATCGAGCACCCGATCCTCGGCGCGGTCGCCCCGATCACGAACGACCGCGGAGATGTGGTGACCGTGATGAGCGCGATCAACTGGGCGCGCCCCACGCAGATCCCGGCGATCGCCGAACCTGGCCGGCTGCCGCCCGGAGCCGGAGGCGTGATCATCAATGTGTTAGCGCTGCTCTCCCGTTCCGGGGTTAGTTCTCACCCCGCATTTGGTGATGAACCTAACAATGTACCGGACAGATCTCGGACTGACAGCGATCTGACAGCGCTCCGCTACGCGGGGCCGTGGCCGACGCGTGCGCTGTATCAGTCGCTGCTGCGGTCATTCACGACCACGGCGAGCGAGGTGGAGTTCACGGCGGGAGGGATCGAGCGGGCGCTGCGGGGCGCGCGCGACGTGCTCCCTTTCGAGTTCATGCCCGCGCCGCACGAGCGGATCGCGAACTCGCGCGGGCACGTGGAGATCCGGGACGGGCTCGAGCGCGCCGTGATCGATGGCGTGGCGTACGGACGCGATGGCGGCGTGGCGCGGCTGGTCGGTGATCGCGCGGAGGTGTGGTTCGGCGACTCGCGGTGGGCCGAGGTCGCGACGTTTGCCGCGGACGGCAGCGTGCTCGCCGGGCCGCACCCGCTGCCCGCGTGCACCAGCGATACGGTGGGCAAGGTGTTTCCGGTGGCGCTGCGCGAGGCGATCGCGGAGCTGGTCGCGGAGGCCGTACCCGCGCCACTCGCCGACGCTGCTCGCGCCGCTGTGATCGCCGGGCCGATCGTATGGGCCGACCTCGGAGCGCGTGCGGCGCGGCGCGACCAGCATGGGTTCGCGGTGCACGGTGCGCTGTGGGAACGGCTGGTGCCGCAGGGACTTGCCCGCGTGGCGCTCGCGATCGCCGAAGCGCTGGTTCCCGTGGTCACGGTCTGGGTCGTGGCTGATGTCGGCGTGATGTCGCAGGGCGCAGCGAGCGGCGCCATGCTGAAGCCATGAAGCTCCTCATTGCTACATCACTCCTCGCCTTGACCTCGATCGCCTCCGCCGACATCTCGGTCGTGGATAACGATCAGACCATCGAGGTCGACTGCGCGAAGGACAACCAGGTCAGCGTGGTCGGCAATCACGCCACGATCACGCTGACAGGCACGTGCGCGAAGGTCTCGATCTCTGGCAATCAAGCCACGCTGATGGGTGCCGCGACCACGGTGTGGATCGCCGGCAATCAGAACACGGCGGTGCTCTCCGCCGTCGATACGCTCACGGTCGCCGGGAACGAGAACACCGTCTCGTACAAGGGGCCGGTCGTGGCGAAGACGACAAAGATCAAGAACCCCGGCAACAAGAACACGATCACGAAGCAGAAGTGACGCCGCCGCCCGACGCCGCGAACGCCTCGGCATCCAGCTCGAACGTCCAGGCCCCACGCTTCGTCGGCTCGTCGAGTGCGATCTTGAGCAGCTCGAGATAGCGCAGCCGCGGCACCTCGTACGCGCCGAACCTCTCGAGGTGCTCCGTGTGAACCTGACAATCCACGAGCCCGATGCCCCACGAATCGAGCTGCCGGATGCACGCGACGTACGCGATCTTGGATGCATCCGGCGCGCGCGCGAACATCGACTCGCCGAAGAACGCCGCTCCGAGGCTCACACCGTAGAGCCCACCGACGAGCTCGCCCTCCTCGCTCCATGCCTCGATCGAGTGCGCGAATCCGAGCTCGTGCAGCCGCGAATACGCGTCGACCATCTCGGGAATCAGCCACGTCCCGTTCTGTCCCGGCCGCGGCACGCTCGCGCAGCCGGCGAGCACGTGCCCGAACGCCGTGTCCATCTTCAGCGTGTACGGCCGGCGGCGAATCTGCTTCCTGAGGCTCTTCTGCACGACGAGGTCGCGCGTGGTCATGATCATCCGCGGATCTGGCGAGTGCCACAGGATCGGCAGGTTCTCCGCGTACCAGGGGAAGATCCCCTGGGAGTACCCGAGCAACAGCCGCTCCGGCCGCAGATCGCCGCCGAGCGCCAGCAGTCCATCCTCGGCGAGGTGGACCGGCGGGAACACGAGACGATCATCGAGCCGGTAGACCGGCATGCACGCAATATAGCGCGCGATCGCAAGCCCCACGTACGTGGGGCGCGCCGCAATCCCGAGGGGATTGCGGAGGTAGACAGATCAAGCGCGACGGCGGCGGCGCAGCAGCATCAGGGCCGGAGCGAGCATCGCGAGCCAGCTGCCATTACCGCTTGCATTGCAGCCGCCGCTGACCTCGGGCGCGTCATCGTGCGTGTCGTCGCCTTCGTTCGAGATGTCATCGTCGCCGTTCGGCGTGACGGTCACCGACAGCGTGATCGTTCCGAACTGTGTGGTGCCATCGGTCAGCTCGAACTGCGTCTGCGCCACCGTCTCCTCGGTGACCATCGGCGCCGCGATCTCGACATCGATCACGCCCTTCGCACCGGCGGCGATCGCGGTCTTGATCGGACCGACCTCGGTCGGCGAGGTCCAGCTCGAGTTGTCGTAGAGCGAGCTGGCGCCACCACCCAGGACGCGGAGCCGCGCCGTGTCGGGCCAGTCGACCGTTCCCGTGTTCGCGAGCGTGATCGAGTACGCCGCGTGCCCACCGGCCGCGATGCGATCCGGCCCGAGCACCGAGACAACATCCGCTCCGAACGTGCGCGTGGAGCCGCACACCGCACCGGTCGTGAACCCGGTCGCCGGCGCCTGCTTGAGCCGCGCCTCGGTCTGCGGACCGTACGAGCCATCCTCCGAGATCTTGTCGGCCGGGTTGTTGCGGTTCCACAGCCGCTGGAATGCCTTCACGTCCATGCCGCGGATATCCGGCGACGCGAGGTGATCGAAGTGCACCGGATCTCCCGGCACGTCGTGCGCCCAGCCCTGGGCCGACATCGCCGAGATCCGCGCCGAGTAGTTCGAGACATCGAGCGCCCGCCCACTCTGGTGATTCGAGCGGCCCGGCGTCGCCGCTGCCGTGATGCCGCAGCGACCCTGCTGGTACCAGCGATACAGGAGGTACTGCTGCGCGACCGTGCGGAACGCGCTGTTGATCTGCAGCGAAGCGTTCGCGCCGACCTTCTGGATCGCCGTCTTCGCGGGTCCACCGAGGTACGGCAGCACCGCGCTGCTCGAGAACACGAGGTTCGCGGTCGGCGCGAACTTCTGCAGGCTCCCGGGACTCATGCAGCCGATCTCGTCAGCGATCTGCTTCGACAACCCGATGACCACCGCGGTCGAGCATCCCGAGGACGTGTACGCAGAGACCGACACTTCCGACGATGTAGTGCTGAGGTCGGGATCAGTGGGAGACGTGCAGCCCGGCACGAGCAGTCCTACCAGTAGGATGTGCAACCGACCGATTGCAGCGTGGGGGGCCGTGTCCTGCGGTTTCGTGCGGTTGCTCGGCATCATCATCGTGGCCCGCGCTTTACGCACGAAGCGGGCCGGTTTCCGTCGACAACGCGAGGTGCGCGAGTCGTGCAAGCTCGTGCACGTCGCCCTCCGAGCTCTCATCGGGCTGCGCGTGGATCTGCTCTCCGCGCGGGTGCTACGCGCGCTGCACAAGCGATCGAGCGGAGGGCGAATCCACCAGCCAGGGGCCCCGCTCCCTCACCCCGTCACCCCACAAGCGACGGTCACGGCGACGAGATCACGAGCACCGACTGGAACCGCGCCGAATCCATCTTCGTGATCAGGCCGACCTTCGTGGTCGCGGCCGGCACCGAGACCGTCGTGGTGACCTTCCCGCTCGGTCCTCCCGAGAACGCCTGGCACTGCACCGTCCCGCCGGAGATCGAGCTGAGCTGGATCTGCATCGCACCCGCGGCGGCGTTGAACTGCGCGAACGCCGCCATCTGCTCGTTGACGTACAGGGAGACCTGGTCGTCGCCATTCCGGTACTCGTAGATGCACGCTACCCGCACGCCGGGAAACACGAGCTCCCCGCCCGCACCGCACTGGTTGAGGCACGAGCTGTCGGGCGTGAAGCGCACGTCGATCGTCGGATACGGCGCCGGCTTCACCGTCAGCTCCGCGTAGGCGAACCCTTGCGCGAGCAGGATCTGGGAGAACTCACCGCGCTGTTCGTTCGTGCGCATCCATACCCCGCCCGCCTGGTTCCAGTCCGCCGCCTTGCTGAAGCCATCGAACGCGATGATGTGGTTCGCCGGCCCATTGGCGGGATCGCACTGGTCTCCAACCAGATCACCGTCCTTGTCCGCGGGAGCTGCATCGACATCCGCAGGGCACTGATCGCACCCATCGACGATGAGGTCGAGATCCTCGTCGCCGTCCTCCCCGGTGGTCCAGCATCCATCCTTCGCGTCGGCACCTTCCTCGGCGCCCGCATCCGAATCGTCGCGCTCCAGGCCGAACACCCGGTGACATCCGCACGCGAGGAATAGCAAGAAAGCGAGGCGAGACAACCAGATCATTCTACGTCAGACCGTTGCCCCCTCCGAACAGTTCGGGGATCTTCGGGCGTCACCATGCACCCTCCGGCTGCATCCAAGGCCAAAGGATTCCCGTGAGCTGGTTCGTACGCTACGCGCGCTCGTCGATCGGCGCCAAGCACATCATGGCCGTGACCGGCCTGCTGCTGTTCCTGTTCGCCGTGGTCCACATGGTCGGCCACCTGCAGATGTTCGGCGGGCGCGATATGTACAACACATACGCGCACTTCCTGCAGAGCCTGTGGGAGGTCAAGTGGCCGGTCCGCGCTGGCCTGCTCGCGCTGCTCATCATTCACATCGTCGTGGCGATCGGCCTCGTCGCCAAGAACCGCGGCGCGCGCCCCGAGCGCTACGCGAAGTACAAGCCGGTCGTGTCCTCGGCCGCGGGCCGGGCGATGGCGTTCACCGGCCTCGCCGTGTTCGCGTTCGTCGCGTTCCACATCCTCCACTTCACGCTCGGCCAGATCCAGCCCGACTCGTTTCACACCCTCGACGAGAAACATCGCTACGACGCGTATTCGATGTTCGTCCTCGGCTTTTCGAACCCGGCGATCTTCGGCATCTACCTCGCCGGTATGGGCGTGCTCGCGCTCCACCTCGGTCACGGCGCCGCGAGCTGGTTGCAGTCCCTCGGGTTGCGCCACCCGAAGTACCCGGTCGATCGACTGGGCCCCCTGATCGCGCTCGGCTTGTTCGTTGGCTACATGGCCCCACCGACCGCCGTGCTGATCGGATTGATTCGCCTGAATGGAGTCGGCTGATGTTGAAGCTCGACGCACGTGTCCCCAATGGTCCGATCGAGCAGAAGTGGGCGAACGCCCGCTTCGAGATGAAGCTCGTCAACCCGGCGAACAAGCGCAAGTACAAGGTCATCGTCGTCGGCTCCGGCCTCGCCGGTGGTGCTGCCGCGTCCACGCTCGCCGAGCTCGGCTACGACGTCGCCTGCTTCTGCTTTCAGGACTCGCCGCGTCGCGCGCACTCGATCGCGGCGCAGGGCGGCATCAACGCCGCGAAGAACTATCAGAACGACGGCGACTCCGTGCACCGCCTGTTCTACGACACCGTCAAGGGCGGTGACTTCCGCGCTCGCGAGGCGAACGTGCACCGCCTCGCCGAGGTCTCCGTCGACATCATCGATCAGTGCGCCGCGATGGGCGTGCCGTTCGCGCGCGAGTACGGCGGCACGCTCGCGAACCGCAGCTTCGGCGGCGCGCAGGTCTCGCGCACGTTCTACGCGCGCGGCCAGACCGGCCAGCAGCTCCTGCTCGGCGTGTACTCCGCGCTCGAACGCCAGATCGGAGCCGGCAAGGTCACGATGTTCTCGCGCTCCGAGATGCTCGACATCGTCGTCGACAACGGCCGCGCCGTCGGCATCGTCACGCGCGACCTGATCACCGGCACGATCACCTCGCACGCCGCGCACGCCGTGGTGCTCGCGACGGGCGGGTACGGCAACGCGTACTACCTCTCGACCAACGCGAAGGGCTGCAACGTCACCGCGACCTACCGCGCATACAAGCGCGGCGCCGGCTTCGCGAACCCATGCTTCACGCAGATCCACCCGACCTGCATCCCGGTCTCCGGCGACTTCCAGTCGAAGCTGACGCTGATGTCGGAGTCGCTGCGCAACGACGGCCGGGTCTGGGTCCCGCGGACCAAGGGCGATGCGGCGAAGCACCCCGATCAGATCGCCGACGACGCGCGCGACTACTACCTCGAGCGCAAGTACCCCGCGTTCGGCAACCTGTCGCCGCGCGACATCGCCTCGCGCGCCGCGAAGGAAGTCTGCGACGAAGGCCGCGGCGTCGGTCCCGGCGGGCGCGGCGTGTACCTCGACTTCCGCGACGCCATCGCGCGCGACGGCGAGGACAAGATCCGCGAGAAGTACGGCAACCTGTTCGAGATGTACGAGCGGATCACGGGAGAGAACCCGTACCGCGTGCCGATGCGCATCTACCCCGCCGTCCATTACACGATGGGTGGCCTGTGGGTCGACTACGGCCTCCAGACCACGATCCCCGGCCTGTTCTGCCTCGGCGAAGCGAACTTCTCCGACCACGGCGCGAACCGCCTCGGCGCCTCCGCGCTCATGCAGGGTCTCGCCGATGGCTACTTCATCATCCCTTACACCCTCGGCAACTACCTCGCGGGCGTGCCCTCGAAGGACCTCGCGGCGCCGACGAGCGCCGCGTTCACCTCCGTCGAGGATCAAGTGCGCTCGCGCCTCGATCGCCTGATGAACGTGAAGGGCAAGCGCTCGATCGATTCGTTCCACAAGGAGCTCGGTCACATCATGTGGGAGCACTGCGGGATGGCGCGCTCTCGCGAGTCTCTCACCGCCGCGCTCGAGGCCATCCCGAAGCTGCGCGAGGAGTTCTGGTCCGACGTCACCGTGCTCGGCGCACATGACTCGTTCAACCAGTCACTCGAGAAGGCCGGCCGCGTCGCCGACTTCCTCGAGTTCTCGGAGCTGATGGTCAAGGACGCGCTTCTCCGCGAGGAGTCCTGCGGCGGCCACTTCCGCACCGAGCATCAGATCGACGGCGAGGCCAAGCGCGACGACGACAAGTTCTGTCACGCCGCCGTGTGGGAGTTCACCGGCGACAGCACCCCGCCGATCCGCAACATCGAGCCGCTCGTGTTCGAGAACGTCAAGCTCGCGACCCGGAGCTACAAATGAGCAACCTGAACCTCACGCTCCACGTCTGGCGCCAGGCGAACGCGAAGACCGAGGGGAAGATCGTCACCTACAAGGTCAAGGACGTCTCCACCCACGCCTCGTTCCTCGAGATGCTCGACATCCTCAACGAACAGTTGATCGCGACGGGCGAAGAACCGATCGCGTTCGATCACGACTGCCGCGAAGGCATCTGCGGGAGCTGCTCGCTGGTGATCAACGGTCGCCCGCACGGCGGTCAGCGCGCCACCACCACGTGCCAGCTGCACATGCGGCTGTTCAAGAACAACGACGAGATCTGGATCGAGCCGTGGCGCGCCGACGCGTTCCCCGTGATCAAGGACCTCTGCGTCGACCGGACGCCATTCGATCGCGTGATCGCCGCCGGCGGCTTCGTCAGCTCCAACTGCGGCTCCGCTCCCGACGCCAACGATATCCTCGTGCCAAAAGAGTCTGCGGATCGCGCGATGGACGCCGCCGCATGCATCGGCTGTGGCGCCTGCGTGGCCGCGTGCCCGAACGGCTCGGCGATGCTGTTCGTCGCCGCCAAGCTCTCGCACCTGCACCATCTCCCGCAGGGCCAGCCCGAGCGCCTCCACCGCACCCTGGCCATGGTCACCGCGATGGATGCGGCTGGCTTCGGCAGCTGCTCGAACCACTACGAGTGCGAAGCCGCCTGCCCGAAGGACATCAAGCGCGACGTGATGGCCGAGCTCAACCGCGACTACGCGAAGGCATCCTTCGGGTCGCGCGAGCGCGCGAGCAAGTCCGACGGCGCGGGCTGACCGGGCCGCATTCGATCGCCATCGCCTGCGCCGCCGGGCTACGCTGGGGCATGCGCATCGCGGTGGTCTCGATGCTGCTCGCCGGCTGCGGCTTCACCGTGGGCGGCGGCTCGCAGTCGCCGTCCGACGAGCTCGGCCCCGGCGATGCGTCCGCGGAGCAAGCGACCGACGCGGAGGTCATCGATGGCTCGCCGGATGTCGATACCGATGGCGACGGCATCGTCGATTCGATCGACAACTGCCGCAATCGCCCGAATCCGGACCAGCGCAACTGGGATGGGGATCCGCGCGGCGACGCGTGCGATCCGTGCCCGCACATCGCGAACAACGATGCGGATGGCGACGGCGACGGGATCGGCGACGCGTGCGATCCGCGACCGACCATCGCCGGCGATTCGCGCGCGCTGTGGCTCGGCTTCTACACGGCGGCGGATCAAACCGGCTGGGTCGACGGCAACACAGGCGGCACCGGCGTGTGGATGGTCACGGGTGGAGCGCTCGTGCAGTCCGCCGCGAGCCCGAACCCGTTCGCGTCGCTTGCCGCGCCGCCGCCGCTCAGGCGGATCTACGTCGCGACCAGCATCGAAGTGGTGTCGCTGAGCTCGGGCGCGACCATCGGTGTCTGCACGGGCTGGACGGGCCAGCTGTTCGATTGCTGCAACGTCAACACCACGAACGGCCCGGCGGTCGTCGAGGCGCAGACCGGCGCAGGGATCAAGGTCAACACAGCGTGGCCGAACGTCGTGGTCGCAGGCACGCAGATCGACATCGTGGAGAACATGCTCACCACGAACTCGTGCACGTTCAACGGCACGACCATGGTCTCGACGACGCCGAGCGAGGTCACTGGGAAGGTGCTGTTCTTCATCGCCCACGCTGCGGCGAAGTATCGCTACCTGTTCGTCGTGCAGATCGGCGCGTGATCAGTCGACGCGCGCGATCGAGCCGGGCGCAGCGACGTGATCGATGGTGTGCAGGAGCAACTGCAGCGAATCGGTCGGGCGCAGGTTGAGCCGCGTGCGGCCACCCTCGGAGAGCCAGTAGACCTTGCGCTCCCACGGGTACTGCGACGCGCGGGCGACGATGGCCACCTTCAACGCACCCGACTTCTTGGCGTCGGAGATGATGCCCTTGACCTGCGCGAGCGACACCTCGGGGCGAAGGTGGAGCGCGATCGTGTCGCTATCGGAGCGAAGGTCGCGGAGCGCTTCGATGCGCGCATCGCCGGTGTAGCGCTGGCCGCCGATCACGACCTCGCCGATCGCATTGATCTCGGCCTCGCGCCACAGGGCGGTCGGGTCTTCCATCTTGGTGCCGGTTTCGGCGGCGCTGCCGGCGATCGGCCAGTTATCGGGGTCGCCCTTGCGCTGGATGTCGTGCTCGGTCGCCGCCGCCATGCGGTCGAGTGACTCCCACGCACGTACGGCCTCGTGCCAGCCGGGCTCGGTCGCGCACATCACGCAGCTCGCCACCGCGTTGCGCACGCGCTCCATCGCGTGGTGCGTGGCGATCGAGTTGATCACCTCTCCTTGATACTCGGGGACCACCTGCTTGCAGTCGGTGGCGAGCGGGCCGCCGCACAGCCGCTGGATGTACGTGCGAGCGTCCTCGCCGGTCTGCGGCATCAGCAGCAGCGCCTTCGGGTCGCGCTTGATCAGAACTTCATCTGCGGTGAACGCAGGCGCGAGCAGCGTGGGCCACACGGTCAGCGCGAGCGTCTCGATCTGCTCGGCCATCGGCTTCGCCTGTGCGGCCTGGATCGGCGGCAGCGCCAGCACCACGAGCTTCAGCTCGGTCTGATCCGCAACCGTGCGGTCCATACCGGAGCGCAGTACGATCGTCTGCTTCGAGAGGTCGGCGTACGCCTGAGCGGTACGACCGTTCGTGACGAACTCGTCGATAGCCGTCTCGAGCGCGCGCTCGTTATAGTCGCTCGACTTGTCGCCAGCCGTCACCTTGATGCGCTCCTGGCCGCAGGCCGCGGCGAGAAGGACCAGGGACAGGGCTAGGCGGCGGGCCGACATCTTGGTGTGTACGGACCAGGAAGCAAGTCGGATGCCGCTCATGGTACGGCGCCGCGGACGCAGCCCATCAGCGCCTCCACCGTGACCCCGGGACCGAGTGCAACAATGCGACCTTGCTCGTGGTCTTGGCCCAGAGGCTCGCTCGAGACCCGCGGTCCGACGCGGTGAATCGCCACCCATTGGGCCGTGGTGGATCCCGCCCGACCGTCGACGGATTTGACGATCCCCTTGATCCTCACGTAGTTGCTCGGCAGGAGGGCGAGCTGGTCCTCGAGCTCCTCGAGGTCGACGACCTCCGGCACCTGGATCGAAACGCTGTCGATTCCATGTGCGGTGTAGCCCTCCTCGTTGTCGGGATGCCGACAGTTCTCGTCATGGACATGCCCACTTGCCTCCCCGTCTGGCCGGGTCAGCGGCGGATCCGTGAGGACGCTTTCGAGCCACACCGCGTGCTCGTCGGTGCTGCCATGGCGAACCACGGCGCGTGGAGACAGCGTAGAAACCGTCGCGAGTGCGTCAGCGATGTCGCGGTCGGTGGCGGTCTCGGCCTTCGTCACGAGCACGACGTCGGCGTACGCGAGCTGGGCATCGACGGATGCGGAGAGCGGGCGGGAGGCGGCAAAGTTTGGCGCATCTAGCAAGGTGACGACGAGCGCGAGCCGTACGCGTTCGGCGATCGGCCCCCGCGTCACCGCCCACGCGATCGGCAGGGGCTCGGCAACGCCGGTGGTCTCGAGCACGATCGCGGACAGGTTCGGGGTCTGTGCGACGAGCTCCTCGAGCGTGGTCTCGAGCTGGTCACCCAGCACGCAGCAGACGCAGCCACCGGGGAGCTCGATCTGCCGCGCACTCTCGCCGCCGAGCAGCGACCCATCGATCCCGATCTCGCCGAGCTCGTTGACGATGATGCCGAGCTTGTCGGTCTCGCCGCGCGACGCACGTCGCGCGAGCAGCCGGTTGACCAGCGTGGTCTTCCCGCTCCCGAGGAACCCGGTCACGACGACGAGCGGCACCCGCACGCCCCGAGCATAGCTCCGTGTCAGGCGGCTGGCTTCTCGACGACGACCACCTTGCGCTTCCCGGCGGCGGTCAGCGGGATGTCATCGACGTACTCGATCGTGAAGTGCGCTCCGGGGAGGTACTTCGCGGCGAAATCGTGGATCTGGCGAGCTGCCTTGTCGGGCAGCTTCTCGGTGCCGTTCGGTACGACCTTCATGACGATGCTGCCATCGACACGCTGGATGACCTGGAACTTCAGCGCGACATGGGAGAGCACGCCGAACAGGATGTTGAACACGAGGCCATTGACCGGATTGCCGTGACCATCGCGCATCGTGTCGGTGACGCGCCCCTCGATCGGACCGACCCGATCCAGATTTCGCCCGCACGAGCACGGCGACGGTGCGCGCGCGACGGCGAGGTCGCCGGTCACGTAGCGGATCATCGGGCACGCGAGGTTGTGGAGATCCGTGATCGCCACCTCACCGGTCTCGCCGGGCTTCGCCGCGCGGATGTTGCCGTCGAGCTCGCGCACGATCAGCTCGACGATCATCGTCTCCATCGACGTGTGCATGCCGTCGTGCGCCTCGCACTCCGAGCCGATCAGCATCACCTCTCGGCAGCCATACGTCTCGAACGCGGGTCCGAACGCTTGGGCCATCGCCTCGCGGTCGTGCGGCCACAGCCGTTCGGCGCCGACGAGCACGGGGATGTCGTCCCAGTCGCGCAGCTTCTTGTCGTTGACGAACCGCGCGAGTGCCGCGGCTCCAGCCGCATACGCGACGATGACTTGCGGGCGGAACTTGCGCAGCTGCGCGACGGCATCGAACAATGCATCGTCACCGCGCGGCGTGCAGTCGACGTAGAGATCGCGCTTGAGCACGCGATCGATCAGAACTTTCTGCCGCTTGACCCAGCTCTCCGACGCCGGCCCCGCGCCCCAGTAGTGCATCGCGCGCATCCCGATGCGGTAGCCGCCCCAGCCATAGCCACGCCAGCGCGTGGCATCGCGCCAGTGCCGCGACTCGGCATTGTAGCGGACCACCACAGGTTGCCCGGTGGTGCCGCTGGTCGACTTGGTGATGACGCTGTGTGGGGGCGCGGTCGAGGTCCGAGACTCTAACGACAGCCTCACGGTGTCCCGATCGAGCAGCGGGAGCTGCATCAGGACGTCGGGTGAATCGAAGTCTTCGGGCCGCATTCCGCGGTCGTCCAGGAGCTCCCGATAGAAGCCCGTGTGGGCGTACGCATGGCGTACCAGCCGACGAAGAAAGCCCGTCTGAAGGTCGCGGAGCTGATCGCGTGACCAGCGTTCGGTCCCCTGCAGATAACGCAACAGCGGCACGGTCGGCCGACCGCGCGCCGCCTCGAACGCAGGGAACAGCGCCTTCTCGAGTAGTGGTCCGTAGAGATCCATCACGAGCGTTTCGAATTACCATGCACTGCCCGTGCTAGGCCGTCTCCGCAAAAAGAACCTCCACTATTGGCTGAGGGACTACGCCCGACACCTGATCCGGCGTGCGCGGACGTCACAACCGCGCGGACACAGGCACGTTTTGTTCGCGCTCTGCGACCACTACGAGCCGCTGTGGGGCGGCGCTCCGGACCCGACCGGGATCGCGCGGGTCGATGCGTGGGCCGCCCGCTATCCCGCGCTCGGCGAGTTCCGCGATGCCAATGGTCGCCCCCCGCGTCACGGCTGGTTCTTCCCCGGCGAAGAGTACCGCCCGCACTTCCTCGACCAGCTCGCGCACCTCGCTCGCGCAGGGTTCGGCGAGGTCGAGTTCCATCTCCATCACGATGGCGATACCTCGCTCTCGCTCGCGCCGCGGATCGCGCAGCATCTGAAGACGTTCGCGGAGCACGGTCACCTCTCACGCGACGCCGCGGGCCGCTATCAGTGGGCGTTCATCCACGGCAACTGGTCGCTCGCGAACGGGCGCCCCGATGGCAAGTGGTGCGGCGTCGACGACGAGCTCCCGATGCTTCACGACCTCGGCTGCTACGTGGACCTGACGTTCCCGTCTGCTCCGGATCCGTGTCAGCCCGACAAGGTCAATCAGATCTACTGGCCCGTCGGAGATCTGACGAAGGCGCGCTGCTACGAGCACGGCGAGCGAGCGAAGGTCGGCGCGCACTACGACGATCGCCTGCTGATGATCACCGGCCCTCTGGCGATGGCGCGCAAGGGCGCCGGCATCCGGATCGAGAACGGCGCGATCACCGGCGACGATCCACCGAGCGCGGCGCGCGTGAAGACGTGGCTCGATCAGCAGATCCACATCGAGGGCCGACCCGAGTGGGTGTTTGTCAAAGTTCACACCCACGGCGCGATCGAGAAGACCGCGGACTCGCTGCTCGGTGACGGCGGCCGCGCGCTCCACACCGCCCTCCGCGCACAGACAAGCTCCCGCGGTGACACGCTGCACTACGTCACCGCGCGCGAGATGTACAACGTCGCCCGCGCTGCGATGGACGGCAAGAATGGCGATCCCAGCGGGTACTTCGACTACCTCGTGAAACCGCCACCGATCGCGTCCTGAACGCGGTACCCTCGACCTGCGTGTCCAGGGGCTTTCACACTCCGCTGGTCGGCCTCGCCATTGCCGCGGGCTGTGGCTTCACCGGCAATCCGGTGCAGCAGGGTGCATCGGTCGTGGACTCATCGGTCGATGTGGCGATCGTGGACGCCATCGGGTGCCAGTCGCTCGCCACCGAGTGCGTCGGCGGGGACTCGAAGCTGCGCGTGTGCTCCGTGATCGGTCAGCTCCCGACGGACTACGACTGCGACTGGGGTTGCAACAGCACCGGCACCGCCCACTGCGCGAAGCTCGTGCCCGCCGGCGGATATCTGACGCCGGCGGATCTCGATCACGACGCGGGTCCGCAGGACGTCAACCTGGGGGACGGCGACTACGTGATCAACGCAGTGACCGGCGAGATCACGCCGGGCGTGCGCGGCCCGGGCACCAACGTACAGAGCGGCATCGATTTCCAGGTGCGTGCGAACAAGATCGGCATCTTCAAGTTCGCGAAGCTGACGCTCGGCACCGGGACGATCAAGGTGATCGGAACGAACTCGCTCGCACTGGTTTCACTCTCGACGATCAACCTGGGCGCCACGATCGATCTGCAGGGCGACTGCGCATCGCGCAACTCCGGCCCCGGCGGAGCCGACGGCGGCGCGAAGGTCAACGACGGCTACGGCACCGGCGGCGGCGGCCGCGGCAATGGTGTCGACAACGGATGCTACGGTGGCGGTGGCGGTGGCAACGGTGGCCAGGGCGGTCGCGGCGGCAACCCGTTCGTCGACAACAAAGGGAACAAGTTCGGGATGGACTCGATCCCCGTCCTCGTCGGTGGCAGCGGCGGTGGTGGTGGTGGTGGAAGCCAGGGTGCCGATGGCGGCGGTGGCGGCGGTGCGATCCAGTTGATCGCGCAGCGGCGGATCACGATCAGCGGCGGCATCAACGCAGGTGGCTGCGGTGGCAAGACGGCGGGCACGTGCGGTGGTGGTGGCGGCGCGGCCGGCACGATTCTGATCGAAGCGCCGGTGATCGATTTTCAGGGCAGCAAGCTCGCCGCGAACGGGGGCGGTGGCGGCGGCGGGAACACCGGCGAAGCCGGCGAGCGCGCATCGCTCACCAACGCGAAAGCGAACGGCGGAATTGGCGGTAACACCGGCCCCGACAAGGGGGGCAGGGGTGGCGATGGCGCCGACGATAACAGCTTCAACGGTTCGAGCGGCCAGCTGCAAAGTCGCTGCGGCGGTGGCGGTGGCGGCGTCGGGCGGATGCGGTTCAACACACTCTCGGGAACGATCGTGACGTCGGGAACGGTGCTGTTCAGCCCGCTCGTGTCGGCGACCGGGGCGACGACACCGGTCACGAAGGGCATCGCCGTCACGCAGTAGTCCGCACGGCTTTTGTAGCGGCTCTCACGGACCGGAATCGGCCTGATCCCGAGGTCATACACTCTTGGCGCCGGCTGGACCCAGGACTGGCTCGACCCGGGGCGATCGGTCTCTGTCAGCTCGGGCTTAAATCCTGGGAATTCCTCGGGCATAATATCCGGGTGACCATTCCGGCGGGGACGCTGGTCCCTCGCGATGCCAGGGATTTCGGTAGCTATCAGCTGATCGCGAAGCTCGCGACTGGCGGGATGGCCGAGATCTTTTTGGCGCGACCTACGGGTCGCGGTCACCAGGACGTCTTGGTGTTGAAACGAATCCTTCCGCACCTCGCGGAGGACGAGCACTTCGTGACCATGTTCCGCGACGAAGCGGATCTCGCGAGTCAGCTCGAGCACAGGAACGTGTGCCACGAGCATGCCTTCGGCGAGTACGCCGGCACGTGGTTCATCGCCATGGAGTATCTCCATGGCGTCCCGCTATCGCGCATGATGACGCGCCTCTCGAAGGCCGGGAAGATGCTCGATCTCCGCATGGTCGCCGGCATCATCATCCAGGCGTGCGAGGGCCTGCACTCGGCGCACGAGGCCCGGGGCCCCGACGGGCAGTTACTCAACGTCGTCCATCGCGATGTCTCGCCGCCGAACATCATGGTGTGCGGCGACGGCACCGTGAAGGTCCTCGACTTCGGCATCGCCAAGGCGCGCGGTGCGAACTCGCGCACGCGGACCGGAACGGTCAAGGGCAAGAACGCGTACATGAGCCCCGAGCAGATCCTCGGCAAGCCGCTCGATCGCCGCAGCGACGTGTTCGCGCTCGCGATCGTCATGTACGAGATGCTCGCGATCAAGCGGCTGTTCCACCGCGACTCGGACTTCCTGACGTTCAAGGCGATCACCGAGGAGCCAATTCCGGACATTCGCGATCGGCGCCCGGATGTTCCTCCGGGCATGCGGGCCGCGCTGATCCAGGCGATGGCGCGCGATCCGAACGGCCGGTTCGAGACAGCGCAGGCGTTCGCGAACGCGCTCCGCAACTCGGTCGCCACCATCGGTGGACCGGCGAGCGACAACGATCTCGCCCGGCTGTTGTTCACAGATTTCGGCGACGAGATGGCAGCGCGCGACGAGATCCTGAAGGCCGCCGACGAACCCGCGCCGAATCCGCCGCCGCCGAAGGGCCACTCGCAGGTCGTGCAGATGCCATCGCGGCCCACCGTACCGCCTCCACTGCCGCCCGCAGCGCGCAGCGGAGAGCTCGGTGCGAGCGCGAACACGAACCGTCGCCCGCCGACGGGACCGGTGGAGCTCGTGCCGTCGATGATCGTCCAGGCGCCCGGCACGGGTCCCGGTACCGGCCGCATGGATCTCCTCACGCCTCCCACGCCGGCAACGCCCGCCGGCGTGATCGACCTCAGCGAGAAGATCTCCCCGGTCGATACGTGGATGGCGAACCCCGATACCGATCTACTCCGCGGCCATCGCATGCGCGGCATCCGCAACGTGGTCATCGGCATCGTCATCCTCGGCGCGCTCGTCGCCGGCGGCGTGTTCTTCCTGCAGCGTGACAGCACCGACGGTTCGAACACGGCGACCAACGCCCCGCCCGACGCCGCCGTGAAGCACCTCCCGGTCGCCCTGCCCGACGCTGGCATCTCGAAAGACGACATCTACGCGATCTCGCGGTTCGGCTACATCACGATCACGGCGAATCAGAAGACGACGATCTACGTCGACGGCAAGAACATCGGCGAGACACCGATGACACGCCTGCCGCTCGCGCCGGGGCCGAAGAAGATCAAGGCCCTCGGTCCGAAGAAGAATCAGAAGAAGGAGTTCTCGACGGTGATCCTCGGCGGCCAGGACGCCGAGGCGATCGACATCGAGTGGTGAACGCGCTCGTGGGAATCGCGCGCGCGTTCAGCTGAGCGGTGCGGGGCGAATGCTGGTGATGTGGAAGCTCGACTCGGGGCTCGTCACGATCGAGACCCGATCGCCCTCGTGAAACCGCGGCACCAGCTCGGCGGGCCCCTGGAACAGAAGATCCGCGAGGTTCACGACGTCGAGATCCTCGCCCTCTTCGTCCTGCGCGCGCTCGATGTCCAGCGAGATCTTCGCGACCTGGCGCGAGGTCACGTTCTGGAACTTCGTCGTCGTCGTGTGCAGCTCGATGCTGCGGATGGTTCCCACCACCCGCATCCCCTCATCGCTGCCCATGAAGCCATCATACACACCTGCGGTGTGTGCGATCAGCGCTTGGGGCGCGCGGGAGCGCCGGCGATCATGATGCCGTTCAACGCGCGCGCCGCATACATCGAGCCATCAGCGCCGGCGACGACGTCGTGCTCGGCGTCCTGCGCTTCCACGAGCTCGTCTCCGGCGGTGTACGTGCGGCCCGTGCGACGATCCGTGAGCGTACCGGAGAGGATGAGCGACACCTCCTCACCTGCGTGCGTGTGGAGCGGGAACGGGGCGTTGGGCGCGAGGCGAATGAAGCCGCAGTCGGCCATGGCGAAGGCCGGACCACCATCGAAGTGGACGAGATCGAGACCCGGCGCACCGGGTTCCCACGACGCGGCCCGCTCGATCAGCCCGAGCAGCTCGCGCGCGCGATCGACCGTGACATCGAACAACGACGCCATCCGATTGGAGAACTTCTCGAACGGACCGCCACCGAGCGACGCCATCAGACGCGCGTGCACGGCATCTCCGGGTAGGACGGGTGCGACCATTCCCTCCGCCGTTCGCTGGTACGCAGCGAGCTCTGCGGCGAGAACGGGATCGCCTCCGACCGCGCGTTCTACGACCTGGGCCTCGTCAGACTCGAGGATGCCGAGGGCGTAGAGGGGTAGCAGCTCGCGAATATCCGACATCATGACGCAGCTCCTGGCCCCCGAACGAGCTCGGTCCTCAGCCGATCCAGACCCGCGGCGAGCCGTGACTTCACGGTCCCGATCGGAATCGAGATCCGCTCCGAGATCTCGGAGCACGACAGCCCTTCAAAGTACGCGAGCTCGAGGACACGACGCTGGTCGGTCCCGAGATCCGCGAGCGCCGCTTTGACACGGCTGTGATCGGGGCTGTGTGTAACCGAATCGTCGACAAGCGTATCCAACCCCGAGTCCCCGGCATTGCGGGAGACGCGAGCGGATTTTTGCAGGTCGAGTGCTCGAGAGCGCATACGGATAGCCAACCAGGTACGAACGCGACCGCGCTTCGGATCGAACGTTTTCGCAGCTCTCCAGGCCTCGAGGAACACGTCGTGTAGGAGGTCCTCCGCCTCGCGGCGGTCGCGGACGATACGCACTGCCAATCCGAGCAGGATCGAGCAATGGCGCTGATAGAGCTGCGACATCGCCTGACGGTCGCCCGCAGCCATTTTGGCCACCAGCTCGGCGTCGAGCTCCGCCTCGTCGACGGGATCCCCGGCCACGAGCGGACCGTAGCATGGGTTTGGTCTCCCTTTGGTCTCAACGGCCTAGGGCCGTGCTAGATAGCGGTCCCCGTGTTGTCCACCCTACGCGATGCGATCCGCGCAGCGGCCACGGACCGAACCTGGTCGCAGGGGGTGACCCTCGCGCGGGATGGGCGGGTCACCGGGCGAACCAAGGGCGAGTCCGAGCGAACGTTCGAGGTGCGGGTGCCCGGGCGCCCGACGCCGTTCGAGACGGTGCTCAACCTCAAGGACGGCGAGTGGGAGTGCAGCTGCACCAGCCGCGAGCCGGTGTGCTCGCACGTGGTCGCCAGCGTGCTGGCCTCCGAGCAGGCCGACGGGGAGCTACCCCGGTCGTCGCTGACCAATGCGCAGCTCCGCTACCAGCTGTCGCCGGATCCGGGCGGCGTGCTCGTGCGGCGCTTGCTCGTGCGCGCGGACCGTACCGAGCCGCTCGAAGGGTCGCTGCTGTCGCTGATCGGCACGGGCAAGGCGGCGCACATCGCGACCATCGAGGCAGACCTCACGGCGGACCGGCTGCTGACGGCGCGCAGAGGGCCGCTCACGGGAGAGCGGCTCGATCGCCTGCTCGCGGTCCTCGCGGATGCGCGCGACGTGACGTGGAAAGACGAGACCGTCACCACGAGCGGCGATCCGGTGATGCCGCGGGCGATCATCGAAGACGAGCGCGGAGGCGTGCGCGTGCGGATCGAAGCCGACCGCGGCGTGCGCGAGGTCGTCGCGCTCGGCGTGGTGCGGACCACGGATAACGTGCTGCGGCCGGTCGGTGCGATCGATCTGACCGGGGCGCGGCTCGAGAAGCTCCCGCAGGTGTTCGACGTTCCGCGCTCCGCGTTCCCCGAGCTGATCGGCAAGACGCTGCCTGCGCTGGCGGCGCGGATCGATGTCGACATGCGCTCGAACAACCTGCCGCCGATGGGCAAGCGTGAGCAGCCGCGCATGTCGTTCGATGTGGTTCAGGAGAGCGACCGCCTCGTCGTCTTCCCGACGCTGGTGTACGGCGATCCTCCGCGTGCGCGCGTGGATGGCACCACGCTCGTGCACATCGAGGGAGCGCTGCCGATCCGCGATCACGATGCGGAGCGGCGCCTCACGCATCGGCTGCGCGACGAGCTCAACCTCGTCTCGGGGCGGCGCGTCGAGCTCTCGGGGCGCGAGGCGTTCGCGATGCACAACCTCCTCGCCGGGTGGTTCCGCACCGATGCGAAGTCCGCGAACGCGACGAAGGCCGTACTGCTCGAGGCCTCGATCTCGATCGATGGCAGCCGGCTCGACGTCGCCCTCTCCGGCGGCGGGCGCAGCGCCTCCGTGGTAGCCGCGTTGCGCGCGTGGCAAGCCGGCGTGGACCTCGTACCGCTCGAGGGCGGTGGCTGGGGCCGCGTGCCGATGTCGTGGTTCGACAAGCACGGCGAGCGCGTCGCTGATCTCCTGGCGTCGCGCGGCGATGACCGCAGGGTCCCGATGTACGCGCTGCCCGATCTCGCGAAGCTCGCGGCCGATCTCGACGAGCCGCCGCCGCCCGAGCTCGAGCGCTTGAAGCCGCTGCTCGATGGCTTCCGCGGCATTCCGGTGGTCGAGGCCACCAAGGGCTTCGTCGGCGAGCTGCGGCCTTATCAGCAGCGCGGCCTCGACTGGCTCGCGTTCTGTCGCACCGCGGGCCTCGGGTGCGTGCTCGCCGACGACATGGGTCTCGGCAAGACCATCCAGGCGCTCGCCGCGCTGCCGCCGAAGGGCAAGGCGAAGACGCTCATCGTGTCGCCGACGAGCGTGCTGTTCAACTGGCTCGCGGAGACCCGCAAGTTCCGCCCCGATCTCGCGATCAGCACCTATCACGGTTCGCGGCGCGCGCTCGATACGTCCGCCGACATGGTGCTCACGAGCTATCCGATCCTGCGCAACGACATCGACGTGTTCGGCTCGCTGACCTGGGACATCGTGATCCTCGACGAGTCGCAGTCCATCAAGAACCCGGACTCGCAGGTCGCGCGCGCGGCGTACAAGCTCAAGGCGAACTGGCGCGTCACGCTCTCCGGTACGCCGATCGAGAACCGCCTCGACGAGCTGTGGAGTCAGCTCCACTTCACGAACCCGGGGCTGCTCGGCGGGCGCGCGGACTTCGGGGATCGCTGGGCCGAGCCGATCATGCACGGCGACGGTGGTGCCGCCGCACGCCTGCGCGAGCGTATCCGTCCGTTCGTGTTGCGCCGCATGAAGTCCGAGGTCGCGCGCGAGCTACCGCCGCGAACCGAGGCCGTGATGTACGTCGAGCTCGACGATCACGAGCGCCTCACGTACGACACCATCCGCGCCGCCACGCAGCGCGAGATCGTCGCGATGCTCGAGGCCGGCGGTGGCGTGATGGCCGCGCTCGAGGCCCTGCTGCGCCTGCGCCAGGCAGCGTGCCACACCGCGCTCCTTCCGAGCCTGCTCCGCAAGGGAGGCCCGCCGGAGAGCTCGTCCAAGATCGAGCGCCTGCTCGAGGCCTTGCAAGACGCCGCCGCGGATGGCCATCGCTCGCTCGTGTTCTCGCAGTGGACCTCGCTCCTCGATCTCATCGAGCCGCACCTCAACAAGGCCGGTATCGGCTTCGTACGGCTCGATGGCTCCACCACCGATCGCGCCTCCGTGGTCAACGCGTTCCAAGCCGCCGATGGGCCGCCCGTCATGCTGCTCTCGCTCAAAGCAGGCGGTACGGGCCTCAACCTGACCGCCGCCGACCACGTGTTCCTCGTCGACCCCTGGTGGAACCCCGCCGTCGAGGATCAGGCCGCCGACCGCGCGCACCGGATCGGCCAGGACAAGCCCGTGATGGTCTACCGGATGGTGGCGCGCGATACCGTCGAGGAGAGGATCCTCGAGCTGCAGGCGCGCAAGCGAGCTCTGGCGAACGCGGCGCTGTCCGAGGCGGGTGGCGCAGCGGCCATCACCCGCGACGATCTGCTCCAGCTGCTGTCGTAGACTGTCTGCGTGCGCGCTCTCCTGCTCGTCGTCGCCCTGGCGGCATGCGGCTCGAAGAAGTCCGCGGAGCCAGCACCCGTGACGGTCGCGAGCGACGTCCACGTCGACCGGCGGGTCGAGCTGATGTCGATCGTGTGCGCGCTCGCCGGCTTCAAGGAGTACTCGCTCGGTCGCGTGAACCCGTACCGCACCGAGATGGTCGCGGCGTTTCGCGGGTTCGTGCAGCACCCCGCGGTCGTGATGGCGCGCGACCTGCGCGCACAGCACGGCATCGGCTACGACGCGCCGATGATCCTCGCGGTGCACCTCGATGATCAGCTCGCGCTCCACAACGCCGCCGAGCTGCCACTGATCGACGCACGGTGGAAGGGCGTGGATGCCGAGGCCTACGCCGGGCTACTCCGCGACTTCGCGCGCGACGCGAAGCTCGACGAATTCATGGCGGCGCATCGCGACCACTACACGAAGATCGAAGCCGTGGTGCGCGCTGCCGTGGACGCGGAGTCCCCGATCGCGTGGTTCGACGGCGTGTTCGGGAAGCGCGACAAGGCGCACTACACCGTGATCCCGGCGCCGATGACCGGCACGTACAACTTCGGCGTGCGCGCCACCCGACCCGACGGCACGCTCGACATGTATCAGCTGCTCTCGATCGATACCGACAGCGGCGTGCCGGTGGTCGACGCGGATCTGACGTACCTGCTCGTGCACGAGATGACGCACTCGTACGTCAATCCGCACCTCGCGGAGCACGCGGCCGAGCTCGGGCCACCGGCGCAGACGCTGTTCGCGAAGGTCGAGACCAAGATGCGCGCGCAGGCCTATCCGACCTGGGAGATCTTTCTGAACGAGTCCGTCGTTCGTGCGACCACGCTGGTCTACTTCGCCGACAAGGGCGGCGACGCGGCCACGGCGATCCTGCTCGATCGCGAGCTCGGCCTCGGCTTCAACTGGACCGCGGAGCTCGCGGAGCTGATCCGCGCGTACCGGCAGGACCACGTCGACTACGTGCCACGCCTGGTCGCCCTGCTCGCTCGGCTAGGTCAGGGGTGACAGCCGCAGGATCTGCCCGTGGACGTCGCCGTTCGCCGGGTCGATCGACGGATCGATGAACAGCCGCGTCACCGCCGTGTTGCGCAGGCCGGTGAGGATCTCGTCCGACAGCAGCGCCCCGGCGTCGAGTCCGATCGCGAACAGGTTCTCGTCGGTGCCCATCGCCTTGGCGAACGTCTCCGCGAGCACGCCGGTCGAGAACAGGAAGCCGTACGGCCGGCGACACCACATGTCCGTGCCGTTGGACGTGAGGTACCAGATCCGCGGCGGCAGCAGCTCCACGAGCTGGGCCATGGTCACGTCCTCGCTCATATGGGCGCACCCTGCCATAACATCCCCCCATGCCGCCATCCGATGTGCCCGCGGGAGCACGCAAGGTCCGCCAGCAAGGCAACACGTTCTACGTCCTCGGCGATGAACGTCAGGTCCTGCGCGACGCGTACCACACGTTCCTGAACCTCCCGTGGTCGGCCGCGCTCGCCCTGATCGCGATCGCGTTCTTCGTGTTCAACCTCGCATTCGCGCTCGTGTACATGGAGATCGGCGGCGTCCAGGGCGCCGATGGCTCGTTCGCGGATGCGCTGTCGTTCAGCGTGCAGACCATGGCGACCGTCGGCTACGGAGTCCTGCATCCCGCAAGCAACCCTGCGAACGGCGCGATGATCGTAGAGTCGATGTTCGGCATCATCTTCACCGCGCTGACCACCGGCCTGGTGTTCGCGAAGTTCTCGCGCCCGAACACGCGAATTTCGTTCTCCCAGAACGTGGTGATCACGAACTTCGAGGGCAAGCGCACGCTGATGCTCAGGATCGGCAATCGTCGCAGCAACGTGATCGTCGAGGCGACGCTCCATGTTACCGCCATCCTGACGACGGTCACCGCCGAAGGCGAGACGTTCTACAAGGCGACGGATCTCCAGCTCGTGCGCGATCGCCAGGTCGGCATGACCCGCGGCTGGACCGTGATGCACGTGATCGACGAGGCGAGCCCGTTCTACGCGATGTCCGCCGCCGACCTCGCGAAGGCGGAGGTGGAGATCAACATCGCGCTCACCGGCATCGACAGCATCACCATGCAGACGGTTCATTCGATCCATCACTACGCCGACACCAACATCAAGTTCGGCTACCGCTTCGAGGACACGCTGCAGCCGCTCCCCGACGGCAAGTTCCTCCTCGACCTCCGGAACTTCGACGTGATCGTGCCGGATACAACTCCGCGTGTTAGCGTCCGCGCATGAAGCGCCTCGCTGTTGCCATCGTCCTCTTCGCGGCCGCATGTGGGCCCGGTTCACCGGGAGGACCGTCGATGGGCCACATGGCCGGCGGCCCGGATGCCACGCCCCAGTCGTCGCCGGTCGCCTCCAGCGACATCCTGGCGCGCGAGCCGCTGTCGAACACCGCGGTCGTCAAGCACATCCTGATCTCGTGGAAGGATCTCGAGGACGCGTTCAGCGGCCATCAGGACCCGCGCGCGCAGACAAGGACGAAGGCGGAGGCCGAGGCGGAAGTGAAGTCGCTGATGGGCCAGCTCAAGGCCGGCGCCGACTTCGAGACGCTGATGAAGGCGAGCTCCGAGGACATCGGTAGCGCGCAGAGCAACCGCCCGTTCACGGTGACACCCGACGCACAGCTCGTGATCGAATTTCGCCAGCTCTCGCTACGACTCAACGTCGGCGAGATCGGCGTGGTGCAGTCCGACTTCGGCTTTCACATCATCAAGCGCTATCCCAACTAGAACGTGTGCGGGCGCACGCGCTCGCATGCGATCCACGCGGAGAGCTGCTGCCGCTCCTCCTCGGTGGGCTGCTGGCAATCCACGCTGAGGCTTCCGCCCGCGGTGCTCGGGCAGCGACCCGGCGGCATGAAGCCGTTGCTCGCCTTCGGGCCAGAGCCCGCTTGCTCGTCGATATGATCTGGCGTCTCCAGCACACCGATGAGCGAGTCGTAGTCGTGATAGATCGGCGCGCCGTTGCGCTGCGAGCGTGGGATGGCCTTGTCGTGGCACCACGTACAGTACTTCTCCATGAACGGCTTGCCGAAGTTCTCGTAGGTCAGCGTTCCGGGATCCGGATCGGGGCACACCGTTCCCGTCGGCGTTGGCGATCCACCGCAGGCGACGAGGAACGCGAGGAGGAAAGCATGACGCATGAGGACTCCTAGAAATGCACCGCGGACTCGACGAGCCCGCGCAAGATGAATGGATCGCCGGCGAACCCGGCCTGAACTTCAAACGCGGTCTCGACCTGGCCCTGCGTCCAGATCGCGCGCACGCCGCCGCTCACGCGGTTGCTACCATCGCCGATCGGAACGCCGCCGCTCATCTTCACGCCGGCCTGAAGCGCGCTACCGAGCGGCACGGACGCGTTCGCGGTCCACGTCAGCTCCTGGAGGTTCATCGGATCGACGAGCGGCCACGATCCGTGATCGTGGTGCGCCTCGCCGCCGATCGCGCGGCCGTACCCCACCGAGCCGCCGAGGCGAACCCGGCCCATCGCCCCGCTCCCCCACACCGCCGGCATCACCATCATGTGGCCCATCCCGAACCCGCCGTACCGATCGCCGGTCGGCAGCGAGATAGCGAGCGCGACGCCGAACATCGCGCCGTTGGCTTCGGCCAGCGTCGCCTGTGCGGACAGCACCACATCGCTCACGCCATACCGCGTGAGGCCGTTCTCGACGAGCCGGTAGGCACCCACAGCTGCTGATGCACCGAAGCGTCCACGCATCCAGCCCAGCGCCGGAAGCACGCCCTGGTAATCGCCAGCGTAGACCTCGGTGTCGTAACGCGCGGCCACCAGGCCGACGCTGGCGGCGAAGCTCGAAACGGTGTCCACGGGATGGTGATGCCCACCACCATGGTCGTGCTCGGCACGCGCGGCTCCCGGGGCGAGCCCCCCGAGGGCTGACGCGATAACGATCCAGAACGGCACTCTCATCGTACGAGCTAGACCCCGCAAAGGTTCTCGTCCGAAAATGGGGTCGGACCCCATTGTCGGACATGGCTACTTACGTCGGCGGCCCGCGGCCGTTACGACGGAGCGTCGGGGCGAGCTGGTGACGGTGCGGCGTGCGGAGACTGTGAGGCGAGGACCACGGCGACGATCTCGACGACCGGTGCGGAGACCTCGGCGACCGCCGGAGCGGCGAACGCGGGGAGCGTGGGAGCGACCGTGATGTGCGTGGTCTGGTGGCAGGCGCGCAGCTGCGGCTGCGTCGGCTTGCTGGGGTCGTGATCCGGGCAGTGGCACCTCGCCGGATTCGGGCAGCAGCACGACTGCTCCACGCGGGCGGTGCGCAGCTGCGACACCGGGATGGCCAACGCGAGGACGAGCGCGACCATCACGGTCGAGAGCGCTGTCCACGCACGGCAGGCCACATCTGTTTGTAGGGCCTCACGCTGTCGGTGGCAACAGGCGCCTTCCACTGCGTGCAACCGAACGCCGCAACCTGCGCAGGCGGATGTGATCTTTCGTGCAGATCAGAGCTCCGACCGCACCGCCGCCGACGTGGATGAAGAACGAGACCTTGGTCAGGTGCAGGAGGGCCAGCCCGAGCGTGGCCCAGACGATGAAGTCGCGGCGCACGAAGTTCGGCGAGAACTCGACGATCTGCTTGATCACCGGTGGTAGCGGCTTGGCGCGGAGCACCTGCTTCAGCGGCACCGGCACGATACGCACGGCGTCGTCGCCGACCGGCACGAGATCGAACTCGCTCGCGTAGTCCTGCGAGTTCGCGGAGCCGACCCCGACGATGATGTTGTAGTAAATGCAGTAGATCGACCACGGGTACGTCACCAGCCCGACGAGGATCAGGCCGGTCCAGATGTCGAGGCCCGGATGGCCCCAGACCAGATGGCAGTGCCAGCCGATGGCGGCCATGTACGCGACGGTCGAGGCCTCGTCGACGATCGTGTCGAGCCACGCGCCGAACTTCGACGACATCAGCTTGAGCCGCGCGATCTCGCCGTCGCAGCAATCGATGTAGCCGCTGCTCGCCTGGATCAGGGCCCCGATGATCACGAGCCGAATGTCGGCGGTCGCCGTCAGCAGACAGGCCACCGCGATCATGCCGGCGACTGTCATCGTCAGCATGTTCGGCGTGATCGGGGTGTGGACGAGCAGCTTCGATAGCCGCCGCGCGACGGGCCGGAACACGTAGCGAGAGATCGCGTTGTCCTGCGGCTTGACCATCAGCCGGTACAGGAGCTCGTGCGCACCGCGGCGATCCTCGGGCGTGGCGATCGCGTGCCGTGCGATCGCGCCGTGTGGGATCCGCGTGGCATCCGCCGCGCCGGCAAACGTGGCCGTGTTCTCCCCCTTCGCGATCGCCGCGATCGCATTCCGCGCGGAGGCTCCCACCGCCAGATACGCGCCGGCGTACGCGCCATCGGGCCCGACGGCGACCACCATCCCATCGCCGCTCGGCATCGCACTCACGAGCGGCGCCACGAGGGGCGTGTGCACGAGCTGATCGGCGCGGATCACGAGCAGCGGCGCGGAGCTGCCGTTGCGCCACGTGGTCACCTCGTCGCGCGTGCCATCGAGCACCAGCACCCGCGTCGCACCAGCCTTCTTCGCAGAGCGCGTTGCACGCTCGCGCGCCGTCAGCCCGGCGATACGAACGCTCGCGAGCGGATCATCGGCAAGGATGATCGCGTCGAGCGCGACGGGGACTGCGGCCACGCCTTACGTCTACATGCACCGACGAGATCGCGCCAAGCGTTCGCGCGATGTTGCCGTCTGCGAATCGCCCGGACGACAGATCGGTGACAGGAATCCGTCGATCGAACGCCCCAGGCACCCGATCTGTCCAAGATTCACCACGTCGGAACCGCCAAGTGCCCCAGATCCTGCGTGTATGAGGTTTGCATATACCGCGTTCGAGTCATGAAGGCCGTCATTCTCGCCGCCGGTTGTGCCACCCGGCTTCGCCCCTACTCCGACGACACGCCGAAAACGTTGTTGCCGATCGGTGGCGTCCCGATCCTCCGGCGGACGATCACGAGCCTGCTCCGTGCGGGATTTGATCAGTTCGTGATCGGCACTGGCTACCTCGAGCACATGGTTCACGACGCGGTCGCGAGCTGGTTCCCAGGCCTCGACGTCACGTTCGTCTCGAACCCCGACTTCCGCACCACGAACAACGCCTACTCGCTGCTCCTGGCACGCGAGCACGTCGAGAACGACGGCTTCATCCTCCTCGACGGCGACGTCGTGTTCGATCTAGGTGTCGTTGAAGAGCTGGTCGAGCGCGGTCCCGATTGCCTCGCCGTTCGCTCGGTCGGAGAGATCGGTCTCGAAGAAGTGAAGGTCACCGCCGACATCGAGGATCGCGTCCTCGCGATTGGCAAGCACGTGCCCGTGCGCTCCGCGATGGGCGAGTCCGTCGGCATCGAGCTGTTCTCGGCCGCATCCTCGAAGAAGCTGTTCGCCGCGCTTCACGCGCGCGTGCGCGAGCAGAACCTCATCAACGAGTACTACGAGGCATCGTTCCAGCAGATCGTCGACGATGGCGTCACGCTCTACGGCGTCGACATCGGCTCGATGTACGCTACCGAGATCGATACCGTCGAGGACCTGTTGGCCGCGGAGGCTCGGCTCTCGCAGCGTCCCGCGTTCGATGTAGGTATCCAGACCGTGCGACTCGCCGTCTGACGGAACTCCAGACGATCGTTCACTTCGGCATTCACGCTGGCAGCTCCTGGCAGCACCTGATGCCTCGAACGTGTGACAAATCTCGTTGCCGTTGATGCGCAGGCATTGCGACTATTCGCGCATGTCGTACCGAGGGCTCGTCGCTGCAGTCGCGATGCTGTCCGCTTGCGCGGAGGCCGGCGTCACGCTCGAGCGTGCTGATGCGCCTGTCGGGACTGGCGACGGCAAGGCGGATTCGCCGGGTACCGATGGTCCGCCGATCGATGGACCACCGTCGTGCACGCCGATGGTCGTCAACCTCCTGCAGAACCCGAGCTTCGATGCCACCCCGCTCGCCACGATGTGGACCGAGACGCGCTACGGCAACGAGCTGATCGTTCGCAACGACGGGTTCGCCGCGCAGTCGGGAACCTCGAAGGCGTGGCTCGGTGGCGTTGTCGGCACCATCGGCACGAATGCCACCGACGCCCTCCACCAGGACATCGCGATCCCCGCATCCGCGACCGGTGTCGCGTTCACCGGCTACTACCACGTCATCACGGGCGAGACGGGTGCGACCGTCTACGACCGCGGCAACATGGATCTCGTCACCACCGCGGGCACCACCATCGAAGCGATCATGGCGTTCGACAACGCCCACGCCACCGGCGCCTGGACGGCGTTCAACAAGACCTTCACGCAGAACGTCGCCGGCATGACCGTGCGCCTGAAGATGTCGGCCAGCAACGACTTCACGAACGCAACGTCGTTCTACTTCGACACGCTCGCCGTCACCGCGACCGTCTGCCAGTAGCCTTGCTGGGCGGCGGCTCGGCGTGGGTGTGAGCCTTCGCTTCGTGACGCGCGTGATTCGGTCGGACACCGGACGAACTAGAAGTCGGTGAGGCCGACCTCGAAGTAGACGGCCGGCGACTTGCCCTCGATGCCATAGCCGACGTCGAAGCCGAGGAGCGGCAACACGATCGCCTTGATGTAGACGCGCAGGCCGAGGCCCACGTCGTTGCGCCAGCGATCGATGCCCCGGGCCTGGGTGACCAGGTAGCGCCGCTCCCCGCGATCGTCGACGGTGCGCGGGTCGTGAAATCCGATGACGCCGGAGTCGTAGAAGCCGATGCCGCGGAACGCGAAGTACTTCCACTTGAACAGCGGCACCGAGTACTCGGCGCGCCCGAACGCACGCCGATCGCCGCGGAATCGATCGACCGAGTAGCCGCGCATGTCGGAGGCGCTGCCGAGCGCGAAGTCCTCGTGCAGCGGCAAGTGCCTGCCGATCGCGCCGCCGAGGCGAACCTCGAGCTGGTGCTCGCCGAACAATCGCCACGAGTAGTACGCACGGATCAGCGCGGACTCGTAGTCGTAATCGTCGAGCCCGGGGATCGAGTGATCGAGGATGACCTGCGCGTACGGTCCCCAGGTGACGCCGAACCGGTGATGACGCGCGTCGAGGGTGAGCCGCGGCTGCATCGAGACGTCCCAGCCATCGTTCTGCGGGATCGGCGAGGGCGTCGCAGCCGCATCGTCGAGGTGCGTGTCGCGGAACGTGACATAGGCGCCGCGGAACCGGAGATCTGCGACCAGCCACCACAGCGGGCGAAACCCGATCAGCCCACCGAACCCGAGGTACGTGGTGGTCGTGATGCGCGCGATCGATGCATCGGTGGCATCGCCGATGGGATTCTCGTACTCGGTGATGCCGCGGCGGTATGCGTACAGATCGATCCGATAGGACAGCGGACCGCCGGAGATCGATGGGTTCAGGAACGTGCCGAAGAACAGCGACTCGCGGGTACCGAGCTGCCCGTAGAGCAGGATCTTCTCGTTCTTGCCGCGGAAGTTGTTCTCCGCGAAGCCCACGCCGAACGCCTGGTTTCCGGACAGGAGAAACACCGTCGGCGCGATCACCCACGAGTGCTTGTCGTCGAGGGTGGCGACCACCAGCCAGCCGCCGGGTCCCTCCTCGAGCGTGACCTTGACGGACTTGAACAGCTCGCTCGACAGCAGCGCCTCTTCGATGCGGGCAACATCACGGGACGTGATCCGGTCGCCGACCGCGACGTGCGAGAGGTACGCCGCCGTGTCGTCGGTCGTCTTCGAATCGCCGCGCACCGAAACTCCGATGATCGGACGCGGCGTCTCGGCGCCCTGCGCCGACGCCACAGATGCCCAGGCGAGCGCCACTACAACAACGGCTCGCACGTACGGCTTACTTCTTCTTCTTACTCGGCAGGATGCCCATCAGCTTGGCGATGATGCCGAGCATGATCTCGTCGGCACCGCCACCGATCGAGAGGAGCCGGGTGTCGCGGTACGCGCGGGCGACCGGGTTATCCCAGGTAAAGCCCATGCCGCCCCAGTACTGGAGGCAGGAGTCGGCGACCTCGCGTGCGAGGCGCCCGGCCTTGAGCTTCGCCATCGACGCCATCAGCGTGACGTCGGCGCCACCGATGTAATCCTCGACGGCGCGGTACACGAGCGAGCGCAGCGCCTCGACCTCGGTCTTCAGCTCCGCAAATCGAAAGTGGATCGACTGGTTGTTGATCAGCGGTTGGCCGAACGTCTCGCGCTCGCGGCAGTACGCGATCGTGGCGTCGATCGTGCGGTCCATGCCGCGCGCGGACCCGATCGCGCCGCACAGGCGCTCCTCCTGGAACTGCACCATCTGCATCATGAAGCCCATGCCCTCCTCACCGATGCGGTGGCGCTGGGGGACACGGACGTTGTCGAAGAACACGGGGCAGGTGTCGGAAGCGAGCATGCCGAGCTTCGCGATCTTCGGCCCGACCTCGACGCCCTTGAGCTTCGTTGGCACGACGACGAGGGTCTTGTTCTGGTGGACCGGACCGTCGCCCGTGTTGACGAGCAGGCACAGCCAGTCGGCCTGCGCTGCGTTCGTGATCCACATCTTGGAACCGCTGATCAGATAGTCGCTGCCATCCTTCTTCGCGACGGTCTTGATCGCCGCCACGTCGGAGCCACCACCGGCCTCGGAGACGGCGATCGAGGTCACCATGTCGCCCGTGATCGCGGGCGCGAGGAACTCCTTGCGCAACTCGTCGCTGCCCCACCGGGCGAGCGCGGGCGTGGCCATATCGGTTTGCACGCCGAGCGCCATCGGGATCGAGCCGGCGCGGCAGTTGCCGAGCTCCTCGGTCGCGCACATCTGATACGAGTAATCGAGCCCCATGCCGCCGTAGGCCTCGGGCTTGTTGATGCCGAGGAGGCCCAGGTTGCCGGCCTTCTTGAACAGCGCGTGCGCGGGAAATGCACCTTCGCGCTCCCACTCGTCGATGTGCGGGTTGATCTCCTTCTCCACGAAGTCGCGGACGGTCTTGCGGAGCTGATTGTGTTCATCCGTGAAGCGCATGTGGGCGAACGGTACACCAACAAACTGGGTGCGAACTGTCCGAGATCCGTACAGATCTTTTCAGTTTGATGACTCCGGAGTCCGTGCGAGCCTCGTCTCACAGAATGTTGCCGATCCTTCTGAAGATCCGGCTCACGACGATGGCGATGGCAGGGTGGACCGCCGTCGCCGCGCCGGTGCCGCTCCCCGTGGACGCGGTGTCGATCGTCTATCAGGGGCGCGCTGCCTCGCCGATCGAAGTGAAGCTCTACGACGAGAACCTCCACGTCAACGCGACCGTGCTGATGGATCACCTCGGCAACAGCGACGAGGCGACCACCGCGCAGATCCGCCACCTGTTCCGCTGTCGAGTCACGAACCACGAGCGGGCGATCGCGCGGAAGTCGCTGATGATGCTCGGTGACATCGCCGAGCAGTACGAGGGCAAGACGATCGAGTTCGTCAGCGTGTACCGCGTTCAGCGCGGCGAATCGCTGACCTCCCCGCACCGCGATGGCCGCGCGATCGACTTCCGCATCCGCGGCGTTCAGCTCCGCACCATCCGCGACTACCTGTGGCGCACGTACACCGAGGTCGGCGTCGGCTGGTATCCGAGCGAGCAGTTCATCCACATCGACACGCGCCCGACGATGCACGACACCGCGTGGACGTTCCTCCGGGGCAAGAACCACTATCACCCGTACTGGGGCGAGACCGCGCGCCAGCCCGCGGCCGCACCGGCGATGCAGGCCCGACGCAGCGGCGTGTAAGCTCGCGGCGTGATCACGCGGTTCGCGCCGTCGACCACGGGGGAGGCTCACCCGGGGACGTTGCTCTCGGCGCTGCTCGTATGGCTCGAAGCGCGGCGCCGCGGCGGTTCGGCGATCCTCCGCCTCGAGGATCTCGACGTCACCCGGGTCAAGACCGGGTGGGCCGACCAGCTCGTGGCCGCGTGCGCGGAGCTCGGGCTCGCATGGGACGCCACCGTGCTGCAGTCCGCCCTCGGCGCCGCGCACGAGGGCGCACTGGATCGTCTCGAGGCGGCGGGCCGTCTGTACCCGTGCGCGTGCAGCCGCGCCCATCGCACCGGCGGGCGCCGCGCTCCCGATGGCGGCTGGGCCTACGACAACACGTGCCGTGACCGCGCGCTGATCGGCGGCTGGCGCGCGCAGTCCGAGCCGATCCGCCTCCGCCTCGACGACGATCGCATCGAGCTCGTCGACGACGGCGGCCTCGACCTCACGCAGACGCCCGCGCGCGACATGGGCGATCCGGTCGTCCGCCGGCGAGATGGCGTGATCGCGTATCACCTCGCCGTCGTCGTCGACGATGCCGCGGCGAACATCACCGACGTGATCCGCGGGCGCGATATCGCACCGTCGACCGCCACGCAGGTGATGATCCAGCGGCTGCTCGGTGTCCCCACGCCGCGCTATCGGCACCACTTCCTGCTCCTCGAAGCGGACCGCACCGGCAAGCTCTCGAAGCTGCACGCATCGCTGCCCTACTCGCAGCTGCGCACGAGCCGGGAGCCCGCGGAGATCCTCGGGGCGCTCGCCCACATCGCCGGCCTGCTCGATGCCCCGCGCCCGTGCCGCGCCGACGAGCTCGTCCTCGACTGGAGTCGCGTGCCGACCGAGGACACGGCAGTCGTGCTCTAGGCGATCTCGCGGATCACGGCCTCGATCCGAGCGAAATCGATCTTCGCACACACGGTGGTGGCACCGGCAGCGACGAGCGCCGCATTGCCGCTCGTACGTGCGGAGACCGCGACCAGCTTCGCGGCGGCATCGAATGCCCGCAGCCAGCGAACGAACGTGTCGCCCTTGCCATCGTCGAGGTCGTAGTCGACAAGCACGACGTCGAACTGTGAGCCCTGGTACCGCTCCATCGCCGCAGCTCTTGCGAGAGGCCGAGCAGCTGCCGATCTGGAGGCCACTCGGGATGGTCTCGCTCGTCGACTACATGGAGCGCGTGCTGGGGTGGAACCCCGAGACCGCGCGCAAGCGGCTGCGCACCGCTCGCGCGCTCGGCGAGCTGCCGGTGCTGTCCGCGGCGCTGCGCGACGGCGTTCTGAGCTTCTCCGCGATCCGTGAGCTGACCCGGGTCGCGACGCCGGCCACCGAGGGCGCGTGGCACGATCACGCGATCGGCAAGAACCTGCGTGACATCGAAGACCGCGTTCGCGGCCACGTGCGCGGCGACCTGCCCGAGGATCCGCCGGATCCGGACGTCTGCACCCGCATCGTCAGGTTCGAGCTGTCCCCCGCGACCTACGCGCGGCTGCGCCAGGCGCGGCTCCAGCTCGACGAGGAGCATGGTCGCCACCTCGACGACGACGAGCTGATCGCCGCGCTGGCGAGCGCGGTGCTGGAGACCACGCCAGCGCAGGCCGCGCCGAGCCCGAGCGGACCGCCCGTGCACCGCGTCCCGGTGGAGCGCGGCGGCCGCGCGACGTTCCAGATCGCGACGATCGTCTGCGAGCGCTGCGATCAGGGCTGGATCGAGGGCGCAGGCGTCCGCGTCGCCATCGACGCGGCCACC
>JBBRBG010000094.1:0-34477 GCA_038206055.1 Haliangiales bacterium
GTCGAGGGCACCGCGGTCACCGCGTCGGATGCGGCGAGCGCTGGCTCGCTCTGCCGCCGCGCAAACCAGGACACGAACAACGCGATGGCCGACTGGAAGCTGTGCCCGGCCACCACCCCCGGCACGCTGAACCCGCCATAACCGGCATTAGACACTTGTCCAAGATAACGGATGCGAGTACGTTCAGCGCATCCGTTATATCAGATCCCATCTCCGGGCCCTCGAAGACGAGTCGGTCCATATCCTTCGCGAGCTCGCCGCGGAGTGCGAGCGGCCGTGCCTGCTGTTCTCCGGCGGCAAGGACTCGATCGTCCTCCTGCGCCTCGCGGAGAAGGCGTTCCGGCCGGCACGGTTTCCGTTCCCGCTGCTCCACATCGATACCGGGCACAACTTCCCCGAGACCCTCGCGTTCCGCGACCGCATCGTCGCCGACCTCGGCGAGCGGCTGATCGTCGCGCACGTCCAGGACTCGATCGACAGCGGCCGCGCCACCGAGGAGACCGGGCCGCGCGCCTCGCGCAACCGGCTGCAGACGGTGACGCTGCTCGACGCGCTTCGCGACCACAAGTTCGACGCCGCGATCGGCGGTGCGCGCCGCGACGAGGAGCGTGCGCGTGCGAAGGAGCGTGTGTTCTCGCACCGCGACGAGTTCGGCCAGTGGAACCCGAAGAACCAGCGGCCGGAGCTGTGGTCGCTCTACAACGGGCGCGTGAGGAAGGGCGAGCACCTGCGCGTGTTCCCGCTCTCGAACTGGACCGAGCTCGATGTCTGGCAGTACATCGCGCACGAGGCCATCCCCCTGCCCGCCATCTACTTCGCGCACGAGCGCGAGGTGTTCGTGCGCGACGGCATGTTCTACGCCGCCAACCCGTTCGTGACGCTGCTGCCGAACGAGGCGCTCGAGCGACGCATCGTCCGGTTCCGCACGATCGGCGACATGACCTGCACGGGCGCGGTGGTCTCGCACGCGCGCACCCTCGACGAGGTGATCGCCGAGGTCGCCGCGGCGCGCATCACGGAGCGCGGGGCAACGCGGGCCGATGATCGGTTCACGGAGGCCGCGATGGAGGACCGGAAACGGGAAGGGTACTTCTGATGTCCGCGCTCGCTTCTCCGCTGCGCACCGTGGGCCTCGCCGATGACAGCGATCTGTTGCGGTTCACCACCGCGGGCTCCGTGGACGACGGCAAGTCCACGCTGATCGGCCGCCTCCTCTACGACACGAAGACCGCGTTCGAGGATCAGCTCGATCACGTCACCGATGTCTCCCGTCGGCGCGGCGACGAACGCGTCAACCTCGCGCTCCTCACCGACGGTCTGCGCGCCGAGCGCGAGCAGGGCAACACGATCGACGTCGCCTACCGCTACTTCGCCACCGTGCGCCGCAAGTTCATCATCGCGGACACCCCGGGCCACATCCAGTACACGCGCAACATGGTCACGGGTGCCTCCACGGCGGACCTCGCGATCATCCTCGTCGACGCCCGGCAAGGCGTGGTCGAGCAGTCGCGCCGGCACGCGCTGATCGCGTCGCTGTTGCGCATCCCGCACGTCGTGTTCGCGATCAACAAGATGGATCTGGTCGCGTGGGGCGAGCCGCGGTTTCGCGAGATCGAGGCCGAGCTGAAGAGCTTCGTCGCCGAGCTCGCGCTCCCCGCCGCCACGTTCCTGCCCCTCAGCGCGCTGACGGGCGCGAACGTCGTCGACCGCAGCGCCGAGATGCCCTGGTACACGGGCCCCACACTCCTCGAGCACCTCGAGACCGTGCCGATCCTCGAGGAGCGCGACGTGGGTGCGCGGTTTCCCGTGCAGTGGGTGATCCGCCCGCAATCCACCTCGGTCGAGCATCACGACTACCGCGGCTACGCCGGCTCGCTCGCAGCCGGCACGCTGCGCCCCGGCGACGAGGTCGTGGTCCTCCCGAGCGGTCGCACCACGAAGATCTCGAAGATCGAGCAGGGTGGCATCGTGCTCGCCGTCGCGCACGCACCGATGTCGGTCACCGTGCATCTCGCCGACGATGTCGACGTCAGCCGCGGCGACCTCCTCGCGACTCCGCAGCGCCCGCCGACCGTCTCGCAGGATCTCGACGCCATGGTGTGCTGGATGAGCGAGCGCCCGCTCGTCGCGAACGGGCGCTACGCGCTCAAGCACACCACGCGCACCACTCGCGCCGTGGTCTCCGACGTCACCTACCGCGTCGACGTCTCGACCGGCGCTCGCCACGCCGCCGACGGCCCGGTGACCCTCGGCCTCAACGACCTCGGCCGGATCCGGCTACGCGCGATGGCGCCGCTCGCGTTCGACGCCTACGCAGACAACCGCGCGACCGGCTCGTTCGTCCTCATCGACGAGGCAACGAACGCGACTGTCGCCGCCGGCATGTTGCTACCACCCGGGTAGCCCGCGGGTCAGGCGCTCGTCTTCTTCCAGCCGTCGAGGGCGGTGATCCGGGCGAACCAGCTCACGATGTTCGGGAACTCGGAGACCGGGACCTCCGCCTTCTCGGCGTACATCAGCGACGAGGCGAGGGTCAGGTCCGCGATCGTGAGCGCGTTGCCGACGACGTACTGCTTGCCGGCGAGCCGCTTGTCGAGGACAGCGGCCCAGCGGCGGAAACCTGCCAGCGCCTCGGTGACCTTCGCGGCATCGGCGGCGCCGAGGCCCATCATCGGCTTCAAGAGCTTCTCGAACGCGATCGTTCCGAGCACCGGCGAGAAGTGCGAGGCGTCCCAGAACTGCCAGCGCGTCACATCGGCGCGGTCCTTCTCGTCCTTCGGCATGAGGCCCGACTCGGGCTTCTTCGACGCCAGGTACTGCATGATCGCGCGCGACTCCGTGAGGGCGAAGTCGCCGTCGACAAGGGTTGGCACGGCGCCGTTCGCGTTGACGGCGAGGTGATCGGCACTCTTGTGCTCGCCCTTCGCGAAGTCGAGGGTGTGCTCCTCGAGCTCGATGCCGAGGACGGCGGCGGTGAGGCGAACGCGGCGAACGTTCGGCGAGAGCGGGTTGTGATAGAGCTTCATGGCCCGGAGCAGGCGCTCGCGCGCGGTTCGCGTCAAGACCTAGAGGCGCCGCTTGATCGCGCGGAGTGCGCTCCCGATGACGGGAATCGCCTCGTAGAAGCCCTCTGCCGCGTCGAACAGATCGCGGTGGTAGGTGATGCGGTGGTCATCCGCGAACCGCAGGTGCGTCACGCCCGGGACCACGCGGCGCTTGTCGCGCTTCGTGCGCTGCCACTCCCAGCGCCAGCGCACGTAGCTGCCATCGGCGCCTGTCGCGATGTCCTCGACGTGGAACTGCGTGTACTCGAGGCCCTCGAGGATGCGCCGGAAGTATCCGCGCAAGGCTTCGAAGTCGGTGAACGTATGAAACGGATCCGAGAGCACGAAGGTCGGCGCGTAGAGCTCCTCCAGGCGCTCGATCCACGCGGGAGAGAACGTGTCGTAGAACTGACGAAATCTCTCGAGGGCCTCGGCGCGGGTCATGTCGTCTCCAGTGTCGCGCTTCGACGCGCGGCGGCGCTGGCAGGTTACCGCGGCGAGACGTCAAAACCGGTACCATCGGCATGAACGATGCGTCTCGTCCCCTTCGTACTGGTTGCACTGGCCGGGGTCGCCGGTGCTGTACCGAAGCTGCCCGCCCACTACGCGACGCTGTTCGATCCGAAGGCGACGTGGAAGTACGAGACCGCACGCGCCGATTCTTCGAAGCCCGAGCCCGATGCCACGTGCAAGGTCGCGCGCACGGTGACGATCGGCAAGGTGACCGCGAGCGAGGTCACGTGTGATCGCGAACTGCCGATCGCCGGCGTGTACCTCGCGATGCCACAAGGGCTGTATCGATCGGGCGGAGCCTTTCCCGCCACGGCGGACGACATCGGCGATGTCTCGATGCACCAGCTCCTGATCCAGGCGAAGCCGAAGCCGACGGCGAAGCAGATCACGAAGTACGCACCGACGACGCCGATCACGAAGGAGGTCACCACGTTCGGCGTGCGCCGTGAGGGCACGATGTGGTGCTGGTACCGCACCACCGAGCGCGGCAAGAAGTACCGGAACACCGACACGCTGTGCTTCAGCGGCGGCGTCGCCCACGGGCTGGACAACGGCCTCGCCTTTCGCGTGCGCTAGCCCGCGCGTAGTCGCTCGAACACGTGCACCGGATTGCCGGAGAGCTCTGCATCGCGCACGGCGACGAAGCCGCACTTCGCGGCGACCTTGATCGAGGCCTCGTTATCGGGATCGATGATGCACGTCGTCTGCGGAAACAGAGTGTCGGCCCACGCGGTCACCGCGGTCACGGCCTCGGTCGCGTAGCCCTTGCCGTGCGCTGAAGCCGCGAGCACCCAGCCGCATTCCGGAACCTCGAGCGGCGGTTGCATCTCGCGACGAAAGTCCATGAAACCGACGTCACCGACGAACGCGCCAGTGGTTCGCTGGCGCACGGCGAAGAATCCGAAGCCCTGCAGCGTCCAGTGGCCGGTGTAGCGGAGGAGCCGCGCCCACACGTCGCCCTCGGTGATCCGCGCACCGCGCAGGATGTGTCGGGTCACCACTGGATCCAGCCACATCGCGGCGAGCTCCGCGAAGTCCGCAAGGACATGAGGTCGCATCGTCAAGCGATCAGTCTGAAGCTCCACCTGTGTCGAGACTACATGCGCCGCCCCAGCGGTGGTATTCACACCTGGGGGAACCATGCGGCTTCGGCATCTGCTCGTCATCACGGCCATGATCGGTTGCGGCTCGTCGTCGAATGACACGGACGGCAAGTCGCCGGGCTCTGGCTCGGCCGCGAAGCCAGTCCCGCCGACCATGAAGCCGACGGAGATCCCGATCCCGATCCCGAAGATCACCTCCAACCGCGCCGAAGCACCGCCTCCCCCGGCGCCCGCGATCGATCCGTGCCCCGACAAGACCGGCGAGGAGTGCGTGAACCTCGGCCTCTACACCGAGAACGGCACCGGTGGACACGAGAAGAACGTGTCGCTCGCGGTGGCGCTGTACCGTGCCGGTTGCGATCGCAAGTACCCGCTCGGCTGCGCATACCTCGGCGACATGCTGCTCGACGGTAAGGGCGCCACGCGCGACGACGCCGAAGCGATGCGCGCGTACACGCTCGGCTGCGATGCGAAGATCGCCGTCGGTTGCCTCGGTGTCGGCATTCTGTTCGATCGCGGTCAGGGCGTCGCCGAGGACCAGACCAAGGCGTTCGAGTACTACGAGAAGGCGTGCGACGCCGGCTCGAAGCGCGGCTGCGTGTACACCGCCGATCGCCAGAAGGATGGCAAGGCAACCGAGAAGAACCTCAAGGGCGCGATCAAGAACTACACGTTCGCGTGCAACGGGAACGAAGGGCTCGGCTGCCTCGGCCTGGGGTACCAGGTCGAGATCGGCGAGGGCGTGCCGAAGGATCCGAAGAAGGCCATCGCGCTGTATCAGAAGGCGTGCGAGCACAAGGAGCCCAAGGGCTGCGGCTACTGGGCCGACCTCGTCGAGGCCGGCACCGGCACCCCGAAGGATGTCGCGCGCGCTGTCGAGCTCAACGAGCGCGGCTGCCTCGCCGGTTACTACGCATCATGCTCGTCGGCCGCCGTGGCCTATACGAAGGGCGAGGGTGGTGTGACGAAGAACCTCGAGCGCGCGATGGAGCTGTCGGAGATGGCATGTACGCATAGCTCGGGTCGCGGGTGCCACGTGCGCGGCTGGGTCCTCGAGCTCGCCGATGCGCCCGGCGGCAAGGACGTGGGTGCCGCGATCCCGTGGTTCGAGAAGGCGTGCGACCTCGACTACTACGAGGGGTGCTGGGCCGCGGGCGACCTGTATCACGCGGGCACCGGCACCAAGAAGAACGACGTGAAGGCGAAGAAGTACCTGACCAAGGCGTGCGAAGGGAACAAGCACGAGAAGGCCTGCGCGATGCTCGCGAAGCTCTAAGGAGATGCGATGAAGTCCTGCCTCCTCGCGATGCTCCTGGCGGTCGGCTGCAGCAAGGCGAACGAGTCGGCGCCCGCGGTGGGGAGCGCCGCCACCGCGCGACCATCGGTGACCGATCCGCTCGGGTTCTGCGCTCGTGCCCGCGGCGTGATGACCGGACGGCGGAAGTGCTTCCCCGAGGACACGTCGATCAAGATGGGCCTCGAGTCGCTCGACGACCTCGAGACGAACGCGCCTGCGGATCCCGCGAAGCGCCGGCACGTCGCCGCCGAGTGCGCGGTGATGCTCGACGGCATGATGCGCGCCGAGCAGCCGAAGAATTGCCCCCTGGATGTCACGGATGGAGAACGCAGCGAGCTGGCCGCGTTCCTGACCGCCTGGTACAGCGAACGAACTCCTGCGCCCACCACGGGCAACGCCGACGTGGACACCGCGCTCGTGAAGCTCGCCGCGCTGCGTGACGAAGCGTGTGCGTGCAAGGATCTCGCGTGCGCGCACGCCGTGGCAGCGAAGGTCGACAAGGACGCGAAGCCACTCCCCTCCGACGCGCCCGCCGCCGCGCAAGATGCCTCCCACAAGATGATCGACGAGGTGACGCGCTGCCGGCAGAAGCTGACCTACGGCGCGCCGGCGCCGTAGCTGATACCGTTCCGCCATGCGACCCGTCGCCGACCTCGCTGCTCGCTCCGCGGAGCTGCGAGGCGTGTTCTCCGATATCGACGATACGCTGACCCACGACGGCGCGGTCGTCCCCGAGGCCTACGCCGCGCTGGTCCGAGCGCGCGCCGCTGGCCTGCGCCTCGTCCTCGTGACCGGTCGTCCCGCGGGATGGGCAGAGGTCCTCGCCTCGGTGTGGCCGGTCGACGCGGCGATCGCCGAGAACGGCGGCATCGCGTACCTCAAGCGCGGTCGGCACCTCGAGCGGATCTACTTCGCACCCGGCGATCCAGTCGAGGACGCCCGCCGCCTCGCGGCGCTCTCCGACGAGATCCTCCGCGACTTCCCGTTCGCGAAGCGCAGCGACGACAGCGGGCTGAGGATCACCGACGCGGCGTTCGACGTGGGAGAAACGCAACACCTCGCGACCGACCAGATCGATGCGATCACCGCCAGGTCGCGCGCTCTCGGCGCTCGCACCCTCGTGTCCAGCGTGCACGCGCACGCGGCGTTCCACACGGCCGACAAGGCGCTGATGTCCGCACGCGTGGCAAATCTGTTGTGGGGCGAGACGCCCGAGCAGACCGCCGAGCACTACGCGTTTGTCGGCGACTCGCCGAACGACCAGGCGGCGTTCGCGTTCTTCCACGCCTCGATCGGCGTCGCGAACGTCGCGCGCTACGCCGCGGTGCTGAATCCCCCGCCCCGCTACGTCACCTCGGCGGCGAATGGCGCCGGCTTCGCGGAAGCGATCGACGTGATCCTCGCCGACCGGAGCTGACCTGGGGATCTGGTTCTTCATCGTCGGCGCCGTTGCGTTCGCGTTCGCGACGATGTTCGGCCCTGCCGCACGCCGGTCCGCGATCACTCGGCGCCTTCGCTCGGGCTCCCTGGTGCTCGCGGATGGTGCGAGCGTGACGGTGATCGGAACCATCCGGGAGACCACGAACCTCGTGGAGGCGCCGCTCTCCGCACGGAAGTGCGTGGTCGTGCACGCGACCGCCGGCTTGCCGGAGATCGATCGCACGGGCACCGGTGAGAACGTCGTGCTGGCAACCCGCCTGATGGTTCCGTTCGAGCTCGATACACCGGCGGGCATCGTCCTGGTCGATGGCACTGATGCCGACGTGGACATCAAGCCGGAGAGCATTCCCATGCGATCGCGCGAACGCGAGCGCGCGTTCCTGGTGGCGCACAAGCGCGGTCCCGAGATCGCTCCCGTCGCCACCTTCGGCGAAGTCGTGATCGTTCCGGGGATGCGTGTCGCGGTGCATGGAGTCGCGCTGATCGAGAACGTCGAGCAGGGCGAGCGCGGCTACCGCGATGCTCCGCCGACGCGAACGCGCATCGTCGCGCACGCGGACTACCCGCTCGCGATCGGCAAGCCGCTCGCGCCGTAGTCACCGCAGCAGGTAGCCGAGCGCACGCTTGCCCGCAGACAAGCGATCCTTGCCGAACATGCCCGCGAGCATGCTCTCCGAATCGAGGCGCGCAGGGCGCGTGCGCATCATCCGGCGCCAGATCCGCATCTCGATCGCCCACCGCCAACCTGGGCGATCCGCGAGCTCTCCGACCCGCCGCACCGTGCTGCGCTCGTGGCGCGAGAGATCGTCATGCGGATCGCCGGTGCGCAGCACGCGCGAGGGAAGCGCACCGCCACCGGTCTCGATCAGCTTCTCGAGATCCGTACGCACCGCCGCCGCCGCAAACAGATCGACCATGCGCACCCAGCCGCGTGCGAACCGCTGCTCGGCCTCCGGCATCGTGCCGTACTCGCGCTCGTGGCGACGTACGGCCAGCGTGATGCTCGCGAGGTGCGCGCGCCACACGTTCAGCCGCACGAGATCATGATCGCACGCCGGCTCCATGATCGCGCGGAACGCGGTGTGCCACGCCGCCATCACGCCGATGTAGTCGGTATCCATCGCCACGCCGAGCGACGGCACCAGCCCGAGCTGCATCGCCGCGACATACGGCACCACGCTGAGCGCGTAGTTGCACGCGCCCCACCAGCTCCCCGCATCGATCGCGTACGCATCGCCTCCGAGTCGGCCGCTGCGTGCCTGCCATGCGAGCTGCGAGGCATAGCCCCAGAACGGGCTCAGCTCGTCGTGCGGTCCCATCGCTCCATGAGGATTCGTGCGCTCGACGAGCATGCGGTACATCCCCATCCGCACGCGCACGTCCATGGCGTTCGCATCGAGGCTCGCCGGATCGAGCGCCAGCCACTCGTCGCCGAACGCGACGAGCGCGAGGCGAGTAGGATCGGGCCGCGGCGAGGAGGACGTCATCACCGCGCCCAGTACGCTTCCTCGTCGAGGCCCTCTTCGCGCTCTGGCAAGCCACGCGTGAGCCGCGGCGCCGACTGCGCGAGCACCTCGTAGCTGACGCGGTTCGCGTAGCGGCAGACCTGGCTCATCGAGGAGTAGGTGAGGAACTCGCGCACGTGCTTCGCCGAGTTCGGGACGCGCGCCTGGTGATAGCGATTCGCCGCCATGTCGTGGAGCAGCGCCGAGAGGGCTGCATCGCCCGCGCCGTTCGTGCTCGTGATCCGCTGCGGACCACCGTGGTACGGCGAGATCTGAGCGAACACCTTGACCGGCATCGCGCACGTCGCCCGCACCATCGGCCGGCTGAACTCGTAGCGGTTGAACTCGGCGATCGCGCCCGGCAGCAGCGGATACCGGGTCTCGCGCTTGACCGCGTCGTCGGTGTAGCCCGCGAGGTAGAGCCCGGTGGCGCCCGCGGTGCACAGCACGAGATCCGTGAGCTCGAGCGCGCGATCGCACGCGAGCAGCGGATCTGACTCGCCGGTGAGCGCCTCGCCCTCCTCCTCGTTCATCGCGACGATATCGACGTGCTCCGCGATGAACGCGCGCCAGAACTCGGGCCGCTCCGCGATCACGAAGCGCGTTCCGAGTGTGAGCACCACGGGTACGCCGTGCTCGTGCGCGAGCGCCACGGCGCGGAGCGTGGCCTCGGGCATCGGATCGCCCGGCTTGCAGCGCATGAGGTACGCCGAGATCACGAGCGCCGACGCGTTCGCGAACACGTCGCGCGGGATGCTCTCGGCACGTAGCGCGTTCATCTTGCCTTCGCTGATCGCGAACGTGCGTTCGCCATCCGGTGTGACCAGGGCGAAGCACCGTCCGATCGGACCGTCCACCGGTTGGAGGTGATCGAGGTTGACGCGACTCGACGTGTTCGAGAGGTACCGATATCCCGACGTGCCGAGGCGAATCTCCTCGCTCATCACGCCGAGGAGGATCGACGCGTCGTCAGCAAGCAGCGAGTAGTTGTGGAGCGTGTTGCCCACCGTGCCGCCGGCGAACTCGTACTGGATCAGCTTCGAAGCGAGCAGCTCGTCATAGAGCTGCACCGCGAGCTCGTTCGGGATGACGGTCGATGCGCCTCGCGGCAGCGCGTATCGGACCAGCAGCTCGTCGGCGACCCGCGCATCGATATCGACGAGCGTCTGATCGACGCCGACCACGTGCGTGCGCGCGGCCGGCCCGTCGAGGCCAACGGCCTTGAACAGCGGATCGCGCGCTGCGACCGGGAAGTAGTGCTTGTGCTTGCGGCGGCCGGGAAAGCGCACGCCTGCAGCGTATCACTCGCGCTGCGATCACCTCGTAACGAGCGAGGCCATCATGTTCGGTGGGAACACGAGCTCGATCGATTCGAACGCCGCTTCACCAGGCGCTGGGTCGTCGATCGCGACCAGCCGGAAGCAGGTGAAGGTGCTCGGGCGGCGAAGAGGCCGCTCCGTACGAGGGACGCGGCGGGTCACGGATCGAAAGCTGTACGACCGGGTCATGGGCTCACATACAGCAACTTCGAGACCACGCCGGAACATTCCCCAAGTCCGCGAGTCGTCGATCCAGGGCGTGCCACAACGGCAAGGGAATCCGACAGGCCGACGGATCGCGCGACACCGCGACACCGCGACACCGCATCGCTGATTGCCGCATGCAGTTGGGACAAAGCGAAGTCCCGTCCAGGTCGCACGGCGACGAGCTCGTGGGCGCTGCTGTTGAATAGCAACGATGAACAACTTCGCCAGACTTGTTCGCATCGTGCTCGCAAGCACGATGCTGATCGGCGCGAGCACGATCGCCCTGCTACCGACGGCGCACGCGCAGGGAAGTGCCACCGTCGGATCGCTGCGCGGCGTGGTGCGCGACAAGGGCACGGGAGAACCTGCCGTTGGCGCCACGCTCGTCGCCACGTCGCCGTCGCTGCTCGGCGAGCAGGTAGCGGTCAGCGAGGACAGCGGCCAGTACTTCCTGACGTCGCTACCGCCGGGCTTGTACGTGCTCACCGTCTACTACGCGGACGCGAAGTTCTCGCGCGGCAACGTGCTGATCCAGGTCGGCAAGGAAGCGGTGGTCAACATGACGGTCGATTCGGCCTCGTCGTCCGACAAGCCGCGCGGCGAGGTGATCGTGCTCACCGGCACCGTACCGATCGTCGACCAGGGTTCGACAAAGACCGGCCTGACGATCACCGACGACTACACGCAAAACATTCCGACGGCGCGCACGTTCGGCGGCGTCGTGGGACAGGCGGCCGGCGCGCAGGCCGATAACTACGGCGTGTCGTTCGCCGGCGCGACGTCGCTCGAGAACACGTACATCATCGAGGGCATCAACACGACCGATACGGGATTCGGCGGCCTCGCGACGAACCTCCCGAACGAGTTCATCTCGGAGACCGAGGTGATCACCGGTGGCTACAACGCGGAGTTCGGCCGTGCGACGGGCGGCATCGTCAACGTCGTGACGAAGCAAGGCTCCGACGAATTCCACGGCTCGGTGTTCGGTTACTTCCAGCCCGGCGCGCTCATCGCGGATGCGAAGGTCGTCCAGCGCGAAGGTGGATCGATCGATAGCAAGACCGACCTCGACTACCGCTACGACCTCGGCGCAGAGCTCGGCGGCCCGATCATCAAGAAGAAGCTGTGGTTCCACATCGGCTTCAATCCATCGTTCGCGAAGAACACGACCACGCGCCTGGTTCAGCGCCAGGTCGACGGCACCGACGGCATGCCGCAAGACGGCATCCCCGACGTCGATCCGGCGACCGGTATCACGAAGCACGAGCTGGTCGCGACCCGCGATATCGGCGGCGACTTCAAGCAGTACTACTTCACCGCGAAGATCAACGGCGCCATCGATCAGAACAACCAGTTCCAGGCGTCGGTATTCGGAAATCCGCGCAGCGCGATCGACCTCTACGCGGTCACCGGGAACCCCGAACAGAACCGGTGGAAGTACGCCGATGGTGCGTACACCTCGTCGCTCAAGTGGACGTCGAAGTTCAACGACGGCAAGACGCAGATCGACGCCGTGGGCGGCTACCACCACGGGTTCAAGCGCCAGCGGCCGTTCTCGTCTGATCAGGAAGTTCCGTTCGTGACCTACGCCTACGATCGCTCGCTCTACGACTTCGCGGATCTCGAAGGTGCCCAGACGATCGCAAAGTGCAGCGATGGTCCGGGCGACGAGTATCCGATGATCACGAACTGCCCCGTATTCGGCTACAACGAGCAAGGCATCGATCTGCTCGAGGACGAGCTCAAGACGCGCAGCTCGCTCGCCGTGGCGATCACCCAGCGCGTGAAGCTCGCCGGATATCACGTGCTCAAGGCCGGCTTCGATGGCGAGCTCGCGCGATTCCGCGGCATGAGCCGCTACTCCGGTGGTGTGCGCTGGCGGCGCGCGGCCGACACGCTCGAGGGTGAGCCCGGCCGCTGGCAGTCCGACGAGTACTTCCAGATCGTCGACGGCGCCGATCCGAAAGCGCCGCTCGCCGACGGCCAGGTCCTGTGCTCCAACGGCCACGCCGTCTGCGAGCGCTCGCCCGGCCTCAACGCCGATACATCGAATACCAACCTCGCGGCGTTCGTGCAGGACAGCTGGCAAGTTCGACCGAACATCACGATCAATGCGGGTCTGCGCTGGGAGCAGCAGATCGGACATGTCGCCGAGCACCTGCAGGGCAAGATCTCGCCCGAAGGCGAGACCATCCCGACGAACGGCTACGAGCTGAACAACCTCCTCGCGCCGCGCATCGGCGTCATCTACGACCCCACGCGCGACGGCAAGTCGAAGGTGTTCGCGCACTGGGGCCGGTTCTACGAGAACGTGCCGATGGACCTCAACGTCCGCTCGTTCGGCGGCGAGATCGTCGGCCTGCAGGACGTCAACCTCAACCGCAACCTCCCGAGCGCCGGCGCCTACGACGCGAACTGCAACGTCGACCACACGCCCGGCATGACGGGCAGTGACCTCGCCGGGAAGCTCGATCAGTGCCAGGACCGCGGTGACCCGGCGCTCCTCGGCGGCGGCTTCGAGTACGTCTCGCCCGGCCTGCGCGGGCAGCATACCGATGAGGTCATCCTCGGCGCAGAGTACGAGGTGCGGCCCGACTTCAAGGTGGGCAGCAACTACATCCACCGCAACCTGCCCGTCGTGATCGAGGACATCTCCGTCGATGGCGGCAACACCTATCTCGTCACCAACCCGGGCTTCAACTTCGATGACGAGGCCGCTCGGCTCGAGGCCAAGGCCATGGAGCTCGCGGCGGGCTCGGAGAGCGATCAGGCACTCGGCGAGGTCTACGCACAGCGCGCGGCGAGCCTCGCGGCGGTGAAGAACCTCGAGAAACCGGTCCGCAGCTACGACGGCCTGCAGATCACCGCGACCCAGCGCCCCACCAAGGCATCGCTGCTGATCGCCTCGTACACGTACTCGCGGTCCAAGGGTAACTACCCCGGCCTGTTCTCCACCGAGACCGGCCAGAACGATCCGAACATCACGTCGCTCTACGATCTCCCCGATCTCATGGCCAACCGGTACGGCTCGCTCGGCCTCGACCGCTCGCACAACATCAAGGTCGACGGCTTCTATCAGTTCGACCTCAAGAAGGCCGGTCAGATCGTGGCCGGCGCGAGCTTTCGCGGCCAATCCGGCATCGCGCACAACGTGCTCGGCGCGCACCCCACCTACGGCAGCGGCGAGGCGTATCTACTGCCGCGCGGTGCAGCCCCGCGCTCGCCGTTCACCACCGAGCTCGATGCGCGGATCTCGTACGGCCACCGGCTCAGCAAGTCCACGCAGCTCGAGGCGTTCGTCAACGTGTTCAACCTGTTCGACCAGCAGGAGCAGCTCAACGTCGATGAGAACTACACGTTCGATTCGGCGAACCCGATTCTCGGCGGCGACACCGAGGACCTGCGCCACCTGAAGACGATCGACGCGGCCACCGGGCTCGAGGCCAACGTGACCCCGGTCAAGAACCGAAACTTCGGCCACACGGGCGGCAACACGAGCCAGATCAACTCGGTGCAGCAGGCGCCGCGGACCGTGCAGCTCGGTTTCCGGCTGACCTTCTGATCTCCAGCGTGCGCTCCCCGCTCGGTGCGCTAGCCCCCCGCCCTACACCGCCCGGGGTAGCGATGGGTGATGGCCTCCGGGGAAGCGCTCCGGGCCGCAAGGGCAGCAGAATCCGGGCGCCGGCGCTCGCTCGGAGTTGGCTTCGCGTTTGCTCATCAGAGAACATCATGTTTGATCTCGAGCTTACCGACACCGAAGCGGAGTTCTTTGCAGCCGGCCGCGCCCTCGAGCAGAGCGCGCCGGAGTCGTTCGCGGACATGGACATCGGCTTCGAGAAGCCGTCGTTCTGGCAGCGCCTGGTTCGTCGCGACGACGAGCGCTAGGCCACGCATCCGATGTCGCTCCGGTCAGCATCGTGCTGACCGTACAACTACGGTTGCTTGTTCGGCGGCAGCGTGACGAGGGTGAACCAGTAGTCGCTGAGCGACTGGATCATCGTCGCGAAGCCTTCGAAGTTGATCGGCTTGACGAGGTAGGAGCTGCAGCGGAGCTTGTAGGACCGCAGGATGTCCTCCTCCGCCTTGGACGAGGTCAGCACCACGATCGGCAGGTGCTTCAGCGCCTCGTCGCGGCTCACCTCCTCCATCACCTCGTTGCCATCCATCCGGGGCATGTTCAGATCCAGCAGGATCAGATCCGGCGTAGGCATGCCGCCGTACTTGCCCTCCTTGCGCAGGAAGCTCATGCATTCCTCGCCGTTCGCAACGTGATGCAGCTTGACCGCGAAGCGCGCGCGCTTGAATCCGAGCCGGGTGAGCTCGACGTCGTCGTCGCTGTCCTCGACGAGCAGGATCTCTGCTGGCCGGCCGTGAACCAACACGTCGTTCATGAGTGACTCACTGTTCCTTCGCGAGCGTGAAGTAGAACACGCTGCCTTCGCCGGCGTTCGACTCTACCCAGATCTTGCCACCGTGGCGATTGACGACGCGCCGGCACACCGCGAGACCGATGCCGGTGCCCGGGTATTCCTTCAGGTCGTGCAGGCGCTTGAAGATCTCGAACACCTGCTGGTGGTGCTTCGGGGCGATGCCGATGCCGTTGTCTCGGATCGAGACCTGCCACTCGTCGCCCTTGGTCTCGGCCGCGACGTGGATCACCGGCGCGGCGGCCCCGCGATACTTGAGCGCGTTACCGACGAGATTCAGCATGAGCTGCACGAGCTGCGAGCGATCTCCCATGACCTCGGGCAGCTCGCCGGAGGTGATCTGCGCGCTCGACTCGCGGATGGCGACGTCGAGCAGAGAGGTCGCGCGATCGAGCACCTCGCGAACCGAGACGCGCTCGAACGCTCGGGGCTCGGCATCGACCCGGGAGTACGCGAGCAGATCGTCGATCAAGGTCCGCAGGTGGTGGACAGACTTGCTCGTGCGACTCAGCCAATCCCTGCCCTGATCGTCGAGCTGCTCGGCGTACGTGGAGTGGAGAAGATCCACGAAGCTCCCGATGCTGCGCAGCGGCGTCTGGAGATCGTGCGACGCGACGTAGGCGAACCGCTGGAGGTCGATGTTGCTCCGCTCGAGCGCTTCGTTCGATTGCCGGAGCGCCTCGGCCTGAAGGTTTCTCTCGGTGATATCCGCGATCGTGAGCAGGCGCGTGGGCCGGGTGCTGCGCGGCAGCGGCTTGCCGCGGATCTCGAAGTCGCGCACCGTGCCGTCCTTCCGACGCCCGCGCGCCTCGCAGCTCGCGGTTTCCGACATCAGCGTGCCCTCCGCGCGCGCGCGGTCATCGGGATGCACGAAGTCGCGCACGTCACGGCCGACCAGCTCCGCGGCCGTGAACCCGAGCGCGCTGATCAGCGAGTCGTTGACCTGAACGATCCGTCCCTCCTCGTGGATCAACACGCCTTCGAACGTGGAGTTGAACAGGAGCTGGAAGTGTTCGTTGCTCGCGGCGAGGTCGCGGATCACGCCGAGCCGCGAGTGCAGTCCAACATTGGCCTGCAACAGCACCGTCACGAGCCCCGGCAGGAACACCGTGCGACGCAGCTCGGGAAACGCGAGCACCATGACGAGTCCAAGCACAACCGTGAACACGGAATACGAGACCAGGGAAGCGCGGGAAAACAGGCCCAGGCTGATGGCGGTGACGGTGATGAACGAGCCCACCCTCCAGTTGATCTCGCCGGCGTTCTCGTAGAACAAGTAGAAGTAGTGGGCGGTGACCAGCCACAGGGCGCACGCCCACAGCAACTGGACGTGGCTTCGCACCCACGCACTCGCATACGAGGTGGCGCCGATGCCCCAGATCGCGAGGACCACCACCAACCGTCCGGGCAACGGATTGAACGCTTGCGGCATCGCCGCCTCGACCGCGAACCACCAGACCAGATAGACCGCGCCCACGAGGACAAACAGCCTCCGATAGAGCCGGAGCTCGCGCGCTACGTCGTCCACAGTGGATGTGGGACCTTACACCGACGAGCGCTCGGCCAGCAGCCGCATCACCTCGCGCCAGTGCGCCTCGGCGCTGGGCCCGGCGGCGCGAAACGCACGCTCGAAGCGGACCCGCTGCACCGCCGCCAGGCGCTCCTCGAGCTGTGCGCCGCGGCTCGTCAACGACAGCCTGCGAATCCGTCGGTTCGTCGGCTCGACGGTCCGCGCGACGAGCCCGGCATCGATCAACGCGGCGAGCGGCTGGTGCAGCGCCTGCTTGCTGACGTCGAGCACACGACACAGGCCACCGATCGTGATGCCCGGACCGCGCGCGATGCAGTAGAGGATGCGGTGGTGGACCCGGCCCAGGCCGCGGCGAGCGAGCAACCGGTCGGGCTCCGCCACGAGCTTGTTCCAGCCGAAATAGATCAGCTCGATCGCCTCGTCGTAGCCTCGACTTCCGGCCGCTACCATGAGGCGCGAGTCTACTCGGCGATGGTCGTGTCGAACAGTCGAGCGAGCGCCGCGTGGCCCTTCGGATTCGGGTGGATGCACGTCAAGTCGAACCACGCCTCGGTGTTCGGCCCGCGGTAGCAGACGCTGGTCGGATCGTTGGCATGGAAGCCGTGACCGCAGAAGTTCTCGAGAGAGAACACCATGTCGATCTGATGGTCGACGGCGATGCGCAGGTACTGCTCGGCCGCGCGAAGGTACGCCGGTGTCATCTGCGGAGCGGCGACCGCATCGAATCCGGCGAGCGCAGCCGCCGGGCACGACGCGAGATCTCCCGTCGCATCGGTGAACTCGTAGATGTTCGAGAACACCACGTAGGAGCCGTTCGGAAAGTGCGCCGGATCCCGCAGCCAGGTGACGGCCTCCTCGAGATTCTGTAGCGCCAGATCCACCTTCGCCATCGTCTGCGCGGGCGTGTCGCCGGCGGCCGCTTCCTTGGCGATCGAGCTCATGTCGTTGCCGCCCATCGTCATCACGATGAGCGTCTTGCGGTTCTCCACGTCGGCGAAGCAGTGGTGGATCTGCTCGTGCGGAGGTCCGAGGAAGTCGTCGTTGCGTGCCCCCCAGCCCGAGCAGTCCTGGACGTCGATGAACAGCCCGAACTTCGACCGCATCTCGTTCGCAACGAGGGATCGGTAGAACGCCGTGGGCAAGGTCGGCGGGGTTCCGGTGGTGATCGAATCGCCGAGGAACACGACCCGCTCGACCCCGGTGATCGCCTGGTAATTGGTTCCGGTGCACTGCGAGTTCACGACCGGGTGGAACTGGTCGTAGTTCGGATGGGGCTTCGCGGCGTTCGCCGCGGGCGGAAAGCAGGTCTCGATCGCCGAGCGCGGCGCATCGGGATCCGGCGCGTCCACGACGACTGTTGCGTCGGGCGGTCGCGGCGCCGCGTCGGGGGCTCCTCCACCTGGCCCCGGGGTTCCTGCGCAGGCCGACACCATCGCCCCGACGATCACCATGGTCCGCATGGCCGTGGAGTACCAGCTTCCCGGCACATAGGTCAAGGTGATTGACCTATCCGCCCAACGGCTGATATTGGTCGCGAGATGATTCGAGCAATCGCAGCGGGGATGGTGGCGGTTGTCGGGTGCGGTAGCTCACTGCCCGCCGATCCGGTCGACGCGAGCACGGTCGACGCGAGCGCGGCCGATGCGGCACGCATCGACGCCCCGAGGGCCGCGACCGATCCGTGCTTCCCGAGCCCCGGCGCCGGGCATCACGTGTATGCGTGCAACGGCCTCAGCTTCGATGTCGAGGTCCCAGCCGCGTGCGTCGATGGCGGCTGCGGCCTGATCCTCGATGTTCACGGCCTGACGATGAGCGCGGCGATGGAGGATGCGAACTCCCAGATGCGCACCCGAGGTGGCGCCGCCGGGTTCGTCGTCGTCCAGCCGAGCGCAACTCCCTCGCCACCGCAGGCATCTTGGAGCGCACCCGACGAGCCGAAGGTCTACGACTTCCTGACCCGGGCGGTCGCCGTGTTCGCGATCGATCCCGATCGCGTGCACATGACCGGGTTCTCGCAGGGCGGCTTCATGACGTGGCGGTTCCTGTGCGCCCACGCCGATCTGTTTGCCTCGGTGGCGCCCGCCGCTGCCGCATCGAACTGCCCCGTCGTCGGCAATCCTTCCGGCGCCGCGGCCTGTTCGTTCACCGGGCCCGAGCTCCCGAGTCGCAAGCTCCCGATCCTGTACATGCACGGTCGCGCGGACCAGAACTACATCCCGTTCTCGTGCGCGCAGCCGCAGGTCGACGCGATCGTCAGCGCGTGGGGCCTGACCGCGAATGGCGTCGTCGCGTCGAGCCCCACCTACACGCGCACGCGCTGGAGCGACACGGCCGGGACCGTCGTCGAGCTACTCGCCCACGACTACTCGTCGAGCGCGCAGGTCCCGTTCGTCTCGGCCTCCACGCTGCAGGGCCACTGCTTCCCGGGCTCGACCGATCCAGGCGGCCAGCCCGGCCAGCTGTTCTCGTTCAAGTGCCAGCAGCCGGCGTCGTTCGTGTGGGGAGCCGAGGTCGTCAACTTCTTCGTCGCGCACCCGCGGTGATGAACGCAACCGCGCGGTCTCCACGGTGTCCGCCAGACATGGACGACGTCCCCGACCTGCGCGCGTTCGGAACGCGGATGGTGCAGTGCGTGGTCGCGCTGGTGCTCGGCCAGGTCAGCGCCTGGAAAATCGCGATGGTGCTTCCGGCGAACCACGGCCGCGACAGCTCCCTGTTTGCGCCGCTGTTCCTGATCATCGGGATGGGTTGCGGGCTCGCGGTTGGCTACTACGCACTGTTCGAGGCGGTCCGGCACGCACGGTTCGGTCCGCGGTGGAATACCCTGCCGGTCGCGGTCGCCCGGAGGCGCCGGCGTCACCGCGTCGAGATCTGAACCCGTGCGAAGTCGGGCGCGAGCTCGACGACCACGTTCTCGGGGCTCCACACCACGCGCGTCTCTCCGGTTCGCTCGCGGTGGATTTCTGGCCGACTGTTCGGCGCCGCGGCGAGCGCAAAGGACGTCACGACCTGACCCGAGAGCGTCATCTGGATCGGCTGATCGTCGACTGCGATCACGGCGAGGCCGCCCGTCACGTCGAGCTCGAGGACCCGACCGGAGATGACCACCGCAACGGTCGACTCCGGCTTCGCGCGATCACGAGCGACGAGCGCTTCGAACGGGAGGGCCGGTGCGGGCGCGCCGAGCTCGAGGCTGCGCAGCAGGCGATCGAGGTCACCGCCGATCGGAAGAACGCGTTCGGCGGTGGTGTCCTCGCGATCTGCAGCCGGCCGAGCCACGTCGGCGGCGAAGCCTGCGAGCCGCTCGGCGAGTGCTGGTTCCACGATCTGCCGCACGGCCAGCTCCCGAAACGCCGCCTCCGCGTCATCGAGCTCCGTTTGCTCGCACGCCAGGTCACCCGCGAGCTGCGTCGCACGCCGGAGCGTGGTCACCGGGACCGCGGTGGGCGAACCGCCGACGATGTGCCGCAGCTTGCGAAGCTGGCGACCGAGCTGGGTGAAACGTCCTGTCATGGGACAGATGTACTTGATACGCTGGCCCCGTCATGCGACGTGGGGCGGTATTCGCGCTGTTGCTGGCGATCGGATGCGGCAACGACCGAGGGGTTGCCGTCTCCGGAATCGGGCCGGCACCGCTGCGGCGGCTGAGCAACACCGAGTATCTCTACGCGCTGAACGACCTGTTTCCCGCGATCCACCCGGCGTTGCCGCCGTTGCCCGCGGATAACTCGGTCACTGGGTTCGAGAACGAGGCCCAGGCGCAGGCGCCCTCCGACGTGCGCATCGCGAGGTTCGAGGCGATCGCGAACCTCTACGCCGCGGCGGCGACGCAGGACACCGCGGCGGTCGCAGCGGTGACGGGTTGCGCGGACTGGGCCACGCCCACCGGAGCGGCGATCTGCAGCCGCGACTTCATCCGCACCACCGGGGCACGCATCTTTCGTCGTCCGATGACAAGCGAGGAAGAAGCGCACTTCACGCAGCGCTTCACCTCGTGGGCAACCGCCGTGGATTTCTCGGCGGCGGTGCAGCTGACCCTGAGCGCGATGTTGCAGACGCCGCAGTTCCTCTATCGCGCGGAGCCCCCCGAGGCGCTCGCGCCGACGACGGATCCTGTGGTGCCGGTCGAGGCCTACGCGATGGCGAGCCGGCTGTCATTCTTCCTGTGGGAGAGCGTTCCCGACGACCAGCTCCTGCGAGCCGCCGCCGCCGGCGAGCTCCAGACCGAGGACGATATCCGGCAGCAGGCGACCCGCATGCTCGCGGATCCGCGCGCCCTCCGGCTCGCCTGGGACTTTCATCGCCAGTGGCTCGCGCTCGATCGGATCATGAACGACGAGCACGCGGTACGGACGAGCGAGATCGATCCGGCGTGGACCACGGCCACTCAGACCTCGGCGCTTCGTGAATCGCGCATGTTCATCGAGCGCTCGTTTGCCGAGGTCGGCACGCTCGACGATCTGCTGACCAGTCGCCGCGCCTGGGTCAACAGCGAGATGGCACGCGTCTACGCCGTCGATGGCCCGCCCGACGCCGACACCTGGGTCGAGGTCGCCCTGCCCGAGGATCGACGTGCCGGAATCCTCACGCGCGCCGCATTTCTCGCAGGGTACTCACACCGCGGCGGAACCTCTCCGCCGATCCGGGGCAACGCGATCAACCTCCGACTGCTGTGCCAGCTACCGGCGCCGCCGCCCGACGGCGTCGATCTGTCGATGCCCGTCGCAGACCCGGGCAATGGACCGAAGACCAATCGCATGTTGTTCGCGGAGCGGACTGCCGGCGGGTGTCAGACCTGTCATCACGCGCTCAACGGCTTCGGGTTTGGCTTCGAGAGCTACACGGCGAGCGGCGCGTACATCACGCAGCAGGCCGGCCTCCCCATCGATGCGAGCGGCACCATCACCGGGACCGACGTCGACGGCCCGTTCGCCAACGCGATCGAGCTCTCGACATCGCTCGGCCGGAGCAAGGTCGTCCACCGGTGCGCGGCCGAGAAGTGGCTCCAGTACGCGCTCGGACGCATGCCCACCCTCGACGAGTACGGTCTGGTCGACGAGATCGGCACGCGCTTCATCGCGAGCCACGGTGATCTGCGCACGCTGCTCACGGAGATCGTCGCCTCGCAGACCTTCCGCATGCGAAAGCAGCCCGCCCCATGATGAAGCGCCGCCAGCTCCTCAAGGCGCTCGGCATGGGCGGGCTCGCCAGCCTCGTCACGCTCGGCGCGAGCCGTAGATCGCGAGCGGCCGATCCTGCGCCGCCCCCGCGGCGCGTCATCTACTTCGTGACCGCGCACGGCCACACGCCAAACTCCTGGATGATGCCCGTGCCCGGCGGCAGCGATAGCGTGGTCTCCGAGCGGCCGCTGACGCCGGTGCTCCGCGACGAGCTCGGCCTGATGCTCCAGCCGCTTCATCCATTTCGCGATCGCCTGCTCGTCGTCGAGGGGCTGTCCAACACGGTCAACCTCGCGAACATCGCCGATGCGCTGCGCGATCACACCGATCCGAACAACCACTCGGTCGCCGTCGCGGGTCTGCTCACCGGCAACCGCGTGCGCCAGCAGGCCGGCGTGCCGTGCACGGGCGGCGCCCGTTCGATCGATCAGGAGCTCGCGCTGCGAACTGCTGCCCCCGGCCGGTTCGGGTCACGCGTGTACGGCTTTGACTACGTCCCCAACCTGACCGTCGCGCCGTTCTCGTTTCTCGGTCCCGGCCAATCCACACCGATCGTCGCGTCGCCCGACGTGGCGTACCAGGATCTGCTGGGCGGCTACGTACCGCCGCCCACCGGGGAGCCGCGCGATCGCGCGCAGGTCATCGCCTCGCTGCGCCCATCGGTGCTCGACATGGTCGGCCGCGAGTACGAGTTCCTCGGCGCACGCCTCGACGCCGACGGAAAGCAGCGGCTCGACGCGCATCGCGCGCTGATCCGCGATCTGGAGCTCAGCCTCGGCGCCGGCCCTTCCGCGCTCTGCGATCCGAGCTTCTCCGCGACCGACCACAAGGTCACCCAGTTCATGCGGCTCGTCAGGCTCGCGTTCGCGTGCGACCTCACGCGCGTGGTCACCTTCGTCGCGCCCGTTCCGCAGTGCCCCGAGTTCGGATATCCCGCCGAGGCGCAGGTCCATCCGTATGCGCACCAGGCGATGCCCGGCGGCAGCGCGTGCGGTGCCATGTACAACCCGGTGGCCGAGCACGCGATCCAGGACCTCGGCGTCTGGTACGCGAACCACTTCGTCTATCTGCTCGAGCAGCTCGATTCGGTGATCGAGGGCAACGGCACGATGCTCGACAACACGGTCGTCGTCTGGGTCCCGGAGCTGGCCACGCCGCACCACTTCCACAACGACACGTTCACGGTGATCGCCGGCGGCGGCAACCTCGGCCTACGCACCGGCAGATACGTTCGCTATCCGCGCACCTTCACGAGCCCGCAGCCCAACCACGTGCTGCTCGGACCGGCGACCAATCGCCTGCACGTCAGCGTGCTGCGCGCGATGGGCCAGCCCGACGACTCCTTCGGCCTGACCTCGGTCCCGGATTCCGCGGGCGGAACCATCCCGCTCGTCGGTCCGTTGACCGAGCTGTTCAGCTGATTGCCATCGCGTCTGTCGACCTCCAGGGCTACTCCTCGCGTGGATCCGGCAGCGACTCCGGCTCGTCGTTGCTCGACGGGAACTCCCGGATGGGAGACCGGGCGAGCTTCCACGCTTGCTGGACGATCCAGGATAGTGATCGATCGAGACGACCACCCTCGTGCTGGATCTCCTTCAACATGTCTTCGGGGAAGTAGAGCGACTGCTTTCTCTTGTCCGCGCTGGCCATGACCCACAAGGTACCCCGACTTCGGGTCCGAGCGCCGCATGAAGCCGTGAGATGATCCCAGGATGAGGCAGCTCCTGGCGTGTATTGCCTTGCTGGCGCTGGTTGGCGGTCGGGCACACGCCAACGGCGAGGCGGTCAACGGCTTCCCGAACTGGAAAGAGCGCGTGATGCACGAGTGGACGAACCGTGCCCGGTGCGCACCGCAGATCGAGATGCAGGCCTGCGGCGCCGCGTGCGGCGAAGGCACCTGCTACACGCCGAAGCCACCGATCCCGTGGAGCGAGGCACTGAACCGTTCAGCGCGCTTCCACTCCGACGAGATGGCTGCGCAGAGCTACTTCGCGCACGACTCGATCTGCACACTCGTCGCGAATATCAACGCGATCTATCCCGGCACGTGTACCGGAGCCGCCTCGTGCGCGTGCATGGGCGGTACCGCAACGTGCACGGGAGCGTGCACGGCGTGGAACTCGCGCGTTGGCCTGTTCGGCGCGAACGCCGCCGGGGAGATCATCGCCTCGGGCAACGATCCGAACGGCGCGTTCTATCAGTGGCTCTACGAATCGTTCAACCAGACCACGTGCGCGTACGTGCAGGGTCCGCCGACGAACGGCCATCGCTGGAACATTCTGATGTCGGGGCCGGCGGTCGGTTACGGCGCTGGCAACGGCGCCTCGGTGGGAGACTTCGGCGGTACCGCGACCACGGCAAAGGTCGTCAGCGGCTCGCACTACCCGCGCACGGGCGCCAGCGTCGATGCGTGGGCGAACTGGTTCGACACCGCGGGTCCCATGCAGGCCCTGGTCAATGTCGACGGCACGTGCACGGCGATGACCCTCGGGCGCGGCTCGGTGACCAACGGCGCGTACCACGCGCAGCTCGCGGGTCTGGCGGCGGGATGTCATCGCTACTTCTTTCTGTTCCACGACGCGGCGAACGCGATCGTCACGTATCCAACCACCGGCTCGCTCGGCATCGGCGCCGATGGCACGTGCGCCGACTGGGACACCACGCGGCCGGCGACGGGCGCAGGTTGCAGCTGCACTGCGCAGTGCGCAGGTAAGCAGTGCGGTGATGATGGTTGCGGCGGCTCGTGCGGGAACTGCGCCGGCGACGAGACGTGCCAGGCCAACGCGTGCGTCGGCGCACCACCGGAGGGTGGCGCTGGGGACGGGCCCGGCGGCGCCAACAACGGCGACACCACCGCGAGCCCGGGTGGCGGCTGTGGCTGCGCAGCGGGAACCGGTGGACCCGCGTCGCTGCTCGCCGGACTCGGGATCCTCGCGCTCGTCCTTCGCCGCCGCAGACCCTAGCGGCCGGCACTCGAAGCAACGAGATCGTCGCACTAAGACTTCTCGGAGCTTCTGTTCCTGGCAGCGCGGAGAACACGGCGACAACCAGCGGCGACGTGCCGAGCTAGCCAATCAGCGGGCCGTCACCAGACCGATCAGCTCGTTGCCCGTGAGGACGTGATCGTAGATCCGGATCTCGTCGAGAACGCCGGGGAAGAACACGACGGGCGCGCTGTCATCGATGTCGGCACCGAACATGAGGGGACCGTGGTCGTACGCGATCACGGCAGGTCCGGATCCGGTCTCCAGCGCGTCGACGAACAGCTGCTTGGTCGTGCCATCCCACTCCATCGCGAGGTGATGCCACTCGCCCGCGACCACGGGCGCCGAGACGGAGAGGTCGCCTCCTTCGGTCTCGTACCGCCACTTCCCGGCTTCGATGCACAGCTGCCACGAATTGGCTCTTGCCGGGCCGTGCACCTTGCTCAAAGGGCATGCGACGGACGTGGAGACCGGGGCTTCGAGGTACGCCCAGGTCGTCACCGTGAACGAAGCGAGGGTCTCGAGATCCGCGTCCGATGCCGATTGCAGCACCTGCGTCGTGCCATCGAAGCGGAGCGCGCCTCCGACGATGCCCTCCGCGGCGCTCGGGCAGGCCTGGAGCGGGCATACGCCGTCGTGGCCGTTGCCGGTCGCGTCGGTGAGCCTGGTCCCGTCGAGTGCGTCCATCGTGTACCAGCGGATCAGGCCCGCGGGCAGGCTGTCGGCCACCGTGTCCCGTTCGAGACCGAACACGCGCTGACAGCCGGCGACGAACACGATCGTCACAGCAAACGCGCGCAGGCCGAGCACCACTCCATCCTATGCGAACTCGCCGCCTGGATGCTTCTGCGCGGCAGGCAGCGCTGAGCTAACGTGCGGGGGTGACCAAAGAGACGCCGTGGTGGAAGCGAACGCCCGTCGCCGCGCCCGATGCGCAGCGGGCGGTCCGACCGTCCGAGGAGGAGCCCGACGAGCCCGAGGATGACGACGCCAGCGACGACGAGGATGGTGACGACGACGACGGCGACGGCGACGACGACGACGACGACGCACCGGTCTCCGCCACGCCGGGCGATCTCGCCGATGGCGAATCGACGACGGTGCAAGGCTCGGGCGCCCAGCCCTACGTGCTCCGGAACGTGGCCGGCGTGTTCTCGTGCTCTTGCCCGGCCTGGCGGAATCAGTCAGCGGCGATCGAGCGCCGCTCGTGCAAGCACCTCCGCAAGCTCCGCGGCGACGCCGTCGAGACGGCGCGGGTTGGAACCGCCGCGGCACCGGCGCGTGCGGCACGAGCAGCGCGGCCCGCGGGAGGAGGATCTGTGCAGCCCTCCGCGCCGGGCACCGCGCCTCCGATCCTGCTGGCCCACCCGTGGGACCACGTCGTCGATCTGGCCGGCTGGTGGATGAGCGAGAAGCTCGATGGCGTGCGGGCGTACTGGGACGGCACGCGGTTTCTGTCGCGGCTCGGCAACGAGTTTCACGCGCCGGACTGGTTCATCGCCGCGCTGCCGAAGGACGTGATCCTCGACGGCGAGCTGTGGGCGGGTCGCAAGAAGTTCCAGCGCGGCGTCAGCATCGCGCGCCGGCAGGATAAGAGCGACGACTGGAAAGAGCTCACCTACGTCGTGTTCGACGCGCCGGGGCACGCGGCGCCGTTCGAGCAACGCATCGAGCACACGCGACAGCTGCTCGAATCGATCGCGTCGCCGTACGCGCGCTGGCATCCGCACGAGCTGTGCACCGGGCTCGAGCACCTTCGCGGCGAGCTCGCGCGCGTCGAGGAGCTCGGCGGTGAGGGCCTGATGATGCGGCAGCCCGGCTCGCGGTACGAGATCGGGCGGTCGTGGTCGCTGCGCAAGGTGAAGACGTTCCACGACGCCGAGGCGCGGGTGATCGCCCACGTCCGCGGCGCGGGCAGACACGGCGGGCGGCTCGGATCGCTGCAGTGCGAGCTACCGAACGGGACCGTGTTCAACGTCGGTACCGGACTGTCGGATGCGGAACGCAACAACCCGCCCCCGGTCGGCACCATCGTGACGTTCCGCTACCAGGAGCTGAGCAACGACGGCGTGCCGCGGTTCCCGTCGTACGTCGGTGTTCGCGACGACGTGGCCTGGCCACCGACCGATGCGGCCACTCCCGCTCCCGCTCGCACCCGCGCAGCGACACCGACGCCGGCGGCCGCTCCCGCGCCGGCGAGCGGGACTCGGCGAACGTTCGCGCGCGGCGAGGATACCTGGTCGATCGAGCTCGACGCTCGAGCGGTCATTGTTCGCGCCGGCACCGAGTCCACCACGCGGCGGAGCCCGAACCCCGCCGCGGCCTGGCGCGATGCGGACGAACTTATTTCCGAAAAGATCCGCGATGGGTACGTCGAGATCGTCCCGTGACCGCCACCCATCGCCCGGCGGTTGAGGTTAGCCTCGCTGGGCCATGGCCGATGAACGCACCTATCTAGAGCTGTCCGAGGGCGACGCTGGTTCCCACAAGTTCTACGAGGTCATCATCAGCGGAAAGACGCTGACGATCCGGTTCGGCCGGATCGGCGACAAGGGCCAGACGCAGGTCAAGCCGTTCGCGAATCCAGCCGCGGCGACGGCGGAGGCGAACAAGAAGCTCGCCGAGAAGCGCAAGAAGGGTTACGCGGAGGCGGTGATCGGCGAGCGCAAGAAGCGCACGGTCACCCGTCGCGGTGGCACCTCGCAGGCGGCGGCGAAGAACGTCACGAAGGCGCCGGTGATCTGGCGCTTCACGCCGGCGAGCAGCCGCGCGTTCGGCATCTTCATCGACGAAGCGCGCTGCTGGATGGGCAACGAATCCGGCGCGATCTACTCGCTCGACCACGACGGCAAGGTGCTCGATCAGTTCAAGCTGCCCGATGGCGTCAAGTGCATCGTCGCCGACGACGAGTGGCTGTACGCCGGCTGTGACAACGGCAAGGTCTACGACCTCGGCGGCAAGGTTCCGCGTGTCGCCTACGAGATCGCCGAAGACATCGACATCTTCTGGCTCGACATCAAGGACGGCGTGCTCGGCGTCTCCGACGAGGCCGGCAACGTCGCCGTGTTCAACCACGAGGACGAGTCGCAGTGGAAGAAGAAGTCGAGCGGCAGCTCGGGCTGGATGGTCCGCTGCGACGAGCTCGGCGTCTATCACGGCCACTCCGACGGCATCACGATGTACGACTGGGAGGACGGCAAGAAGCTGTGGCACCAGAAGACCGACGGCTCGGTGCTGTTCGGCTGGCAGGAAGAGTCGACCGTGTTCGGAGCGACCTCGCAGAACAAGGTCCAGCGGTTCACCAAGCGCGGCAAGGAGCCGAAGACGTACGCCTGCGATGACACCGTGTACTCGTGCGCAGCCGCCGAGGACGGCAAGTACGTGTTCGCCGGCGACAGCTCGTCGTCGGTGTACTGCTTCAACGAGGCAGGCGAGCGGCTGTGGAAGCTCAACACGGGCTGCGGCTCGGCGTACTCGATGCAGTTCTTCAAGGGCCGCCTCTACGTGGTGACCACCGATGGCAGCTTCGCCGCGATCGATGCGAGCGAGGCCGCGATCGAAGCGGCGAAGGCCGGTAAGGTCCCCGAGGCGAAGTCGATCAAGGCGCCGAAGGGCAAGGCGGCCGAGCCAAGTGCCGAGGTCGAGACCACGCGCACCGCGGGCAGCGGCGTGATCGTCGAATGCTACAAGGAAGGCTCCAAGCCCCGGATCCGACCGGTCTCCGCTGGCTACAACAAGAAGTGGAACGTGCAGTTTCCCAAGGAGCTGCGTGAGGTCGGCGCGAAGTACGTCGTCGACGAGCTGCGCGAGAGCGCATCCGGCGGCTTCTACCGCGCGCACGGCGCGATCAGGAAGCTCGCGGGCGGATGAAGCTCGTCAAGCAAACGAAGCTGGTCTTCCACGAAGGTCGCAGCGACAAGGTCTACGAGATCGATCTGTGCGAGGTGGGGACGAACCAGTTCGTCGTCAACTTCCGCTACGGCAAGCTCGGCGGCCCGCTGAAGGATGGCTCCAAGACCGTCGCGCCCGTGAAGCGCGACGAGGCCGACCGCGTGTTCGACAAGCTCGTTCGCTCGAAGGTCGACTCCGGCTACGTCGATGCGAGCACCGCTCGCCCGGCAGCGGCGGCCCCCGTGCCGACCGCACGCGCCGCGGCACCACCTCCGGCACCGGGGACCGTCCCCGTCAGCCGCGATGCGCGCGCGCAGAAGGTCCTCGAGCGGCTCGCGCAGACCGGCTCGGATCGCCGGTGGTTCCGCGGCGCGACCGGAGCTCCCACGTGGCCGCTCGAGCGCGCGATCTGGCGTGCGGGCGAGCTCGGGATCAAGGAAGCCGAGCCGCTGCTGATCGCGCTGATCAATACGGCGACATCGACTGATGTCGAGGGCGGCGGCAAGGGGATGCGCGACTACTGCATCGCGTGGGCGCTCGGCCGCTGCGGCGGCGAGGCAAGCGTGCGTGCGCTCGGCGCGCTCTACGGCGACCGGCGTTCGCTGGGGCACGTGAAGCGGATCGCCGCCGAGTCGCTGCTGCTGCTGAGCGATGCCGCGTCCAACGACGAGTTCAAGGCGCACCACATCGATGCGTTGCCCGCGCCGCTGAAGGCCGCCGCGCGCAGCGGCAAACCCGAGACGTTCGCCACCGCGCTCGACGCCTTCCCGCTCCACCAGCACGCGGATGTGCTCCACGAGCTGTACCTGATCGACACCCCGACGACACGCCCCGCGTTCCTCGACGCGATCGGCAAGTCGCCGCTCCGCGCCCCGCTGTTCCAGCCGCTGCGCTACATCTTCAAGGCGGCCGAGCTGCGCCGCGATGCGCGCGTGTTCGGGATCTTCGGCTATCGTGTCGAGACCACGGCCGCCAACTACCAGCGCGGCTACCGCCGGAGCCAGGAGGCATACGGCTCGGCGACGCGCTCGTATCTGCGCCGCCGGATCTGGCGCGTCCTCCGCCGGCTCGGCCAGGCGGGTGATCCGGACTACGCGAAGCTCGCGGCCGGTGTGCTGCTGCCGTTCACCGATGCCGACGCGGTCGAGCCGCGGGAGACTCCCGGCTCGCGTGGCCGACCGGTCCACTGGGATCGGTTCGCGCCGTTTCACGCCTTCAACTACATCCTCTACGGCAACAGTCAGCGCTACGAGCTGAAGCGCAACGGCAAGGCGTGGCGCATGAAGTCGCCGCATCGCCCCGGAGCGACGCCGCCGCCCGAGCGCGAGGAGTCATTCCCGGGGCTGTGGGAGCGGTACCCGGCGGCGCTCATGCAGCTGTGCGCGGAGAGCGCGTGCACACCGGTCCACGAGTTCGCCGGCAAGGCGCTGCTCGCCTGCCCTGCTTTCCTCGCCGAGCTCGAGCTCGACGACGTGCTGCTGCTGCTGTCTCGCCCGTACGATGCGACCGCGCGCGTCGGCTTCGTGATCGCGAAGCAGCGCTACGATGCGGCGCGTCCGAACATGCAGCTGCTCGGGGCGCTCGCGGCCTCCGCGCACCAGCCCGGTCGCGCCCAGGCGTTCACCTGGATCGACGAGCAGCGAGCCCTCGCCCTCGCCGACAGCGGGCTGCTCGCCGCGCTCGTCATGGGCCGCGCCGCCGACACCCGTGCGTTCGCGAAGCGGCTGTTGCGCTCGTCGACGCTGCCCGCGCAGGTGGGGCAATTGCTCGTCGGTCGGCTGGTCGCGGCGTTGCTCGCGCTGCCGGAGACCGACAACGAGCTCGCGATGGATGCGGTGCAGACGATGAGCACCACGCTGGCCTCGCACCTGGCGACGGTGAGCGTCACGGTGATCCGCGACCTCCTCGCTCACCCGCTCTCGGGCGTCCAGGAGCTCGGCGCCGAGCTGCTCCTGCGCCACGATTCGCGCTCGGGGTTGATCCCTGCCGATCTGATCCTGGCGGTGCTTCACTCGCCGCACGAGAACGTGCGCGCGGTCGGCATGCGGCTGCTCGGCGAGCTGCCCGAGGCGGCGATCGCCTCGATGGATCAGCTGCTGATCCGCCTGTGCACGGATGCGAACGCCGACATCCGCAACGCATCGCGCCCGCTGATCGTGCGCGTTGCCGCCAACTTCCCCGACGCTCGCGACAAGATCGTCGCCGGGCTGATCGACTCGCTGCTCCGCCGCAAGCTCGCCGAGGACGTGCCGAGCCACGTGCTGCGCCTGCTCAAGGACGACCTCGTCCGAGGACACGCGAAGGTCGACAAGGACACGATCTGGCGGCTGCTGTCGTCTGGATCCCCGCACGCACAGGAGCTCGGCGGCATTCTCCTCGCGTCCAACATCAAGCCCGACGCGCTCGATCTGGATCAGATCATCAAGCTCGCGAGTCACGAGATCCTCAGCGTGCGGCAGGCCGCATGGTCGATGTACGAGCACGACCTCGCGCGCGTGCAGGCGAACATGGCCTCCGCCGTACGGATCCTCGATGCGAAGTGGGATGACTCGCGACAGTGGGCCTACAACTTCTTCCGCGGCCCGAAGTTCTCGCGCACGCACTTCACCGGCGAGGTGCTGGTCGGCGTGATCGACAGCGTACGTGACGATGTCCAGGCGTTCGCGCGCGAGCTGCTCCAGAAGCACTTCGACGAGGCCGACGGTCCCACGGTGCTGCTCAAGCTCTCGGAGCACCCATCGCGCGCCGTCCAGATGTTCGCGACGAACTACCTCGAGCGGTTTGCGGCCGGCAAGCCCGACAAGCTCGACAAGCTGATGCCGTACTTCACCAGTGTGTTGTCGCGCGTCAATCAGGGCCGCATCGCGAAGCACCGCGTGCTCGAGTTCCTGAAGCTCGAGGGCTCGCGCGATGTGCCGTCGGCGAATGTGGTCATCCCGCTCCTGTTCCGGCTCGCCGCCACGATCTCGATCGAGTATCGAGCTTCCGCGCTCGAGGTGATGATGGCGATCCACCGCGCACGTCCCGAGGTGGCGCTGCCGGTGCGGATCAAGCCGCTGCGCGTCGTGGCGCCGGCGCGCGCTGCAGGAGAGCCGTAATGGAGTTCCAGTACGCCTTCAAGGGGAGCTCGACCGTGGCCAACCGGCCCGAGGGCACCGACCTCTCGTTCTCGCCCGATACCAAGCGCGAGCCCACGTACTTCTCCGGCGAGCTCCGCAAGGGCATCGCGTTTCGCGAGGCCATCAGCGCGCTCCACGACGTGGTGGTCTCGGACCTGCGCTTCAAGCCGAAGGACAAGTCCGGCTACAAGGAGTGGGCGGCGAAGCAGGAGGCGATCGACTGGGATCAGGTCGCCGCGCAGCGCGCCGGCGTCGCCACGCAGATCAAGGAGATGCAGGCGAAGCTCTCGGCGATCTATCGCCGATCGAGCGAGCGCCGCGCACCGTTCGACAAGGCCAAGCAGGCCTACTTCGATTACCTGTACCAGAAGGACCGCGACGCGTGGTTCGTGCTCGATCCGGTGATCACCGTCCACCCCGACGAGGTGTTCTTCGAATGCTTCAGCCAGGACGAGTCGTCGTACGGCCGCCTCGGCACCAGCTACGAGGTGTTCCGCAACATCGGCGAGTTTGCCTGCGGCACCACGAACATCGATTACTCGTCCGCGCTCTACGACGAGTTCCAGAAGATCCGGAGCTACAAGACGACCAAGTTCCAGGTCGATCCCTCGGGCTTCGACGTCCGCACGCAGGGCGAGGAGGACTACAAGGAGGTCAAGATCGACCTCCCGGACTCGTGGGTTCGCGGCTTCCTTCAGGTCAACAGCGCGATGGGTCTGCCCGCGCGCACGTTCGACCTGCATCCGATGGACGTCCACAACCTGTGCTTCGTCCTGCGCCGGCACAAGGAGAAGAAGGGACCGCGCTCGATGCGGTTCATCCTCACGCCCGGCAAGCCCGTGCGCGTGGTGTTCGACCCGTGGGGCATCGAGGTCGTGTGCCGCCGCACCGAGTATCACGGCACCACCGCCGAGGAGATCCGGGTCTGGGGCCGCCGCCGGCTGCACATCCTCGAGCGGCTGATCCCGATCGCGAAGAAGTTCACGGTGCACCTGCTCGGTCAGGGGTTGCCGTCGTTCTACGTCGCCGACCTCGGAGACATGTCGTTCACGCTCGGGCTCTCGGGCTGGACCGCGAACGACTGGTCGACGGCGGGCAACTTCGATCTCCTCGCGCCGCGCGCCGAGGTGGATGACTACACGAAGCGCCGCGTGTTCGATGGCCTCAAGGAGAAGTGGCTCGACACGCCCGACGACCTCGCGAAGCGGCTCGGTCTCTCACGGGCGGCGATCCTTGGAGCGCTCGGCGCGTGGACCCAAGCGGGGCGCGCGATGTACGATCTCGCGAAGGGTGTGTATCGGGTGCGCGAGCTCACGCGCGAACCGTTGCCGATGGCGACGCTGCGGTTCTCGAACGAGCGCGAAGAATCGGCGACCCGTCTGCTCACGGCGAATTCGGTGCAGTCCACGGCGCGCGCGAGCGAGGGCGGTGGTGTAGAGCTGTCGGGCACCGTGAAGGACCGGAGCCATACGTATCGTGCGTCCCTCACGATCGATGCGGATGCGCGGATCACTCGCGCGACATGCGAGTGCAACTTCTTCCAGCAGAACAAACTCTTCAAGGGACCGTGCGAGCACATGCTCGCGCTGCGCATGCACGATGCTCGTCGTCGACCGGTAGTGTTCTCGTGACCACGAAAGGATTTTTTTCACGCGCGGAGTTGTCGGCAGGAAACATCTTGCAACCTGGACGGTGGATCGCCGCCCATGCAACCTGGCCTGTCATGCATCACTGGCCCGCTCTTGACTGTGCGCCGGCGCCCTCTAGTAGGGGGAACCGGGGTCAATCCGGAGCATTCTACGCCCCCACTAGAGGGGCCGGCGCTGGAGTTGAGCGAGCCAGTCCTGAGAGTGTTCGAAGGTCCTTCTGACACTCCGCGCGTGATCTTTTTTTTCTGCGATGTCCAACAAGCGACAAGATCTCTACGACCGGATTCGATCTTCCTCGAAGGACTCCGTTGTCCTCGAAGAGATGATCCGTCTCGGCTTCTGGCCCGCGCGCGGGCTGGTGGCGAACGATCCGGCCGAGGAGATCCACGAGCGCGCCGAGCTCGAGCGCCAGCTCGCGGCGATGCGCACCGAGCAGTCGCGCCTGCACAACATCGAGGCCTTGAAGAAGGCGCTGCACAAGCAGCGACTCGATGCCTCGAAGGCGAAACAGAAGGAGACCAAGGAGCGGCGCGAGCGCGAGCGCGTGGCGCGCGCCGCAGCGTGGAAGGACAAGGCCACGCGCGAGATCGTCTACCTGGGACGCGGTGTCTCGGGCGGGCTGCAGCACACCGCGTGTGACGAGGCCAAGCTCGGGCGGTTCGGGCTGCCGAAGCTCGAGACCCCGATGCAGATCGCGCAGGCGATGGGAATCACGGTCTCCGAGCTGCGCTTCCTCGCGTTCTCGCGCACCACGTCCACGGTCAGCCACTACGTCCGCTTCGAGATCCCGAAGAAGTCGGGCGGGATGCGAAGGATCTCGGCGCCGCTGCGCAGGCTCAAGACCGCGCAGCACTGGCTGCTCACCAACATCCTCGACAAGGTCGCGCTGCACGACGCGGCCCACGGCTTCCGCAAGCAGCGGTCGATCGTCAGCAACGCGCGGCCGCACGTCGGCGCGGAGATCGTGCTCAACGTGGACCTCAAGGACTTCTTCCCGACCCTCGAGTACAACCGGATCCGCGGCATGTTCCGCGGGCTCGGATACGGCGAGGCCGCCGCGACGATCTTCGCGTTGCTCGCGAGCGAGCCGGAGACGGACGAGGTCGATCTCGATGGCCAGACCTTCTATGTCGCGAGCGGCGTGCGCCGGCTGCCGCAAGGTGCGCCGACCAGCCCCGCGATCACCAACGTCGTGTGCCGCCGGATGGACGCGCGGCTCGCGGGTGCCGCGACCAAGCTCGGCTTCACGTACACGCGCTACGCCGACG
>JBBRBG010000095.1:0-34326 GCA_038206055.1 Haliangiales bacterium
GTTCCCGTCGCTACCGTACGGTGCGCGGGACACGGTCGCGACACCAGCGTCGACGCGCTCGGTGGTCTCGCCGGTCACCCTCGTGGTCACGGCGTTCGGACCGGTCACCGATGTCACGCGGGCCGTGACGCCCGAGCTCCGCGGCGACGGTCACGAGCTACTGCTCGTGGATCTCGGCGCAGGGCAGGGCCGCCTCGGTGGCTCGTGCCTCGCGCAGGTGTTCGGCCAGCTCGGTGACGTACCGCCCGACCTCGACGATGCGAAGCGCCTCGGCGCGACGTTCGCGGCGCTGCAGCACCTGGTCGCGAACCAGCAGCTCGCCGCCTATCACGATCGCTCTGATGGCGGATTGGTCGTTGCCGCGCTCGAGATGGCGTTCGCCTCCGGCCTCGCACTCGAGCTGGACACCACGGCCGTCCACGCCGATCCGTTTGCCGCGCTGTTCGCCGAGGAGCTCGGCGCGATCGTCGAGGTCGCGACCGCCAACGTCGCCGCGGTGACGTCCGCGCTCACCGCCGCCGGTGCGCGCGTGGTCCCGATCGGTCGTGCCCTCGAGGGCACGGCGATCCGCGTGCGCCATGGTGGCTCGTACGTCATCGATGACACCCGGCACGCGCTGCGCGAACGGTGGTCGCAGCTCACGTACCAGATGGCGGCGCTGCGCGACGATCCGACGTGCGCGCGTGAGGAGCACGCGACCCGCATCGATCCGGCGGCCACCGGACTGTCGGCGCACCTGACCTTCGATCCGAACCGCTCTCCGTCGGCCATCCCCGGTGGTCCGCCGCCGAAGGGCCCGTTCCCGCGCGTCGCGATCCTCCGCGAGCAGGGCGTCAACGGTCAGATCGAGATGGCCGCGGCGTTCACGCACGCCGGCTTCGACGCCGTCGATGTCCACATGACCGACCTGATCGAAGGTCGCGTCGATCTCTCGGACTTCCGCGGCGCGGTCGCCTGCGGCGGGTTCTCGTTCGGCGACGTGCTCGGCGCCGGCCGCGGCTGGGCCGCCACGTTCCGCTACAACGCCCGCGCGAAGGACGCGCTCGCTCGCTTCCTCGCGCGCGACAACACGTTCCTCCTCGGCGTCTGCAACGGCTGCCAGATGCTCGCCGACCTCGCGGACCAGATCCCGAACGCGGGCCACTGGCCGCGGTTCGTGCGCAATCGCTCCGAGCAGTTCGAAGCGCGTCTCGTGCTCCTCGGCATCCAGGACAGCCCGTCGATCTTCTTCCGAGGGATGGCCGGCTCGCGCATTCCCGTCGCGAACGCGCACGGTGAGGGCCGAGCGGAGCTGACCTCCGATCAGACCGCCGCCCTCGATCGCTCGGGCCTGGTCGCGGCGCGCTTCGTCGACGGCACCGGCGCCACCGCGACGACCTACCCCGCGAACCCGAATGGCTCGCCCGCCGGCATCGCCGCGCTGACCACCGCCGATGGCCGCTGCACGATCATGATGCCCCACCCCGAGCGCGTATTCCGCTCGGCGCAGCTCTCGTGGCGCCCCCGCGACTGGACCTTCAACCATAGCCCGTGGATGAGGATGTTCGAGAACGCGCGCGACTGGGTCGGCTGACCGTGACGTGGGCGAAGGCCCATCGCTGGCTCGCGGTCCTGCTCGTCGTGCTGCTCGCGGTGTGGTCGGTCACCGGCCTGCTGTTCCACCTCAAGCCCGGCTGGGACCGCGCCTACGACATGCTGTCGGCGGAGCGCGGCGGTCCGCTGCATCCGGCGCGGCTCGTCGCACCCGCGACCGCCGGTGACGACATCACCGGGCTCGAGCTGATCGACACCGCGCTCGGTCCGCTCTATCGCGTGACCAACGCCGGCGGCAGCTTTCTCGTCGACGCGACCACGGGTACGCGCCGCTCGCCGCTCGCCGAGGCCGACGCCCGCACCCTCGCGCTCGACGCGGTGTCGCGCTCGAAGCACCCTTACGGAGGGGTCGGTTCGGTCACCATGCGCGACGACGCGGTCGTGCTCGTGTTCAGCGGCGGGGCCACCGTCGAGGTCAGCCGCGCCGATGCGCGAATGTCGCAGCGCGCTCACGACACGGATCGGATCGACTGGCTGTATCGCATCCACTATCTGCAATGGACCGGCAACAAGACGATCGATCGTGCGTTCGCGGTGTTCGGCCTCGCGCTGATCTGGGCCGTCGTGATCCCGGGCCTCGTGCTGTTCGTGCGCCGGTTCCGAGCACCTATCGCACGGTGATGCCGAGCTGCTGGCGCACCGCGAAGTAGCCCGGCGACACCGACCACGCGACGAGCTCCGGCGTCACGCGATACGCGGCGGCAAGCTCGCCGGAGACCAGAAGGCCGCAGCGCTGCGCGGTCGCGTCCACGGCAGCGCGCCAGCGTGCGAGATCGAGACGCTCCGGCAGGCGCTCGACGAGAGCGAGCAGCGCCTCCGCCGTCGGCCGGGTCAGCCCCTGCTTGATCGCCGGTGCGAACACGCTGACCAGCGGCTCGAGCTCCGGCCGGCCGACCTTGCGACCGACGAGCAGCGCGGCGGCTGCGACCGCGGCCTCGAGCTCCTCCACCGTCGACATCGTGAGCTTCAGGTAGTAGCTCGGGCGCAAGAGCGCGAGCATCGCCCCGACCGCCGAGGCGATCTGTGTGTCGCGGTAGCCGGTCATCATGTCGCGGCCCATGATCACGGCGGGGGCGAGCCGGCCCTTGTCGACGCAGTTCGCGAGCAGCAATCCGCCGGGGCGCCGCGGCTGCGGGTAGACGTCGGGCAGTGCCACGTCGAGCAGGCGCGCGGCGTGGCGGAAGATCTTCGCGACCACGCGCGGATCGTCCTCGATCGGTAGCCGCTCCTTCGTGCGGAGGTCGAAGCTCTTCAGCGAACCCGCGCGGAGTGCGACCAGACGGTCCCAGATGATCGCGAAGATCGCGCTGATCACCCGATCCTCGTCGGGGTGGCGCACCTGCTGCCACGCGGCCTCGTCGAGCACGCCCTTCGCCTTTTTTACCTCGTGCGGCTGATACTTCCGGTACAGCATCTCCTCGTCGAAGGTCGCGTCCTTGAGCACGACCAGCGCGCGCGCGGCGCACCACGCGTGATCGATCTCCTTGGTCGCGAGGCTCGTGCCGAAGAGCGTGTGATACGCGTCCGGCCTGCTCGGCGCCATCTCGACGAGCTTCGCCACGGGCTCGGTCGCCCCGATCTTCGCGTAGAGGTCGGCGAGGATCCTCGTGCGCATCGGCGACTTGTCGGGATCGAGCGAGTGCGCGACCTCGAACGCCTGGATCGCGCTCTGCACGTGCTCGAGGCGCGAGCGGCACAGCTCGCCGAGCGCGTGCCACAGCGCGATCATCGCCGGATCGCCCGCCGGCATCCGCTTGATCATCCGGCGGTACGTCTGCTCGAGCGCCTTCCAGTCCTTGTCGGGCGTGAGGATCACTTCGATCTGATGGAACACGGCGAGCGCGCGCTGCCGAGTCGCGGGGCGCAACGGCTCCTCGGCGAGGAGCTCGTCGAGCCCCAGCTCGTAGTCATCGAGGGCGCCGGTGTTCTCCCGCAGCTCCGTGCGCCGGATCTCGGCGCGCGCGAGGTAGTAGGCGCCCCGGCGCGCGCGATCCGTCTCGTGGTCGAGGAACTTGCCGATCGTCTCCACCGCACGCGTCCACTGCTTCTCCGCGGACTGCAGATCGAGGAGGCGCTGGAGGATCCGCCGGTTGCCGGCATCGAGCTCGAGCGCATCGAGGTACGTCGAGGTCGCGCGCGCGGGGTTCGCGAGCTTGTGGCGATAGAGGTCGCCGATCTGCTCGAGCAGGGCAGGGCGCTTCGCCGGCAGCGCCGCCGCGAGCGAGCGCAGCGTGGCGATCGCGTCGTCATGGTGGCCCGCCGCGAGCTGCAGCTCTGCCACCTCCTCGAGCGCGTCGGCGTTCGTCGGATCCAGATCGAGGACCTTTCCGTGGGATTGCTGCGCCGCCTGCGTGCGACCGAGCTCGGTCTGGATCTGCGCGAGCCGGCGGTACACCGCGATCCGCTGCGCACGCTCGAGGTTCGGCGTGGTCGCGACGGTCTGGAACGACATCGCCGCCGCCTCGAGAGACGCCGCGCGGTAGAGCGCCTCGGCGCGTTCGATCTGGGTCGCCGGGCTGGGCGCGAGGCCGAGCGCGAGCTCGTAGAGCTCCATCGCGGCCGGGAACTTGCCGAGCTCGACCGCGCACCGTGCGGCCTTCGTATAGATCTCGCTGCGATCGACCGGCGTCATCGAGTCATCGCGCCGCGCCGCCCTTGCCTGCGCCTCGAGGTGGGGCCACAACGACTCCCATTCCTGATTGTCGTGCATCAGCTCGGCGAGCGCCTGCTTCGCGTCGGGGTGCGCGGGCTCGAGCTCGAGGATTCGATGCAAGCACTCGCGCGCGCGCTCGGTATCGCCGAGGCGATGCCGGTACAACCACGCGGCATCGGCGAGGCAGCGCAAGATGTCGTCGCGCGTCGCGTGCAGCCGGGCCGCACGGAGCAACTCCTCGCCTGCGGCCACGAGCTCGCCCTGCTGCAGATGGACCCGCGCCATCGCTTCGCGGGCACGGGGGTTGTCCTTGTCGAGTGCGGTCGACTGCACGAGGCTCGTCCGTGCAGCCGCCGCATCGCGCGCGGCGAGGTGAACCTGGCCCACGCGCTGGAGCAGATCCGCGCGGGGTTTCGGCTCGGTGGTCTGCGCGAGCAGCGCCTCGAGCGCTTCGAGCGCGGGCCGCAACCGGCCGGCGCGATCGTGGAGGCGCGCGAGCGCGTCGAGGGCCGCCGGATCGCCAGGTTCGCGCGCCGTGATCTCCTCGAGCGCGGTGGTCGCACCACTGACGTCATCGAGCCGCGTCTCGAGCAGCTCCGCGAGCTCCAGCAGCACGAGGCGGTCGTAGCCGCCCGGCGAGAGCACCACCTGCGCGCGCAACGCGCCGACCAGCTCCAGCCACTGGCCGTCACCGCGCAAGGTTCGCGCGAGGCCCGCCTGCGCTGCGGCGCTCCGCGGATCGACCGCCAGCAGCTTGTGCCACGCGGCGGCCGCGCGATCGAACCGGCCGTGCTCGTGCCACGCCGCCGCGAGATCGGCGTAGCGCCGCGCCTGGATCTCCGGCGTCGCCGCATCGACCTCCGCCTCGGTGACCTCGAGCAGCGCCTCGGCTTGCCCGGTGGCTTCGTAGACCGCCGCGATCCGGCGTAGTGCGTCGGCGTGCTTCGGATCGAGCGCGAGGGCATCCTGGAAGACGCCGACGGCGAGGTCAGTGCGATCGAGGCGGTCCGCGAGGATGGTCCCGAGCTCGACGTGGAGGTCCACGATCACGGAAACCGTGGTCGACGGCGCGAGCGCATCGATCAACCTCGGCACCAGCTCGGCGAGCTCTTCCCACGCCTGTGTAGCGAGGTACAGCCGGTGCAGTGCGACGAGGATGTGCGTCTCCTCGGGGCGCCCTTCGAGCGCGGCGGCGTAGTACTCGATCGCGAGCGACGGCAGCGCTTCGTGCAGCTCGCCGAGCTCCTCGTTGAGCTCGCTCGCGAGCCCGGGGTCGGGCTCGAGCCGCAACGCGCACTCGAACCCGCGGATCGCCGCCTCGCGATCGGCGAGGCGATCGCGCGACCAGCGCCCGATCAGCTGCCACACCGCGGCGGCGATCGCGGGGTGAGCGGTCTCGATGGCCTCCGCGGAGCTCTGCGCCTCGGTCGCGATCTCGTCCCACGCACTCGCTGCCGGTGCGAGGCGAGCGATCTCGTCGAGCAACCGCGCCCGGCTCGGATCGCGCCGCAGCACCGTGAGCCACACCAGCAGCGCCGCGCGCGCATCGCCGACCTTGTGCTCGTAGACCTCCGCGACCTCCACGAGCGCCGCGATGCTCGCCGTCGCATCGGGCTCGCGCGACGCTCGGTCGAGCATCTGCGCCGCCAGCGGCTCCCACTCGTGCCGCGCCGCATACAGCTCCTCGAGCTGCGCCGACGCGATCGGATGGCCGGGCTCGGCCGCGATGATCCGCTCGTACGCCTCGACGGCGCGTCCCGGATCGCCGAGATGCTCGCGCGCGATCGCCGCGAGGTTGAGCAGCATCATGGTCCGCGGACCGCGCTCCTCGCTCAGCGCGGCGCGCTTGTCGAGTAGCTCCACGCACTCGAGCCAGCGGCCCTGCTTCGCGCACAGGCCCTCGAGCGCGTCGAGCACGCGATCATCGCTGCCGTCGATCGTCTGCGCGCTTCGCCACGCGGTGATCGCGGCCGCGGGACGACCGAGCTTCTCCGCCTCGAGCTTGCCCAGCTCGAGCAGCAGCTCGAGTTGCTCGTCCTCGCCCGGATCACCTGTGTCCACGCCGTCGCGCACCAGCTCGCGGATGGTCTCTGCGAGCAGCGGCCACGCCTCGGCCTCGCGGTGTGCCACGAGCTGCGCGCGCCGCTCCGCCGGTCCGATGTCGTCGACGATCTCGAGCTCGTACTCGGTGCTGGTCTCGGCGCGGCTCGGGGCGCGCTCGGCGGCGGACCGCGCACGCGTCGACAGCACCCGGGCAAGCGCCGCATCCGCCGCATCCACGAGCGGGAACAGATCCGCGATCTCCGACGGCGTGAATACCGCCTCGCCGCGGTGTCCGACGAGGAGTGCGAGCGCGTGCATGCGCACGCAGATCGGCAGTACGAGCGCGCACGTGCTGCGGCCACCGAGTAACTCGAGCAGACCGTCGACGAACTGCTCGCCGGTCGCGAGCTGCCCCACCGACGGCGAGGTGAGAGCGATCGCCGCCTCGAACGAGGGCACGTTGCGCGGCAGCTCGAGCGTGTCCACCCCTGCCGTCGCATAGCCGGGCGCAGCGAGCACGCGCCAGCCGCGCAGCGAGCCCGGCTGGATCAGCAGCAGCGCCACGAACTCGAGGCGGCTCCGCGCGGCGCGCACCAGCAGCTCGAAGATCTCCTCGCGATCGAGCGCCTCTTCGATCGCCGCACCCGCGCGCAGCGGATCCAGCGGCGTCGACCTCGGCCCTGTCGGTATCGCGCGCACCCCTGCCACCGATCCTATAGACTGCGACGGCGGATGGGAAAGCGCGTCGACAACGATTCCACGATGGAGATGTCGACGAGCCAGCTCGTCCCCGATCGCGTGGACCACGATGCGAGCGTGTGGGGAAAGGCGGTGGTCGGGACCGATCAGTTCACTCGCGCTCCCGTGAAGCGCGATCGCCGTCCGCTGTGGATCGCGCTCGGCTTCGTGGTGTTCACCGCGGTCGCGGCGACCGCGATCTACCTCGTCGTCCTCTAGCTCACTGCGCGCACGACATCGCGATCCACGCGTCCGCGGCGGGCGCGTCGGTGCGCGTGATCGCGAGCCGCTTGTGCGGGCCGGTCGCGCAGGTCACGTCGTCGACGATGTCGTAGCAGAGACCGCCGGCGCCACCGCCGCACGGCGTGATGGTGGTCGGGGCGCTGGGAGCGCTGTCCCGCGTCTCGACGACGAGGCAGGTCTCCGCTGCCACGGCGCGCGTCAGACAGGCGTCGCCGATCAGGTGCTTGATGCCCTGGCCGATCTCGATCGCCGCGGGCGTCAGGTCGTCCGCGCATACCGACGTCACCGTGGCGTTCGCGCCGATCTGTGCGGCGAGCGCCTGGAGGCGGACCGGCGGATCAGCGACCGCGTTGCCGTTGGTCACCGCGTAGTCGCACGAGTGCTTGAGCGCGGTCAGCGGCGTCCCACTACCACCTGGGGCGCGCAGCTCGACCTCGATCGGAAGTGCCGAGGTTCCGGCGAACACGCCGAACGAGACCTTGCGCGCATCGCCGCCCTTCGCCGCGAGCAGCGCCGTCTTGAACGGCGCGGTGTCCTCGATCAACGTCGATGCCGCGCGCGGCTTGCATCCGGTCTTCACCCCGACATCGTTGACGGTGTCGGGTGTGCACTCGACGCCGAACCGGAAGCAGCGAAACGACTGGAGCGGACCGTACGTCACCTGGTCGCTGCCCAGCACGGCGGGATCGAGGACCGAGCAGTCGTCCTCGTCGGTGAGCACGACGACGGCGAGGTTCGCGCTGTCGCGGATGAACCCCGGGTTGACGCCGGCCTCGAGCGACTTACGCATCGCGTGGAGATCCTGCTCGAACCCGCAGCCGCCGGCGCCGAGCGACGCCATCGTCGAGAACGTATCCTCGAGTGTGCCGGTGAAGTTCTTGGTGCCCGACCGATCGAGCTTCACGAACTTGTCGCCGTTCATCAGCGTCGCGGCGCCGACCTGGAGCGCACCGTTCTTGCCCGACATGCTGCACCCGCCGTTGCCGAGCTGTCCGAGCGCGGGGCCGGGCGTGGCGACCGCGCTGCCCTTGGTGCCCATATCGGTGCTGACGACGCCGAGATGCAGGTTTGGTACGCCGCCGGTCACCGACGACAGCTGCGCGACGAGCATCGGGAATGCCGCCTTGAGCGACGTCTGCTTGTCGGTCATCGACGGCGAGTCGTCGATCACGAACAGGAGATCGAGATCGGGGTTCGCGAGCGCCTTGAAGGTCAGGACCGGCGTGCGCTGTACATCGGGGCCGTCGGGCATCGCGTCGGGCGGGGACGGATCCGGAGGGTTACAGGCAGCGGTCAGGAGCAGCGCCAGGGCGGTGGTGCGGACGGACATGAAACATGATTCAGCAAGCAGCGCGCCACACGCAACTTGCGGGAATCGCAGACCCCAGCCTGGACGCGTTGTCGACGGATCCTGCGCGAACCGCGACATCGGTGTCTCACAGGAAGGGCACGAGGCCGACGAACGCGAGCGCGAAGATCAGCGCGAAGTAGAGGCGCCGAACCTTGCGCTGCGTGCGCTCCCACCTGCTGAGCAGCACGAGCGCCGCCGCGGCGCGACGCATCGCGAGCAGTCCAGGCACGAGCATCGCGACGGAGAGCAGATGGACGAGCGCGAACCCGAGGTGGCCGCCTACGAACGCGCGTGGAACGACGGTCGGCACGAGGAACAGCTCCGCGATCACGACGAGCGCGATCGCCCAGCGTTGCCCGGCGAGCATCGCGGTCGCCGACAGGGCGAGCACCGACGCGACCTCGGGGCCGCTCCAGCTGTTCTGCGCGAACGGCAGTGCGAGCATGGCGGCGGTCAGCGCGGAGAGCGCGATCCAGAGGTCATCGCGGCGCCTCCGGATTTGCGCCGTGGTCCTCCGCTCGACTCTGGAGTCGGTCGGGGATCCGAGAACTTCCGCCATGCTCTCAAATGTAATCGAACGGCGACAGTTGTCGAGTGAGTGTAATCACACCCATACATTTGGGTAGGTCTAACCCCGCTCGATTCCAGGGGATCCGCGTGTCATGCTGCCACCATGAGCCCGGCCGTGGTTGTTCTGGTGAAGCTGGCGATCCGGCTGGTCGTGTTCGGTTTGGTGTTCTTCGTCGCCGCGAAGAAGAACCCGAAGGTCGTCATCCACAACAAGTGGGCGACCCCGCTGATCGCGCTCGTGTTCGCGCTGCTCAACACCGGCGTGTACTGGTTGCTGACGCCGATCCTCAACGTCGCCACGCTCGGGGTCGCGGGCTTCGTGATGCCGTTCGTCGTGAACATGCTGTTCCTCCTCGGCACCGTGAAGGTGTTCGAGAAGCTCAATGCACGCTTCGCGCGCTCGGCGGATCCGGAGAAGCGGAAGTCCGGGAAGTGGATCGAGATCCAGGGCCTGATGGCGACCTTGTGGATGGCCGCGTTCTTGACCATCGCGCACGGCGCGCTCTACGTCGCGCTCGACTACCTGCCAAACAGGTAGCTACTCGGCGACTTCGCGCAGCTTGCGCAGCAGGTCGCGCGCGGCATCACAGTGGCCCGCGGCTTCCTTGAGCGACTGGCGGATCAGCTCGAAGCTCGCGCGCGGCAACTGGGTCGAGAACTGCTCGAACTCGCCCTCGGCGGCCATCACCTCGATGCGCAGGCTCGACAGGAGATCGTTGAGCGAGGCAGACGTCTCCGCGGTTGCGGCGGCGATCTCGAGCGCGCGGCGCACCTTGACGCTCCCACCTTCCTGGACCTGTTGCTGCTCGGCGCGCTCGAGGCGCGACTTGAGGTTGTCGCGCTCGATCTCGATCGTCGAGAGATCGTTCTCGAGGTCCTCCATCTTCCGCGCGGTGTCCTGATTGAACTTGTTCGTGCGGTAGACCCGGAGCTCGGTCTGGAGCTGCTCGACGCGACGGCGCAGCACGCGGATCTCGGCATCGGACTCGGCCGTCTGCGGCGGAGCGCTCAGGCCCGGGACGTTCTGCGACGAGATCGGCAGCGACGCCGGATTGACCGCGCTGACGTGACCGGTGGGACCCGCGGGGGACATCGCGCCCATACCCGGGTGCTGCATCATCGGCGTTGCCGGGTTCGATACGGGCGCGGGGCCAGCGCTGACACCGGCCGTCGCGGCATCGACGTAGCGCAGCCACAAGCTTCCGCAGCGCACTGCATCGCCGTGCTTGAACAGGTGGCTCTGCACCCGCTGCTCCTGGAAGTAGACGCCGTTTGCCGACGACAGATCCTCGAGAACGTAGCCGCCACCGCCCCAGAAGATGCGTGCGTGATGACGCGACACCATCGCGTCGTCGGTGCGGATCGCGCAATCCATGGCGCGGCCTACCCTGATCTCGGTTGATGCGAGATCTAGTGAGCCCTCGATGCCTTGTGCATCGCGCCAGAGGAGACGTGGCACGTCGCCGAAAAAGGTAAGCTAACTCGGCCAGATCCACAAGTTTGCTACTGGCGATCACCCCCTCATGGTAGTTAGACCGCCATGTGCGGTGTCTTCGGGATCCATGGACACGACGAGGCGTCGAACATCGGGTACCTGGGCATGCATGCCCTCCAGCACCGCGGGCAGGAGTCCGCCGGGCTGGTAGCCGCCGAGGACGGCCGGCTCCGTCGGCACGTGGCGATGGACCTGGTCTCCGATGCCTTCGACCGTGAGGTCCTGGCCACGCTCCCGGGCCGGACCGCGATCGGCCATGTCCGCTACTCCACGGCGGGTAGCTCCGAGCTCCGGAACGCCCAGCCATTCGTGTTCGAGTACTCCGGCGGGCAGATCTCCATCGCCCACAACGGCAACCTCGTCAACGCGCACGATCTCCGCGCCGAGCTCGAGGCCCAGGGGTCGATCTTCCAGACCTCGAGCGACACCGAGGTCATCGTCCACCTGATGGCGAAGGCCCGCGAGCCCGATGTGCTCGGCAAGCTCCAGGCGGCACTCAAGCGAGTGCGCGGCGCGTACTCGCTGGTCCTCCTCACCAGCGACGAGAAGATGATCGGCGTGCGCGATCCGAACGGGTTCCGCCCGCTGTGCATCGGCCGGCTCAAGGGCTCGTTCGTGCTGTCGAGCGAGACCAACGCGTTCGATCTGATCGAGGCGGAGTTCATCCGCGAGGTCGAGCCCGGCGAGATCGTCATCGTCGAGAAGGGCGGGATGACCTCGCACCGCGTGGTCAACGAGATGCCGCCGAAGCAGACGTTCTGCGTGTTCGAGCACGTCTACTTCGCCAGGCCCGATAGCCTCGTCAACGGCAAGAGCGTGTACCGCGCCCGCGAGAAGATGGGCATGGCGCTCGCGATCGAGCATCCGATCGACGCCGATGTCGTGATCCCGGTCCCGGACTCCGGCGTGCCGGCGGCGATCGGCTACTCGAAGCAGAGCGGAATCCCGTTCGAGATGGGCCTGATCCGCAGCCACTACGTCGGTCGCACGTTCATCGAACCGCAGGAATCGATCCGCCACTTCGGCGTGCGGCTGAAGCTGTCTCCGGTGCGGTCGATCGTCGACGGCAAGCGGGTCGTGGTCGTCGATGACTCGCTGGTGCGCGGCACCACGTCGCGCAAGATCGTCAAGATGCTGCGCAACGCCGGCGCGCGCGAGGTCCACATGCGGATCAGCGCGCCGCCGACCACGCACCCGTGCTTCTACGGCATCGACACGCCGAACCGCAGCGAGCTCGTCGCCGCGTCGCACACGGTCGAGGAGATCGGGCGGTATGTCACGAGCGATTCTCTCGCCTACCTCGCGCACGATGCGATGATCGCGTCGGTCGGCGGGGACGGTTACTGCTCGGCTTGCTTCACGGGCGAGTACCCGGTCGCGCTCGGCGAAGGCAACCTCGTCCAGCTCCGCACGTCTCGCGCAGCGCGCTGACTGTGCTAAACCTGCGGCCGTCATGGCGATCGAGTCTGTCGATGTCGGCGCGGTCAAGGCGCAGCTGAAGGAGCTCGGGACCAAGGTCTCGGAGCTCCGGGGGTTACTTTGACGTCGATGCGAAGCGCCTGAAGATCGAGGAGCTCGACTCGATCGCAGCGCGTCCCAACTTCTGGGACGATCAGAAGAAGGCGCAGGCCCTCCTCAAGACCAAGAAGGGCCTCGAGCAGGTCATCGCCACCTACGACGCTCAGGTCCGCGCGCTGTCCGATGGCGAGACCCTCCTCGAGCTCGCGGTCGAGATGAGCGATGAGGACTCAGCGAAGGAAGCGGAAGGCGCCGTCCTCGCGATCAAGAAGCAGCTCGAGGAGCTCGAGTTCAAGCGCATGCTCTCCGGCGAGCTCGATCCTGGTGGGGCCATCGTGCAGATCACCGCGGGGGCCGGCGGTGTCGACGCCTCCGACTGGGCGCAGATGCTGATGCGCATGCTGATCCGCTACTGCGATCGCAAGGGCTGGAAGGCCGAGGTGGTCGAAGAGTCACCGGCGGAAGAAGCCGGTATCAAGAGCGCCTCGTTCGTGGTCACCGGCGACTACGCGTACGGCCTGCTCAAGGCGGAGAACGGCGTGCACCGGCTCGTTCGCGTGTCGCCGTTCGATGGCGCCGGTCGGCGGCAGACCTCGTTCGCCGCCGTGCTGGTGACCGCCGACATCGACGACGACATCGAGGTCGATATCAAGGACATCGATCTCCGGATCGATACGTATCGCGCGGGTGGCGCCGGTGGCCAGCACGTCAACAAGACCGACTCGGCGGTGCGCATCACGCATCTCCCCACCGGCCTCGTCGTGCAGTGCCAGAACGAGCGCAGCCAGCACGCGAACAAGGAGCGCGCGTTCAAGATGATGCGCGCCAAGCTCTACGAGTACGAGCTGGCGAAGCGCGAGGAGAAGGCACACGCGGAGGCGAAGTCCCGGCTCAAGATCGAGTGGGGCTCGCAGATCCGCAGCTACGTGCTGTTCCCGTACCAGCAGGTCAACGACCACCGGACCGAGATGAAGACGTCGAACGTCGACGCGGTGCTCGATGGGGACCTCGACGAGCTGATCCGTACGCACCTGCTGCAGTCGGCGAACGCGAAGAACTAGCTGGCGGGTGTGCGATTCCGGTGCGCCATGCAGGTGCACCACGGCGGTGTGCCTGATCCGAACCGCCCCGAAGATCCCGAAGGCGCGGAGGAGAGGCCGGTTTCGGCCTCGCCTCGCGGTCTCGCCGAGAGCACGCGCGAGGATCAAGAACTCCTTCGGGCCTTGTATGTTGCGAGTCGACGAGAACTCGCGCGAAATTGGTTCGCGGTGCAGCAGGCCGTTCGCGGGTAAGGTCGTGAACTTCGTCCCGAAGCCCCAAGGCCCGGAGGAGGCCGGTTTCGGCCTCGCCTCGCGGTCTCGCCGAGAGCACGCGCGAGGATCAAGAACTCCTTCGGGCCTTCGGGATCTTCGGGGCGGTCTCCCCATGGCGCTTGCTGACCATGCTCGGTCCGCAGCGGCGCACCGATGGGCGGCATCTACGGCGTCGAGTCTTCCGCCGGCGAAGCGCCTAGATCGAAGCGCGCTTGATCATGGCGACCAGGTCGTCCGCCGATGCGGCCGCGCCCACGAGCTGCTCGCCTGCCACGAACACCGTCGGCAGCGACTTGACGCCCGCCGCGCGCGCCTCGATCGACTCCACTGCGACGCGCCCCACGGCGAGTGGGAGATCGCGGCGGTACTGATCGCGATCACAGCCGACCTTGACAGCGAGGTCCTCGCAGCCCTCGGGGGTCATCGATTCCTCCGGCGCCGTGAACAGCGCCTCGGCCATCTGTGCGCCCTTGCCCTGGCGATCCGCGCAGCAGTACGCGAGCGCCGCCGGCATCGCGTGGGCGTGGCGGGGCAGCGGCATCATGTGGCGCTCGATGCGGGCGGCCACGCCGGCCTTCGCGATCGCCTCGGTGACCTTCGCCTGCATCATCCGGCAGTACGGGCACTCGAAGTCGACGACCTCGACGATGGTCACGGTCTTCGGGCGCTGTGCGCGCTGCACGAACGCCGGCGTTCCGGGCGGCAGCTCGGGCGGGGGCGGCGCGTGCGACCACAGCGCGAGAATGCCGACGACGGCCGCGAGGGACGGAGCGATCGCCGCGGAGCGCAACCAGGTGAACTGCACCGTGCGCGCGCCGGCGAACACGGCGATCGCGAGCACGATCGCCGACGGATCCGCGATCATGCAGAGCTTGCACCACGCGCCGATCGAGAACGCCTGCAGGCCGATCAGGAACAGTGCCCACGCACCGCCCGCGAGCGCGAGCGCCTTTCGAAGGCGCGGGAGCTCGACGAAGGCGAGCACGAGCGAGGCGGCGAAGAACGCGATGCCGAACAGCGGCATCGGGATCCCCAGCGGATGTGACCACGCCGACGCGCGCACGGTCGCGCAGCCGCTCTCGGCACAGAACGCGGGCACGGGACCTAGATAGTCGTAGAGGCTCGCGATGCTGGCCCCGAGGCCGACGATCGCGGCGGCGATGGCAACGACGCTCCGGCGCATGATCCGGGGAACATAGCGCGACGAGGCAGAATTCCGGGGTCAGACCTCAAGTTGCACAAGTTGTTGTCCGGCCCGTGCAAGTTTCATAACTTATGTCTGACCCCTATTCCTTCGCGCCCGTGAAGCCGGTGGTGAACTTGAGCTCGGCGCCGACGAGGAGCGTTTCGTCGGTGCCGCTCATCTGGCCCTTGAACAAGCAGCCGCCGGCGTAACCGACAGTGACGAGACCGGAATCCATCTTCGTGGCTTCCCAGCTCGCGCCGCCGCCACCGGTGGTCCCGAGGCTCGCGTCCGCGAGGGAGTAGCCGAGAAGCGCGCAGTTGATGCCGTTGGTGACCACCCCGCCGCCGAGGTACAGGCGGAACGAGTTGCCCGCCTCACCGATGACGCCGAACGCCTGCGCCGTCTTCACCGTGATGGCACCGCCGCAGACCAGATCGCAGTTCGGGTTGCTGGTGTTCGCGCCGCAGGTTCCTGGCGCGGGCTGGGTAAGCGCTCCGTCGCACGTCGCGGCGGGCAGGTTCACGACCATCTGGTGCTGATGGTTGATGTCGCGTTGCTCGATCAGGACCTTGTTCGGCCATGCTTCGCTCGGGCACACCACGTCGGCGCGCGCGCAGTCGAGATCGAACGTGTACGGCTTGCCGGCGTGGTTGATCGTGAAGCTGCCGCCGTTCGCGCCGAGCTCGGCGTTGTACGTGGCCCCGCCGATCTTGACCTCGACGCCGATCATGTCGTCGTACGCGAGGTCCCAGGTGCCGCGGACGTCGGGGGCCGCCGACTGGGAACCGGCGGCGCAACCGTCGCCCTGGGCGCCCATGACGAGAGGGAGGGTAGGGAGTGCGAGCAAGGCAAGTTGAAGGGCTTTGAGGCGCATGGTGTCCTCATCTTCAAAGGCTGGACCAATCGCCGCCGACGCAGTCTCGTGGGCTTGCGAGCGCGCACTGTCGGGGACCACCACCGTGAACAACCGTTCGCGCTGGCTTCTACGACGACTACATCGACCTACGTCACTGCGAGCCGCTGCCGCTGCCTGTCGCCGGTGAGGGAGCGTCGACCTTTGCCAGCGCTTCCTTGGCCTTCGCGAGCGAATCTGCGCTCGCCTGTCCCGGCGGCAGCGACTCCCACAACTTCACGGCTTCCTCCCGGTACTTCTTCTCGGCCACGGTATCGTGCTTCTTCTCCGCGATCTCCGCGCGCTGCGCGAGCACGCGGCCCTTGCGCGGCCCGTAGACGAGCGCGAGCGCCTGATCCGTCCACGTCGCGGCTTCGTCGTACTTGCCTGCGTGCAGGTAGACCCAGCCGAGGCGCGCGCGGGGGTCGTACTCCTTCGGGAGATCCGCTGCCGACTTCTCGAGCGCGGGCACGACCTCGAGCGGCCGTCCGAGGAACACGTAGACCTCGGCGCGCTGCCAGTTGTACGTCATCGCGGCGAGCGGAGCGCTGGCCTTGGCCGCGGCGTCGTCGAGCATCATCCGCTGCTTCTCGGCGAGGTTGATCGCGTCGGGGTTGCGGCCGACCTCCTTGTACGTCTCGCGGAGGATCAACATCGCATCCGAGCGATCATCGACCGAGAGCTGTGCCTTCGGATCGCTGATCAGCGCCTCCAGTCGCGTCATCGCTTCCTGGCGCAGCGACGCGGCGTGCGTGGGATCGTCCTTCGCCTTCTCGCTCGCGCACTCGAGCGCGATCGAAAGAAAATCCGCCGCGCTCGACGTGGTTCCGGTCTGCGACATCCCCTGGCGCGCGAGCACCATGCAGCCGTCGTAGTCGTTGCGGTTCTTCTTCGTGGAGATCAGCGAGACCAGCACGTCGGGGCGGCGCACCCAATCGGCGGGGGCCTCGGCGAGCGCTGCCGTGAGCTCGGTATCGGCGGTGGCGAAGTCCTTCGTCGCGAGCGCACGCTCGGCGGCGAGCAGGCGCTTGTCGGCGCCCACCGCGCCCGCGCGCGCCTTCGCACCGGCATCGAGGAACGCGTGGAACTGCGGCGTGCTCGCCGAGCCGACGTAGCGCGCGAGCACCGTCTCGTCGCTGCCGATCACGTAGAACGTGGGCCACGCCGACAGCGGGAACTTCGCGACCACCGCCGCGTTCGCCTCGCGATCCGTGTCGAGCGACGCGAACACGAACCGATCTGCATCGCCCTTGAACGACGCGTCCGTGAACACCGTCGACTTCATCGACAGGCACGTGTGGCACCACGGCGCCCACAGGTCGAGGACGAGGGGCACGGCCTTCTCCTTCGCGCACGCGAGCGCAGCCGGATAGTCGTCCTCGATCCACGCCATCGCGCCTTCGACTTTCGCCTTGGCGCAGGCGGCCGAGGTTCCCCCGCCCTTATCGGACGAGCTGTTCTTGCACCCGATCGCGAGGACCGGGATCAGGAAGAGCAGGCGGTACATGCGCACCTGATAGCACGTCGTCGATCGCCGGGGATGTTGTATGGTGCGCGGCCATGTCGTCGCGTCCTACCGATCCGCCGGAGTCCACCCTCGAGCGCATCATGGGGGAACGCCGGGACAAGGCGAGCGCGCTGCGCGCCGCCGGCAGTGACCCGTTCCGCAACGACCTCGGTCCGCAGATCTCGCTGTCCGCGGTGCGCGCTCAGTACCTCGCGACCAAGCCGCCGGAGCAGCCGAAGGTGGCGCGGGATCCCAACGCGCCGAAGCCCGCGAAGGACGCTGATCCGGGCATCATCCCGATCGACGGCAAGGTGCTGCGCGTCGGTGGTCGCGTGATGGCCAAGCGCGCCTTCGGCAAGACGCTGTTCGCGCCGATCCGCGATACCGACGACACCATCCAGCTCTATCTGAGCGTCGACCACCTGAGTGCGGACGACTTCGCGAACGTCCTCCCGCAGCTCGACTCCGGTGACATCGTCGTCGCCGAAGGGCCCGCGTTCTGGACCAAGCGCGGCGAGCTCTCGATCCTCGCCACGCGCCTGTGGGTGGTCACGAAGTCTCTGCGGCCGCTCCCCGACAAGTGGCACGGCCTCACCGATCTCGAGCAGCGCTATCGCCAGCGCTACGTCGATCTCGCGGTCAGCCCCGACGTCCGCGACGTGTTCAAGAAGCGCTCCGCGATCGTGCGCGGGATCCGCCGGTTCCTCGACGCCCGCGAGTTCCTCGAGGTCGAGACCCCGATGATGCATCCGATCATCGGCGGTGCCGCCGCGCGCCCGTTCGTCACGCACCACAACGCGCTCGACATGAAGCTGTTCATGCGGATCGCGCCGGAGCTCTACCTCAAGCGTCTCGTCGTCGGCGGCTTCGACCGCGTCTACGAGATCAATCGCAACTTCCGCAACGAGGGGCTGTCGCGCAGCCACAACCCCGAGTTCACGATGCTCGAGTTCTACCAGGCGTACGCCACGTACACGGAGCTGATGGATCTCACCGAGCAGATGGTCGGCGATCTCGCACGCGAGGTGAACGGTGGCACGAAGGTCACGTGGGACGGCGTCGAGATCGAGCTCGCCGCGCCGTGGCGTCGGCTGTCGATCCGCGACGCGGTGAAGGAGCTCGGCGGTGTCACCGAGGACGTGTTCGAGAACGTGCAGGTCGCGGCGGAGGTCTATCTGCGCAAGAAGCTGCCGGCGGCCGACCTCGCGCGCGTGCTGCTCGAGGGCAGTGCGACGAAGCTCGATCACGCGGAGGAGACCGCTCGCCTCAAGTCCAAGGACGAGGCGGAACGGAGCTCCGCGATCGCCGCGATCCTGGAGCGCTACCCGTCAGACCTCCAGCGCCGGATCACCGCTGGCCACATCGGGTATTTACTGTTCGAGGCGACCGCCGAGGACAAGCTGGTCCAGCCGACGTTTCTCACGGAGTTTCCGCTCGCGGTCTCGCCGCTCGCCCGAAAAAACGACAAGGACGGGGCATTTTGTGACCGGTTCGAGCTGTTCGTGAATGGGAAGGAGATCGCGAACGGATTTTCCGAGCTCAACGACCCCGACGATCAGCGTGCGCGCTTCCAGGCGCAGCTGCGCGCCAAGGACGTGGGTGCCGCCGAAACCATGGACTACGACGAGGACTATTGCCGCGCGCTCGAGGTCGGGATGCCACCCGCCGCGGGTGAGGGTATCGGCATCGATCGCCTCGCCATGCTTCTCACCGGGCAATCGTCGATCCGCGATGTCATCCTGTTCCCGTTGATGCGCCCGGAGTAACTCACCTCGTGTCCCGCCTCCCCACGTACCGACACACCCGCGCCTGGGCCTACCTCCTCGTCGGCGCGCTGATGGTGATCGCGGGCGTCGTGATCACGCTGACGCAGTTCAAGAAGGGCGAGGAGGGCACCGGCTACCTCTACCTCGAGGCGTTCGGCCCGGTCGTCCTCGGGCTCGGGCTCGCGATGCGCGGCGTGTCGGAGCTCGCCGGCTATCGCTCGTTCATCGCATGGCGCTACCTGCTCGTCGCGAACCCGAAGGTCACCCGCCTCGGCAAGTGGGCGGTCGGCCTGAGCCTGCTCGCGAGCGTGGCCATGATCACGATCTCCGGCGGGTTCTTCGTGGCGCTGGCCAAGGTCGTCATCGCGCCGCTCGCCGATGTCCAGACGATGCTGCTGCTGGCCGCCATCGTCACGAACGTCGTGTTCGTGTTCTGGTGCGTGATCCGGCACTCGAAGCCCTCGATGGTCGGCTTCCTGGTCGGCCTGTTCGTCGCCGTCGGGTCGATCGCAATGACCCGTCTCGTCGCGAAGAACCAGCTGCCGTTCATCACGCTCAGCATGGACCAGCAACTGTCGGTCCTCCAGGTCACCGGCATCACCGCCATCGCCGGCTGGCTGGTGGTCGGCCTGGCGGCGTTCTTCGGTTCGCTGCGCGCGTTCTTCACGTTCTTCACCACGGTGCCGATCGGCGGCGTCTGGATCGGCACCTCGGCGCTGGTCATGATCCTCTCCGTGATGAGCGGCTTCGAGTCCGACCTGCGCGAGAAGATCCTCGGCTCGAACGCGCACATCCAGGTCACGCGCGACGACGGGGAGTTCGTCGAGTGGCGCACGATCAAGAACCGGATCGACAAGATCCCCGGCGTCGTCGCATCGACACCGTATGCCGTGAGCGAGGTCGTTGTCGCCGCACACAACAACGGCATGAACGTCATCATCAAAGGCATCGATCCCAAGACGGTCGGGACCGTCACGGATCTGATCTCCGATCTCGAGGATCGCGAATCGATCACGCGCCTCGATCCGCTCGTCGACGACACCGACGATCGTGCGGTCCCGCAGAAGCCGCACGACAAGACCGTCGTCGATCCGCCGCCCGATGACATGCCGACCGGTGGAGATCCGATCGACTTCTCGGGCCGCGGCGCGGGCTCTGCCTCCGGGGGCGCCCAGCTCGAGCCGCCACCGGTCCTCGATCCGCCGACGACCACGTCGGTCGATCCGCCGCCCGACGATCTGATCACGTCCGACGAGTCGCCGAAGGACTTCAGCGGCCGTGCGCACGACGATGATTACGAGCCGATCAGCGTCGTCGATATCGAACCGTCGGTGTCGCGCCGCACGCAGGCGTTGCCCGGTGTGCTCGTCGGTCGCGAGCTCGTCAAGCAGACGCACCTGTACACGGGCGAAGAGGTCCGCGTCGTCTCCCCGCTGTCCGATCCCTCGAACCCCGACGCGACCGGCACCCCGATCCCGTTCAACCGCGACTACCGCGTCGCCGGCATCTTCTACACCGGCATGTACGAGTACGACCTCAAGTACGTGTACGTCACGCTCGACTCGCTTCAGGACTTCCTCGATCGCGGTGACACCGTCGATGGCATCGAGATCCGCATCCAGGATCCGGATGACACGGACGACTACGTGACCACCGCGGACCACGAAGGATTGATCCGCGAGGCGCTCGGCCCGGGGTATCGCGTGGTCGACTGGCGCGAGCTCAACCGCAGCCTGTTCTCCGCGCTCAAGCTCGAGAAGATCGCGATGTTCCTCGTCCTGGGCATCGTCATCCTCGTCGCGTCGTTCTCTATCGTGGGAAATCTCATCATGGTGGTCGTGGAGAAGGCGCGCGAGATCGCGCTGCTCAAGACGCTCGGCGCATCGGATGTTGGCGTCACGCAGCTGTTTGCCATCCAGGGGATGATGATCGGCCTGATCGGCACGATCCTCGGGATCGCCACCGGCCTGCTCGGGTGCTGGGCCGGCAAGCAGTTCGGGCTACCCCTCAACCCGGACGTGTATTACATCGACAAGCTGCCGATCCACGTCGATCCCCAGTCGGTCGGCGCTGCCGCGGCAGCGGGGATCCTGATCTCGATCGCGGCGACTCTGTACCCCGCGTTCCTCGCTGCGCGTGTACGCCCCGCGGCAGGAATGCGTCACTAACGTCCGGACTTCGTGAATATCCAACGACGGTAGGGTGGTGGGGGCACATGAATCCGACCACTTGTCGGATGGCACGCCAAATGCTCACGTACGCGCGATATGACGCGTGCACTCCTCGTGGCGGCTGTGTTGCTGGGTTCCTCGGGGCTTGCCGCGGCCGGTCCGTACCTGGGCTTTGCCGTTGGACCCTCGCCGGCCACCAGCAACACGGTCCCGGACGACGGGCGTCCCCCCGGGTTTCATCCCGCGTTCGGTGCGAACGGTCGAGCCGGACGCTTCCTCGGCGGCTATCGGTTCGATGGCATCAAGATCGGCTCGATCTCGATCGAGGGCGCCCTCACCGCGTACGGACTGAGGGACACAGGCCCCAACGATGACCGGACGTATGGCGGACGGCAGGCGATGCTGTCCGTAAAGTACAATTACCCCCTCGGGGCGGGCCTCGAGGTGTTTGGCCGACTCGGCGTCCATCACACGTGGATCACCACGAAGATCGATTCTGACGTAACGCGAAGCGGCGACGGGTTTCTTATCGGAGCCGGCGCCGAATATCGATTCGCGCTGCCGATGGCGAAGGCCTCGCTCTGGGTCGACCTCACCTACAACCCGGTGACGCTCGACGACAACGGCTATGACCGCGACTACGCCACGCGCCAGTGGATGCTCGGCTTCACGTTCGGGATCTGAAGGGGCGTAGTAGGCAACCATTGCAGCTCGGCAATGGTCCCAACGCGCGTTGACACCTGCAGGACTGCTGAGTAAGTTCCTGCGCCCTTTAGAGTTTCCTGTGACCGACGAGCGCGCCGCCGAGGCATCGATCCCCCAGACTGGCACCCCGCTCCACCCCGAGACTGGTGGGCGGGGAGCCCGGATCGAGGTGTCCAAGCTCGCGAAGTCCTACATCCACACGGGCAAGGCGCTGCCGATCCTGTGGGACATCGACCTGTCCCTCGAGCGCGGCGACATGGTCGCGGTGGTCGGCGCCTCGGGGGTCGGCAAGTCGACGTTTCTCCAGATCATCGGGACCTTGGACCTGCCGACCTCCGGCTCGATCAAGTTCAACGGCGAAGAGCTGACGCGGATGTCGCCGTCGCGTCTGGCCGACTTCCGCAACCGCGAGATCGGCTTCGTCTTCCAGTTCCACCACCTGCTGCCCGAGTTCACCGCGCTCGAGAACGTCATGATGCCGGCACTGATCCAGCGCGTCCCCATCGACAAGGCGCGCGTCCGCGCTCGTGACATCCTCGGCCGCGTCGGCCTGACCCACCGCCTGACCCACCGGCCGAGCGAGCTCTCGGGCGGCGAGCAGCAGCGGGTGGCGCTCGCGCGCGCGATGGTGCTCGAGCCGTCGTTACTCCTCGCCGACGAGCCCACGGGTAACCTCGACCGCGCGACCGGCGAGGCGATCCACAATCTGTTTTTGGATCTGAATCGCGAGCGCGGCTCGACGCTGCTCGTCGTCACCCACAACCCGGATCTCGCGGCGATGATGCCGCGCCGGATGCGGATGATCGATGGCGGCCGGCTGGTCGACGAGGCGCTGTTGCCGGCGTCGACTTCGTCGCCCTCGCTGCCGCGCGCGCCGTCGCCTGCGGCCCCGACCGCGACCGAGGAGGTGCCATCGTGATGCGCCGCCTGGTCGTCGTCCTGTTACTCCTCGGCACCGTGCAGGGTGCGTTCGCGCAGCCTGCGCCGACTCCCGCGCCGGCGCCCACGCCGGACCCGAACGATCCGAACGCGCCGGGCGGTCCGGGCACGCCGGGAGCGCCGCAGACGCCGCCGATGACGCCGGTGCTGTCGCTGCAGGGCCGCGCCATCGAGCGCGTGCAGTTCCGCGGCAACCGCAAGGTCGAGGACGACGCGATCCGCGTCCAGCTGCTCTCGAAGCCTGGCACGTTGCTCGATGCCGCGAAGCTCCGCGAGGATCTCCGCGCGATGTGGAAGATGGGCTTCTTCGCCGATATCGACGTCGAGGCCGAGGTCGCCGCGTCGGGCGGCGTCGCGCTGACGTTCGCGGTCAAGGAGAAGCCGTCGATCCGCAAGGTGCTGATCGCCGGAAACAGCGAGCTCGGGCTCGACAAGATCAACGAGGTCATCGACCTCGAGCTCGACGCGATCGTCGACGTCACCAAGGTCAAAAAGAACCGCGAGAAGATCGCGGACCTCTACGTCCAGAAGGGCTTCTACCTGGCGACCGTCGACTACGAGGTCAAGCCGGTCAACGAGTCCGAGGTCGACGTCTACTTCACGGTCGACGAGAAGGCCAAGGTCAAGATTCGCGACGTCCAGTTCATCGGCAACATGCAGATCTCCGACGACGAGCTGCGCGGTGCGATCGCCACCCGCCGCCAGGACGCGATGTCGTTCCTCAACGACTCGGGCACGTACAGCCAGGAAGCGTTCGAGCGCGATCTCTTGCTCGTGTCCGCGCACTACTGGGACCGTGGCTTCGCGAACGTCAAGGTCGGCACGCCGTCGCTTCGGCTCTCGCGCGACAAGCAGTTCATGTACCTCTCGATCCCGGTCGACGAGGGGCCGGTGTTCACGATCGGCGCGGTCAACTTCAAGGGCGACTTGATCGGCAGCGCGCAGCAGAACCTCGACAAGATCGTGATGCGCCCGGGCGTGAGGTTCTCGCGCACGATGATCGCCGAGGATCGCGAGAAGCTCTCCAATTACTACCAGGACCAGGGCTACGCGTACGCGAACGTCCTTCCGCTGACCAAGGTCGACCTGCCGAACCGCAGGATCTCGCTGACGTTCGAGGTCGCTCGTGGCAAGCGCGCCTACTTCGAGCGCATCAACATTCGCGGCAACTCGAAGACGCGCGACAAGGTGATCCGTCGCGAGATGAAGATCGCCGAGGGCGAGCTGTTCAACAACACGAACCTCGAGACTTCGAAGCGCCGGATCACCGCGCTCGGCTTCTTCGAGAATGTGGTGGTCTCGACCAAGCGCGGCAGCTCCGACGAGTTCGTGGAGGTCAACGTCGAGGTCAGCGAGCGCCCGACCGGTACGTTCCAGATCGGCGCCGGCTTCTCGTCGGTCGAGAACTTCATCGCGCAGGCCCAGATCTCCCAGAACAACCTGTTCGGTCGCGGGCAGACGCTCGCCCTGCAGGCGCAGATCAGCTCGCTGCGGCAGCTGTTCCTCCTCCGCTTCGTCGAGCCGTACTTCCTCGACACGCAGTGGACGTTCGCATTCGACCTCTACAACCAGAGCCGCGGCTTCGGCACGTTCTATCGCAACGCATCGGGCGGCACACTGACCTGGGGCTACCCGCTGTCGTACGAGGCGCGCGCGTTCCTCACCTACAAGCTCGAGGACGTCAGCATCACGACCGGCTCGGGCGGCATCGCGAACCTCGGCGCGACGTCGGCTCCGATCGCGTCCACCAGCGTCGCAAATCTCTTCCGCGGCGGCGTCACCAGCTCGGTCCGCGCATCACTCTCGTGGGACTCGCGCAACAACCGCCTGTTCCCGACCGGCGGCTGGTACGACACCGTGTTCGCGGAGTACGCGAGCAAGTACACGGGCTCCGAGAACGTGTTCGTGCGGTGGGGCGGCTTCATCCGTCACTACCGCCAGCTCTGGGGACCGTTCGTGCTCCACTCGAACCTCGAGGTCGGCTTCACGACCTCGACCGACAAGCTCGGCGTGCCGATCTCGGAGCGCTACCTGGTCGGCGGCATCTACGACATCCGCGGCTACGCGCCGCGCTCGCTCGGTCCCAAGCTGCTGACGCAGCAGCCCGGCGATGTCGGCGCGGGCCTCGGCAGCCTGCCGCTCGGCGGCAACATGCAGGTCATCTTCAACAGCGAGGTCGAGTTCCCGCTGTTCAAGAAGGTCGGCATCTCCGGCGTCGTGTTCTTCGACGCGGGCAACGCCTACAATCTCGAAGATCGCTACTGCTCGGGCCTACAGCGCAGGAACTCCACGGTGTCACCGAAGTTCGACCCGTGCTTCAGCCTGCCGGATTCGCTGACCATTGGCCTCCGCAGGTCGGTCGGCTTCGGCTTCCGCTGGTTCTCGCCGATCGGCCCGCTCCGGTTCGAGTGGGGCATCCCCCTCGACCCGCAACCTGGCGAAGATCCGCTGGTCTTCGAGTTCACCATCGGCAACTTCCTGTAGTGAACATCGGGCTTCCCCGGCCGTCGAAGTCGTCGTATGAACCGCGCGAGGACCCTATGAACCGTTATCTTGCACTTGGCTGTCTTGGCATTGGTCTGATGGTGTCGCCGCTCCTCTCGGGGCCGGCCGGCAGCGCTGTTCCCGAAAGCCCGAAGATCGGCGTCATCGACATCGAGAACACGCTGTCGACCACGCCCGCGGGCAAGCGCGCGAACGAGGCGTTCGAGAAGACCCGCAAGATGAAGCAGTCCGCGCTCGACAAGAGCCAGGAAGACCTCAAGAAGGCGGACGCTGATCTCGACAAGCAGAAGGCCGTCCTCAAGCCCGAGGCGTACGCTGCCAAGCGCGCCGAGCTCGAGAAGAAGTTCGTCGACCTCCAGCAGACCTACGTGAAGCTCGAGCGCGAGCTCGCCACGGATCGCACGAAGTTGATCCAGGCGCTGCTCAAGCAGGCCGAGCCGCTGATCGCGAAGATCGCGAAGGCCGAGGGCGTTCACCTGATCATCGATCAGAGCGCGACGGTGTGGGCGGATCCCACGGTCGACCTGACGCAGAAGCTCAACGCCGAAATGAAGTAGGCACCCGATGGCGTGGTAACACCACGGCATGTCCGAGGTGCCCACCGCTGGAGCTGGCGTGATGAAGGCCGAGCAGATCCTCGGCCTTCTGCCACACCGTTACCCGTTCCTGTTGATCGACCGCGTGCTCGAGCTCTCCGACGACCGCGTGCTCGCGCTGAAGAACGTCTCGTTCAACGAGCCCTATTTCCAGGGGCACTTCCCGGGCGTCCCCGTGATGCCGGGTGTGCTGCAGATCGAGGCCATGGCGCAGGCCGGCGGCATCCTGGCGTCGCGCGCCGTGGAATTCGATCCCTCCACGCACGTTATGTTGTTCATGGCGATCGATGCCGTGAAATTCCGCAAGGCCGTCACGCCGGGTGACCAGCTCATGATCGAGGTCGTGCCGCTGCGGAAGGGCAAGATCTTCAAGATGAAGGGCGAGATCAAGGTCGACGGCAAGGTCGTCTCGTCCGCGGAGTTTCTGGCTGGGCTCGCCGAGAAGTCCAAGGTGATTTAGTGCGCAGGCTCGCGATCGTTCTCATCGCGATCGCTGCGTGCTCCTGCGGCAACAAGAACAAGCAGAAGCGCGCCGGCGATGCGGCGCCCGTCGAGATCGTGCAGCAGCCGATCGGCAGCGACGCTGGCGCCGGCGGCGGCCCGACGGGCGATGAAGTCGAGCCGAACGACGGCGAGGACGTCGCGACGCAGCTCCCGCTCGGCACGACGCTGCGCGGACGCATCGAGCCCGAGACCGACGCGGACTTCTACAGGCTCGAGCTCAAGGACCCGGGCGCGCTGAGCGTGGAGGTCAAGGAGGTCGACGGCATGGATCTCACGCTCGAGATCCTCGATGCCGGCGGCTCGTCGCTCGCGAAGTCGGATCGCGGCGGCGTCAAGGTCCGCGAAGGTGTGCCGAACCTCGGTGTGACGCCGGGGCGCTACACGCTCGTCGTGCGCGCGAAGAAGCCGGCGGCGGTGAAGCCGGTGAAGCCCGCGAAGCCGGCGAAGAAGGGCGCAGCCACGACGGCAGGTAGCGGCAGCGCGGCTGCCGTGGCAACGCCGGTCTACGAGATCACGGCGAAGCTGACGACGCCGGCGGCGAACGCCGAGCGTGAGCCCGACGACGATCGCGGCACGGCGAACGATCTGATCCCCGGCGACACCGCGACCGGCTACATCGGATGGAGCGGCGATGCCGACGTGTGGAAGCTGTCGGTCGAGGCGCTCTCCGCGAAGAACGTCGTCGATGTCGAGATCTCGGCGGTCGACGGCGTGGCGTTGACGCTCGAGCTCACCGATGGCGTCGGTCATCCATTGCTCGTGCGCAAGGCGCCGCGTGGTGCCGCGCTGATCGCGCGGGGAATCGTGCCAGTCGTGCCGCCGGGGGCGCCGCCATTTCACTATCTGACCATCAAGGGCGATCGCTCGAACCCCGACACGGCCTACCAGCTTCGGGTCTCGGAGAAGATTCCGGTGGCCGATGCCGAGGCGGAGCCGAACGACACGCCGGAGCGCGCGATGCCGTGGCTGTCGGAGCGCACCAAGTTGCATGGCACGTGGTCGCCGGGCGATCTCGACTTCTATCAGCTCCCCGTCGAGCAGACCGCACGGACCGTGGAGATCACGCTCGATCCACCGGGAGACGCCGACCTCTCGGCGGAGGTGATGATCGACGGCAAGCCGGTGGGGAAGGGCGAGCGACCGGGCAAAGGTGCGCAGGAGAAGTTCTCGGTCGCGATTCCCGCGGGCGTTGCGGCGATCCTCAAGATCAAGGGCACCGACAGCTCGGCCGAAGGCGCGTACGAGGTCTCGCTCCAGGACGGACCATGACGGCGCGCGTGCGGCCGATCCGCGTGCTGGTCGTCCTCGCGCTGACTAACCTCGTCGCATACGCGGCGCGCAACGCACTGTTCGCCGTGTATCCGACGCTGACGGCTCGCTATCACATCGGCAACGCCGAGCTCGGCTTCCTGCAGACGGTGTTCATGCTGCCGCACGCCGCGGCCACGCTGGGCTTCGGCTGGGCGGGTGATCGCTACGATCGCCGGCGCGTGATCGCATTCGGGATGGCGCTCGCGAGCATCGCAGCGGTGCTCGGCGTGATCGGAGAGAGCTATGTCGGCCTCGCGGTGTCGCGCGGGCTCGTCGGCTTTGGCACCGCCGCGGTGGTGCCCGTCGCGAACTCGATCCTCGGTCAGGTGTTCGAGGGGCCGAAGAAGGCGAGCCGGATGGCCGTGTTCAACCTCGGCCTGTTCGTCGGCGGCGTCCTGGGCTTTCTCTGCGGCACGCTCCTCGGGTTCCCGCTCGTCGTGATCGCGCTCGCGGTGCCCGGCCTTCTGCTCTGCCTCGTCATCGTCGCCGTCGCGATCCCGCGGCACGCGGCCGCGCCGACCGCGATCGTCGTCACCGGCGCGGGCGCACGCGGTGATGGACTCGGCGCGATGCTCGCCGGCTTCATCGCGGACGCCAAGGTGCTGCTGCGGATCCCGACACTGCGCTGGGTGATGCTCTCGACCACGGTGATGGCGTTCGCCGCCGGTGGCTACAACGCGTGGCTGCAGGTGTTCCTCGTCACCGAGAAGGGCATGTCGCCGAAGGACGCGACGTCGTTGCTCGCGCTCGCGCTGTGCGGCGGACTCTCCGGCATCCTCGTGGGCGCGCGGATCTCCGACCGGCTCTCCGCCCGCACAACTGCAGGTCGGCTGTGGACGATCGTGTTCGGCATGATCCTGACCGCGCCGTGCGCGAGCGCCGCGATCCTGCTGCCGCCCGGCGTCGGGCTCCAGGCGATCGGCGTGCTCACGCTGTTCTTCATCTCCTGGTACCACGCGCCGATGGCGGCGACCGTCGATGACCTCGCGCCGCCGCGCCTCACCGTTGCCGCGCAGGGGCTCGTGATCTTCACGATGCACATGCTCGGCACCGCGCCCTCGTCGTGGGTCGTCGGCCTGATCTCGGAGAAGTCGTCGATCGGGACGGCGCTGTGGTTCCCGACCGCCGGCCTGGTCGTCGCTGCGGGGTGCATGGTCATGGCGACCCGGACCTTCGCCGCGGATCGCACGCGAGCGCGCGGTGCGCTATAACCGCTGGATGCGCGCCTTCGCGATCACGCTCTCGCTCGTCGCCGCTCTCGCTGCCGGGTGCGGGAGCAACAAGGGCCCGTCGACCACGCTCGACAAGTACGGCCGCGCGCTGAAGAACCACGACTTCGGCGGTGCCTACGACCTGATGTCATCGGGGTTCCGCGGCAAGGTCTCGCGCGAGGACTACGTCCGCATGATGCGCGACAACCCGCGCGAGGTCGGCGAGACCGCCGATCGGCTGCGCGGCAAGCGCGGCAGCATGGAGGTCTCCGCGGAGTTCGAGTACGGCCTCGGTGACACGATGCGCCTCGTTCAGGAGGACGGCCGCTGGAGGATCTCGACGAACCCGCTCGGCTTCTACGATCAGAGCTCGCCGAAGGCGGCGCTGCGCTCGTTCATCCGCGCGTACCGCCTCGAGCGCTGGGACGTGATGCTGCGCTTCGTCCCGAACTCGTACCGGGAGAAGATGGATGCGGCGAAGATGAAGGCGCAGTTCACGGGTCCATCGAAGGAGCAGATGGAGAACTTGATGAACACGCTCGAGGCGAACAATGACGAGCCGATCATCGAGCGCGGCAACGACGCGCGCATGAGCTACGGAGATCGCTACACGGTGCAGTTCGTGAAGGAAGATTCAGCCTGGAAGCTGAAAGATCTCGACTAGCGAGATCTTTGTTGGTGGCTAGTCGATCAGCCAGGTGCGTGACAGCCCTGGTGACTGGATCCCGCCATGGGCAAATCCTGTCACCAGCACCCCGCAAAAAAGTCAGGGTGACGCCAGGATGACGATCTTGGAGGCAAGCTCGTGCTTCGCTTCGCTAATCGTCGACGGCGGTGTGCGTCAGTGGGCAGCACACCCCTTTCGGATGACACACCGCGGTCGATCTCACACGTTGACGATTTCCGACACGAGAAGTACAGCCCCGCGAATCTCCATGCGTTAGACTAAAACTGCGGGAATCAGTATCCAAAGGCCCGTAGGTTGCAGTGTTTAGGGATCGGAGCTACCTGAGTACGTACTAGCCAAGCCTCGACACTCCTGCACGAAAGGCGGTCCGGCCATGTTGGATCCCTGGATTATCGAAGAGATCTTGAAGAAGGAAGAGGAGCTGCGACGCGAGCAAGAGCGCGCGTATGCCGAACTTCCGGTCGAGCGCTATCGCCCGGACATGGGCGAAAAGCCTACGGTCACTCCCGCCGAGGATGAGTCCGAGCGCGGTGTGATGATCATCGACATCTAACTACATAGAACTCCAAAACAACGGACCTCCAGCAACGCTGGTAGGTCCGTTCGCGCATTTCGGTACTTGATAGGTTAGATAACGCGCTGTGCCGCGTCGCGCCGGGCATGTCTTCACGATCGTGATGGGGGTCCTCGGGTGGGGAGTGGTTCTCGTCCTCCCGGCGATCGACGTGTTCCCGGATGCGTCTCACACGCCGCCGCTGTGGATCGCCCTGTTCGTGGTCGTGATCCTGTCCGCGCGGGCGCTGGCATTCCGGCTCGTGGAGGGCAGCGTGCTGTCGCTCGACTCCGCCTACTACGTGGCGGCAGCGCTCTCCGTGGGCGCGGTTGGCGCGGGGCGGCTCGTGGCGATCGCGCTCACCGTGGACGCCTCTGCGCGCCTCTACTACGCTCGCCGGAAGGGCCGCGGCGAGAGCTGGTGGTCCGAGCTCGGGTACGTCCTCTACTTCGGCGGCATGTCGGGCGGCCTCCTTGTGGTCTGCGGCCGGCTGCTGGGCGCAGACGGCGAGGTCGGCGCGCACCACGACGCGATCGAGATCGCGCTCCGCGTGGTGGCGATCGCGACCGCGCTCCTCGTCACGCACTACGCGGTCCAGGGCGTACGCCTGCGCCTCCTCGGCCGCAGCTGGCGCACGTACCTCCACGACCTCGCGCTGCCCGGCATCCTCGCCGAGGCGTCGCTGATGCCGATCGGCGTCGTGCTGGTGCTGCTCTACGATCCGGATCAGCCGCTCGGGTTTCTCCTGCTGTCGCTGACGTATCTGCTGATCAACCTCGTGTTCTCTCGGCTGTCGCGCGCGCAGCACCAGCTCGAGGAACGCGTCCACGATCTCGAGATCCTGACCGCGACCGCGCGCCGCCTCTCGGCCTCGTTGCAGCTCGAGGAGCTCGTCGATGCGGTGGCGCGCGAGACGTGCAATGCGATTCCGGAAGCGGAGGTCGTGGCGCTCGTGCACCGGCGCTCGGGCGGCGAGAGCGGTCTCGTGATCGATGGCTACGACCGCGGCGGCGATCACTTCTTCCGGCAGCCGATGGCGGAAGGTGAGGGTGCCGCCGGCTGGGTGATGAAGCACGCGACGACGCGACGGATCCCCGACATCACGGATAGCGACATCGCGATGGGCAACGAAGGCACCGAGGGCGTGCGCTCGTGGCTCGGCGTGCCGCTGATGATGTACGGCGGCTGCGAGGGTGCGATCGTGGTGCAGAGCACGCGGCCCGATGCGTTCCGCGAGGACCATCAGAGGCTGCTCGAGTCGCTCGGGTTGCAGATCGCGGCCGCTCTGCAGAATGCGCATCTCTACGAGCTGGCGATGGTCGATGGGCTCACCGGCCTGTTCATGCGGCGCTACTTCGACGCCCGCATCGAGGAGGAGATCGAGCGTTCGAAGCGCTACGGCACGCCGTTCTCCGTCGTCATGATGGACGTCGACGATTTCAAGAAGCTCAACGACGAGCATGGACATCTCATCGGCGACCGCGTGCTGCGATCGATCGCGAACACCGTGAAGGCGCAGCTCCGCGGCGTCGATACTGCCTCGCGCTACGGTGGCGAGGAGATCGCGGTGATCCTCCCGCGCAGCGACATGGTGTCGGCGTACAACGTCGGCGAGCGCATCCGGGCGGCGATCGCGGAGTCGCGGATCACCACCGACTCGGAGCCACCGAAGGTACTGACGGTGACCGCGTCGTTCGGCGTGGCGTCGTATCCAGAGAGCAAGGCCGTCGACGGCGAGGACCTGATCCGCCGGGCCGATCGCGCGCTCTATCGTGCGAAGAAGACCGGCAAGAACCGCGTCGAGCTGTTCTGGAGCGACGAGTCTGGCCCCGTCCGCATCCCGACGGGCGAGATGCCGCCGGTGACGGAGTCCTGATGAGCGACGAGCGGAAGCAGGCGGAGCGACGCGTCGGCTGGGCGCGGTTGTGGGCGCGCGCGAAGCAGATCGTGACCACCGATCCGAGCGGCTCCGACGACGACGACCTGCTCGTCGACGAGGAAGCGGCGAGGGTCCTCGCGACCCAGGCGGGCCGGCTCAAGGGCGGCCTCGCGAAGGTCGCGCAGCTCGCCGCGTACGATCCGGGCGCCACCCTCGGCGGTCGCAGCGGCGCCACCGCGTCCGCGCGTGCGGTGCTCGGTGGGTTGTGGGATCACGCACCCGCGGTCTCCGCCGGCGCGATCTCGCGCGTGATCGAGGAGGACCTGGGCCGGTCACCGCAGGCGTTGTTCAAGTCGTGGGAGACCGCACCGCTCGCGTCAGCATCGCTCGGGCAGGTGCACGCGGCGACGCTGTTCGATGGCACCGACGTCGTGGTCAAGGTCCAGTACCCCGGGGTCGCCGACTCACTACGCGCGGATCTCGACGACGGCGGCTTCCTCCGCAAGCTCGCGGGCTCCGAGGTCGGTCGATCGCTCGACGCAGGCGCGCTGACGGCGCTCGGCGATGCGGTGCGCGGCGAGCTCGACTACCTCGCCGAGGCGGCCGCGATGAACCAGTTCGCCGAGGCGTGGAAGGATCATCGCGTGCTGCGGTTCCCGCGCACGTTCCCCGAGCTGTCGTCGGCGCGCGTGCTGACGATGACGCGCGCGAAGGGCAAGACCGTGATCGAGGCCGCCGGTGCGGGCTCTCCCGACGTGCGCCGCGCCGCTGCACTCGCGATCTTCGAGGTCGCGTGGGGCAGCCCGCTCGCGCACGGCCTGCTCAACGCGGATCCAAACCCCGGCAACTTCCTCGTCGACGAACAGCCCGATGGCGCGATCCACCTGTGGTGCCTCGACTTCGGCTGCGCGTTCGCGGTCGGCGACGAGGTGCGCGACGCCGATCGGGAGATCTTCTGGGGGCTGCTCGACGACGACAACGCCTCGGCGGCGGAGCGGTTCCGCATGGGCGTCTCTCGCGCCGGCCTGCTCAAGCGCCCCGACTTGCTCGCCTCCACCGCCTACCGCGACTGGGAGCGCGCGCTGGCCGCGCCGATCACCACGCACGGTGACTTCCACTGGTCGGCGTCGTTCGCGACCGATCTCGCGAGCGCGACCGGGCGCGTGATGGCCACCGGCGGCCTCGCGCTCCCAGCCAAGGTCCTGATGTTGTGGCGCCAGCGGCTCGGGGCGGCGGCCGTGATCGGCATGCTCGACGCCAAGGCCCCGTTTCGACGGGTTCTGGTCGAGCTGATCGGGAACGGCAGAAAAGCGCTGCGATAGTCAGTACGTGTAACGAAGGAAGGCACGGCTATCGAGGGCGCGCAGCTTCTCGAACTGCGGCGCGGTGAAGCCATCGACGCCAAGCCCGACCGAGTAGTGCCGGTTCTCGAGCTGATACTCGAAGCCGGCGCCAACCTGGAACAGGATCGAGTACTTCTCGCCGGGCTCGGTGATCATCACCTTGCCGAGCACGTTCGACGAGATCATCGTGACGCCGACACCGCCCTCGGCGAACAGCGCGAGGCGATCGAATCGACCGGTCAGGCGCGCATCGCCCGCACCGCGGTAGAGCTGGAACCACTCGCCCTCGGGAGGTGCCGGCACCGTGGCCTCGTGGCTCGAGGCCGCGACCTGGATGCCGATCGAGAACCACGAGAACACGTCGTGCCCGAGTCGCACGCCGAGCCCAGGGCCGATCGCAGCGGCACTGGAGGCGCGCGGAGGGAGGAAGCTGACTGCGCCGAGGCCACCCTCCGCGAACCAGCCCTTCGAGGCCGGGCGGGCGTCAGCAACTCCGCAGAGCATCGCGAGCGCGCACGAGACGACTGCTAGGCGACCCATCCCTCCGGCAATCGTAGCCGAAGTCCGCAGGTCAGGGCGTGGCCATGGCCATGATCGTGAAGTCGGCCGGCGTGAACGGCTCGAGGTCGCCCGTCGGCGCCGAGAGCAACTTGGGGGGGAGCATGTCGCCGCGGATATCGCGTACCCGAACCGTGTACTCGAGCGTCATGTGGCGGTCCGGCTTGAACACCAGGTCGGCCTCGAGGATCGCGGGGATCGCATCGCGTGGGAAGACGACGCCCGTGGTGGCCTGCGGTAGCGGCCTGCCGTCCTTGTCGAACTTCAGCGGCTCGAGCTGGGCGAACATGTCGATGTTCTTGCTGACGGTCAGGGTCGCGCGGAACGGGTTCACCCTGCCGCGCGTGATCTGATCGAGATCGATCGCGGCCTCGCGCAGGTTGTCCTCGGTGAACAGACCGCTGAGCGATCCGTTGGCCGGGATGTCGAGCGGGATATCGCCATCCAGGCCGGGCGGCGGGGGCGATTCTTTGTCGGTCGAGAGCTTGATCATCG
>JBBRBG010000096.1:0-34272 GCA_038206055.1 Haliangiales bacterium
ACCCACGCCGTGGCGGCCGAGAGAGAACCACGCGTTCGCAGAGATCGCGCGAACCTCGAGGTTCGGCTCCAGGGTCAGCGGATCGAAGCTCGCCGCGCGGTCCTGGATCTCGCGCAGCGTCACCGCACCCGCCTCGAGCTCGAAGTCCGCGTGATCGAGCATCAGCTGCAGCCAGGCGCGCCGCGCCTCGCCGACATCGCCGCCGAGAAGATCCAGGTCGCGCGGGCAGCCGAACAGCGACGGCAGCGAGCACAGGCTCAGGTTCGAGAGGTCGACGAAGTCGAGGATCAAGCAGTCTCGCTTGCCCTCGGCGAGCCGCGTGCCGCGCCCGACGCACTGCGCGTACAGACCCTCCGAGCGGGTGGGCCGCGCCATCGCGATGCACGACACGCCCGGATCGTCGAAGCCTTCGGTGAGCACGGCGACGTTCGCGATCACCTGGATCCGCCCGGCGCGGAACTCGGCGAGCGCCTTCGCGCGATCGACGGCGGCCATCGCGCCGTGGACGATGCCCGCGGGCACGCCGACCGCGTTGAGCGCGCGCGACAGGTTCCGCGCGTGATTCACGGTGACGCAGAACGCGATCGTCCGCCGATCGCGCGCGAGCTCCTGGATCGAGCGGGCGACCAGCGCGTTGCGCTCTTCGATGTCGATCGCCTCGGCGAGAGCCTCGTCGGGAAAGTCCACCCCGCCGGAGGTGATGCGCGTCAGATCTGCCGCGGTGTTGATCCGGAAGCCCTTCAGCTGCGCGAGGTAGCCCGCGTCGACGAGGTCGGGGAGCGTCTTCGTGTAGACGATGCGCTCGAACACCTGGTCGAGCCCCTTGCCGTCGCCGCGTGCCGTGGTCGCAGTGAAGCCGAGCAGCGTGCCCTCCCACGCGCGCTCGAACGCGCCGAGCTGGCGCAGGACGCGCAGGTTGTCATCGGCGGCGGCGTGGTGGCACTCGTCGTAGATCACGAGCCCGAGGTCGCGCCCTTCGAGCAGGCGGGCGAGCCGGTCCTCGTGCAGCGATCGCAGCGACGCGACCAGCACGTGCGCGTCGGCGGCGGCGCGCTCGCTGCCGCGTTCGAGGGCGACCACGCGGGTGCCTTCGAGCGCGCGCTCGAGCTTGTCCTTCGCCTGCCCGAGCAGCTCCTCGCGGTGAGCGAGCACGAGCACCTGCTTCCTCGCGAGACGCGCGAGGTGCGAGAAGATCACCGTCTTGCCCGCGCCCGTGGGAAGGCACACCACCATGCGCTTCGTGCCGGCGCGCCGCGCGGCGAGCACGGCATCGATCGCCTCTCGCTGATACGGGCGAAGCTCGGGGGCGCTGGTCACGAGGCCACCCTGGCACACGTACATGACACGGACGAGGAGGTGTGCGACGGACCGTGCAGCCGGTCAGGGAGGGTTCGTCCATTCCGGGGCGTACTTGTTGCTGTACATGTACGACGACGGAAACTGATCGTTGCTGGCGAACTCTCCATCGCGCGCGGTCTTGGCCGACGGGGTCAGGACGAGGTTCCATTCCTGGATGCCTTCGAAGTAGTACCGCTGCCACGCGTACGTCATCTTCTCGACCGTGACCTTGAACGCCGTGGTCTTCGCGTCGGCCTTCTCGACGCCGCTCGTCTTCGTCGGCGCGATCGTCACCTTGTCGCCCGAGATCGCGTACGTGCCGCTCTCGGAGATCAGGCGGTACAGCTTGGAGTTGTACTTGCCTCCCCAGGCCTCGCTGTAGAACCGGTAGGTGCCGTCGGCGGCGAACGTGTACTGCCGTTTCACGGAGCCCCAGCTGCCCGAGTCCGACGCGCTGCTGGTCGCCCACCGGCCCGCGATGGCGCTGGTCGGTGCCGCGGGCTCGCCGGCTGCCGGAGCGGGCGCCGGCGACGGTGTTTGCGCGGGCGCCAGCGACAGGGAATCGAGCAACACGGACAGCGACGGGCGGCACGCGGTGATCGTGTCGAAGCTGTTCGACGTCAGCAGCACGCTACTGACGCTGCGCCCCGTCGCGACGGTATAGAGGATCGCCGAGAGCTTGCTGCCTTCGTTCTCGATCGTCCCGGCGGTCGCATAGAACGCGAGCGAGCTCTTCGTGGTGCCATCGCCGTGGTGCTTCACCCCGCTGGCCTTGAGCGTGCCCTCGACGTACGTCTTCCACTCGGCAGAAGCTTCCGTAGCCAGCGGCTGCGTCTTTGTACGCACGGGATACAGGACCATCAGACAGAACGTCGGCGGCGTGACCTTCTGAAACGCGAAGGCGTGGGCCGTCGCCGAAGCTGTGTAGCCCTGCGGCACCGTGAAATGCCAGCCGCCGAACTCATCTGCGGAGGCGGCCGAGGTCAGCATGACGAGGACGAGCGCGGCGAAGGGGAGGCGCATCTCGGGATCCTCGCGCGAAACCGCAGCCAAGTCGACCGCGCGCCGCGCCGGGCGGAGAACCCTTTCAGCGGGCTGAGTTAGATCCGCCGGTGAAGCAGGATCGTGAACGTCCTGCCCGTTCCGAGAACGGATTCGACCATGACCGACCCGCCATCGGATCGCGCGGATCGTCAACGGGTCGCGGCTGCCCAGCCGAAGCAAGCGCTTCGCAAGGCGAGTCGCCGACTACGAGCTTCAGACTCCCGAGATCCGGGAACGAGGCCGCGAGATTTTCGAAGTGTTGCCTCGGGCGGTGTCCGTAACTCCGAGCCCGCGACAACCCTCGAAGCCGCTCCAGTCTCCCACCAGGAAGGATCACGCCATGACCAAGCTTATGACCACGCTCTCCCTGCTCGCTGCCGCATCTCTGTTCACCGCGTGCACCGATGACGACCCGGCTCCTGTCCCCGGTCCTCTCTCGATCGTCGAGACCGCGCAGAACACGCCGGCGCTGTCCACCCTCGTCGCGGCGGTCCAGTTCGCGAGCGACAACGGTGATCTCGTCGACCTGCTGGCGAACCCCGGTACCCTCACGGTGTTCGCACCGACCAACGCGGCGTTCGATGCCCTCGCGGTGGAGCTCACGGGTACTGCCGGCGCCACCGGTGCGGATCTGCTGACCGCGGCCAACAAGCCGCTCCTGCGCAGCGTGCTCAAGTACCACGTGCTCACCAGCGAAGTGGGCGCTGCCGCGATCCCGTTTGGCAAGCCGATCACGAGCGCCGAGGGCAGCGTATTCAAGATCGACACCGGTGCGCCGCCCATCATCACGGATGGACGCAACCGCACCGCGAACATCACCGCGACGGACATCGGCGCCAGCAATGGAGTCGTTCACCTGATCGACAAGGTGATCCTGCCGGCCGACAAGAACATCGTGCAGACCGCGCAGGCGTTCGCCGCGAAGAACCCGGCCGAGTTCACGATCCTGGTCGAGGCGGTCGTGGCCGCGGATCTCGCGACGACGCTGTCGGGGGCGGGGCCGTTCACGGTGTTCGCGCCGACCGATGCTGCATTCGCGGCGCTGTTGACCGAGCTCAACGTCACGAAGGCGCAGCTGCTCGCGAACAAGCCCCTGCTCGTCAAAGTGCTCACCTATCACGTCGTCGCGGCGCGGGTGTTCAAGGCGGAGGTTCCGGTCGGTGCTCCGATCTCGATGGTGCAGACGGGCACGGTGACCGTCGATGCGACGCTCAGCATCACGGATGCACGTGGTCGCAAGGCGAAGATCATCGGCACAGACACGCTGACGTCGAACGGGGTGATCCACGTCATCGACAAGGTGTTGCTGCCCGCCCCCTGATGGCAGGCAGGTGCGTCGGCGAGCTACGAGAACAGCTTCGAACGCGCGGCAGCGCGAATCTCGACCACGGCGGGGTGGGTGATCCGGCGTTCGGCAGAGATCGCGTAGTAGTTGAGCCAGGCCATGCGGGAGAACTATGCGTGACCCGAACCGAAGGTCAACGGCTCCGAACCCAGGCGGACCCGAAACATCAGGCCGACACATCACTTCGAAAAGCTCGCAGCGTTGACGTTAAACGTTCCGAGCGACAGGAGCGATGGCACTCGGCAGCGGCGTGATCGCCTCGCTGGCGGCCACGCGAGGCGCGACCAAGCTAATGAGTCCGACGGAGACGTCGGTCTGACCGGTGACGTAACCAACTTCGATCCGCACGATGCGTACTACCCGAGCCCGATGGCCGGCGTGCTCGGGATGATGGCGTGGAGCTCGCTCGCCATGATGATGATGGCCCGGTGCAACCGAATCGCGAACTCTCGGTTTATCGAAGCGTGGCGCTCGACAATGGTGAGTGTCGTGACGGCGGAGACGACCTACACATGACAACCGAGGAGGTGCGTCATGTTGCTAGCGTTGATGGCCTGGTTGGATCGTTTGTACGAGGTGCGTCCGCGTCGCAGACCGATACCCCGCCCGCGGCCGCGGGCGATGCCCCGAGCGCCGAACGAGGAGCTTGGCTGTGGAGATTGAGTCCCCTGCTGGTGAAGGACTCGTCGATGGCAACGCAGTCGACTTGACGTCGCTGCGCAGACATCTGCGCCAGCTGGCAACGATGGGCGCGTCCGGGTCGATGATCCTCAGCTGCTACACCTCGTTCGAGCACGGGCTGTCGCGGGGCGACGTGATCGCGCGCCGCGCTCGTGCGATCCGGGCGACCCTTCCGAATCACCGGCACAACGAGCTCGACCTCGCGATGGCGCGGATCTTCGCGCAGCTGGAGCTGCACGCACCACGGACCCGCGGCATGGCGGTGTTCGCGAGCAGCGTCGACTCCGGGTTCTTTCAAGCGCTCGAGTTCCGCGTGCCGCTGCCGACCCTGTTGGTCCTCGAGTCAACCCCCGTGATCTACCCACTGGTCGAGCTCAAGGACACGTTCCATCGCTTCATCGTGGTGATCTCGACGGAAGGCTCGGCGAGGATCCTCGAAGTGGACCTCGGCGCGGTGACGCGCGAGATCTGGACCACGGCCCCGCCGTTGCCAGCGGAGCTGCGCCAGCAATGGAGCCGCCAGCACTATCAGAACCATCGCCGCGATCGAGCGGATCGATTCCTCACAGAGAAGCTCGAGATCCTCGATCGGCTCGTGACCTCCAGCGGTCACAGTCACCTGATCCTTGCCGGGAATCCACGACTCACGGCGCGCATCCGCGATCGCCTTCCAGACCGGCTACGCGCGAAGCTCGTCGACCTCCTTCCGTCCGCTGCGGCCGATCCTGCCGACGTCGTGCAAGCCGCGTTGGAGCGGTTTATCGACCACGAACAGCAGGAGTCCCTCGACGCTGCGGACACCTTGTGTCGGGAGGTCCGGCGCGGTGACATGGCCGAGATCGGTACGGTCCCGACGATCGAAGCGCTCGTACGCGGCCAAGGCGATCTGCTCGTGATGACGGATTCGTATGCCCCAGGGCGTGGCTCGATCTGCTCGGTGTGTGAAGCCGTCACGACCCTGGCCCCGGGGCGGCGACCCGAACCGTGCGTTGAGTGTGGAGCGCCGGTGGAGAGCGTCGATCTTCGCGAGCACCTCGTCCGCGTCGCCGAGCGGACCGGCTGCGGCTTCGAGCGCGTCAGCCACCACGACCAGCTCTCCATGCTCGGCGGCGTCGGGTGCACGCTACGCTATCCCCGATCTGCCCAGTGAGACTCGGCCGCGATCGTTGGATCGCGGCCGTCGCTGACGGCCGTGCTCGGCCGGCGCAATGGCCAGCTAGAACACCGCGGCACATGCGCAGCAGGTCGCGGCAGCCCCGATGGGAGCCGACTCGCGGGTGGCGCTGACGGCCCTGCTGCAGGCCGAGGCGCAGCGCGGTCTCGGCCAGGTCGCGCGAGCCTCGCCGGACGCCTATCCGCAGCAGCTGTTCGACGCAAAGGTCAGCTACGGCTTGCTCGACCGTCCGACCGCGGGGCGTGTCGTCGTCGCCGGCCAGACCACCGGAGACCTCGGCGAGCGTGCCCTCACCGCCCTGCGCGCGCGCGCGCTCGGGTTCGTGTTCCAGTTTCACCACCTGCTCCCGGCGTTCACGGCGCTCGAGAACGTGATGCTGCCCGCGTGGGGCGATGTGGCGTGACGGTCTGGCCGTCGCGGGAACGCAGCGTACGCTCGATGCGTTGGGGAGAGGGCGAGCTCGCGCACCCGGTCCTCGAACGCCGGGCTCGGCGCCTCGGCCGCCGGCTCGCGAGCCAGGTAACAGCTCACGATGGGGTCCTCGTTGGGCTCCAGGCTGATCAGCGTCTGGATCTCCTTCACGACGAGCCTCCATCCGAGGTGGACTCGCGCCCGCGCGAACGTTGCGATCCCGAGATGCGAATGCCGAGTGTCATGCGAAACCTCCTCCCTCGCCATTGCCACGCGGCAACGCTTCGACCATCTCGAAATCTTCAGCATCGGTCGCGGTTTCCTCGAACTATCGGTCGAGACGCGATGGTTCGATCAGACCGAAGTGTTGGTTGGGATCTTCGAGATTGTGAACGCCTCGCAGCGCCTCACGCTGTGAACAGGCACCCACAGCAGGAGGTTTCTCATGCGAACCGCGACGTTCCCCCGTTCGATCCACGGCGCGACCGCGACGCTCGGCGTCAGCGATCGCATGTCGTTTCTTCGCCGGACCTACGCCCACCTCGGTGTCGCGTTGGTCGCGCTCGCGTTGATCGCGGGCGGGATGATGCGGTTCGCCCCCGAGACCAGCCTCGCGATGTCGCGCTGGGCGTTCAGCGGGACGTGGAACTGGCTCCTCGTGCTCGGCCTGTTCATGGGCGTCGGCTACCTGGCCGAGCGTCTGGCCTGGTCGGAGGGCTCGCGCGCCCTCCAGTACCTCGGCCTCCTCGTCGCGGTGGTGGCCCAGGGCCTGCTGTTGCAGCCGCTGCTGTGGGTGGTGATCATCAAGGTCGGCGCCGTCGACGCCATGTCCCTGATCGCGCAGGCGACGACGATCACGCTGGCGATCTTCATCGGACTCTCGCTGACCGTGTTCCTGACGAAGCGGGACTTCTCGTTCCTCCGCGGCGCGCTCGTCATCGGTGCGTTTGCCGCCTTCGGAGTGATCCTCGCGTCGGCGCTCTTCGGGTTCAGCCTCGGCGCGGTGTTCTGCGGCGCGATGATCGTCCTGATGGCGGGGTACATCCTCTACCAGACGAGCCTGCTGGCGAGCCGGTTCCCCCCGACCGCATACGTCGCGGCTGCGTTGATGCTGTTCTCGACCGTCGCGACGATGTTCTGGTACGTGTTGCAGCTGCTGCTGTCGCTGCGCCGCGAATAGCGGCTACGATAGCCCATGATCGAGCTGCTGTCCTCGAGCGAGGCGTGGCTGAGCCTCGCGACGCTCGCCACTCTCGAGATCATTCTTGGCGTCGACAACATCATCTTCATTGCGATCCTGGCGGGGCGATTGCCGCTCGCCGAGCGCGAACGGGCGCGGAGGGTAGGGCTCGCGGGCGCATTCGTGTCGCGCTTGGGTCTGCTCGCGATGATCTCGTGGATCGTGAAGCTCGACCAACCGTTGTTCGAGATCGCGGGCAAGGGCTTCTCCGGCAAGTCGCTGATTCTCCTTGGAGGAGGCGTGTTCTTGCTGTTCAAGGCGACCAAGGAGATCCATCACAAGCTCGAAGCCGCCGAGGAAGCCGGCGCGACCGCCGCGAAGGCCGCAGCGACGTTCGGCATGGTCATCGCGCAGATCATGCTGCTCGACATGGTGTTCTCGATCGACAGCGTGATCACGGCGGTCGGCATGACCGACTACGTCGCGGTGATGGTCGCTGCCAACGTGATCGCGCTGATCGTGATGCTGGTGCTCGGCCGCGGCATCAGTGCGTTCGTGGAACGCCATCCATCGGTCAAGGTGCTCGCGTTGTCGTTCCTGTTGATGATCGGTCTGGTGCTGGTGGCCGAGGGCTTTGGGGCACACATCCCCAAGGGGTACGTCTATGGTGCGATGGGGTTCAGCGTGTTCGTCGAGCTGGTGAATATCCGCACGACTCGCAAACGGAAGCCCGTCGAGCTCAACCAGGTCCCGCACGTCGCCGATATTCCGGAGTGACGCAAATGCCAGGCGGCCGAGCGGACATTCTGCGTCTTGACATCAAGCGCCTACCGTCTAGAATTAGTTGGTAGGTGTCCACATTTGACCTGACCAAGTCGATTAAAAACGCAGAATTGCGGTTCTCCGGGGCGGGACGGTCGCGCTCGGATGCTGGGACGATGCGGCTCGACGGCAGGGTCGAATCGGAGATGGTTCGCCTGCTCCACGGCACGGAGCGGCCGCGGCTTGCCGTCGTGCGCGAAAAGTTGCTGCGATTCTGCGATCGTCACCAGCTTCGCGCACCGTCGCGCGCGACCATCTACAACTTCATCGATCGATGTCCGGATCACCACTACTCGATCGCAGAGCTGCCGGGGTACGTGCGTGATGCGCTCTACAACCTCGACCCGAACGATTCGGTTCCTGGACACCAGCTCGCGTTCTATGCGTTCCAGTACGGCGATAACCGCGCCGCGTGCTTTGCCGCCGGATTGCCGTGGATCGATCTCCATCAGGCGAACCGGATGCGCGGCTGGCGACCGCGTACGATCGGTCTGCTTCGCGCGGTGATGCGCCGGCGCGGGATCCCGTGACCGAAGCGACGCTGTCACCCGATCGCGTGATGCCAAGCGCCCTGGCTCGCGCGGTAGACGAGCTCCCGATCTGGTTCGTGATCGGAGGCCAGGCCGTCCGCTGCTTTTGCCCGTATCGACCCAGCCACGATGTCGACTTTGGTGTGGTCGAGCCCGCAGGCCTCGACGATCTGATCGCTCAACTGCGGCGGACCGGGACGGTGGAGCTGACGGAGCGGTCCTCCGACACGGCGCACCTGCGATGGAACGGGATCGACGTCTCGATCTTCGTCCTCCCGTTCCTCGCTCCATACGTCTCCAACCGCCGGCTCGACGTCATGGGGCTGCTTGCAACCAAGCTCCACGCCATCCTCGATCGCGGTACCCGCCGCGACTTCTTCGATCTCTACGTCACGCTGCAACATCACCAGCTCGGGATCATCGAAGCTCTGCGTGCGATCCGCGTGGTCTATGCGCAGGACGTCAACGAGAGCCTGCTTCTTCGCGCGATGACCTATTTCGACGACGCCGACCGCGAGGCAAAGCTGCCCGGCGAAGGGCGTACGGACTGGGCGACGGTGCAGACGTTCTTCCTGACATCCGTGGGAAGCCTGCTGGTGCCGCCGCACCCGCGGCTCGCGATCCAGAAGCGGATCGTGGATGTCTCGCCGACGTAGCCGATCGCTGAGCGGGATGGTGATGCCCACCGATACGACCGCGCGGAGTGCCGAGGTCTCGACGACTCCCGTCGGCTGGCTCGTCGTCGCAGCGTAGTCGAACACGGCGATCGCGCGGTTCGGACTGCCGACCGCGTTCGAGTGGCGTTCGTCGCCCGCTGGATCGCGATCGGGGTCTACGTGCTGATGGCGATCGTCGGGCTGGTTCCCGACCGGCGGATCGCGCGGGTTGTCGATGCGAACGAGCCGACGTGAGTCGCGCGGTTTCGCGCTGCCGAACGTGGCGGGTCCAATCGGGCTACGATGCGCCGTGCGCCCGTGGTTCCTCACAATCGCCATCCTCGCAGGATGCGGAGACGATACGGCACCGACGGCGGGCGGTCCGTCGATCGAGCTAGGTACGTTCGGCCCGCTTTCGCTGCCGTCGGGAAAGGGCAGCTTTCGCCTCGGGGTCGCAAGTGCCGCGACGCAGATCGAGGAGGGCAACACGGCGACCGACTGGTATCTGTGGACGTCGCCCACGGGACTGGCCAAGTCGCCGTTCGTCGGGGATGCAGCGCGCGGGTACAGCCGTTCTCTCGAGGATGTCCAGCTCGTCAGTGACCTCGGCGTCGACAGCTATCGGTTCTCGATGGAGTGGGCGCGCATCGAGCCCGTCAAGGATCAGATCGACGAGGCAGCGCTCGCCCATTATCGCGCCGAGCTCGAAGCGTTGCGCGCGCGAGGGATTCACCCGCTCGTCACCGTGCATCACTTCTCGAATCCGGTGTGGGTCGCCGATCCTCGTGCGATCGGCTGCCCGAACGGGCCGACCGCCGCCAACCTGTGCGGTTTCGGCTCGGCGGGCGGAGCGATGATCGTCTCCGAGCTCGGTCAGCACGCGGCGTTGCTCGCGAAGCGCTTCGGTGATCTCGTCGACGACTGGGGGACGGTGAACGAGCCGATCAACTATCTGCTCGCCGCGTACGCCCTCGGCGTGTTCCCGCCGGGAGGGCTCAATTTCTCTCCGGATCACTACGCCGCCGTGCTCCGCGACTACATCGCCGCGCACGTGGCGATCTACGACGCGATCCGAGCGAACGATACGGTCGACGCTGATGGCGACGGTGTCGCGGCCTCGATCGGGCTGTCGCTCTCCGTCGCCGACTGGCGCCCCGCCCGGGATGGCGCGCCGTCGGAGGATCCAGAGGACGTCGCGGCGCGCGCTCGGCTCGTCCAGCTCTATCACTACACGTTCGTCGATGCGGTGCGCCGCGGGATGTTCGATGCGAACCTCGACGGCACGTTCGACGAGCCACACCCCGAGTGGCGAGGAAAGCTCGACTGGCTCGGAGTGCAGTACTACTTCCGTGCCGGTGTCACCGGGAAGACCCCGCTCTTGCCGGCACCGCTCGCCTTCACACCGTGCTTCGGCGGACTCGACATGGGCGCTTGCCTGACCGCCTCACAACCGACCTATTGCGTCCCGGCGATGGGCTACGAGGGCTGGGCGGATGGCATCTACGATATCCTCGTCGCCTATTCGGAGCGCTATCCGGACCTCCCGCTGGTCGTGAGCGAGGCGGGGATCGCTACCAAGCTCGCCGCGCGGCGATCCGAGAACATCGTGCGCGTGCTGGAAGCGGTGGCGCGCGCGAGAGACCACGGGGTCGATGTCCGTGGCTACTACCACTGGAGTCTCACCGACAACTTCGAATGGGCCGAAGGCTTCACGCCAACGTTCGGGCTCTACCTGGTGGACACCGGCACGTACGACCGGTCGGCGAACGCGGGGACCGAGACCATGCGTGCGATCGCTGCAACTCGTACGATCACGAGCGAGCAACGCGCTCGGTACGGCGGCACTGGTCCGATGACACCGGAGCCCGATCACCGGCTCGACTCGCGGTGCCGGAAGGACTGACCGGCGGTTGCCCATCCGCGCCCGTGGTGGGATCGAAGCCGATCCGTCCGCAGGCCGCCGGGCCGCCAGGCCGAGCAGGGCGATGATGCAGGTAGCCGGGAACGTCACACAGGCGAACGTCGAACCCGGCCGCGACGATACCCACGATCATGTGAAAGCGCGAATCACGGGCGTGGGCCACGGCCCGACAATGTTCGCGGTCGGCGGGCGGCATTCTCGTGAGCGCGTATCTTTCGCATCGTCGAGGCCATCCTACCGTCATGGTGGCAAACAACCTGGTTGCGGGAGCGACTGCCAAGACGTCGACGTTGCGCAAGAGCCAGCTCCTGTTCTGCCTGGCGGCGGGCGTTTCGTTCGTGGCGTCGGTGTCCTTGTGGTTTGGCGGCTACAGGGACGAAGGACTGTTCGTCGGGATCTGGGTACCTTCGATCCTGTCGCTGGGAGGGCTTCTGCTCGCGGGAAAGCCAGGCCCGCGGTGACCGGGTCGATCTTCCTCCTCGGAGTGTTCGCGGTCTCGATCGTGATCTTCGCCGTACGGGCGATTTCCAACGAGGATCAAACAGCGCGCGAGGACGCGGTCCGTCGATCTCGGCCGTCCTGATTCGGACGCTTCGCCGATGTCGAATGTTCGTATCGTGATCCGGCGTCAGGCTTCCAACGGACATGTCAACCCTTCACGATATCGTCGATACGGCCATTTCGGCTGGAACCTTCAACACGCTGGTCGCCGCCGTCACGGCAGCCGGCCTTGGCGACACCCTCAAGAGCACCGGTCCGTTCACCGTGTTTGCGCCCAGCGATGAGGCATTCGCGAAACTTCCTGCCGGTACGGTCGAGTCGCTGATCAAGCCCGAGAACAAGGCCAAGCTCGCGGCGATTCTCACGTTCCATGTGCTCGCCGGAAAGGTCATGGCCGCCGACGTTGCGGGCAAGAAGCTCTCGCCCGCATCGGTTCAAGGTGAGGCGCTTCACGTCGATGGCACCGCGGGCGTCACCGTCAACGGCGCGAAGGTGGTTGCCGCCGACATTGCCTGCACGAACGGCGTGATCCACGTGATCGACACGGTGATCCTGCCGCAGGGCTAGCTGTACCTTGCACAGCGACCTGCGCGGCGCTCGCCGCGATCGTGCCCTCATCGTGTAGCTCGACTGCAGGCCGCGACAACCCGATGGCCGCCGCGAACATCGAACGGCCGCTCAGGGATTCGACAAGCGCCGCGCCGATGTCGCCCGAGGCGCCCACCACCACGGCGACTCCGCCCGGTGGGAACGATGCGAGCTCGGTCGTCAGGGCTTACACCTCTGGTGCCGGGTGGTCCACGTCGCTATGAGTACGGGCGCAGCTGGTTCGTTTCATCCGCGTGAGCGATTGCCGCAGGTGGTCCGGGAGGCCCCTCGGGGTGTGCGGCCGCAGTGAGATGTAAGCAACATCCTCCCGCAGGCCAATTCGTTCACCGGAGCCCTGCGGCCGATCGCCACAGCGGGGACGCGTCGTGAAACTCGTTGTCGCCGAGCGACGTCAACCAGTCAGCCGCGGACGCTTCCCTCCGCGCGAAGGAAACAGGTCATGTCGCAGCTGCCCACGCTGTCACTCGATGAGCATGCACTCGTCTACAACATGTTGAGTCTGACGATCGCCGCAATGCTCGCCTCGTTCGTGTTCTTCGTGCTGTCTCGCGGACAACTTCATCCGCGCTATCGACCGGCGATGATCCTGTCTTCGCTGGTCGTGGCGATTGCCGGGTATCACTACATCCGGATCTTCAACAGCTGGGAGAGTGCCTACCACCTCGTCGCCGGCGTCTACCAGCCAACCGGCACCCCGTTCAACGACGCGTACCGGTATGTCGATTGGCTCCTCACCGTGCCGCTCCTCGTCGCCGAGCTGATCGCGGTACTTGCCCTTGCCCCCGCACTGCGCGGCAAGATGATGGCAAAGCTCGTCATCGCCGCGGTGCTCATGATCGGTCTTGGTTATCCGGGTGAGATCGCCGGCTCGTCGGGCATGCGCGTGTTCTGGGCCATCCTCAGCACGATCCCGTTTGCGTACATTCTCTACGTCCTCTGGGTCGAGCTGGCACGTGCAGCCGCGACCGAGAGCGCGGAGGTGCGCGATCGACTGGGGGTGACCCGCTGGGTCCTGCTCGCGACCTGGGGTTTCTACCCCATCGCGTACGCCATGCCCCTGTTCAACATCAGCGGCGCGTCCGCAACCGTGGGCCTGCAGGTCGGCTACTCGATCGCCGACATTCTGGCCAAGTGCGGCTACGGGTTCCTGATCTACTCGATCGCGCGGAAGAAGATGGATTCCGCAGGCGAGTCGCTCCACGGCGACCTCGTGGCCGCGCAAGCAGCGCGGGTGGGCTGACCGTGTCGACGAGTCGGCTGGCCGAAGCGCGGAGTCATTACACGACCAGCGCACGTGTCGTGATAGCTCTTGCGGTGATCTCGGCCGCACTCGCCCTCTCGATCGCTGTGGCCGATGTGTCACTACCCTTCATCACGGTGCGTGGTTTCCTGGTGACGGGCGGAGCACTCCTGCTCACCGCGACGTGGTTATACGGCGAGGGCCGCGCGCTGGAGAGGAGTGCCCGTGGTGGCGTGGCAACCGGTCGTGACCATCGGCATTGAGCCGGCGCTCGCTCGGCCGTGGAGCACGCCGCGGCGAACGACACGGAGCCAGGGCGTGGCCTTCACGGTCGTCGCCGCTCTCACCGTGCTCGCGACGATGGGTTCGCCGGCGTCCACACCCGGTGCCGAGACACTCGGTCTTCTGATGCTCATCCTGGTGTGCGGGGTCCCGCACGGCGCGCTCGACCCGGTGGCCGCGCATCACCTGTACCGGTTGCGCTCCGCCGCCGCGTGGTCAGGCTTCGTCCTGGCGTACGTCGTGCTGGCCGCGGTCGCGATCGTTGTCTGGCACGTGTGGCCGTCCGGGTTCGTCGGCGGCTTCGCGGTCGTATCGGCGTATCACTTCTCGGGTGATCCGGATGGCGACGTACCGAGGTCGTTCCGGGTCGTCTACGGCGGACTGATCATCGTGTTGCCGGCGCTGGCGTTCTCATCCGAGGTTGCCCGCCTCCTCGCCACGCTGATGCCCGCGACGGCGGCGGCGACGTCCGCGGCGGCCCTTCGCTGGCTGGCCGTTCCCTGGCTGCTCGCCGCGATCTTCGTCGCCGTCCGCCATGCCCGTCGTGACGCGGCGGCCAGCCGCGAGCTGGTGGCGCTCGCTGTGCTGGCCGTGTGCGCGCCCCCGTTGTGGTCCTTCACGATCTTCTTCTGCTTCATGCACAGCACCCGCCACGTGTTGCGACTCAAGGGGAGCTGGGACCACGTGACCTGGCGTTCGCTCGGACGCGCGGCCGCGTTGCCGGTTCTGACCACCAGCGTCGCCCTCGGCGTGGGCTGGCGGTTGTTGCCTGACGCGTCCACGACCACTCGCGCCGTGCAGGTCGTGTTCGTCGCGCTCGCCGCGCTGACCGTGCCCCACGTGCTCCTCGTCGAGCGGCTCCGGATCGCCGCGCCCCAACGCTAGGTCTGTGGCTGTGCCCGCCGTCGACGTGGGGCGCTGGCTTGTCGCCGCAGCTCCCACACACATTCGTCCGCGACCGCTCTCAGCGGCGTGAGACGATGTTCGCGTGCAAGGACGGTTGGCGGTCCTCGTCGTGTGTTGTGGCTGCTACGGGCCGACGCCTCCGGAGGGCTTCGCGTGCACGGCGAACCTGACCTGTCCGAGCCCACTCGTGTGCTCGCAAGGTGTGTGTGTGAGGCATCCTTTCGACGCGGGGCCCGATGCCGCGAAGTGTCTGCCGATCGTGACGGCGCCAGGCGCGCTCGCCGCCCCGCCGCTGACGATGCCCATCGTGGTCGATGGCGACCTCGCCGACTGGCCGACATGCTTCGTCACACTCGACACCAACACCGCGATCATTCGCGATCTCGGTGCCGCGGGGAGTTTTCCGACGGGACGGTTCTCCGTCGCGCACGATGCCGCTCGCGTGTACATCGCCGCCGAGGTGATGGGCGTGCTGCCACTCGGCGACGAGCCACCTCCGGCCGTGTTTCGGAACAACTCGATCTCGATCTACCTGGACGCGGACGGCGTGTTCACGTCATCCAAGTACGATCCCGACGCGGCGCAGATCGTCGTCGACCATGCGAACCGGATGCAAGCGTTTCGCAACGGCCAGTTGATCACGGTCACCGACTTCACGAGCGCGGCCGCGATGACCCAGGCGACCTTCCGGATCGAGATCGCGCTCACGCCAACGACGTTGAGCGCCTCGGCGTTCGCACGCACCATCGGGTTCGACATCGGCTTCGAGGGCGGCAACGGTACGACGCAGACCTCGGAGCTCGTGTGGTTCGAGAAGTGCAGCCCACCGGCCTGCGGATGCAACGGCCCGATGTCGGCACCGTTCTGCGATGCTCGGCAGTTCGGCACCGTCGAGCTCGCTCCCTGAGCATCTGTCTCACAGCACGGTTCGCGGCGCTGTGAACTCGGACGGCGGTGCGTCACCGGTGTTCACGACCTCGGATGGCTCGAAGATCATCACCTCGCACTCCTGGTCGCTCCCGGTTCGATGCTCCACGCCGCGGGGCACGACGACCAACTGTCCAGGCCGCAGCTCGACGACGCGGTCACGAAGCTCGACCCGAAACACGCCGCGCCAGCACACGAACACCTCGTCGGCGTCCGCGTGGCGATGCCACGGGAACACACCTTGTGTCTTCACGATCCGGAGATCGTGACCATTCGCCGTGGCGACGACCTTGGGTCGCCAGTGCTCGGAGATCGTCGCGAACGCATCCGCCAGGGTCACTGCAGTCGACATCCTGGGGCTGTAGCACGACGTGCGAGCGGCGAGGCCGAGCGCGCGCAGAGCTTGCCGCGTGCGATCGACTCAGAACGGCACGAAGTCGAGGTACTCGACGGACGAGGTCGAATGCCGAGCCACGACGCCGATGCTCGCGGGAATCACGGGTAGAGGCACGATGATCGAGAGCTTGGCGTTCGTGGTTCCACTGACGACATCGGTCGAACGACAGTCCAGCGTCCCATCCGCAGCAAGCTCGAGCCACACGTCGTGGGAGAGGCCGGGAGTCACGCCGAATTTGCTGCTGCGCCCCCGTACGTTCTCGGCGCTGGCGTGGATCTCGAGGAGCGCGAGGGCGCCCGTGGCTCCCCCGGTATCTGGGTTGATCACGCACGCATAGGCGCCAGCGCCATCGGCGAGGATCGCGACGCCCATGATCGAGTCGGCGACGCCCGTCGGTATGCCGTCCTCGATCCGGACCGTGGCACGACCCGTCAGGTGCGCCTCGTTCGAACGCAGCATCGTCAGCCCCGTGGTCTGCGGTGAGTTGGCGGCGCCGCCAAAGCTCCATCCGGCCGGATCGATCCACCCGTCCCCCGTCTCGAACCCGTAGAAGAATCGACTGCGGCAAGCGGAGGCCACGAGTGGCGCCGGATCGCAGGCGTCCCCCACGCCGTCACCGTCGGTGTCGGTGCTGCTCGCGCCTCCCGCAAGCTGAGGGCATGGGTCGCACGCATTGCGGATCGCATCGCCGTCCTCGTCGGGGTCAGTCAACCCGCACATCTCGGGGGGCGCAGGTGGACAGGCAGGTGGAACGGTTGCGTCGGCGCGCTCCAGCCCGAACACCCGATCGCATCCCGTGGCCGCGAGCAGGCCCATGATCACGACGAGGGTCCGCACGCCCGTGATCGTACATCGGCGATCTAGATCGGTCACCGGTATGGCGTAGTCGAACGAGCCCGGCGCATCCCGCGCCGCCATGGGAGAGGAGAGCGACGTTGCGCATGGCGCCCAGACATGCATGCGCCGTGCGTGCAGCGCAGGCGCGTGCGTGGTCAGTGCGCCCGGAGGTAGGCGGCCAAGGCCACGCGATCGGCCTCGGGTAACTCGCAGCCGAACGTGTGACCACCATCGCCGAACGCAGTCTCGGTCGCCCCCGGCCGCGGCGCGAGGCAGAGCAGCTGTTCGAGGCTGTCGAGCGCACCGTTGTGGAGGAACCGATCCATCGCCCACAGCCCCGTCAAGCGAGGTGACTTGATCCGGTTGGTGACCCGATCAGGAACCGGGAAGCGCAGGCCGCAACACGGCTGACCATCGTGGTCGGGGCCGTCGGCCCACCACTTGATCGCGGCATCGGTGCCGATGGTCTCGAAGGCGTAGAGAGTGCTGCCCATGCCACGAGGACCGCCGTGGCACTCGAGGCAAGCAGTGGCGAAGATCGCTCCCCCCTGCGTGACCTGCTCCGCGGCAGGCATCAGCGTCGGCGTTGGCGCCCGTAACGAGTAGACGTAGTCGGCGAGCGGGCCGAGGCGCGCGTCTGACCAGTCCGCGATCTTGCCACCACCGAGATCGACGAAGCCGACCAGGAAGTTGTGGAGGCTCGCGGTCCCGCCGGTCCACCCGAGCATTGCAGAGTCGATGCCTTGGGCGGCCCGTTCGGACTCGTCGGGAATCGCCCACAACGAGCTGATCTTCGAGATCGTGTGAACCTGATCATCGAACGGCAGTGGCTGGATGAAGAAGTCCATGGTCCCGGTCCGCCAGCGCGCGTACCAGTGCTCGTTGGCCTTGTCGAAGGCGGGCAGCATCCCCGATCCGCCGGCGATCAGCGGCAGCAGCGCCGTGATCAGGGCTGACTTGATCGAGCTGTTCATCGCCATTCGAGTGCGGAGCGGTGCGAGCATCGCGAGCGCATCGGGATCGTGGTCTGCTTCGTTCGCACCAGGAATCGCGAGCGCCGGCAACACTGTCATCATCAGGTTCATGCGCCCGTAGTCGTAGGCGAGGTTCGCCGCTCCGATCGCGTAGCGTCCGTCGGCAAGCCGACCGAAGTGGCAACTCGCGCAGCCAAACGACAAGGTGTCGACGGTGCCGAGCCTGGGTCCGAGCGGCAACCCAAGCGGCAGATTCTCCGACGAATGCGGGTCGGAGACCATTCCGAGCTTCGAAAAGCCCGGCCCGACGTCGTCAGGGAAGTTGTTGACGAGCCAGGTGATGATCGGCTTGGGCACACCGGGCGTGCCGAACGACTCGTAGAAGAACATCGCCTTCCCACACAGCAGGCGCTTCTTGCGATCGCCGGGGGCCGCGGCGGACTCGGCACACGCAGTCGCCAGTGCGCCGTGCTCGAGGACGGCCTCGAGGTCGGCGCTGACATTGACCAGCCCCTCCGACGTATCGGGTTGAGCGGCGAAGGGGTCGGACGTGTGGGTCGGGCCATCGCTCGTCGGAGGATCGCTGCGTTGTGTACCGCAACCGATAACGAACAGCATGGCGATGAGCGCGGCTGGCTGCTTCATGGCCCGCACGCTACCCGTGTTTTCATCAACTAGGAAGTCCAACTTCCTAATGATTGGTTTCGGAGCGTCGAGCGCGGTGGCGCGGTGATACCGACTGCAAGGTTTCTTCATGATCTCGAAACTCTTCTCGACAGAACCCGGCGCTGGCGAGCGCTACAACGGATGCATGCCCACCAGCGACACGCTCCTCGCCGACCGCCGCGACCATGTCATCCAGCAGCTTTCTGTCGGCTTCGCCGGCGATAGCTTCGAGGTAGAGGAGCTCGAGCGCCGGCTCGACCTGGCGCACTCGGCGGAGTCGTCGCGAGACCTCGACGCGCTGGTCGCCGACCTCGTACCCACGAGCGTGGCGCTCGTGCCGGCGCGCCCGCTGCGCGTGATCCTGGGCTCGGTGGAGCGGCGCGGACCGTGGGTGGTGCCGCAGCACCTCGTGACGCGTGTGGTGTGCGGGAGCGTCGTGCTCGACCTACGCGAAGCGCGCGTCGCGCCCGGCGTCACCACGATCGACGTCCAAGTCACGATGGGCAACGTCGAGGTCATCGTACCGCCGGGGATGACGGTGGAGATCGAAGCCTCGTCGATCCTGGGCAACATCGAGCAGCGGACCGAGCCGACGACCGTGACCGGAGGACCCGTCTTGCGCATCACCGGGCGAGTCAAGCTCGGCAACCTCGAAGTCGGGATGCTCCGCATCGGCGAGTCGTTTCGCGATGCGCGCCGCCGCGACCGCTGGGAGCGACGGACCCGGCGGATGCAGCGCCGGATGATGCGGCACGCGTGCCGGCACGGCCTGCCGGCGCCATCCGAGTGGTAGTCTGACGGTCGAGTGGAAGTAGCTGGGTCTGCGAGCTCGATGGTCGACCTCATGTTGACCGTCAGCTACATCGACGGTGTTTTTCATCACCGCGAGCGCGCCTTCCTCGATCACTACGTCGACTCCGTCCTGGTCATGATCGAGCAGTCCTCGATCGGCTCGACGGACGAACGCACGCAACTGCGCAACGCGTGGCGCGCTCACTTCGCGGAGAAGTTCAGCAAGCTCGAGGCCGAGATCTCGGTCCTCGCGCAGGAGGTCATGGCCGCGGGCAAGGACACGTACGTCGCGAGTCGTCTGCGGGTCCGCGCGGTCACGCTGTTCTCGAACCTGGCGCCGGGCGAGCAGGCCGTCGCCCTCGAGCTCGTCACCGCGCTCGTTCACGCCGACGGGCAGATCACGAAGAACGAGCACAATCTCCAGCAGGAGCTGCACGGCCTGTTCACCGCGAAGCCGATCCGGGCACCGGTCGCGGCGCCTCACGCGAAGACCCTGACCGGCGCCGAACGCGTCACGCCGCCGTTGATCGTCATGCCGTTCGGCCGGAAGGCGCTCACCGCGTCGTCACACCCGCTGCTCGACCCGATCGAGCAAACGCTCTCGCCGCACCCTGTCGAGCGCAAGGCGCAGATCGACTGGGACTATCAGCTCCTCGGCAAGGCGATGCATCAGTGGCAGCGGATGCGCACGCTCGGCGCGAATCGCTTGACCGGCATCACGAATATCGATCAGCTTCCCGCCGGCTCGCGCTTCCTCGATCGCTACGTCCACGTGATGCGGCCGAGCGCGCCCGTCGAGCTGATCGTCCTTGGTGATCTGCACGGTTGCTACAGTTGCCTCAAGGCGGCGCTGCTCCAGACCAACTTCATCCAGCGCGCGTGGGCGCATCAATGGGACCCGCAGAACAATCCCGACGTGAAGCTCGTGCTGCTCGGCGACTACATCGATCGCGGCCGCTTCAGCTTCGATGGGGTGCTGCGCGCCGTGCTCCACCTGTTCGTGTCGCTGCCCGATCACGTGATCGTGCTGCGCGGGAATCACGAATGGCTGCGCTGGATCGACAACCGGATCACGAGCGGTGTGTCGCCGGCCGAGGCATTGGCCTCGCTCGCGCCGCACGTCCCGATCGAGATGCTCGAGGCGTATCGCCAGCTCTTCGAGTACATGCCGACCTCGTTCATCTTCGAGCGCACGCTGTTCGTCCACGCGGGGATCCCGCGCGACGACACGTTCGCCGAGCGCTACCGTGATCTCTCGAGCCTCAACGACGACGACATGCGCTTCCAGATGATGTGGAGCGACCCCGTGGCGACCGACCACGTCCCGGTCGAGCTCCAGCGCATGGACCCGCGGTTCTCGTTCGGGCGGAATCAGTTCAAGGCGTTCATGCAGCGCACCGGGCTGGGCGCGCTGGTCCGCGGCCACGAGAAGATCGATCGCGGGTTCGATCTCTTCTACGATCTCGGCGAGCACATGCTGCTCAACGTGTTCTCGTCCGGTGGCAGCGACAACGCCGATCTGCCGATCGACTCGTCGTACCGCGCGGTGACGCCGATGGCGCTCACGATGCAGACCGTGGCGGGACGGGTGACCGCCACGCCGTGGCCACTGCACTATCAGCCGTTCAACTTCGCGCCGCACAACGGCCTCTACCGACCGCAGCAAGTGCTCGAATTCCGGTACGGCTGAGTCTCGCCCGCCACGAAATGCACGAACTGGTAACCGCCGGGGACGGTCCGGCCGGGGTTGCGTCCCATGGTCGACAGTCGTCCCCCCGGGCCGAGCGCTAGACCTGCGAATCCCGGCGCTTGGGGCTGTGGCTGTGGGTTTGCAACCTGCCTCCTTCATGCGCCACCTGGCCCTCGCGCTCGCCTGCATCGCCGTCACCGGATCAGTCGCAGTCGCGGCACCGCGCGGCGGCCGCCACGCCAAGTTGACCAAGAAGCCGAAGCACCGGGTCAAGGTCGCTCCTCCCATCGAGGAGCCCGCCGAGAGCGATGAGGACCGCACCGATGCGGACGACGACGAGGACATGGCGCCACCGAAGGCGCGATTGAGCGGTAGCGGTCGCAGGAGCTCCCGCACCGCGCGCGCGACGTTCGACCGCGAGGACGAGGACGTCATCGATCCGGACGAGATCGACATGGCCGAGGCGCCGGTGAAGCTGCGCAAGGTCGCCGCGAAGCGGGCGAACGACTGGCACCTCGCGATCGGGCCGTACCTGTGGGCCTCGTCGGTGGATGCGAGCGTGTCGCTCGGCGGTGCCAGCGTGAGCTCCGGCGTCGACTTCGCGCAGATCACTCACCACGCCCGCTATGGCGCCGAGCTCCTCGCCGAGGCCCGCTACCGCCGGTTCTCGATCGCCAGCGATTTCATGTACGGCGTCGTCGATCTCGACGCCGCCAAGACGGTCGGTCCTCTCATGGTGAACATCCACGGCACGGCGCGCAGCCTGCTGCTCGACGGTACCGCCGGCTACATGCTCACCGGCGATGATCACTCGCTACTCTCGGTCGAGGCGCGCGCGGGCGTGCGTTACCAGCGCACCAGCGTGGAGGCCGCGGTCGGCATCAGCGGCAGCGATGTGGCGTCGACCCAGAAGGTCATGGCAGGCGCAGACGCGATCGCCGGCGGGCGTGTGGTCGTCCACCCGTTGAACCGGTTCTACTTCTCGAGCACGTTCGACATCGGCGCGTTCGGTTCGTCATCGCTGACCTGGTCGGTGGCAGCCGATGCGAGTGCACGCCTGTCCTCGCGCCTGATGCTGTCGGTGGGCTGGCGGACGCTCGCCATCGAGGGCGCGAGCGTGTCGCTGGTGATGCACGGCCCGCGCGCGGCGGTTCAGCTCGTGTTCTGATTCCATTGCTTCTTTCGCGATCGAGCCGGCGCCAGGAATGGTCGCCGGCTTTGTTGCGTCGTGCGGTCGACACGGCGTTGCGCGGGTCGTGCAACTGCGCGAACGCGAAGACCCAGCGGTGTCTACCCGAGGTTTCGATCGAGCGCGCATGCGGGCGGCGCGATCGGTCATCGCGTCGGCTAGCTCCGCGGAATCCAAGCTCGCCGGCGACATGCGCATGTTGTGCGCGTGCGTGGCCCTACGTTTGCTCGATGACTCACCATGCGCCACGCCCAGGCCGTCTCTCGATCTGCCCTCCTCCTCTTCCTCACCACCACCACCGCCTGCGTCGGGGAGATGCCACCACCGCCGAAGCTCACGGTGACGTCGCCGCAGCGAGGCATGGTCCAGAGCGGGGCGGGGCACGTCGAGGTCAAAGGCATCGCGGCGCCGGGCCCGGATGGGAGTGCCATCGCCAAGGTCACCGTCAACAAGGTGGTGGCGACGCTGGCCACCGACGGCTCGTTCTCCGCTGTCGTCGACCTTCCCGACGGAGCGATGCTGCTCGAGACCGTGGCGTACTCCGCGGAAGGTGGCGCGGCCACCGATGCCCGCGCAGTGCAGGTGGGCCAGCTTCGCCCGGTGGGCACCACCATCGAGCGCGCCGTCACCGCGTCGCTGTCGGCCGACGCGTTCGCGCGGCTCTCGGCGGCAGCCGGCCCGCTCGTCAAGGACACGGACTTCAACGCGCTGCTCGCGCCGCTGCAGCCGATGGCGAACCTCGGCGACAGTCTCGCGAACCTCAAGCTGTCGATCACCAGGCTCGCCCTCGGCAACGTGAGGATCAAGCTGACCCCGGTCGACGGCGGCCTGCAGTTCTCCGCGCAGCTCGACGGGCTCGATCTCTCCGCGCGCGCCGCGTACGGAGGCACGTTTGTCCCCGACGGCACGACGACCATCGGCGTCACCTCCGACCAGATCACGATCGCCGGCACGCTCGTGGTCACGCCCGCGGGCACGGCGGGCTTCACCACGAAGATCATGACGCCGACCGTCACCACGACCGCGCTGCGGCTCCAGGCATCCGGTCTGGCGGGGCAGGTCCTGGATCTGATGAACAACAACCTGAGCTCGACGGTCCAGAGCATCACCACGCGGAGCGCCGAGCGCGCTCTCGAGCCGCTGATCAACGCGGCACTCGGCGCCCTCGGTGGACCGCAGAAGATCAACGTGCTCGGCAACACGCTCGAGCTCCAGGCATCGCCATCCGCGATCACCTTCACCACCGCCGGCGCGCTCGTCACGATGAACGTCGGGGCCAAGCTCACGGGTAGCGAGTCGAGCCCGGGGTACATCTTCACGCCCAACGGCACGCCGACCATGAACGTGGCCAACGGTATCCAGCTCGGTCTGGCCGACGATCTGATCAACGAGTTGCTCGCCGAGGTCCACGCGCTCGGCCTGCTCGACATCCATGTCCAGGAGGATTTCGGCCTGTTCGACACGGCCGACATCAAGCTCTCGCTGCCGCCGATGATCAGCGCGAACAACGCCGATGGCTCGATGCGGCTCGTGCTCGGCGACATGATCGCGACGTTCTCCGATCACGGCAAGACCGTCATCAGTGCGGCGATCAATGCCCAGGTCGACCTCGCGATCGCGCGTGGGACCACGGCGCAAGAGATCGCGCTCCAGTTCGGCAAGGTCCACGTGTTCGTCAACATCCTCGGCGAGCCGGCGAGCGAGGTCGGTGACCTGACCGGCGCGGCAACCGCTGGCATCGCGCTCCAGCTCGACTCGCTGAGCCAATTTCTGATCACGGTGCCGGTGCCCGCGGTCGCGGGTGTGACGCTCGACAGCCTCGCGCTCCGCGCCGACAGCGGCTACGTGCTGGTCTCGGGCAAGGTGCACTGACCAGTGCATTTTGCCGGGACGCCTGCACGGCTCGGCGCTCGACGTTTCGAGCATGTTAATTCTCGGAAGTGCGCACGCGGCTGACGGACACGGAGCGAGCCAAGCGCGACGAGAAGCGCCAGCGACGCGCGGCCAGGGCCACCTCCGCGCCCACACCGAGCGGCGCCGTGCTCGGTCAGTTGATCGCGCGCGACGCGCTTCTCCGCTTGATCGGGAAGTCGACCGCGGCCCTGATCCACGAGGCCGAGCACTTCGCGGTGGAGGTCGCGCGGGAGCACGGGCGCTCGGTGTCGTGCGTGACCTGCACGGCGACCAAGGCGTGCTGCTGGCTGTCGATCGGCATCCCGTTCCACGAGGCCCTACCGATCGCGGATCGCCTTCGCCGGGACGGGCGCGATACGCCGGAACTGCGCGCCTCGCTCGCGGCGGCAGCGGACCTGATGGAGTCCCACTCGCCCCCGTCGTACCGCGAGCTGCGCCGGCCGTGCGCTCTTCAGGACTCCGATGGACGGTGCACGGTCTACGACCAGCGCCCGCGCGAGTGCGGCGCGGCGTTCGTGTTCTCCGCGCCCGCGCTGTGTAGCGATCTCGACGCCGACGATCTGGAGACGCTGCTGCTCCCCGACGAGCTCCGCGATCCGCTTCGCAAGACCGAGATGGCGGTCGAGCGCACGCTCGGGCTCCCACGGATCGACGGTCTGTATTCGGGCGCGCTACCGCGCATGGTGCTGCTCGCGCTCGAAGCCTGGGACCGCGATGATTTCGCGCCGTACCTCGCCGAGCATGTCGCTGCTGCCGGCGACCGTCTGGCCGTGGTCACGCGGGATCGACCGGGCCGCTAGCCCGACGCGCTGATCAGAGCGCGCCAGCGGGAACATCCAGCGCGTAACGCAGACAGTGCTGGGTCTGGCCGGCGCTGTCGTTGCTTGCCGTTGCCGACCCAGTCGCCCCACGGCAGGCCCCAGATTCCCCAGCCGTTGCCGAGATCGCGATCACGGGGAGCTTGTCCTCGCCGAGCAGCTCGGTGAACGCGCCGCCGATCGCCGCCGCGATCTTGGTGCCGATCGCTACGCGCTGGTCATCGGTATGCGGTGCCGCGGCCCTGCTTCATGACCCGGCCGATGAGCCAGGCAAGCACGGTGGCGGCGCCGAATCCGATCAAAAGATTGCTCTTCCAGTTCTCCTGCCCGAGGAGCGGCGTCCTCGCGTAGCAGACCTCGGCGCCGTCGACGAGCGTCCGGAAGAAGCCCTGACCTTCTTCGATCCGCGCCTTGTCGGCATCGGCGGGCTGCGGCGCCCCATCGATGGTGCTGAGCGGCGTGTCGCGAAACACGTCGATGCTGCAGCGTGCGACCGGAACCAGGAGCCAGATCACCATCACGATCGTGCCCAGGCAGCACCACCGCGAGATCCGCCTCCAGTCGAGGTCGAACACGCTACGGGCGGGTGGCACGGTACGAGTGTCCCACGTCCGTTGCGCGCGCCGTGAGTCCCTATTCTGGCGGCGTGGAGCCACGGCGGTGACGTTCGCGGAACGAGCTGGGTGACTCGCCGCGAATCCGACCAAACATCGAGGTGAACGCTGCGGGCGAACGGAAGCCGATGTCGCGCGCGATCGCCTCGATCTTCGAAGTTCCATGGATCAGCAACGCCTCCGCAGCGAGCACGCGTGCCGCCGCGAGCTCGTCGCTGAAGCTCGTCGCGCACTCGGCCATGTGACGCTGCAACGAGCGGACGCTGAGCGAGAGGGTACGTGCGATCCGCTCCACGGTTGCCTGCCGGAGATCGGCGGCAAGGGCGGCGCGCAGCCGACGCAGCAGCTCGGGCTGCGAGAATGACTCGCGCAGCGCTTCGAGCTCGCGTCGATCATCGCCGTCGATGTCGAGCCACTCATACGCCTCGCGGCGATCGCTGCACAGCTTCGCGTCGAACCGGGTCTGGATCCAGTCGTGGTAGATCCCGCTGAACGCCGCACCCGCGAGTCCGTTCGGTCGGACCACGGCGAGCCGTCGCGTGCGGGCGGCGAGCGCATCGCCGAAGTGCCGGATGAACATCTCGGCGTACGTGAACGCGCTCGCATCGACGTCCGCGACCTCCGAGAGATCGTGCAGGAGCTCGAACGGTCCCGTCAGCTTGGGATGCGTGAGGATGCCGAACAGCGCTGTCGCCGTTGTCTGGTCGATCTGCTCGAGCGGGCTGTGATGCATGGCCCCGAACCGCGTGGGGCTCTGGACCCACAGCATGAACGACTTACCCTCGACGTAGCCGCCGATCGGGTCCTGCACGAGCTCGGATGGGTCCCGACGTCGCATCGGACATCGATTGTATCCCGGTGGCGCGCAGCCGTAAGCGATTGGCGCGCCTCCCCTTCGGAACCCGCGATAGATAGCGCGCATGCACCGGGAGTTCAGGATGATCTCAATTCGACGAGGACTACTGCTCATCGCACTCACGTCCAGTATCGCTGGGTGCGGCTTGCTCAAAGTGAATGACACGACCGTGGGGAGCAGCCCTCGATCGCCAGGTTCGAGCACGGACACAAGTCAGCCCTCGAACGGTGGCAGCTCGGGCACCGAGTCTTCCGGGAACGCCCACGATCGGTTCTCGGTTCTGGGCGTCAAGATCGGGATGCCTGTCGATGGCGACGGCTTCACGTGCGAGAAGGCGACTGACGGCGACGACCGTTACTGCGTGAAGTTTCTCGACACGAGGTGCTCGGGGCAACCGCTCCACGTTGGGGTCAAGGCGTACAGCGACAAGGCGCCGCTGGGCTGCTTCTTCGACCCTTCCAGCCGAGGGAGCTATCTCGATGGTGCGCTGCTGCAAGAAAGCTCGGCGGTTCGCGCTGGCGAAAAAGGGGCCAAGAGCCACCCGGAGCGCAGGCCATTGACGGTGTTGCTTGCCGTCGGGACGAAGTCGCGGCTTTCCAAGATCTACCGGATGGAGTACCAGTTCGAATACGACGACCTGACCCCAGACTCCAAACTCCACAAGGCATTGGTGGCCAAGTACGGGGAGCCGAGCTCGTCCGACGCGACGAGGTGGAAGGGTGACGGTACCGAGATTCGCGTGGAATGCTCGTACCTGAACTGCAACCTCAGCGTCGAGGATTCCCACTACGCGGAAGTCGAGGATCGCAAGCAAGAGGAACTGGACAGCGTGGCGCGGCGCAAGAACGCGCCCACTCCACAACTGTGACCGGCCTCGCGACGGGAAGTCGCTAGTAAATCCCGCGTTCGGATCGGCTAGGATACGGCCCATGGGACGCTTCCTGGTTGTGGCTGTCATCTTCGCTGGCTGCGGTTCGGTCAAGAATTCGCCGACCGACGCAACGATCAATGGCGACTCGCATCCCGTCGACACGAGCATGGGGATCGACGCGTCATCGTGCGGCGGCGCCGGCCAGACCTGCTGTGCGAGCGATGTGTGCTCGACGGGGCTCGCGTGCACCACGAGCGACCACGTGTGTCGCGCCGCGCAGCTGTTTATCGGTGGCGGCGTGAGCTCGACCGACCAGGCCGTGGTGGCGCGCGGGAGCGGCACCAGCTTCTCCGTCGACATGGTTGGTACCGGCAGCGTGTCGAGCATCTACGGAACGTCCGCTACGGACGTCTGGATCACGATCGTGAGCTCGTTCGGCGCGCCGTCCCAGACGTCGGCGCTACGCCACTGGAACGGCACATCATGGTCTTCGCCGGTCGCGCTCGGCGGCCTCTACTACGCGATCTGGGGCAGCGCGGTCGACAACTACTGGGCGATCAGCAACGGCGGATCGGCCGTGCACTGGAACGGCAGCACGTGGTCGTCGCCGCAGCCGGTCTCGGCGGGGATCGTGTTCACGCAGATGTGGGGAAGCAGCGCGACCGATGTCTGGGCACTCGGCCAGACCACGGTCGCCCACGGGGATGGCTCCGCGACCTGGGGCGCGACGACGCGCGCCGATTTCGCGGTGTATTCGCGCAACAGCATCTCGGGGCGCGCATCGGGCGAGTGGTTCGCCGGTGGGGAGACCCCGGCCGGTGCGCCGGCAGTGCTCCATCGCAACGGTGCGACGTTCACCGTCGAGCCGGCCGCCGGGTGTGGCGATGTCCGCGGAGTGTTCGCCGATGCCACCGACGCATGGGCGATCTCGGGTCCGCTGATCGCAAACGGTACCTGCACGACGCAGCCGACGGTCTCTCACCTCGAGGGTGGAACGTGGACCGACAAGGGCAAGGTCACGGGCGCCACCGCTTCGAGCACGCTCTGGGGCACCAGCAGCAAGAATCTCTACGTCCTTGGTGCGAGCGCCAACGGTCCGACGCTCTTTCACTATGACGGAACGAGCTGGACCGCCGCCTTCACTGCAACGTCCGCGCAGGCGACCGGGTTCTCCTCGATCTGGGGCACCGGCAAGCCGTAAGTTACGACGGAAATGGGCGCGCTCCTGAGCTGGCTCGACAGCGCGGCCTTCGTGATCGCGGGTGTGCCCATCGCGTGGTCGGAGGTGCTCGGGGACGTGACCGGGGCCGCGTGCGTCGTGCTCCTCGTGCGGCAGCACGTGTTGACCTGGCCGCTCGGCCTCCTGAACAACGTGTTCTGGGCGCTGCTGTTCTGGCGAGCGAAGCTCTACAGCGACAGCTCGCTCCAGGGCATCTTCTTCGTGCTCGGCTGCTACGGGTGGTGGCGCTGGCAGACGAAGGGCAACACCGGCGAGGTGCTCCCGGTGCGCAGGACGCGCGCGATCGAGTGGATGGTCCTCGCCGGCCTGGTCATGCTCGTCACGGCGGGGCTCGCGAGCTGGCTCGCGCACGCAACTCCCTCACCGGCACCGCTCGCGGACGCGCTGGTGCTCACACTCAGCCTCGCGGCGACGTGGGGGCAGGCCGAGAAGCTCGTCGAGTCGTGGTGGATCTGGATCGCGGTCGATGTGATCAGCGTGCCGCTCTACGCGAGCCGCTCCCTCTATCCGACCGCGGCGCTCTACGTGATCTTCGGCATCCTGTGCGGGTTCGGCTTGCGTGCGTGGTCGCGCGCGCTGCGCACGCAAGTGTCGTCATGACACCGCGCCACGGTCTGGTCATCGGCAAGTTCTACCCGCCGCACGCGGGGCATCACCATCTGGTCCGCGCCGCGTCGCGTGGGGCGGTGCGGGTGACCGTCGTCGTGATGGCGGCGACAATCGAGAGCATCTCGCTCGCCGACCGCGTCGCCTGGATGCGCGAGGTGCACGGCGGCGACGATAACGTGACGATCGTCGGGATCCGCGACGATCACCCGGTGGACTACACGAGCGACGCGATCTGGCGCGCGCATGTGGATCTGATGAACGAGGCCGCGCGCAGCGTGACCGACGAACCGATCGACGCGGTGTTCACGTCCGAACCGTATGGCGAGGAGCTCGCGCATCGGCTCGGAGCACGGCACGTGCTCGTCGATCTCGCGCGGGAGGAGCATCGCGTCTCCGGCACGAGCGTCCGCGCCGATCCGGTGGCGCACTGGGACTCGCTCGCGCCGTGCGTGCGCGGTTACCTCGCCTGGCGGGTCATCGTCGTCGGTGCCGAGTCGACCGGGAAGTCCACGGTGGCGGCTGCGATCGCGGCGAAACTGCGAGAGCGGGGCGGGGCATTCGCCGCCGCGGCATGGGTGCCCGAAGCAGGACGCGAGGTCACCGAGCACAAGCTCGCCGCGGCCGGGCCGGGCGCAGCGATGGAGGCGCTGGTCTGGGGGACCGAGGACTTCGTCGAGATCGCGCGCGAGCAGGCCCGGCGCGAATCGGCAGCGGCGCGAGCCGGAGCGCCCGTGCTCGTCTGCGACACCGACGCGTTCACGACCGGGATCTGGCACGAGCGGTATCGCGGCGAGCCGTCGCGCGCGGTCGATGCGCTCGGCGAGCCGGCACCCTTCCATCTCTACCTCCTGACCCATCACGACGACGTGCGGTTCGAGCAGGACGGCCTTCGCGACGGCGAGCACCTCCGCGCCTGGATGACCGCGCGGTTCGTCGAGAGGCTCGCCGCGACCGGCCGGCGCTGGCAGTGGCTGCGCGGCGGACGCGAAGCGCGCGAGGCGGACGCCCTGGCGGCGATCGACGCGGTGTTGGCCACGGGCTGGGACTTCACCGCGCCGCTCGGCTGAACCCGCACCAGGCGCGCGGTACCCTGGCGATAGATGAAGAACCGGCGCGCTCAGGTGAGCCAGGCTCCGACGAACCCACGCCCGACCAGCGCACCGGCCCGGTTCGACGTCGCGGACCTCTATCGGGGTCCACTCGGTGACGTCGACGCGCGCCCACCGGAGACGGTGCCGCCCGACGAGAAACTGCGCCAGGCGTACTTCTGGATCGTCAATCACGCGATCATCAGCCCGTTTTACGATCTCGAGTTCGTCGACGCGCCGCCCGCCACGTTCGTCCTCGGCGAACAGAAGACGCGCCTCGTGCTGCCGACCGCGCAGAGCTACTCGAGCTACGTGCTCCTGCCGCTCCTGAACCTCGCCGTGCGCCGCCGCTGCTTGCTCGTCGGCGGGCCGGGCCGCGGCAAGACGGTCATCGCGACCTTGCTCGGCCTGCTCGCGGGCTACACGCCGCGCGAGATGAAGCAGGGCATCCAGCACGGGCAGCCACAGATGACGATCGCGGATCTGCTCGGCAACCCGCTGCCGTCGAGTCTCGTCAGCGCGACGAACATGGAGGACATCAAGATCGCGTGGCGCAAGTGGCTCGGCATGCACGTCAAGATCATCGACGAGTACAACCGCATCCCGACGCGCACCCAGTCGGCGCTCCTCACCGTGATGGCGGACGACTACGCCGAGATCTACGATCAGGTCTACGAGTGCCCGCCGGCCGCCTGGTACCTGACGGCCAACGACGACGCGGGCGGCGGCACCTACCAGGTGATCGAGGCGCTGCGCGATCGTATCGACGTCGTGGTCAAGGCGCTGCACTTCAACACGCGGTTCCTCGGCGAGTTGCTCGATCGCGTCGAGTCCGGGCAGAAGCCCGAGGACCTGGTGCCGCCCGAGATCGTGTTCACGCAGCCCGAGCTCGATCGGATGGAGAAGGAGGTCCGCGCGGTCCACATGCCGCCGCCGCTCCTCCGGCGGATCGAGTTCTTCGCGGCTGGGTTCGAGTTCTTCGAGCCGGCCGGGCGCACGATCGAGTACCAGACCAAGGACACTGTGAAGGTCGCGGCCGTCCCGTTCGAGACGTTCACCGCGCGAGGCAACGCCGACGATCCCGGCGCACAGACGAAGAACGGTCTGTCGGTGCGCGCCCTCACCACGTGCCTCGTGTTCTCGAAGGCGCTCGCGTGGTTCCGCGGCAACAGCGAGGTCGCGTTCGAGGACGTGCGTCAGATCCTGCCGTTCGTCCTCCACGACAAGCTCGTGCAGCACCGCGACGCGGCATTCTTCGACGCGGCGGAGAACACGCCGTATCGCTCTGATCTCGTCGGCTGGATCCGCGTGCTGTTCGATCGCGCGTGCCAGGAGTACGACCGCCTCGGTCGCGATACGACTGACCCGGTGCGCGACGCGCTCGAGACGTTCGACCGAGGCCTCGAAGGGCTCGACGAGGCGACCGTGGACATGCGGCTCGCAGGGCTCGAGAGGCAGCTCGTCGAGATCGAGAAGGGCGGGAAGCTCTACGGCTATCTGTTCGACGACGTTCTCGCGCTCAAGTACCTGCACCAGCGCTACACCAACTACCGCACGTGGCTGCGGGCGCGCGGCGCATCGGCATGACCTCGGCTGGCTTGCTCGAAGCCTGTCGCGACGAGCTCAACGCTCGCTTCGCGCGTGGGGCACGGGACCGGGCTCCAGAAGCCATGCTCGGGTACCTGCGCAGGACCGTGATGCCGATCCTCGACGCGTGGGAGGGCGAGCCGACCGCGGCCGTCCTGTTCGCGCTGTTCGACGTCGGCCTCGCCGGCATGCGCGCGGGCCTCGTCGGCGAGAGCGGCGCGACGCCATTCGAGCGTGTCCTCGGACAGCGGATGCCCGAGCTTCGTGGACACATCGAGCGGGCGCCCGGAGTCATCATGCGGGCGATCGGCAACGGGTACCTGCATGTCCAGCGCGAGCGCGGACCCGAGGCCGCGCAGGCGTGGCTCGAGGCGCTCGCCTCCGGTGCCTCGCTCTGCACGGACCGCGCCGCGCTGTTCGATCTCGGCGTGGTTCTCGGGTGGCGTGCCGGCCTCGCCGAGGCGCGCGAGGCTGCGATCGATCGCACCGCGCACATCGATGCGGGGCTACTCCGCGTGCTGTTCGATGCGGCATCGCTCGATCCGGATCCCGAGCGACGTTTCTGCCGTCCCGGCCCGGTCGCGCCGCTCGGCCCGCTCGAATTCGTGGCGACTGCGGGCGGCTTCGTCGGATTCGGTGGACCGTTCCGGCGTCCACCGCGCCCGCGTGTCGTCGCAGGTCGGCTTGTCTGCACCGACGGTGACGCCACGTTCGAGCTGTTCGCCGACGTGTTCGGTACCCGGTTTCGCCCCGCTGCCTGGGCGCACGCCGAGGCGACGTCGACCGCGGACAGCGGCGGTGCTTATGTCCATGCGAGCGGCTCCGTGATCGTGCAGCAGGCACCCGTTGCCTCGGACAAGCTCCGAGGCGCCGTCGCTGCGGCCGCCTGCAGCGGCATGGTCGCCGTCGCGCTCGGCGACAGTCACAAGGTGGTCGTTCTCGGCCGCCGCGAGCTGACTCGATGATCAGCGCGATCGACGAGGCCGAGTCGCGGTTTCGCGATGCGTGGCCGCGGGCGCTCGTCGCGTTCAGCCCGTACACGCGCCTCGCCGCGCCGATCCTGTGCCGCACGCAGGCGGACGCGAAGCGTGAGGGACTCGACGGCTCGTTCGCGATGATCCGCATGCGCGACGAGCGCATCGTGATCAGTCTTGCAGAGATCGTCGAGCTGTCGCTCGGCGAACACGCGCAGGCGATCCTGTCGCACGAGGTCGGCCACTACGTGCACGCCCCGGGCACGCTGCTCGAGCACATCCGCCTTCACGATCGCATCCGGCGCACCCTGCCGACCGAGCTCGCGAGTCACACCGCCGTCGTCGCAAATCTCTACACCGATCTGTTGCTCAATGACCGACTGCAACGCGGAAAGACCGCCGATATCGCCGCGGTCTACGTCGCGCTCCGCAGGCCCGAGACGAGCGATCTGTGGACCGTGTACATGCGCGCGTACGAGCGCCTGTGGTTGCTCGCGCCGGGCACGCTCGGCCCGGCCCCGACCGGCATACAGGAGGCCGACGCGGATCTCGTGGCGCGCATCGTGCGGACGTTTCGCGATCGATGGCTCGAGGGCGCGCCGTCGTTCGCGCTCCTCATGGTGCCGTATCTCGAGACGCTGCCGAAGGATCACCGCGGGCTCGCGCCGTGGATGGACACCGCGGCGACCTCGGTGGGCGAGGGTGTTCCCGACGGCCTCGTCGACGACGATTTTGATCCGTCCACGCTGCGGCATCCGGCCGTCGATTCGAGGCTCGGTGATGACGACGCAGACGATGGCGAATTCGATGAGGAGCAGAAGCGCTACGTGCCGGGGCGCGCGAAGGTCGGCGACGGTCGCCCCGATCGGCGCAAGGTCGTGCGTGGGCCGAAGGAGTGGCTCGATCTCCTCCGCGCCGTCGGGGTGAAGCGCGAGCCTCGCGATCTCGTCGCGCGGTATTACCGCGAGCTGGCGATGCCGAACGTGCTGCCGTTTCCGACGCAGCGTCTCGAGCGCGCCGGCGAGCCACTGCCCGAGGGCCTGGAGATCTGGGAGGCCGGCGGCGCACTCGGCGCGATCGACTGGTTCGAGACGCTCGCGCGGAGTCCGATCGTCGTGCCCGGCCTGACGACGGTGCAGCGCGTTCACGGGATCACCGAGGGTGGCGAGCCCGAGCGCCGGCCGCCGGACCTCTACGTCGGGATCGACTGCTCCGGCTCGATGGGCAATCCGGCCGAGCAGCTCGCGTACCCGGTGGTCGCGGGCGTCGTGCTCACGCTGAGCGCGCTCCGCGCCGGCGCGCGCGTCATGGCGTGTCTGTCTGGCGAGTGGCACGGGCAGGGCGAGTTCACCGAGACGCCGGGGTTCGTCCGCGACGAGCGCACCGTGCTCGGTGTTCTCACGGATTATCTTGGCACCGGCGCTTCGTTCGGCTTGCCGCGGCTCGTGAAGACGTTCGTCGACGCCCCGAAGCCGGCGCGGCCCGTTCACATCCTCGTCGTCAGCGACTCGGATCTGTTCGGCGAGATCGATGGGACCGCGGATGGGTGGGCGCTGGCGAAGCGCGCCGTCGAGCAGGCCGGTGGTGGG
>JBBRBG010000097.1:0-34148 GCA_038206055.1 Haliangiales bacterium
TTATGGCGGGTTCAGCGTGCCGGGGGTGGTGGCCGGGCACAGCTTCCAGTCGGCCATCGCGTTGTTCGTGTCCTGGTTTGCGCGGCGGCAGAGCGAGCCAGCGCTCGCCGCATCCGACGCGGTGACCGCGGTGCCCTCGACGAGCGACACCGGCGCGGGGAACCCGGGCAGGTTGACCGTGGTCATCGAGCCCTCGTAGGACAGCGCGTCGATCAGGGTGTGCGACGTGCTGTCGATCAGCGCGATGCCGTCGGGCGCACCGTTCTGGATCTTGTCGGTGGTCCAGCCCGGGTCGAGCTTAAGCGCAGGAGCCGGCACGGTGACGTTCGCGCCGGCGAGCACGAGGTAGCCGTTCGCGGCGATCGTGCCGGTCAGGTTGATGGTCGCGTAGATCGCGCCGTTCGCTCCGTTGACGAGGAGCACCTGCTTGCCGGCGAGCGCCACCGCGGTGGTCGCCGGGTTGTAGATCTCGATGAACTCCGCGTTGTCCGTAGCGGTCATGTCGTAGTCGACCTCGTTGATCACGAGGTGCGTGGTGCCGCTCGTCGCGACGGTCATGGTCGCGGTCGCCGTGGAGGAGCCCATCGTCGCGCGCACGGCGACGGTGCCCGACGCTGCCGAGTCGACGAAGGTGAATCCGACGCTGCTGGAACCTGCGGGCACGATGACGGTCGCCGGAGCCGTGCCACCGGTCGACGGGACCACCGCGATCGCGACCTGCGTTCCCCCGGCCGGCGCCACCGCATCGAGGGTCACGGTGAGCGCCACGCTGCCACCCGCGGAGACCGTCGCGTCGTGCGGATCGAGCATCACCGTGGTCGGGCCGGCCGGCGTCGTCATCTGCAGCGCTGCGTCGGTCGCCGCCACGTACTCCTTGCCGGTGACGAGGTCGCGGCCGAGGAAGTAGATCCAGCCGTCGGAGCGGAAGTGCGGGTACAGCGCGTACTGCCCCGGGTGCATGTTCGTGATCCGCGTCGACACACCCGTCGTGAGATCGAGGAGCACGATGTTCGCCGTGCCCTTCTGCAGCATGAGCTGGAACGTCGGATCCGTCGCCGACGCAAAGCCGAGGTCGGCGTAGTCAGCGGGGCCGACGTAGTGGTGGAACACCATGTAGCGCTCGTCGAACGAGATCGCCGGCTTGCCACCCTGCACGCAGTAGCGGCCCACCTCGGGCGCCGTGACGTCGTACGACGCGGCGTTCGGCGTGGCGGTCACCTTGCGCAGCACGTAGCCGAGCTGGTTCCCGTCGTTGCCAAATCTACTGACGACGAGCTTCGTCGACGGCGAGAGCACGCTGTCACCCTCCGACGGAGCCGTGAACGAGACCGGCGGCTTACCGACGTAGCGCGTGCCGTTGTAGAGCATCGGGGTCAGCTTGATCTGCGCGGCCTGCCCGAAGCCCGTGTACGGATCGCGGTTGACGCCGCCACCGGGGAAGTCGCTCGTGAACTGGCTGTTGACCACGAAGTAGTCGCCGCCGTTCAGGGCGCTGCCGAGGTGCTGGTACAGGCTCACACCGTCGACGGTGCTGCACTGCGCCTCGCTGAAGTTGATCGTGTCGGGATCCGAGGTCAGGAGGCCCATGGTGCAGAAGCCCGCGCCGATCGGCGTGCCCTGGAACACCCAGCCGCGGTTATCCGGGAAGAAGCCCGGGTCGTACGCGGCGCTGACGCGGATGTCCTTGTTGACGAGGAGGTCGCTGATCACCGCGCCCGAGCCGCCCGACGCGCCGTTCGCGACGAAGCGCCCATCCGGCGAGCTGCGCATCCAGAATACCGTCGAGAACGCGAGATCGCGGAGGATGCGGATCGTGCCGCGCGTCGCCCAGCCGGTGCCGTACGCGGTGCCGTTCGCGTTCGTCATCGCCGTGAGACACGCGCGCGGATCCTGCGCCGCGCCGCAGCCGTACATGTTGATGCCCGCGGTGCGGTTGACCGTGGTCCAGCCCTGCGTCGCCATCTGCGTCGCGTGTGCGCCGACCGCGGGAGAGATCGTGGTGGTGCACGACGTCGGCCCCGTATCGGGCGCGATGTACGTCGACAGCCGCGGCAGGCCGCGCGCGAACCACTCGGCGACGATATCGAACTCGCCCTGCGTCAGCCGCGGGTGGTTGCCCTTCGGCATCTGCGCGCGGCTCTTGAACCGGCCGTACTGCAGCGCCCACGTCTCGTCGGTGTTGCCCGGATCGGTCGCCGGGAACGCGGCGCGGAACGTGTCCTGGAACCAGCCGAGGTGCGCGGCGGCGGCGTAGATGCCGACCTTGCCCGGCGCGAACGGCGAGTCCGCGTGACCGGGATCGAGGCGCATGCAGTCGACGATCTCCGCCGGCGTCTTCATCGTGGTGCCCGGGGCGAGATACGTCACCGTGATCGACGCGGTCGCATCGGTGTAGCCATCGAGGCCGACGTAGAACTTCGCCGGGCCGGTCGCGTTGAACGTCGCCGACTGCACGCAGTCCTCGTTCGCGGTGCCGGTGTACGGGCGACAGTCGTAGACGCCGGTGGTCACCGCGGTGCCGCGCTTGACGTAGAGGTCGGCGTCGCCGGTGCCGGTCATGTGCACCTCGATGTGGCCACCCGCCGCGACGTCGAACGGACCGAACGTCTTGAACTCGTGCTGCGCGACGTGCTGGTCGGCGAACTGCTCGGTGCGCTGCATGCCACCGGTCGTCGCCTGCAGGCACTGGCCGAGCGCCTCGTCGGTCTTCTCCTGCCAGGTGTTGAGCGTGGTCTGGTTCGGCGCGTGGCACTCCGCGCAGATCTGCGACGGCGCGTTGCGGTTCATGCCGATGATCGTGGTCGCCTGGCTCGCGATCTCGTCATCCGTGCCGACCACGGGGTTGCGCAGGTTGCCGGTCTGCATCTCGCCGCCGACCGTCTGCGGAACATCGGCCCACACGCAGCCCGCGGCCGCGGGGTTCGCGCCGCAGCTCTGGATGAAGTCGAGCGCGGTCTTCCCGGCCGAGGAGTCCCAGCTCGCCTGATCCGGGAACGCCGTATCCGGCGGCATCCAGAACTTGTGCGCCGGCAGGTTGAACGTCGGCGTGGTGATGCCGGTCCACGCCGAGTCCGTGCCCTCGAGGCGCGACAGCCAGGTCTTCGACCACTGGCCATCGCCGATGCGGTGACACGAAAGACATGCGTTCGCCTGCGGCGACACCAGGTGCTTCTGCAGCGCCCAGCCCTGGCCCGCGCGGTTGATGAGCGCGTAGGGCGTGTCATTCGCGCCGAGCTGCAGATCCGGATCGACGCCCATCTTCGGCACGATCGTACGGCCCTGCACGTCCTTTGCTCCGTCGATCCACGGCGAGTGGATGAACGCGTCGGCGTCGTGGCAGCGCGAGCACTCGATGCCGTTGCCGATGCCGCCGTGCACGCCGCTCCACAGATTCGTCGAGTTGACCGGATCCGCCGGGTGCGGCACGTGGCCACCGTCGGTCTTCGAGTACAGCGCGTTCTGGAAGAAGCACGTCTTCCCGGTGAACGGGTTCGAGCCGATCATCGCGATGTCGTTGTACTGATCCGAGGCGAAGCCGCCGATGCTCTTGCGGCACAGCAGCACCCACCGTGTGCCCTGCGCGTTCGTGCGGCTCGCGACGCGCGGCCCCGCTTCGCACAGCGAATAGATGTACTGCGGGTTGTCGCACTGCGAGACCGTGCCGCTCTGCGGCGCACTCACCGAGCCATTCGCAGTGGTGACCGTCATCGGGATCGGCGTCGAGTCGAGGCAGCTGTACGTGGAGTACGTGCCATCGGCCTGCTTCTCGAAGAACGGAATCTCGCCAAGCTCGTCCACGCAGCGCACGCCGTAGACCTGCGGCGTGTTGATGTGGACCTCACCGCTCGCGACGTTATCGGCCTTGCCCCCGAGCCCGTTCGCGCGCGCATCGTCCCAGGCCTTGAACAGATCGCGCTCGACCTGCACCACGACCTTCGATCCGCTCATCACGCAGACGTCGACGATCGAGTCGGTCCCGTTCGCGAGCGAGGCGAGCATCGCCGGCGTGGGGTCACTGGCCCACTCGGGTCCATAGAACGGCTTCGTCAGCGCCGGATCCACGACCGGCCCGATCACCGGGTTGCCGGATTTCTCCAGGCGCTCCGCCTTCGCCACCTCCGCGCAGTCGATCGTCCCCAGCGTGCCGCGCCGGGTCTGGACGTAGAGCGCCTCGTCGCCGGAGAGGTCGCGGGACATCTCGACCATGACCCGGCCGGTTGTCTGGTCGTAGAGCGGCTTGACCGTCAGGGCGTCATCGTCGCTACAGGCACCCAGGAGCACGGTCATGAGGGCAATTCGGCGGAACAGCGAGTTCATCACCTACACCAGACGTATGGCGGCGCCGAACGGTCGCATCGGTGCGACTCCCGGCCCCGAGGGCACGTCCGGACCCGGGTGACCGTATGATGCCCCGTGCTGCCCGGGAGCGACGATAGCGAGCTGATGGACCGCTGGCAGGGCGGGGACGCGCGGGCGGGTGAGGTGCTGGTCGAGCGCTACTTCGATCCGCTCTACAACTTCTTCCAGACCAAGCTCGATACCGACGCCGACGAGCTGGTCCAGCTCACGTTTCTCGCCTGCGTCGACGCGAAGGATCGGTTCCGCCGCGATGCGAGCTTTCGTACGTTCCTCTACGCGATCGCGAAGAACCAGCTGTACGCGTTCGTCCGCAAGCGGTCGACGGGCGCGGCTCGTCACGTCGAGCTCGAGGCGTCCTCGATCGTCGATCTGGTCTCGACCCCGCGGACCAAGATCGCGCGCAACCAGGACTACGAGCTTCTGCTCGGCTGCCTGCGCCGGCTGCCGGTCGAGCAGCAGACGTTACTTGAATTGCACTACTGGAGCGATCTCGGGATGGCCGAGCTGGCGGCCGTCTTCGAGGCCCCCGAGGTCACCATCCGGAGCCGATTGCACAGGGCTCGCAATAGCTTGCGCGAGATGCTCGCGGCCGGACCACTGCCGGTGGAGGCCTCGCTCGAGCAGATGGACGAGTGGGCACGCACCCTGTCGCAGGTCCCCGGCTGATTCCCGTGCGACGGATCGCGCAAGGGCGCTCCTGATTCCGTGCAACACGAACCCCACGACCGACACTACCCAGGGTTGAAGGACCCACGCCCCATGCACACTCGACTCGCGATCTCGCTCCTCCTCGTCGGCGCCTGCGCCGCTCCCGACGAGCTCTCCTCGCTCGAGCAGGACGGCCGCTCGTGCCCGGAGGCAACGTGCGGCTTCAACTCGCCCGAGATCGACCACAACGGCTTCCACGAGCTGGCGAAGGACGGGAGCGAGAACGAGCAGGGCTTTGCGATCACACAGTTCGTCAAATCTGGGCGCACCTACCAGCTCGACGTCTCGAACGGTGAGCTATCGGGAACCCGGCGCGGCAGTCCGCGCCTGGAACATGCTGCTCTCGTCGGCGCCGAGATCTACCTCGCGCTCAATGGGCGAGACAGCTACCGGATTCGAATCTCGGCGATCGGGCGGGTGCCGTACCTCGTCGCTCCGGCGGGATGGGTCGAGACCTATGTGCTCGAGTACGGCCGTTCCCAGTTCGGCGAAACACCGATGGATTGGGCCAACGTGTGCGGCGGGCGCTGGGCTCCGCCCGAGGAGATCTCGACCGGCCCTGTGGGCGATCTACACGTGCCCGGCAACCCCGAGACCTACGGCCAGCTCGCGATCGAAGCGATCCTGTTCGATCAGGATCGGATCGACATGGCGACGAAGACGCTCAACAACCGGGGCGATGCCGGTTGGTTCAACATCGGATGTGCCGGTCACACACTCTCGAAGATGCATTTGACCCACAATACGATCGCCTCGCAGGGCGCGACGGCTTCCGGCCGGTGGGCCGAGCGGCAGGCCACGCTCAAACTGCTGACCGCAGACTACTGCGGCGACGGTACGGCATTCACCGTCGCCGGGCAGAGGCTCGACTGGCAGGGGGGCGGTGTCACGTATTACAGCCCACCGCTCGCGCTCGAGGCGCGGTGGACGGAGGATGGTGCGGTGTGTCTCGATACGCCGCGGATGACGCAGCCGAGCACTCCAGAGGGCGCGGCTGCATACCCAGATATCGAGGGCCTGATCGCGCAGCACTGCCAGCGCCCGCCGCCGTGCGGTGATAGCAATCCGATGAACATGAGCCGCAGTTACCGCGTCAGCGCGCTTCGCTAGCGACGGCGACGGGTACACGGACATCGCCCTCGTCGGCGGTTCGGCGTGGCAGATGATTCCCATTGCGAGGAGCGTCGGCTTCGGAGGGTTCACCATCACGCATGGCGCGGTGAACCGCATGCCGGCGTGGGCGAGCGAGGCGAACACGACGGCGATCTCGGGTCACACCGATTGGAACTGACGGATCGCTCACGGCGGCAGGGCGCGAACCATCGCATCGTACCCACCCGCCGCCGTGTACCAGTCGCGAGCGAGCTTCGCGAGCCTGGATGCTTCGTCCGGCTGCGAGGGTGCGAGGGTCTTCGCAACGGCCGCGCGTGCGCGTGCGAGGTGGCGTTGATACATCGGGTGGTGATCGCGCTCGAGCATCGCGAGCGCGGAGGACCATGCCGATGCGGCGCCGCCGGCATCGCCGATGTGCTCGGCGCCGCGCGCTGCAGCGGTGTAAGCGTCTGCGGCGACGAGCCGCTCGGGGATCGCATTGACGGCCGCGAGCGTGTCACCGATCGCCAAGAGGTCGGAGATCCCCCGCCTCGCTTCTTCGCGCGCTGCGGATCGCGCGCGAAGATATGCGGTGGCGATCGCGGCGAGCTTGCGATCAGCATGCTGCGGGTCGGTGGTGGCAATCTCCATCGCGGCGGTGGTGCCGGGGTCGTCGTCTATCTCGTCGAGGAGCCACGCCAGCTCGAACTCGCACCACGCGATCGAGGCGTTGAGGTGCGGTTGAGATCGTCGAAAGTTCGCGCACGCCGCACCGAGGCGCTCGCGTGCAAGCGGACCGTTGTCGGTGACGAAGCCGTGGATCATCCGTGCGTCGAGCGTGCGCTCGTGGGTCGGGCCGAGCACGCGCTCGAACGTATCGGCGGCCGCGCCAAACTCGCGCTCTCGTTCCATCGAGCTGGTGGCCACCACCGCGAGGTTTTGGCGGACGCACACCAGCTCGATGTCGATCTGCGTCGGATCCTCGGGCAACTCGCGGTGCGCTTTCTCCAGGAGCTCGCGCGCACCCTGAAGATCTCCGTGCGAGAGCTTCGACGTTGCGAGGTTGTTGTAGAGCAGTGCCCGCCCGAATACCCCGAGTGCACCGGCACGCGCAGCCATCGGCTCGATCAACGAGAGACCGTCGACCGGCTTGCCTTGCTTTGCAGCGTACACGAGCCGTGCGAACGCCTCGATCGCCGTCGCGTCGTCCCCGCTCTCGATCGCGAGCTGGACCGCGCGGGCAAGTGAGCGGTCGGCACCCTCGTGATCGAACGCGATCGCGGCGCGACCCTGTACGAGGAGAGCGCGCGCGATCACAGGCGCATACTGCGTCGTCTCCGCGCTGCGCACCGCCGCCGCCGCCACGGTCTCGGCCGATGGATCCACGGCGATCGCGAGTACGCGCGCCCGCTCCACGGCGGCGGACGCAATCTCCACGCCGACCGCCGCAGTGGCGGGCGGTGGAGCGATCTGTGCGGCATCGCTGTCTGCGCAGCGGCGCGCATCGGGCAACGAGTGCGCGGCGAGGAGTGCGTTCGCGACATTGTCGTCGGAGACGGTTGAGAGGAGCTCGGCGACCGCGCCCAGCGCAGCCTTCGATCGCGCGAGGCACGACAGGCGGCGCTCGTAGAGCGTGGCGGTGAGCTCGCCGCGATGATGAGCTTCGCACGCCGCTCGGTGGGTGCCGCTCCATGTGGTCGCGTAGCCATCGAGGTCGCGGACCGCGCGTGTTGCCTGCTCGTCGTCATGCAGGTGCGACGTCACCTTCGCGCGTGCAGGCGCGCTCCACGTCGCCGCGATCTCTCGCTCGGAGCCTGCGCACGTATCGGGAGCGTTGGTCACCGCGTGGCCGACCACGAACGCCCCGCCGAGCGCCGCCACGCCGAACACGGCGAGCACGCGGCGGCGCCGGAGCTTCGCAGGATCGCGGCCGAGCGCTCGCAGCAGCTCCGGCAGTGATGGAAACCGCGCCGCAGGATCCGTCTGTGTGCCGCGCGCGACGATCACCTCGATCCACGCTGGCACCGTACCGAGGCTTTCACGGAGCGACACGCAGAACGCATACTGATCCGACGAGGCGGAGACCGCCTCGCCGGCGCGTTGCTCCGGCGCCATGTAGCGCGGAGTTCCGGCGCCGCGATCGGCATCCTCGGTCTGCGCGAGGCCGAAATCGAGGACACGCACGCGCCCGTCGTTGCCGCGCATGGCGTTGTCGGGCTTGAAGTCGCGATGCACGAGGCCGGCGGCATGCACCGCGGCGAGGCCTTCGCCGGCCTGCCGGTACACCTCGACCATCGCGCTCGCGCTTCGGGGCGTCGCGGCGTACGTGCGCAGGCTCTCGCCGCGCACCCACTCCATGACGAGGTAGACCTGCTCGTCGACCAGGCCGACGTCGTAGATCGGCACCACGTTGGGGTGCGAGAGCTTCGCGAGCGCCTGACCTTCACGGAGGATCCGATCGCGCGCCGCCGCAAGCGAAGGCTTGACCAGCTTGATCGCGACCCGGCGATCCAGCTCCGGGTCCCACGCGCCCCACACCACGCCCATGCCGCCCTGACCCACGATCTCGAGGAGGTGGTAGCGACCGATCTTCACCGCGACGTTGTGATCGAACAACCGCTGCTTGAGGCGCGAGAGCGCGACGTTGCGCTCGAGCTCATCGCGTTCGACGACGACGCCCTTCATTGCGGGTGGAACGGTGAGCTTGCCCTCCGGCGGATCGGTCGGCACGGTGCTTCATCGCTACTCTCCCACGTGACGTCGGGGTCCGGACCGCCGCCCGGAAGGCCTCCGCTGGCCCCCGGCCAATGGTACAGCTTGCGCATGAACCGTAGTGGACCCCCGACCAGCGCGAAGCCGCCGATGCCCGGCAACGTGCGCACCGAGCTCGCCAAGCGCAAGCTTCTCGATGCGTACCTCGCGCGTCCCGAGTACCAGCGCAACGACTATCTGAAGACGATCGCGCTGGCGATCGGGATGCCCGCGAAGCAGAAGCTGATCGACCAGATGATGACGGACCTCGAGAACGGCAAGCTCTACAAGGGCGAGCCGTGGGAGCCGCCGGCCGCTCCTGCCAAGAAGTAGCGTCTTGCTAGGGCGCGATCCGGAGCCCGAGGCTCACCGCGAGCTCGCCTGACGAGACCTGGCCCTGCAGCACCACGCGCACGTGGCGGCTGTGGATCGCGAGGCCACCGAGGGCGTGCGCGGTGACAGGGGTGGGCGAATCGCTGTCGGAGCCGGTGATCACCGCGGTGCCGATGGGGATGAAGTCGGCGTTGATCGAGAGCTCGCTCGTGAGCTGCGCGACGATCTTGCTGCTGCCACCGGTGAAGTCGAGACCGCCGCCGGCATAGAGGACGAGCGTGTCGAAGAAGCGGACGCCGGTGGTGACCTCGACCGGCACGCGCACGGTGGTGACGTTGACGTCGAGGGTGCCGGTCGAGCTCATGTGGATCGAAGCGTGATCCTTCGTGCCTTCGACGACGTAGTAGCTCTCGATCGAGCCCCCGCTCGTGGTGCCCACGGTCCACGAAGCGACCTCCAGGCCGGTGGTCGCGGAGAGGCCGGTCCAGCGCACGTGGTTCGGGCGGGTCGGTGCCAGGATGCGATACTGGACGTGCGCGCCGAGCGTGAGGAGCGTGCCGTCGAGATCGTGAATCGTTGTGGACTCGTAGAACCCGTTCGCGAACACGGTCCACTGTGGGTGGTTCCAGCGCCCGAGGTTGACGCCGGCCATGCCGGAGAAGTTGATGATCGACCCGCCGAGGAGGTCGTTCTTGGTGCCGATCGCGACATCGCCATGGATGCCGCCGGCGCCCGCGCCGATCAGGATGTCTCCCGAATCGGGATCGTAGTCGACGCCCATGCCGGCCTGCGCGGTCGCGGCGGTGTCGGCGAATGCGGTGAGGAGGTGCGGGAACTGCGAGAGGCGATAGAGCTCGTCGATCTTCGCCTTCGAGGTCGCGATCAGGTCAGGCGCGCTGAACCCGATCTGGTCGGCGAGGTCCTGACCTTGCTGGTTGAGCGTGATCGTGACGGACGAGTCCGCGTGCGCGGTGCCGGCGGTCGCGACCAGGCCGAGGAGGAGCGCGCCGCGCATTCCTCAGGGTACCCCAGTGCTAGCTGCCGCTGCGCGCGAGGCCGCGGAACAGCCGGATCACGCCGACGATGATCGGGCCGAACGCCACCACGTAGGTGCCGCCTTGCTTCGATGCGTGGTCATGTGTGATCGCCGTGATGGCGATGCCGATCACGATCAGGATGATGCCGAGGATGATGTCGCCGTTGACGCCGCTCGGCTTCTGGTTCTGATATTGGTCGAACATACGCAGGCTCGGACGAAGCTCCGTGCGCCCCAGTCGCATGCCCGGGAATCGCCTTGGTGGCCATGGACTTACGGTGTGCCTCGACATCCCCCGCTCCCGGTCAACCCGCGGGATGGAGGACTTCGAGGACACGCGCGACTCGGCCGACCGGTCTTCAGTTCGTCGGATCGTCGAGCATGTCGTCGACGAGGGCCTCGACGGCACTCTGCCCGAACGTGAACCTCAGGATTCCCGAGCGGTCGATCAGCACGAAGCTCGCACGACCATCGATCGCGTACGCGTCGCTCGTACGGTGGTCGTCGTCGTGTACGAGCTTCTGTTCGAGCCGGTGGTCGCGTGCGAACTGTGTCAGCACCGTCCCGGGCTCGTCGGAGATCTGGATCACCTGCAGACCTCTGGCGGCGTACTTGTCCTGCAGCTCGTTCACGAACATCGAGATCGGCCTGGTGCAGTCGATGCACGCCAGCTGTGACGTGGAGATGAATGCCAGCACGACGACGTTCCCGCGGAGCGCGGCGAGGCTCAGTGACGGCTGCACTGTGAGCGGTGGTGCAGGCCTGTTGTACAGGTTGTTCTCACGTTGCCGCTGATCCCCGACGACGATCGTCAGGGACTGCGGGGCACCATTGCGGCGGACCACCACCGCTATCGAGGTCGCAGGCAACTTCGTGCCGATCGCGCTGATGACTTCCCGGGCGCCCTGCGTCGCCACGCCGTCGATCGAGACGACCTCGTCGCCGCTCTGGATCCCGCCGCGCTCTGCGGCCTGGCCCGGGATGACTCGCTCGACATGGACCATGTCGGCGGCGAACGCGATCCCGACGAAAGGCATCCCCTTGGGACGCGGGGGCGGCAGTCGCTCGGGATCTGGACCGTGGACGCGCTCGGCGCGAATCGGGCCGTCCAGGATCGGCTGGTACTCCGTGGTCGTCTCCGCGTCAAACGCAGGCATGTCGATCATCGCGACGAAGTGCACCCGCTTTCGCATACGTCGCAGGATATGTGCCGCCTGATCGATCCAGAGCGTCAGATGCTCATCCGTCCGTCGGGTGCCATCGATCCTCCAGCATGGGTGGCCATCGACGAGCTCCGGCGCTGGCGAGATCCGGAGGTCCCGGAGGTGTCGCATCACCGCGTGGTCGGCATGTGACGGCAGGAGCAGACCAGGGACACTCGAATGGTACTGCGCTCGCACCAGCGTCTTCTGGTCCTCGATCGAGCCTCCCTCCTGGTAGCTCTTGATCGTGGCGCCGTCGGTCCACACGAGATCATTGCGAAACTCGCCGCGTGCAGCGAAACGGAACCCTTCGGCCCGGAGGAACGACGTCTGAAAGCCGCCCTCCCACGAGTGCGAAGTTCCGCCGGTGTACGTCACGGTGACGCGCCCATGATCCTCGTACGACGACGCCTGGCCATACGCCGCGATCATCTGCTGCAGGAGCGACTCGGCCGACGGTGTGGCGCTGGCAGGGGCGAGGTGATGCGTGCAGGAAGCCAGGACAAGTAGCGAAAGCACCCGCCGCACCGCCTGAGTGTATCCCCCGAGAGGCTCCGCGGGCGGTGAAATCTGTCGTACAACTGCGGCTGATGTCGCGGTCCGCACGTCGTCCGTTCTCCTGGGAGCGCCAGGGCGACCACCTCGTGCTCGCCGGATCGATCGACGAGACTGCGAAGCTGTCCGATCTGGTGGCGCACGCGGCGAACGGGTCGCTGGCGCTCGACCTCGCCGGCGTCACGTTCATCAACTCGATCGGCGTCCGCGAGTGGCTGCGGCTGCAGCAGGCGGCGACGGCGGCGGGCGTCGTGCTCGAGCTCCGGCGGGTAGCCGAGGTGCTCATTCACCAGCTCAACATCGTCCCCGCAACGCGCGAGGCGAGCGTGGTGACATCGTTCTACGCCTCGTACCTGTGCGAGCACTGCGACGACCAGCTGCCCATGCTCCTGGACGTCAAGGCGCACGGGGCCGAGCTGGCACGGATGAATGCGCCGAGCATGGTGTGCCCCACCTGCAAGAAGGGGATGACGTTTTGCGACCCCGCAGAGCTGTATTTCTCGTTCCTGTCGGGCACATCGGCGCTGCGCTGATATCCTGCGCACCTAGCGATGGATCAAGCGCGCCTGGGACGCTACGAGATCATCGCCCAGCTCGCCACCGGCGGGATGGGCCGGGTCTCGCTCGGCAAGTCGAGCGGCGAGGGCGGCTTCGAACGCCACGTGGTGATCAAGTCGCTCGATGCCGTGGACATCGATGACGCCGAAGCGACCGCGATGTTCCTCGACGAGGCGCGGATCCTCGGGATGCTGCACCACCAGCACGTGGCGGCGATCCAGGAGGTCGGGCGCGACCAGGCCGGTCGGCTGTTCCTGGTGCTCGAGTACGTGCACGGGCACAGCGCGCACGATGTCTGGGAGCGCGCGCTCGATCTCGAGATCCACCTGCCGCTCGATTTCACGCTGACGATCATCGCCGCCGCGGCGTCGGGGTTGCACTACGCGCACACGAAGCGCTCGCCGGATGGAGAGCGGCTGCAGATCGTGCATCGCGACGTGACGCTCTCGAACGTGATGATCGGTTTCGACGGCACGGTGAAGGTGATCGATTTCGGAATCGCGAAGGCGGCGCTGCGCGAGACGAAGACGAAGTCGGGATTCATCAAGGGCAAGATCGGCTACATGGCGCCCGAGCAGCTGCGCGGGCAGCATCTGGACGCGCGCACGGACGTGTTCGCGCTCGGCATCGTGCTGTACGAGCTGACGACGATGAAGCGCGCGTTCCGCGAGATCTCCGATCGCGCGACGGTCGAGAAGATCAAGAACGGTCGGTTCACACGACCCTCGGAGATCGTGCCGGACTACCCGCCGCCGCTCGAGGCGATCGTGATGAAGGCGCTACGCGTGGATCCGAAGCAGCGGTTCGCCGATGCCGACGAGATGCGGATCGCCGTCGAAGGGCTCGGGCACGAGCTGCGACTGGTGGTGGGCGACGCCGCCGTGGTGGACACGATGATGCGGCTGTTCCCGAATCGCGCCGAGCCATGGCAGCGCCGGGCCACCACGCGCGCCGAGACGGAGTCCGCGATCGAGGTCGAGTGGGAGGATCCGCACATCGGCATCACGCGCGAAGCGCCACCGGGCGCACTTCAGATCTTGCTCGACAAAGCCACACCGGCGCCGCGTCCGATCACGGAAGCGGCGGACGAGCTGGTGGTCGACACCCAGATCACCGGGCGGATCATGACGAACGCCGCCGAGGAGGCGCCGTCGCTACGCCCGCGGGGCCAGCATCATGACCTGGTGGAAACCACCGGTGAGATGATCGCACCGCCGACGTTCCTCGAGCGCGAGAGCGCGCCGCCGACCTTCCTCGAGCCCGAGCCACGCTCGCAGTCGGATGCCGAGGATGCAGAGCTCGGCGCGGTGATCTCGTCGCTCGACTTCGACCCGCAGACCGCGCCCACGGCGACGCCGCTGGTCGAGGAGCCGGACCCACCAGAACCACCGGAGCCGGAGCCGCCGCCCATCGAGGACAAGCCGCGCAACACGTTGAATCAGAAGCACCAGCAGACCGCGTTCATCCGCGCGCAGAAGCCGCCCTCGCGTTCGCGGCTGTGGTTGTTCATCGGCACGCTGATCGTGGCCGTCTCTGTCGCCGCTGCGGTGCTGATGTATCTCTACGAGCAAAAGCAGCAGCAGGGGAAGAAGCCCCACGCTGTGGATCCACCACCGAACGTGCCCACCGCTCCCGGCGACGGGAAGACGGCGCCGATGCCATCGTTCCCGACGAGCACGGACGCCGGCGCCGGCGACGCGGAGCCCGCGCCCGATGCCGGCGCTGGCTCGGCGGTGCGCACCGTTCACGTTCGCATCACCTCCACACCCTCGGATGCCACGGTCCTGCTGGACGGGGACCGCCTCGGTCACACACCGTTCGAGGGCGACCGCGCGCTCGCCCCCGGCGATCACGTGATCAAGCTCCGGTTGCGTGGCTACGCGGCCGAGAAGCGCACGATCACGGTGACCGATCAGGGCATCGACGAAGCATTCGCATTGCGTCGCGGAAACTAGCCTCGGATCCCACCGAGCACGATCGTCACGAGCTCGGCGATCACCGTCGGCACCTTGTCGGTGGCAACCCGTCGGCCCCGCAGGTGCTCGAACAGGATCGTGTCGATCGCACCGAGCACCGTGAGCGCCGATACCCGCGCATCGACGCTGCGGATCAGGCCGTGGTCACGCGCGATGTTGGTCAGCGTGATCGCCCGCGTCGTCAACTCCTCGGCGAGCGCGTGGATCGATCTCCGTTCGGGTGCCGCCGGCGCGCGCATCTCCTGCAGGTAGAGCAAGACCCGTGGCGAGTGCTGCGCGACCACCGTCGACAGCTCCGCCGCGAGCGCGAGATAGGTCGCGGCGAGCGTCTCGCGCTGGGCGCGGTGCAGTGCCTGCTCGCAGCGCTCGAGGGCGGCGATCACCTTGTCGCCGACCGGCATCATGATCTGCGCGACGAGATCCGCCTTGTCGCGCGCGTAGCGGTAGAAGCTGCCCTTCGCGATCTCCGCGCGCTCGACGAGCTGGTCGATGGTCACCGCCGACGTGCCCTCCGCGAGGAACAGCCCGATGGCGGCGTCGTGGAGGCGCTGCACGGTCTCGCGCCGGTTGAGGTCGCGCTTGCCGCCCTCGGGCCCGGGCCGTTTTTTTGTGCTTGCCACGGTGGATGAATGATGTGACTATATAGTCATGTTTTGCAAGAGGAGCCTCCCATGATCGGTATCCCTCTCGGGCTCCTCGCGGCGAACGCGACGGAGTGGGTCGTCCACAAGTACGTGCTCCACGGTATGGCCCGGAACAAGGGCAGCTTCTGGAGCTTCCACTGGCACGACCACCACCGGAACGTGCGCAAGAACGACCACGTCGATCCGGACTACCAGGCGCCGCTGTTCTCGAAGTGGAACGGGCAGAGCAAGGAGGCGCTCGCTCTGGTCGGCGCTGCGCTCGCCGGCGCCGCGCTGTTCCCGGTGGCGCCGTTCTTCGCAGGCACGGTCCTGTACACGACGTTCAACTACTACCGGAAGCACAAGCGCGCGCACCTCGATCCCGCGTGGGCGCGCGAGCACCTGCCATGGCACTACGATCACCACATGGGCCCGAATCAGCACGCGAACTGGTGCGTGACCCGCCCGTGGTTCGATCACATCATGGGCACCCGCGAGCGGTTCGTCGGCACCGAGGCCGAGACGAAGAGCATCGCGAAGCGCGAGCGCGTGCGCGCTGTGGCGACCGCGCCGATCGAGCCGAGCCTTGCCATCGCGCAGCCCGCGTAGGCGTCGTCGCCGGCACTGATACAGTCGCCGTACGATGCCGTTCACGCTCGCCCACACGGTGGCGGTGCTGCCCGTGGTCAGGGTCGCGCGGCTCGATCCGACCTGCCTCGTGATCGGCAGCATGGCGCCGGACTTCGAGTACTTCGCGCGCGGCGAGCAGGTCTCGCGGATCAGCCACACGCTGCTCGGTGTCGCTGTGTGGTGCATCCCGGTGACGCTGCTGCTCGGGGCGCTGTGGCACTTCCTCGTCAAGGAATCGGTGCGGGTCGCGCTGCCCACCACACTCGCGCGCCGGCTCGCGCCGTTGTTCGCACCGTGGACGGGACCCTGGCCGAGCGCGCTGGTGTCGGCAGCGCTGGGGGCGCTCACCCACCTCGCGTGGGACGGCGTGACGCACGAGGGCGGTCTCGAGGATTGGATCCCTGCGCTCGGCAACGTCTATGACGTCCCGGGGCTCGGCACGATGGCGCTGCACCGGATCATCCAGCACGCGAGCACGCTGGTCGGCCTCGCGATCCTCGCGATCTACATCGCGCGGTTGCCGGTACGGGAAGCCGTGCCGGCACCGGGGCGTACCAAGGTGAGGCTCGTGCTCGTGGCGTGCATCGTGGTCGGCGTCGCCGCGACGGCGGTGCGGTTGCACGCGATGCACCTGCGCGATCCGGGCAGCGTGATCGTCGGCGTCACCTCGGGCGTGCTCGCCGGGACGATCGTCGCCGCCGCGCTGCTCAGAGCTTCGCGGGCGCCCCGGCAAGCGTGAGCAGCGCTACGAGACCGGTGCACTTCACGTTCTCCGTCGCCGATCACGCTCGGTGATGTCAGTTAACCGCACTGGTGGCGCGGCCCCCGGTTCCGTGAGCCCACCGCGAGCTCGAGTTGTATCAACGATGCGATCCGCGCGTAACGCGGAGATGACCGTCGACGACTCGCTCCATAGGGAACACCAGCTTCGGCTCTCCCGCGTGATGCGCGTGCACGTCACGTGAACTACGGCACGCACGTTGCTCAGGCTGAATGCATGCGCCCGAGCGATTCATTCGCCGGCCGCGTCGGAGCTCTGGGGAACGGACGGGGACTCGCAGCCATCGCTGCGTGTGCCTCCCTCATGGGCTGCGACGTCGGCAACCCAATTGCGGATCCCGTTGTCACGCCCGCCGAGCTGGCGCGCGCGAAGTTCGAGCACGAGGGATGGGCGGCGCTCGAGCGCTGTCTCCAGTGCCACAAGGCCACGCCGTCGATCGCCTTCCTCGCGCCGGGCACCGCCGCCGAGGCCTACGCGTCGCTCTTTGCGTTCCAGCCGCCCGTGCTGGATCTCGAGTCGCCGGGATCGAGCCTGCTCCTGACGATGGGGCAGCACCGCGGCCCGGCGCTGACGCCGCAGGAGTCCGCCGCGCTCCTCGGCTGGCTCCAGGCGGAGCGCGCGGCGCGTGTTCCCGATGCGGAGCAGCCGGCGATGGTCGGCCCGATCCAGCCCGCGCTCAACGCGATGGTGACGACGGACCTCGGCCCGCCGGGCGCGCAGATCCGTGTGATGGCCGCGCCATTCGCGGGCCTCTATCTCTCGAAGATCGATCTCGTCGCCGGAGCCGGTGGGTTGCATGTCGTGCATCCGCTGTTCGTCTCCAAGCCGGCCGGCGGCGACATCGTGCTCGATGACCTCGATCGGTATCGCGACCTCGATCTGGATCTCGATCCAGGCGAGACCGTGCAGCTCGGCGCCTCGGCATTCCTGCCGTTCGCGGCGACCGATCCGCTCACCATCTATTTCCGCACCCTGGAGGCACGATGAATCCTCGCTGGACCCTCGTCGCGCTCGCGCTGTCGGCGTGCTTGCCCGACAGCATCGAGCCCCCCGATCAACCCGCGGCACCCGACGAGTGGGACGCGAAGCTCGCGGAGCGCGTCGTCGACTACAACGCGGCGCTGCGAATCGCCTCGTTGAAGCTCGTCGGCGAGCTGCCGATGCTCGCCGAGATCAAACAGATCGAAGCCGCGAACGACAAGAAGAGCGCGTACGAGACACTCGTGCGCGGCTACATCACGAGCCCGAAGTTCGCGCGCCAGATGTTCCGGTTCTGGCAGGACGCACTGAAGATGGGCGACACGCCCGAGCTCGACAGTGCACCCGCGTTCGCCGCGCAGCTCGTGGTGGAGAACCGCTCGTTCATGGATGTGCTGACGGCGACGACCGGCACGTGTCCGACGTACAACGCCGCAACGTCGCAGTTCACGGCCGGCAGCTGTGCGAACAATGCGCCGGTCACCGTGGGCCTGCTGACCCACCCGGGCGTGCAGAAGCACTTCGCGTCGAACCTCGCGTTCCGGCGCGTACGGTGGGTGCAGGAGACGTTCGCGTGCACGAAGTTCCCGGCCGAGGTGAGCAGCGCGCCGATCGATGTCGGCGGCGCGCAGCCGTATACCGGCACGTTCCCGTTCACGAGCATCGCCGGTCAGATCACCGGCGGCCGGGTGGACTTCCGCAACACCGAGTCGGTGATCTGCGCGAACTGCCACTCGAACCTCAACCACATCGCGCCGCTGTTCGCGTACTACGACGACACCGGCCACTATCAGCCGACGATGGTCGCCCCGACTCCGTTGCCGATGGCGCCGGCGGTGAGGATGTCGGACTACCTGCCGACCGGCGAGGGAATGGCGTGGCGCAACGGCGTGCCCGTCACCGACATGGCCTCGCTCGGCAAGGCGATGGCCGCGGATCGGGCGATCTCCGAGTGCGCGATCGCCCGCGTCTGGAACTGGGCGATGGACAAGCAGGACATCGTCGATGGTCTCGCGAAGGTTCCGAGCGCGACCATCGCGACGCAGGTCGACGCCTTCATCGCCAACGATCACAAGCTGCGGGACGCGATCCTCGCGGTGTTCACCAGTGACGACTTCGTCAAGTTCTGAGGAGGGCACCATGACCAGAACATTCTTGTGCTTCATCCCGCTACTCGTCGCATGCACCGGCGAGATCGAAGCGACCGCGCCGCCCGCGCACACCGAGGACGATCCGTGGGACGAGCTCGCGCAGACCGAGCGCGAGGGACCGCCGCGCTACGCATCGCGCGTGCACGGCTGTGCGAAGGTCCGCTACCGCACGCTTGGAAATCTGTTGCTCTCCCGCGGCGTGAACCTCGGGCTGACCGACCCGGTCAGCGCCGGTCAGATCTATCGTACGGGCGCCGGTGCGCTCGGCGGACCGAACTTCGCCGGCCGCGTTCGCGAGACCATCGAGCTCGGGCTCGCGACCACGTCGAAGATGTTCGACGTCTACGCGCAGGCCGCGTCGGAGATCATCGCGAACATGCCGAACCGGCCCGAGTGCCAGGTGGCCGGCGTCGGTGCGCGCTTGTTCGATGATGCGAACCAGTGCCTCGCCGACGGCATCACCTGCTTGATCGGGGTGCCCGCGACTCCCGCCCACATCGCCATCTGCAACCAGACGGTCGCGCGCGCCAACGACATCGAGTCAGGAAAACGACTCGCCGTCGCCGTCCTCGCCGCCGCCGCCCACACCTGCGAGTAGGAGCCAGCCATGTCCAGCAAGCGAGATCAAGACCGCGAGGTCACGCGCCGCGCACTCATCAAGTGGAGCCTCGCCGCGGGCGCTGCACTCGGCGTATCGCGCTCGGGGATCCTCGAGGTCCTCGACCGGTCGGCGGGCCGCGGGATCGCAGAGGCGGCCTCCGTGGTGGCGACCAAGCGCTCGGTTCACATCCGCGCCGGTGCCGGTGGTCTCGCGTGGTTCCAGCTCCTGTGGCCGCACAACGACATCGCGGCCGCGGCGAACAGCACGGTCGCCTGGCATCAGCCGGCGAACACGCGGATGGCCGCCGGTACCGATCGCCCGCTGACGATCAGCTCGGACTCGCCGTTCGACACGTTCGAAGGCAAGAAGCAGATGTCGTGCTTCATGGCGGGCAGCAACGAGGCGCACGTCAACAACCCGAACTCGATCGTACGCTCGGTCAACGGTAGCTCGATGTTCGCGATCGCCGCGGCGCTGCAGAGCACGAACCCGAGCGTGGTCCCGGTGATCACGGTCGACGACGTCGCGCTCGGCACGGCGCCTGGTGCACCGCGCGCTGCAGTGGTGCCGACGGGGGATGACATCGTCGGCCTGTTCAACAGTGCGGCCTCGCGTGCCGGGCAGTTGCTCGCGTCCACGTCGCACGCGGATCTCTATCGCGCGCACTACACGACACTCGCGGGCCTCAACCGTGCGTCGCAGCGCTCGACGAACAAGCTGCCGTATGCGACCGGCCGCAGCGCCGCGAGCTTCCTCGGCAGGAATCTCGTGGACCAGCTGAGCATCACCGCCGCGGACCTCACGCGGTACGGCATCGATGGATCGATGCGCTCGGGCCTCGTGGAGATCGGGCGCACGCTGATCGTCGCCGTGAAGGCGTTCGCGAGCGGCCTCACCTCGTCGGTCATCCTGCCCGGCTTGCGCGACGATCCGCACACGGCCTTCACCGACATGACGAGCCTCGCTGCGACCACGCGCGGCTACAAGAAGATCCTCGACGGCTTCATGACGGACCTCGGATCGAAGCTCGACACGCTCACCGGCAAGCCGCTCTCCGAGAGCATCGTCATGACGATCGAAGGCGATACGCCGAAGACGCCGCTCGATCGCACGAACTGGCTCGACGACACGCCGGGCAATAGCAACTGGGTCTACGTCTACGGCGGCGGCAAGCTGAAGACCGGCTGGTTCGGCGGCATCTCGCGCAGCGGCGCGGTGACGGGATTCGACCCGGCGACCGGAGCCTCCGGGCCGTACCAGGGCGATGTGCAGGCGCGCGGGGCGGTGGCCGCGGTGGCCTACGCGATCGCGAACGGCGACGCGCGCCGCGTCGGCGACTTCACGAACGCCGACATCACCGGGATCATCGCCTGATCAGTCGTTGTCGTCGTCGTCATCGTCGTCGTCCGCGTCGGGCGCGCTGAAGTCGACATTGACGTCGAAGTCGAAGTGGAGGTCGAGCCCGTCGGTGTCGCCCCGCAGCTCGTAGAGCGGCCCGAGCGGTGCGAGCGGCGCGAGGGGTGCGAGCGGTGCGAGCGGCGCAAGGACCGGCATCGGAGCCATCGGGGCGAGCGGCGCCATCGGTTCTCTCGGCGGTCGTGGCGAGGAGAAGCGGGCTGCGCGGCGGGCGCCTCGCGCACCTTCGCGTGCCTCTTCGGCGGCGCCGCGTGCCTGATCCTCCGCTGCCTGGCGCTGGTCCTCGGCGGCGCGGCGCTGGTCCTCGGCGGCGAGGCGTTGGTCTTCGGCGGCGAGGCGTTGGTCTTCGGCCACCTGGCGCTGGTCCTCGGCGGCATGTCGCTGGTCGTCGGCGGCCCGGCGGCCGGCGTCGGCGCTTCGGCGCTCGAGCTGGCGCTCGGTGCGTTCGAGCCGGCGGTGCAGGCGCTCGAGCACGCGCTGGATCCGCTCCTCGCGCTCGGCCATCGGGGCGGAGGGTGCGAAGACCGCTTGCGCGGTCATGACCCCGTCTCCGTCGTCATCGTCGTCGTCGTCCCCATCGCAGGCGGCGGCGGGGGTGGAGTGAGAGACGAGCAGCCAGCAACCGATCAGAGCTGATGCGAACACGGGAGTAGGGCGCACGGAGCCTCCTTCGGTGGGTTAGAGCCACCAGCGGCCGACGCGGTGGACACGGTCACAACGATTTCTTCATGCAGATGCTGGCCGGGAGCTCGTCGTACGGGGGAAAGCACGGGGTGCGCTCGTACCCACACCGCGTGTAGAGGGCGATGGCTTCGTGCTGGAGGTTCCCGGTCTCGAGGACTGCCGTGGTGTGGCCCAGCTCGCGGGCCCAGGACTCGAGCGCGGCAACGATCTGCGCCGCGATCCCGCGGCCGCGGGCTTCGGGGATCACGTACATGCGCTTGAGCTCGATGGTCTCGGGCGCGTGCAGCTTGAAGCAACCGCACCCGATCGGGCGGCCGTTCTCGAGCGCGAGCATAGCGGTCTGGATCTCGGCGACCTTGTTGTGCGGCGTGTACAGCCACTGGACGTCGCCGTAACGGCTCAACAGATCCGCATCGAGGCCGGCCACGAGCTCCTGGAACTGCGGGGTGCCGGTGGTGCAGCGAACGATCAGAAGCGCCATGTGCGGGTGAGCATACCTAGTGACCGACGCTCCCGCCGTACATCACGAGCACGCTCCACCGGGAGAAGTCGTCGGTGCCGAGCAGCACGTGGCGCGAGATCCGGCCGTCGATCGTGATCGTGCGTCGCCCTGCGAGCGCGAAGCCGAGCGTGGTTCCAAGATAGGGGACGACGCCGAAGCCGTCGTCGTGGTGATTCGACTCGAGGGCGAGCAGGCCGACGCCCGCGCCGAACGTGGTGATGACGTCATGCGTGCGAGCACCGACGAAGCCGCCGATCGGGATGTTGAAGCCGCTGGAGCTGCCGGCGCGCCAGTAGTCGTAGCCGCACGTCATGCCGTAGATCAGCCCGTCCTCGGCGGCCGTCATGTCCATCGTCTGACCGAACCGGATCGCCCAGCCGGTCGCATCCCCGGTATCGACGCCGGCGCCGATCGAGATGTCGAGCGTTTCGCTGGCCTGCGCCGCCGCGGGGACGAGGAGGCACACCGCGATCACGAGGCGACGCATGCCGGATCAACGCCGCTCGCGAGCGACGCTTACGATCGCGTAGGATGCGGCCATGGCCGAGGACTGGTTACCGCACGAGCCGCCGCCGTCACCGCCGCCGAAGAGCTCGGCGAAGAAGACGATGATCATCTGGGTGGTGCTGATCGTGATGTTCGTCGCGATCTACAACCTGTTCGGCACGGCGCCGCGGGGCCGGGGCGCCGCGGTGCAAGCCGCGAGCGGCTATCCGTGGTGGTGGATCGCGAGCGCCGCTGGGGTCGGGCTGGCGCTACCGATCATCGTCATGATGGTGATGTTCCGCGGCGCCGAGCGGTTCAATGCCGCGCAGACCGCCGGGCTCGATGCGATCGCGCGTGGCCAGTACGCGAAGGCGGTGGAGCTGTTCGATGCGCTCGCGAAGCGATTCCGCATGAAGCCGAACTTCGCCGCGGTCGCTCGCTACAATCAGGGTTACGCGCTGCTCATCGGTGGTGAGTCGGCGGCGGCCGTCGGTCCGCTGCTCGCGATCGAGCGAATGCCGACGCTCGCGCTCGGCGGTATTCGCAGGCTGGCTGCCGACCAGCTCGCGCGCGCGTTCGCGCTCGGCGGCGATCTCGCCAAGGCCACGCAATGGCTCGAGGCGCTGCGCAAGCGGCCGTTCACTGGCGATCACGCGCATTGCCAGGCGCATCTCGAGGCGGTCGATGCACTCGTGCTGTGCCGCCAGGGCAAGTTCACGGAGGCGGTGAACGTCTACGAGCGCGCGTGGCCGCTACTCGAGGCGTACCTGCCGGCCCATCAGATGCGCGAGGTCTGGCTGCTCCGCGCGTACGCGACCACGATGATGTCGAGCGTGCGAGATGTCGGCGCGGCCGAGCCATGGCTGCGCATGATCCGCGGCACGCCGCCCGGTGGCTTCACCTGGCTGACCGCGCACTGGCCGGAGCTCGCGACGTTCACCACCACGCACGGTCACGGCGCCGCCGAGGCCGCGGCGTAGACCGCCGAAAATGAATACCGCCGCGGTGGTTCCCCACAGCGGCGGCATTGAAAGTTGGTTAGTTAGACTTAGATCGCGCGAACGTTCTCGGCGCGCGGACCCTTCGGGCCGCGACCCTCGTTGTACGAGACCTTCTGCCCCTCGCGGAGCTCCTCGTAGCGCATGCCTTCAACGGCAGACATGTGGAAGAACAGGTCGGTTCCCGAACCGTTCTCGATGAAACCGAAACCCTTGTCAGTGAGACGCTTGATCGTACCTTCAGACATCGTCGCCGCTCCTGGTAGCTGAAATGACTTCAACGACAGGCCAACACAGGCTGGCCCAACTGATCGCTGAAAGTCAGGGACATGGGTGACCTGTCGGGCGGAATAAGTCGAGCACTACCGACGATCAATCGGTCGGGACATGTCGATTATGTCACCCGAGGCCTCTGGCGGGCCTTTCCAGGGCCATCCGGGCACTGACCCCGGAGGCCGAAATTGGTCTGGCCGCGAGGCACGTCGGCTGCGCCGCATGCGCCTCGGGCCGCCGGTCCCGGTACTGGATCTGGGCGCTGGCGAGCCCGGGCGCCGGGTGACGTGTGATGTTCGGTCGCGTCGACACCTGACGCTTCATGCAACTCCTCGCGATCTCCGGCAGCCTGCGCGCGACCTCCTCGAACGCCGCGCTCGTCCGCGCGGCGCAGCGGCTCGTGCCGGACGGCGTCACGGTCGAGATCGCCGAGACGATCGGCGCGCTGCCGCACTTCAGCCCGGATCTCGATGACGATCCGCTGCCGGTCGCCGTCGCCGCGCTGCGCGCCGCGGTCGGTCGCAGCGCGGGCATCGTGATCGCGACGCCGGAGTACGCGCACGGCATGCCGGGAGCGCTGAAGAATGCGCTCGACTGGCTGGTGTCGGCGATCGAGCCGATCGACAAGCCTGTGCTGTTGATCAGCGCCTCGCCCGGGGGAGCCGCGCACGCGCACGCCCAGTTCTCCGAGGTGCTCCGCACGATGAGCATGAAGCTCGTCGATGGTGGCGCGCACGTGTTCTCTCGCGCGAAGCTCGACGTGGACGGCGAGGTCAGTGATGCAGCGCTGCTCGCCGCGGTCCGCGCCGGCGTGCTGGCGCTGATCGCCGCGGCAAGCTAACGGCGGCGGAGGCCGATGACTTCGAGCTTCTGACCGGCCACGCGTGCAACGTGCACGATGACCGGCGGCATCTCGTGCTGATCGCGGCGCACGCGCAGGCGCACGATCGTGTAGTCGTCGGGGCCTGGTGCGAGCGGGATCGCCGAGCAGGTGCGGCCTTTGGCACCCGCGGGGGCGCTCGCCGCGAACCCGGTCGCGTTGCCGGCCTGATCGAACGTATCGATCGCGTAGGTCGTCGTCGAATCGCGCAGCAAGTAGAACAGCGTCAGATCCGTGAAGCACAGCGTTGGCTGCGGGCTGCTCGCGTCGATCGTGAACGCATCGAGCGGGGCCACGCGATCAAACCAGTAGCGTGCGGTGATGCGCTGGCGATACATCAGCGTGTCGACCAGGTACTTCGCGGCGCGTGGATCGCTGAGCTGCGCTTCGTCGACGATCGCGGCGAGCTCGTGTGGCTTGAAACGCATCATCAGCTTGGCGCCCCAGAACGCGTCGAACCGATCCTTGTCGAGTAGCGGCCAGTACGAGAACACGGGGAACCAACCCGCGGGATCGAAGTGCTCCACGTCGTAGAGGCCGACGCCCCTGAGCTGGGGCTGACGGATGCCTTCCCACGGATGGGTGTGCAGACCCAGCGACAGCAAGTCCACCATCGCCGCCGGGAGGTCCCACCGCCGGCGATGGCCATTGGCTTCATCCGGCTCGGACGTCCCCATCACTCCGAGCGCCTTGCCGAAATCGAGCAAGTAGTGGGTGACGTGGCCGTGGTCGAACGTGTCGAGCGAGTTGTCGTCCTTCATGTCCGTGTGGTCGAGCCACGCAAAGATCGGATACTGGCCACGTAGGCTGCGCCGCTGCTCGTGCGGGATCACATCGTTCGGGTCGTCCTTGCGCACGCCCTCCTGCGGCCACGGTCCGATCGGCGTTCCCGGGATGAACAGGCTCGCGAGCACTCGGACCTGGCCATCCTCGCGGACGTAGACGCTCTTCAATGCTTCGTCGAGCTTCGCGTCGTCGAGACCCTGCTTTGCCGCCTTCCCGCCGATCACGAGGTCGCTGCGGCGGATGTAGCCGACGTGGTCTTGCGGGACGTTGTATCCGAGAGCCCACAGCAGGCGGTGCGCGATGATGTGCGCTCCGGTCTCGAGCTCCGGGAGCTCCTTGGCATCGAACTTGAGGAGAAACTTTCGGTGGAGCGCGTCCTCGAACCGAAACCCGAGTGCGTTCCCGCCGAGCTTCGTACCGATGATCGTCCACGGGCGGTGGTCGAACGGGCTGGACTCGAGATTTGGGCCTCGCTTGAGCTCTTCGACCGTCAGATCGCGGGCGCCGATCCGGTTGACGAACCAGGTCGAGTCCGGGACCTCGTCGAGCGAGTTGATGTCGAGCACGGGTTTGTCTGCGCGCAGCTCCATCGCTCGCGGCGCGCGACGCGCGAACGCGCTGTCGAGCTGGTAGAGCGCCGGATAGTAGTGCGTCGTGCGCGGAGCCGCAGCGAGCGGCGCCTGATCGTCGACGCGCCAGACCGGCCGAGCCTTCGCGAACCGGATCGAGCCGACGGCGCCGGGGCCGCTGCACCCGAGGGCAACTGCGAACAGAATCGCGAACGAGCAGATCCCCATCAGAACCTCCCGGCGCGCTCGCGGCGGCCGAACGTGGGCGCGAACGCAAGATTGAGCGCAGTGTCACCGTCCCGAGACCGCGCGAATTGCAGGCGCACGAAGAATGTGTGCTTGGTGTGAAGCTGGATGCCGCCGCCATAGCCCACGCGGATCGGGTTCTTGCCAAGATCGCCGTACGCCGCGAACGGCTCGCCGACATCGATGAACGTGAAAGCCGAGGCGTGGCTCATGATCTCCCAGTTGTACTCGGCGGTGGCCAGCACCACGGCGCGGTCGCGGAAGCGCGCCGATGGGTAACCACGGAGGTACTCGGCGCCGCCGAGCCGCGGCAGATCGATGAACGAGATCCTGCCGTCGCTACGACCATCGGTCCCGCCGACCGCGTCGAGCATCGCGCGCACGGTGAACGTCCGCGTGCCCTGGTACAGGTCGAAGTACCGCTGGATCTCACCGCCATACGTGAAGTACTTCGATGGGTCCTTGTCGATCCCGCGGGCGATGCCCCCGTAACCGCGGATCAGCCACCCGGTGCCGTCGAGAACCTGCGTCGCGTACGGAGAGGCGGGGCGACGGCTGTCGTAGATGAGCTCGTTCTCGACGTAGATGTTTCGGACGCCATCGTCGTACCCGGTGAGCTTCGACGTGTCGAATGCCTCGGTGATGTCCATGTCGGCGGCGCGGTCGAACTTCCGGATCATCAATGCAGACGATGTCCGCGACTGCAGCCGATCGGTGATCCGGAGATTCGCCGTCAGGACGTTGCGCAACACGTCCTCTTGAAACCGCGACTTGAACGCGATGGCCGACAGCGATGGATCGATCGGCTGATCCGGCAGCGTCGTGGTCAGCTCGCCGTTACCGATCCCGTAGAACTGCTCGCGCGGGCGCCGCTCCGAGCTCGAGTCGGCCTCGAAGCGAATGCGCCCGAACCTCGTGCCGGTCCCGAGGTGCGCGCCCACCGCGTAGCGAAACTGCCCGCCGTAGTCTGCGCGCAGCTTGAATCGCTCTCCGTCGCCGAGGATGTCCTTGTAGAGGAGACGTGCGCCGACCATGAACCCAAACCCGGCTGCGTAGTTGGCGACCGGATAGATCCCGAACCGACGGTCGTCAGTGAACGTGGCGTCGGTGAATCGTTCGGCCAGGTTGTAGCGCTGGAAGACGTATGCGCCGGCGCGGACCGGCTGGACCACGGCGAACAGCACGATCCGCGGCAGGAACAGCAGTGCGCGCGGGAGCACGCGTGCGCGCTCGGACGTCGTGGACTCGTCCTCCACGACGACGCCGGATGCGTGATCCGGGCGAGGTGCGGGGACCTCCTCGGCCGGTGGATCCACCGGGTCCGGGGGCTCGGACGGCGTCGGTGCAACGAGCGAGACCGGTTCGGCGCTGGCGGAGGCGGCGAGTAAGGCGGGGGTGAGGAGAACGAGACAGCGCATCAGTAGGGCTCGTAGGGTCTGCACGCCGCGTACCGCTCTTCCGGCGTTCTCTCCGGGAACTTGCGTTGCAAAGCGCATGTCGTGCGAGCGAACCCGCACGGTAGACGGCGCTAATGCCCACCTACATCGGCGTCGGCTCGTGAATGTATACTCGCCTCATGGGGCAGGTGTTGCGGGTCTCGATCCTTCTGGTGGTGATGGCATGCGCGCACCGGTCGCAGGCGATTCCCGCGTACCGGGCGAACATCGCCGCGACCCTCGCTCCACGCGCATCGCCATCGATCCCGGCGCCGGCGACGGTCGAACCGAAGCCGTGGGCGATCGGTCAGTGGTCGCTCTACAAAATGACGATGGACGGCGAGGTCGGGTACGAACAACTGGGTGTCGTTGCGGTGGATGCGTGCGGCATCTGGGTGCAGCTCGTCACGCAGTCAGCGCGATCACGCACGACGATCACCGGATGCGTCCATGCCGATCCGGACGGCCACAAGCGCGTCGCGGATGTGGTGTGGGACCACGCAGGCTATGTCTGGACGAGCGACGGTCGAGGCCGGCCGGAGGAGGTCTGGCTCCTCGAGGCGTTCACGCCGACCTGGCGTGGGGGCGATTCGCCGGGCGAGGTCGTCGACGTAGCGGCCGGACACTTCGAAGGCGCGATCCGCGAACCGGTCTCCAGCGATGGCACGATCGCGTGGTCGCATCCGGCGGTTCCGTTCGGTGGTCGCATCAGGTCCGCGTCGAATGGGCGCGTGGATCGCGAGCTCGTTGCATTCGGAGATGCGGGGGCGACGCCGGTCATCTCGGACCTCGCGAACAGGGTCGAGCGCGCGAGTCAGACGCCCGAGCCGCCACACGCGTTCGTGAACCTCGGATTCGGTCTGACATCGCCACGCGGGCACGGCCGCGAGGATACGAACGGCGGCGGCATGAGCGTGCGGATCCGTTCGGGTAGCCGAGTCGGGCGACACTTCGAGGTCTACGGCGAGGCGGTGTTTGGCCAGCCGGAGAATTACAAGCCGGACCCGACGCTGGACCAAGCCACGAGCCTTCTCCTCGCCGGGACGCGATGGACGTTCCTCGAGATGCCTCGGGGTGAGCTGTACCTGCGCGGTGGTCTTGGCGTCGGCTTGGTGGAGCGCGGCCCGTCGCTCATGGACCGCACGCGGGACTGGGGATTCGGGGCATCGCTGGGGCTGGGCCTGTTCACGCGTGTCGTCGAGGCGTGCGGTCTCACCGGAGAGCTCACCGACGATCTCGTGATCGACGGAGGCGGCGCCCGCCACAGTCTCGGCGTCTCGATGGCACTCCAGCTCCAGTTCCCGAAGAGCTGGTTGGGACACAGGGAAGACTAGCCGGTGGCGACGACGCGCCCCCTGGTCACGGGGACGTCGCTGCCTCAGCAGACGCAGACACATGATCGTCTGAGCGCGCTGAAGCATCGGAGGTCGCGAGGTCGCGCCACCACGGATCCACGCCCTCGACGAGGGCCGGCTCGAACGGCACGCCGATGCGTGGCGTGACGATGCGCTTCTGCCCGATCCGTACGAGCTCCAAGAGCGTCTCCGCAGGCTCCGCCCAGGGATGGAGCCCGAGATCGAACGTGGTCCAGTGGACCGGCATCATCGTCCCGCCGCCGAGGAGGTCGAACGCCTTGAGCGCGTTCTCGGGGCCAAGGTGGATCGTGCCCCACGCGGGGTGCCACGCGCCGATCTCGAGCATGACCAGATCGAACGGACCATGGACGCGACCGATGTCGCCCATCTCGGGCGTCAGACCGGTGTCGCCGGAGAAGAACACCTTCTTGTTCGCGGTCTGGATCACCCACGACGACCACAGGGTCGCGTTGCGGCCACCGATGCGTCCGGAGAAGTGCTGCGCGGGGGTGGCGGTGAACTTCAGCGCGCCACCCGCGAGCGTGTGCGACTCGTGCCAGTCGAGCTCGGTGATCAGCTCGGGCGCGACGCCGAACTTCTCGAGGTGATGGCCCACGCCGAGCGACGTGATGATCGGGACCTGCAGCTTCGCGAGCTCGATCACGGTGGACTTGCAGAGATGATCGAAGTGGTCGTGCGAGATGAGGATCGCGTCGAGCTTCGGCAGCTGCGCCACGGTGACCGGCGGCGCGTGGAGCCGCTTCGGGCCGGCGAACGAGACCGGCCCGAGCCGGCTGCCGAACACGGGATCGGTGAGCACGCGGAGACCATCGACCTCGAGCAACATCGTGGAGTGGCCGAGCCAGGTGACGCGGAAGCGTGTCGACGAGATCGAGCGCTCCCACGCCTCGAGCGGAGACGCGACCGGGATGATGCCCGGCGGCTTGCGCTTCTTTCCACCGAACAGGAACTCGCGAAGGATCGGACCCTTCGGTCCGGACAGACCCGCGTCGCCCTGGAACGTGTTGTGGAAGCTTCCGTCGCGGAACTGGTGAGAGGCGAGGGCGCGTTCGTTGCGGAGGCCAGAGAGGCGCATGAACCGAACTTGACAACTAGGGTCTATTTTGTCAAGTTCGTCCTGTGACCGTCACGGCCGCAGCGGATGCCCCGCGCAAGCGTCGCCTGCTCGATGCAGGCCTGGCCACGTTCATGCGCTTCGGCTTTCGCAAGGCGTCGATGGAGGAGGTCGCCCGTGCCGCCCACGTGTCGCGGCAGGGGCTGTATCTGCACTTCCCGAGCAAGGAGGCGCTGTTCGAGGCCGTGGTGCAGTACGCGCTGGAGGCGGGCCTGGCGCAGGCGGCGGAGCACATCCGCGATCCGGAGCGGACGATCGAGGACAAGCTGCTCGGCGCGTTCGACGCGTGGACCGGTCGCTACATCGGGATGATGGGCGAGAACCCGACGGACCTGCAGGAGACAACGGCGCTGCTCGGCGGCGGCATGATCGCCGCGTACGAGGAGCGGTTCCTCGATCTCGTGACGAAGGCGATCCGCACGTCGAGCCTGCCGGCCGCGTACAAGGCGAGCGGCGTGTCGGCGCGGCAGCTCGCGGAGATGCTCGCCGCGAATGCGCGCGGCCTCAAGCACATGGCCAAGTCGCGCAAGGAGTTCGTGGAACAGTTCGGCGTGGCCGTCCGCGTGGTCTGCGCGCGCGCCCGCTAGGAACCCGCAACCCGATGGTTGCCTTTCGGGCTCGCGCGACCGATCCTCAGCCCAGGCTACGAGCATCTGCAGATGGAGATCGCCGTGGAGAAGCTCGACGCGGCGGGCGGCTACTTCGGGTACCGCTGGCATCCGTACGCCACCGATCGCATCTCCGCACAATGGGATGATGCGCTCGAGCGCCTGCGTGCGTTCGTCGAGAAGTGATGGGTCAGGTCCTTGAACGCCGCCGCACGAAGTCCTCGATCAGCTGACCGGCAATCGACAGCTTGGGCGGCACCAGCGGGATCGCATCGGGAGCGAACCAGTTGGCGTCGAAGATCTCCGTCGGATCAGCGACGATCTCGCCGCTCGCCCAGTGCGCCGTGAAACCGATCATGAGCGAGCTCGTGAACGTCCACGGCTGGCTACCGAAGTAGCGGATGTCGGCGAGCTCGATGCTCGCCTCCTCGCGGATCTCGCGTGCCACGCAGTGCTCGAGCGTCTCGCCGACCTCCACGAAGCCGGCGAGCGTCGAGTAGAACGGCATCTTCGTGCGGGCGTTGCGGGCGAGGAGGCACTTGCCATCGCGCTCGACGAGCACGATCACCGCGGGCGACAGCCGGGGATACGAGGGGAACTTGCAGGCCGTGCAGACGCGCATGCGCTCCACCTTCGAGCGCTCGGTCGGCGCGCCGCAGCGGCCGCAATGGCGAAAGTCCACGTCCCACGTGGTGAGGCCAAGGGCGCGCGTTGCGATCTCGAACTCGGCCTCGCCGAGCGCGCCGTAGAGCTGGCGCAACGGCACGAGCTCCGAGCCCGCGGGCGGTGGGCCATCGCCGAGCAGGCGACCGAAGCAGGGCGCGCCATCGAGATCGCCGAGGTAGAACGCATCATCGGCGTCGCCGCTCGGGACCGTGGGGGCGGCCCCGTTGACCACGCAGAGCGACTGACTGGCGATCACGAACAGCAGGCCACGGGTCTCAGACGTCGTCACGCCTGGAGTGAAAGGCATGCCGAGCGCTTAGCACGGTCAGCGACGAACGACGTCGAGGTACGCGATCGTTTCGTCGGCATCCGCAAAGGTCGTCAGGTACTCGATCCGATCGTCATGGGTGCCATCGACCAGGCGCGCGAGTTGCTCCTCGGTGCGCCACACGATCGGCCACGCCATGATGCCATCGAGGAGGCCGAGGTTCGGGACGGTGGGGATCAGGTTCGCGATCCGCAGCTTGCCACCGGGAGCGAGCATCTCGACGAGGCGCGCGAGGAGCGCACGCGCCACGGGTTCCGCGAGCGACTCGAAGAGGTTCGCGGCGTAGATCAGATCGAGGCCCTGGAACGCGACCGTTGCCTTCAGGAGATCGCGCACCGTGGCGTGCACCGTCTCCAGCGCGCGCACGTGCGCGTGTTCCTCGCGCACCATCTCGAGGCACTGCGGATCCGCATCGACTGCGTACATCGCGCCGAGCTTGGTCGCGCCCGCGCTGCTGAGGCTGAGCTCGCGCAAGTGCCCGCAGCCGACACTGAGGATCCGCGGCGTACCCACGCGCGCGATCGCCGCATCGATGGCCTTCGCAATCCCATCGCGGCGCGTGCGGATCCCGCGCGCCACACCGGAGAGCTCGGCCGTGTACTCGAAGATCGCCTGGCCGACGCGCGTGGTCAGCCGGCGCTGGCGGTGAGGCAGGCCGCGGAAGATGAAGTCCATCGCCACGGCGTCGCCCGCGTGCCAGGAGCGCGCACGGCGCGTGAATGGATCCTGATCGAGCAGCCGGAACAAGGGATGGCGCTTCCAGGTCGCTGCACTCGCGCCGGCGGCACCGAGTCCATGCACCAGCTCGTCGAGCGCGGGTTCTGCACAGCTGGTCGCGCGTGCCAGACAGAACAGGGATTTGTCGAGCAGGTACTCGAGCTCCTCGCGCGGATCCAGGCGGTAGAGCGCGGCAGTCCCCATGGCACGAGCGTGTCACGCCATCGGTTGCCACACCGTGAAGCGCGCGCGACGTCCACGTGAGATTCACGTGAACACGTAAGGTGGTACACAGGCCTGTGAGCACCCCAGATTTCCCCGCCGAGGGCGGCTGCGACTGCAAGGCCGTGCGCTACCGGATGTCGACGAAGCCGATGTTCGTGCACTGCTGCCACTGCAGCTGGTGTCAGCGCGAGACGGGATCCGCGTTCGCGCTCAACGCGCTGATCGAGACCGGCCGGGTCGACGTGATCACCGGGCAGCCCGACATCATTCACACGCCCTCGCAGAGCGGCCGCGGTCAGCAGATCGCGCGCTGCCCCGGCTGCATGATCGCGCTGTGGAGCACCTATAGCTTCCCGACCGTGAAGTTCGTGCGCGTGGGCACGCTCGACAAGCCGAACCTGTGCCCGCCGGATGTCCACATCTTCACGGACTCGAAGCAGGAGTGGCTGAAGCTCCCTCCCGGGGCGCTCTCGTTCCCCGAGTACTACGATTCCTCGCGCTACTGGCCGCCCGAGAGCCTGGCGCGCCGCGCCGCCGCGATGCGATGACGTCAACGCTCCCGGCTAGTCGAGTAGCCGGAGCGTATCGACAGCATCGGTTTTCTCGCGCAAGCGCCTGATCTCTCGTGTGGTCGGACCGGCACGGAGACTGCTCAAGGCGCGGCCATGAAACGGTTCGCGATCCTCTGCCTGCTTGTCGTTGGCTGCTCGTCCGACGATCCTACGATCGATCTCGACGACGAGTGGGGCATGGACGGCCCCCTCGAGCCGACGCCACCTCCGGGCAAGGAGGACTCCGAGTTTCGCAAGGGTCTGCTCGTCGCCACGGATACTTCGCGCACGCAGGTGTGGACCGCGCGCAACAAGTGGGAAGACCGCACGACACCCGCGGCGAGCGCGGCGGGCCTCGCGTGGACGACGAACAGCGGCCTGTCCTGGGACGAGAAGTATGCGGCATGGATCGAGTCGCTCGCGTGGATCCCGGCGGTCAACGGCTACTCGATGACCGTCGACGTGACGACGCCGTGGGGCAAGACGTTGCCGTCGCCGTACCTCGAGCGCGCCGAGATGGCGATGTTCCTGCGGATCACGTTCGCGGCCTGGTACGAGCTGCCGCTGTTCTTCGAGTCGCAAGACGACGGCGGCAAGCGCGTCTACTTCGGCCACAACGGCGTGCGCACCACCGAGGGCCGCTACGCGAATTCGCCCGAGTTCGCGATCCGCTACAAGGACTACTCGAAGTCGACCGACTGGCAGACGCACTGGCCGACCGACGCCACGCTGCGCGCGAAGCGGATCGCGGGCGGCGACGACTTCCAGCCGGCACTCGCGGCCGACGCGCACTTCGGCGCGTACCTCGACGAGCTCCACCTCAACAAGCGCGCTGGCTACTTCACCGTGATGGCGCTCGACTACCTGGGCTCGATGAACCTGGCCGACGCGGCGAACGCGTACAACATCGTGCCCGACACGGTGCGCCCGGGTGACTTCCTGATCGAGCGCTG
>JBBRBG010000098.1:0-33829 GCA_038206055.1 Haliangiales bacterium
ACCTTGTGGATCTTGCCGGAGTGGAACAGGAACCGCTCGGAGACCGTCGTCTTGCCGGCGTCGATGTGGGCGACAACGCCCAGATTGCGGACCAGATCGATCTTCGCCATGACCGCCGTCGGTATAGCGCAGATCCGCGAATCAGGGCGTCGGTTGGGGTACGCTCATCACATGCGTGCGATCGCTTGCGGCGTCGTGATCGGGGCTCTGATCGGAGGAACGATCATGCCAAACACGAGCCGCGCTCAGCCCGCGCCTGATCTCGCGCACGCGAAGGACCTCTACAAGTCGGCCGAGGCGGCGGTCAAGGACGGTCGGTTCGTGGACGCGGCGCGCGACTACGGCGGCGCCTACGAGGTCACGCGCGACCCGGTGCTGTTCTTCAAGATCGGTAGCGCGAACGAGCGCGCTGGAAAGTGCGATCTCGCGCTGATCTACTACGGGCGCTATCTCCGCGAGGCCCGCCCCAGCGAAGCGTTCGCGGCGGTCACGCGCGAGCACATCGTCGCGTGCGGCGGCGATCCGAACGTCGATCATGCCGCGGGGAGTGCCAGCGGGTCCGGGAGCGACGCAGGGAGTGCCGAGCCCATCGTGACCGATCCGGGTGCTGGGTCCGGCTCGGCGACAGTCGGCGCCGAAGGGACCGGCGCCGGCTCGGGCTCCGCCGCGAAGCCAATCCACGTCAGCGCCGGCAACCGCGGCGCCTGGATCTTCGTCGCGAGCTCGATCGCGCTCGTCACCGTCGGCGGCGTGCTCGCCTACGCCGCGAGCTCCGCCGAGAGCGACGTCGACGACCTCTACGTTGGCTTTGGCGGCCAACCACCGGCGTTCGACGCCCGCACGAAGAAGCAGTACGAGGAGCTCATCTCGGAGGGCAACCGCTACGAGAAGCTGTCGTGGGTGACGTTCGGCCTCGCCGGCGCGACCGCGGTTGGCGCTGCGATCCTGTTCTATCGGAGCTCGGGCGAGAGCAGCCTCCACATCGCGCCCGCGGTGACGCCCACGAGCGGCAGCGTCAGCGCGACCATTCGCTGGTAGTCACTCCGGCGAGAGAATGCCAAGCGACGCGCCCTGCGTGTCGGTGAACACCGCGAACCGGCCGACGCCCGGCGCGGTGACGGCGGGGACCTTGATGTCCGCGCCGAGGCGCTTCGCCTTCGCGAGCGACTCGTCGACGTTCGCGACATGGACGTACGGCAACCAGTGCTGCGGGATGCCCGGCATCGGCGACTTGAGGATGCCCGCCCGACCTTTGCCCGCGCTCTCGAGCACGTGGTAGACGCCCCCCGGGCCCATGTCCATCGTCGACAACCCGATGAACGATTCTGCAGGTAGATGACGTAAGCGCGAGAGATCTCAGGTCAGCGCGGTCGCCGCGGTGCCCTCGGGATTGGCCTGCAGCGCCAGGTCCCGCATCTCGGACTCGACCCACCGCGCAATGTCCTTGTCGCTCGCGGTCAGGTTGTACTGCTTCATGACCGCCTCGAACTGCGTCTCGAAGGCGACGCAGTCGGCCGGCCGGCGCTCGCGCTCGAACGCCATCGCGGTGAGCACGATCGCATCGAGCTCGCGCGGCAGGTCCGGGCGGAGGGTCGACGGCGGCGGCAGGTGCGGCCAGTTCTCGACGCCGAGGTGCGCGAGCGCCGCGAGGTCGAGGTTGACCGCGTGGCCAGTGAGCACCTCGAACGCGACAGCGCCCGTCGAGTAGACGTCGGCGCGAACGTCGACGGCCTCGCCGACGCGCTGCTCGGGCGCCATCATCGACGGCGTGCCCTTGGTCTCGCCGGCGACGGTCATGTGCGATTGCGTGGCGGCCTTTGCGATGCCGAAGTCGACGACCTTCACCCCGCCCTGCTTCGAGACGAGGACGTTCGCGCTCTTGACGTCGCGGTGGATGATGCCGATCGGCGTGCCATCGGGTTGCACGGCCTTGTGCGCGGCGTTGAGACCATCGCAGATCCGGCACAGCACGCCGAGCGCGACATTGATGGGCACGAGACGCCCCGCGATGCGGGCGTTCGCGAGCAGCCGCTCGAGATCCACGCCATCGACATAGTCCATCACGATGACGTAGTCGTCGCCGATCTTGCCGAGGTCCTGGATCCCGACGACGTTCGGGTGGACGACGCGGGCGGCGAGGCGTGCTTCGTCGAGGAAGTGCTCGACGGCGCGCGTGTTCCGCGCGAGGTGGCCGTGCATGATCTTGATCGCGACCAGCTTCTGGAACCCGGCCTCGCCGCGCGCCTGCGCGAGATAGACGTCGGCCATGCCGCCAGATCCGAGGCGTCGAATGACCTCCCAGCGCCCGACCACCGCGCCCGCGCCGATCACGCCGGGGGCGATCGTAGGCCCCGAGATCAGATCCACCGGTGAGGGCGTGCCCGCCGCAACGCCACCGGAGATGTTCGTGGCGGCTGCGTAGGGCTGCTGCGTGACCTGCATCGCCGGCATCGCGGCCTGGGTCAGGCCGGTCTTGTCCTTGCCGCCGATCATCCCGATCAGCAACAGGATCAAGCCGAGGCCCGCGGCGCCACCACCGGCGGCAGCGACGGGAATCGGCATGCCGCCCTTCATCGGGGGCACGACAACCGTCACCCGCGCGCCGGGCTGCGATGGGATCGCCATCGTCTGCGTCGTCGAGCCCTCGGGAGCCGCGGCGCCGATCGCGCGCTTGTTCCCGCCGACCTCGATCGTCGCCGACAAACCTTCCGCTTCGATCTTCGCGATCGCCGGCTTGAGGTCGAGCACCTGGCTGACGGTCACGAAGCCGTTGAGCTGCTTCGCGACCTCGGGATCCGAGGGCATCACGTCCACCGTCTTCGTGACGAGGAGCTGATCGCCCTGGAGCTCCGCGGAGCCGCCGACCACGCCGCTCTTGCTCGAGCGCATGCCGCCCTGCGGGAGGACCAGCAACGAGATCGAAGCTCCGGTCGGCTTCGGGTTCTGCCCGAGCTCGATGACCTCGCCCTTCGCCGGCTTGAATGCGATCTCGCGCCCCGCCATGTCGGCGGCCGTGTTGGGATCCGTGGCGACTGCGGCGCGGATCGAGGCGACCTCGGCGAGCGTGGTCGCGCGCTGATCCACCGACGCGCGCGCTGCCTTGATATCGCCATCGAGGCTCGCCACCGCGGCGCTCATGACCTCGATCTTCTGCGGCGCGAGCCCACCCACCGCGTGCCTGGTCAATGCAAAGCCGAGCGCAGCGCCGCCGATGACGAGCAACGCCGCACCCGCGGCGATGACGCCTTTAGCCACGCTTGCCTCCAAACTTGTCGGGCTGCGGGCCCGCGGGCGCATCGGCGGAGACACCGACGGTCACCTCGTTCTTGCCGACCTTGATCGTGATCTCCTGCGTGATCGGCGCCTTGGTCTTCTCGTTCCAGGCCTTGAGCTTGTACTTGCCGGGCGCGAGGCGTTTGAACGAGAACGCGCCCTTGTCATCGGTGACGACATACGAGGGCGCGGACACCACTGCGATGTATGCGCTCATGTTGGCGTGAAGGTTACAGCCGAGACGAATGATCCCTTCTTTCTGGAAAGTGAACTCGCGCGCCTCGCCGGCCTTGTAGATGCCGAGGTCGAACGCGCCGACCGGTGAGGTCGAGAACACGTTGTGGAACACCGTGTCAAAGTTCGGGAACGACACCGTGGACCCGACCGAGATCGCGGCGAGGTGGGGAAGGAACTCGCGGCCACGCTGCTCGATCACGTGCTTCTTCGGGGTACGCGACTTCGCCTTGCCGCCGATCGGCTCGAGCGTGATGAGACCGAACGATCCGGCGGCGACCTTGCCGTCGATCTGCAGCGTGCCGGTGAGCGTGCCGACGGCGGGCGGCGGCGGGATCTTCGCGGCCTCGTCCTCCTCCTCGGAGCTGCCCTCGACCTTCGGCTGCGGCGCGGCCGTCGTATCGATCTTGACCGTCGGCGTGGTGACGCGGGGGGGAGCGCCATCGCGGAACTGGCTCGCGATCGAAGCGACGGCCTCTGGACCGACGAAGATCTCCGCGGTCGAGAACAGCTGTTCCGCGAAGTTCTTGTTGCCGCGCGCGAGTGCATCCGATGCCTTGTCGAGCTGATCGGCGGCCTGCCGGAACAGCTCGGCCTTCTCGCCGACCGGCCCGGTGCGTACAGGCTTCGCAGGCGTGGGTGTTGCCACCACCACCGGCGTCGTCGCGGAGCCGCCGCCACCACCGCCACCACCCGGCGGGTTCTTCTGAACGGCCGCCGAGCACGCGAACAACGCGGAACATGCCGCCAACCCGATCAGGGGGGTCCGGAGCTTCATCTGGCAGAATTGTACGCGCCGACCGGCCCTTGTGCCTACCCGAGGGACGACCTACACGTGTGGTAGCGTCCACCGGCAGTTCGGAGCCCGTTCATGGTGTTTGGTCTATTCTCGAAAGAAAAGTCGCTTCAGAAAACGATCGAGCGCGCGACCAACAAGCTCGCGCAACAGCCCGATCGGTGGGGAGCGCTCGAGAAGCTCAAGGAGGACGGCTCCGAGGAAGCGCTGGTCGGACTGTGCAAGCGGTTCGGCGTGACCTCCGGCAAGGCCACCGAGGACGAGCAGGAGAAGCACTGGGTCATGGAAGCGCTGGTCGCCAACGGTGGCGGATCGCTCGTTCCGGTGACGCGGTATCTCAAGAGCGCCGAGCACCTGTCGTTCCCGCTGCGCGTCCTCGAACGCGTCGGCAATCACGAGCAGACGATGAAGGTCGCCGACGAGCTGTTCGCGAGTGAAGCGCCGGGCTACGTGCGGATGCCCGAGCGCCGCATCGATCTCATCCACTGGTTCTCCGAATGGAAGGGCGCCACGGAGGACGAGGCGATCGCCCGCCTCGCACCGTACGTCACCGACTTCGACGAGAACTCGCGGTTCGCCGCGATCCAGGGCATGGCCGGTCGCGACGGCGCGAAGATCGCTCCGTCGCTGCTCGCGGCCCTGCTCCGGCCGGAGGAAGAGTCGGGGCGGATCAAGCGCACGATCGTCGAGGTGCTCGTCAAGGCAAAGGCACCGCTCGGCGACAAGGCGAAGGAAGTGAGTGCTGCCCTCGCGGGTCCACTCGCCGAAGACTTCAAGGTCGACGGCGGGATTCTGAAGAAGCGCTGACGTCGTCCCGGCATCTGGCCTATCGACCTCTGCGCGCGTAGGCGGGACACTCTCCGCCATGTCTGCCACCGCGGAAGCACTGGCCGAGGTCCCGCTGTTCGCCGGACTCGACGACAAGGAGCGCGCGATCCTCGCGGAGCGCGTCGACCTCGTCACGATCACGGCGGGCGAGAAGCTGTTCGACTACGGCGATCCAGGCGACTGGATGATGATCGTGAAGTCAGGTCGCGTCGAGATCTCGGTCAAGACGAAGACCGGCGAGAAGGTGTTCCTCGAGAGCGCCGAGCCCGGCGACTTCTTCGGCGAGATCTCGCTGCTCGACGCGGGCCCGCGCACCGCCTCCGCCGAGGTCCTGGAGGCCGGCGAGGCGATCATCGTCGACCGCGACGATCTCGACGAGTTGCTCAAGATCCGACCGAGCGCCGCGTTGAACCTCTTGACCGCGACCGGAAAGCGCCTGCGCCACAACGCGTCGGTGCTGCGCAACACCGCCGCCCGCAACGTCAACGAGCAGGTCGAGAAGGAGACGAATCTCGTGCTCCGCGTCGCCGACTGGGTCGCGAACTTCTCGGGCTCGATCACGTTCCTCGTGCTCCACGTGTTCTTCTTCGCCGCGTGGCTCGGGTTCAACTCCACGAGCTTCGCTTTCGATCCGTTCCCCTACAACCTGCTGACGATGACCGTGTCGCTCGAGGCGATCATGTTGTCCACGCTCCTGTTGTTCTCTTCGAACCGCGAAGGCGCACGAGAGAAGGTGCGGTCGAACATCGAGTACGACGTCAACCTCAAGGCCGAGCTGCAGATCCAGCACCTCCACGAGAAGGTGGATTCGCTGCACCGCGAGATCCTGGCTCGCCTCGATGCGAGCACGCCGAAGCACCCCGCCGGCTGGACGCCCCCGCCCCGGCCCCACGAGGAGTCGGGCTAGAACTGACGAAGGCGAAGCCCGATCGCGAACGCGCGCCTTCCTAGGCGGAGATCCCCCCTTCCTTCGTCGGAGAAACCGGGGTACACGGTGCCTCCAGATGCCCCGTCGCACGGATCTGGAATCGGTTCTGATCATCGGGTCTGGGCCAATCGTGATCGGCCAGGCCTGCGAGTTCGACTACTCCGGGACCCAGGCGTGCAAGGCGCTCCGCGAGGAGGGCCTGCGCGTCATCCTGATCAACTCGAATCCGGCCACGATCATGACGGATCCGGAGCTCGCCGACGCGACGTACGTCGAACCGCTCACGGTCGAGGTGCTCGACAAGGTCCTCGAGCGCGAGAAGCCCTCGGCGGTGCTACCCACGCTCGGCGGGCAGACTGGCTTGAACCTCGCGATGGCGGCGCACAAGGCGGGGTTGTTCGAGAAGCACAACGTCGAGCTGCTCGGCGCGAACGTGCACTCGATCGAGATGGCCGAGGACCGCGAGCTGTTCAAGCAGGCGATGGCGCGGATCGGCCTGTCGTGCCCCCGCTCGAAGCTCGTCACCTCGGTCGAGGAAGCGCGCGCGTGCCTCGACGACATCGGCTTTCCCGCGATCCTGCGCCCGAGCTTCACGCTCGGCGGCTCGGGTGGCGGCATCGCGTACAACCGCGGCGAGCTCGATCGGATGGTCCAGTTCGGGCTCGATCAATCGCCCGTGCACTCGATCCTGATCGAGGAGAGCGTCCTGGGCTGGAAGGAGTTCGAGCTCGAGGTTGTCCGCGACTCCAAGGACAACGCGGTGATCGTGTGCTCGATCGAGAACCTCGATCCGATGGGCGTGCACACCGGCGACTCGATCACGGTCGCGCCGGCGATGACCTTGACCGACAAGGAGTACCAGCGCATGCGCGACGCCTCGATCGCGATCATGCGCGAGATCGGCGTCACCACCGGCGGCAGCAACGTGCAGTTCAGCGTGGATCCCGAGACGGGCCGCATGCTGGTGATCGAGATGAACCCGCGCGTGTCGCGGTCGAGCGCGCTCGCGTCGAAGGCAACGGGCTTCCCGATCGCGAAGATCGCCGCGAAGCTCGCCATCGGGTACACGCTCGACGAGCTGAACAACGACATCACGCGCGTCACGCCCGCCTCGTTCGAGCCGACGATCGACTACGTGGTCGTCAAGTGGCCGCGGTTCGCGTTCGAGAAGTTCCCATCGGCGCGCCCCGTGCTCGGACCGCAGATGAAGTCCGTCGGCGAGGCGATGGCGATCGGCCGCACGTTCCGCGAGGCTCTCGGAAAGGCGATCCGCTCGCTCGAGACCGGCCGTGCGGGCTTCGACCTGCCGATGGCGAGCTATGGCGATGACCTCGCGGCGATCGAGCGCGCGATCAGCGTGACCACGCCGGATCGCCTGTTTCAGGTCGCCCGCGGCTTCCAGCTCGGCCTCACGCTCGAGCGAGCGCACGAGCTGACGCGCATCGACCCGTGGTTCCTCCACCACGTTCACTCGATCGCGATGACCGAGCACAGCCTCTCGGGTGTGCCGCTCGCATCCTTCGATGGCGCGCGCCTCCGCGAGATCAAGCGCCTCGGCATCAGCGATCGCCGGATCGCCGCACTCACCGGCGCCACCGAGGCCGCGGTGCGCGGAGCGCGTCATGCGGCGGGAGTGCGCCCCGTGTACAAGCGCGTCGATACGTGTGGCGCCGAGTTCGCCTCGCACACGCCGTACATGTACTCGACGTACGAGGACGAGTGCGAGTCGGAGCCCACCGACAAGCGCAAGGTGATGATCCTCGGCGGCGGGCCGAACCGGATCGGCCAGGGCATCGAGTTCGACTACTGCTGCGTGCACGCGGCGATGGCTCTCAAGGAAGAGGGCATCGAGTCGATCATGGTCAACTGCAACCCCGAGACCGTGTCGACCGACTACGACACCTCGGACCGGCTGTACTTCGAACCGCTCACGCTCGAGGACGTGCTCGCGATCTGCGACGTCGAGAAGCCGTGGGGCGTGATCGTCCAGTTCGGCGGGCAGACGCCGCTCAAGCTCGCCGTTGCGCTCGCGAACGCCGGCGTGCCGATCCTCGGCACCAGCGCGGATGCGATCGACCGCGCCGAGGATCGCGAGCGCTTCGGCGAGGTGATGAACAAGCTCGGCCTTCGCGCGCCGCGCTGGGGCATCGCGCGCTCGCTCGAGGAAGCGCGCACCGTGGCGAACGAGATCGGGTTCCCCGTGATGGTCCGCCCGAGCTACGTGCTCGGCGGCCGCGCGATGGAACGGGTCTACGATGCGAAGGGCCTCGAGGACTACTTCACGCGCGTCCTCGGCTTTGGCGGCAACGCACAGCTGAGCGCTGGGGGTACCGGCCAGGACGAGTCCGCCACGGTCGGGTTCCCGCTGCTGATCGATCAGTTCCTCGCCGATGCAGTCGAGCTCGATGTCGACGTGATCGCCGACAAGACCGGCGCGGTCATCGTCGGCGGTGTGATGGAGCACATCGAGGAGGCCGGCATCCACTCCGGTGACTCGGCGTGCGCCCTGCCGCCCTACTCGCTCCCCGCGGACATCGTCGACGAGGTCAAGCGTCAGGCCCGGATGCTCGCGACCGAGCTCGGCGTGATCGGCCTGATGAACACGCAGTTCGCAGTCCTCGGCGGCGACGTCTACATCATCGAGGTCAACCCGCGCGCGTCGCGCACGGTGCCGTTCGTGTCGAAGGCGATCGGCAAGCCTCTCGCGAAGATCGCGGCCAAGGTGATGGCCGGCAAGACGCTCGCCGAGCTGAATGCGTTCCCGCACGGCGAGGTCGAGCCGCGCCACGTCTCGGTCAAGGAAGTCGTGTTCCCGTTCGTGAAGTTCGAGGGCGTGGACACGATCCTCGGCCCCGAGATGCGCTCGACCGGTGAGGTCATGGGCATCGACTCGGACTTCGCGCGCGCGTTCATGAAGAGCTGGATCGCCGCGGGCGGCAAGCTGCCCACCACCGGCACCGCGTTCCTCTCGGTGCGCGAGGCTGACAAGCCGGCCCTCGTCGAGATCGCGCGCCGCCTGGTCAACCTCGGGTTCTCGCTCGTCGCCACGCACGGCACCGCGATGTACTTGCGCAACCACGGGTTGCTCGTGAAGGGCATCAACAAGGTGCTCGAAGGTCGTCCGCACTGCGTCGACGCGATGGACAACCACGAGATCCAGCTGGTCATCAACACGACCGAGGGCACGCAGGCGATCCAGGACTCGCAGTCGCTGCGACGCGCGGCGCTGATGAACAACATCGCGTACCAGACCACGCTGCGCGGTGCGCGCGCGGCACTCGAAGCGATCGCGGTCGCGAAGCGCGGCGACATCCGCGTCGCGCCGCTCCAGAAGTACAACTCGTTCTAGGCGAGCACGACGTCTTCGGTGGTCGCGCCGTCGATCGTCTCGAGGAGCTCTCGGTACCACCGCGTGACCTCGCGCGTGCGGCCCGGCAGCGCGGTCGTGCCCCACACGACCGAGATCGTGGCGCGCGTGTCGTCGTGGGTCTTCGTGCGCTGCGCATCCTTGACCGGCGTACCGGTCGGACCATGGGCGTCGTAGAGACAGATCAGGCCAGAGGCATCGATGGTCTGGCCCGATGGGTTGAACGCATAGGTGGTTCCAGGCGGAGCGATCCGCAGGGTCAACGCGCCCTCGATGCGATCGAGATCGACGAGGGAGATCGGCAGGCCGCTGTGGAGCGAGACGACATTGCAGATGTCGACACCGGCGTTGATCCGCGGAAACCGCCCTTCGGCGGCAGCTCCGACGAGGTATTCGGACGCTGGCTTACTGCGGCCGGAGGGCTTGAAGCCCCCGTGGCGGAGGAGGTCGCGTGCGGCGAGCTTCACGGCGTCTGACGGCGAGAACGGCGCCTGCGTGTTGGGTTCGGTGAGGGCGCTGATGGCTCGCGGTGTGGTGGTGCCCACGAGAGGTTGCACAAATCGCGCAACGAACACGCCCGCCTCGAGAAGCGGATGCCGTTCGATCTGGACAGTGAGCGGCATACGTACACTCGATACAACGAGCCGCTTGTGTACAATGGTTTCGTGACCCTGGGTGCGGGACCCGGCGCTCGGCCCACGAGGCTCGGGCGGTACGAGCTGATCACACAGATCGGGCAAGGCGGGATGGCGGAGGTTCAGCTCGCCATCCAGCGCGGTCCGGCTGGGTTCGAGAAGCTCGTGGTCGTGAAGCTCGTCCACGAGAACCTCGTGGCGCAGGCGGGCTTCGTCGAGATGCTTCTCGAGGAAGCGAAGGTCGCGGCGCTGGTCAAGCACCCGAACGTCGTCGACATCTACGATCTCGGCGAGGCCGAGGGCCGCTACTTCATCGCGATGGAGTACCTCGAGGGCGAGCCGTTGCTCTCCGTGCTGCGCGCGGGGCGCGAGGGCAAGCGCCTCGATCCGATGTCGACCGCGCGCCTGATCGCGGATACCGCAGAGGGGCTCGACGCCGCGCACGAGCTGCGAACGATGGCCGGCGAGCCGATCGAGCTCGTGCATCACGACGTGTCGCTCGGCAACATCGTCGTCCTCTATAACGGACAGGTGAAGCTCGTCGATTTCGGCGTCGCGAAGGCGACCCAGTCGGCGGCCGGCGGCGCCGTGCGCGCCAAGGTGCAGGGCAAGTTCAGCTACATGGCACCAGAAAAGCTGAAGGGCAGCGCCGGCGATCGCCGCAGCGATATCTGGTCGCTCGGCTGCGTGCTGTGGGAGGCGCTGACGCTGCGCCGCCTGTTCAAGGGCGGCAACGACTCCGAGACGATGCGGCAGGTACTCGAGACCACCATCGCGCTGCCATCGAGCGTGAACGGCGAGGTGATGACGGACTTCGACCCGATCGTGATGAAGGCGCTCGAGCGCGATCCTGCGAAACGCTACGCGACGGCGAAGGAGATGGCGTCGGATCTCGAGGAAGTCCTCCGGCAGAACAAGTACGGCGGCAAGAACGACGTCATCGCGAAGTACATGCAGGGGACCTTCGACGCCCACATCGTCGCGCGCAAGAAGCTCCTACAGGAGGTCTCGAGTAAGGGACGCGCGAGCGCCGACGTTCTCGAGGCTGCGTTCAACGAGCCGCAGATCGCCTCCGGCACGCCCGCGCAGCACGGCGAGTTCTCGGTGAAGTTCCGGCGCCCGACGAACGAGATCGTCGCGCCCGTGCCTCCCGTGGTCGACGAGCCGCCGCAGCGGATCAGCGAAGAGCTCCGGGTGACGCGGCCCAAGACAATCAGCAACAACCCGCCGTTCAATGCCGACGGCACGCCCGCCCCCAGCGGCACGCTGGCGGCCCAGCCCGACCCGACGGCGGGGAAGAGGAAGCTCGCGATGCTCGTCGGCGGCGGCGTCATGCTGCTGATCGCGATCCTCGCGATCGCGAAGAGCGGCAGCAGCAGCCGAAACGACAAGCCGGCCTCCGGTAGCAACGAGACGGACTCGGCCGCGGTCACCGCCGGCTCGGATCACCTGGTCGTCGTGACCGACGCCGCGATCGCGCATGTGACGCCGGATGCCGCCCAGGTCGTCGTTGCGCCGGATGCTCCGGAAGTCGTGGCAGCGGGTTCCGGCAGCGCGGATCCGCCGATCGAGATCGAGAACGGCTCCGCCGGATCGGCCGAGCCGGCGATCAAGCGGCCGCCTCCCACGCCGCCGACACAGAACCGCGAGCCGCCGCCCCCCAAGGGCAACGCGCAGGAACTGTTCAAGGCGGGGATGCAGGCCTACGTCAGAGGCGACGCGAAGGCCGCCGTGGTCCAGTTCCGCAAGGCGCTCGGCGTCAACAGCAGCTTCGCCACGGCCTGGCGCGCCCTCGGCTTCGCCCACGAGAAGCTCGGCGAGTGGGGCTCGGCGAAGACCGCGTTCCAGAAGTATCTGGGGCTGTCACCGAAGGCTTCCGACGCGGCGCAGATTCGAGAGAGAATAGGCAACCTGTGAAGCTTTGCCTGTCTACCATCATCCTGGTTGCACTCGTGGCGACCGCGATGGCGGGGCCCAGGCGCGTCCTCGTGCTGCCGCTCGACGGCAACGCGGATCCTGGGACGCGCGCGAAGCTCAACATCAGCATCCACAAGCTCGCGACGGAGTCGGCCGAGGGCGCCGTAGTCACGATGGGCGACGCCACGTTCGACGAGACAGCAGCGGCGGTCGGCTGCGACCCCGGTACACCGAAATGCGCGATCTCGGTGCGCACCACCCTCGGTGTCGACGAGCTCGTCTACGGCACCGTGACGAACGATCCTTCGGGGCAGACCACGATCGTGATCCGGCACTCGTCGGTGACGAGCAACCCGCCCCGCGAGGACACCGCGACGTTGCCCGCCGGCGAGGCGGCCGAGCAGGCCGAGGCCCAGCTCGCGCCGCTGTTCGGTGTCACCGTCACGGAGCCGGTGGCAGAGCCCGCGCGGCTGCCGCCTCCTCCCCCGCCGCCACCGCGCGATACCAGCCGGCGCAATATCGGCATCGCATGCGCGAGCGGCGGCGGCGTGTTCATCATCATCGGCCTCGCGCTGTGGGCGAGCGAGTCGTCCAAGCAGGACGAGATCGACAACGCACCGACGCAGACCATCAGTCAGCTCAAGCACCTGCAGGACCTCGAGGACAAGGCACAGACCTACGCGGTCGTCGGTGACCTGATGATGCTCGGGGGTCTGGCGCTCGGCGGGATCGGCGGCTGGATGCTCTACAAGGATCACCAGGAGCGCAGCATCGTGCTGACCCCGATGGCGACACCAACCGGCCCCGCGGTGCTGCTCCGAGGTACGTGGTGAGGACCGTGATCATCGCGATCGCGGTCGCGCTCGGCGTCGCCGGCGCAGTGTCGTGCCTCGTCGATCGGCGCTCGGGCGACTTCACGTGCAGCAAGGATGCGGACTGCGCGGGGCTCAGCCCTCCGCGCACGTGCGACGTGGGCGCTGGATTCTGCGTCCCCGACGATTGCCCGTCGCAGTGCAACGGCGGGTGCTCGAAGGCCGACAAGACCTGCACGATCAACTGCCTGTCGCCCGGCAGCTGCAACAACGTCGACTGCCCGGACGACTACACGTGCATGATCTCGTGCGCGGCGACGAACGCGTGCGACGCCGTCCGCTGCGGTGCTTCCAAGGGCTGCACGATCAGCTGCCTCGGCACCAACGCCTGCGGCGATGTCGATTGCGACGGCACCGGTAATCCGAAGTGCACGCTCACGTGCGTCGGCAACAACGCTTGCGGCGATATCACCTGCGACAAGGCCGCGTGCACCGTCCAGTGCACCGGTCCCAATGCGTGCGGCAACATCGACTGCGCGGCCTCGTGCGACTGCATGGCGACGTGCCCGACCGGCAGCAGCTGCGGCGCCGTGACATGCCCGGCCGGTTGTACCCAGGGGACCGGCTGTGGAGGCTGCAACACGTGCAGCCCGTGATTGCGGGGCGCCGAGGAGCGGGGTACGAATAACCCCTCGACATGAGCGACAAGTTTCCGATGACCCCCGCGGGATACGCGTCGATGAAGACGCATCTCAAGCGCCTGAAGGACGTCGACCGGATCCGGAATAGCCGGGCAATCGAGGTAGCCCGGGGCCACGGCGACCTCTCCGAGAATGCCGACTACAGCGCCGCCAAAGAGGAGCAGGGGCTGATCGAGGCCAAGATCCGGGAGCTCGAGGCGAAAACGGCACTTGCCGAGGTTATTGATCCAACCAAATTGTCGGGTTCGAAGGTCAGATTCGGGGCAACCGTGACCATCGAAGATACCGACACCGGCGAGACGACCACCTACCTGATCGTGGGCGAGCACGAAGCGGACATCAAGCGCGGGCGGATCTCGATCGGCGCTCCAGTCGCGCGCGCGCTGATCGGCAAGGACATCGGCGACACCGTCGTGCTGCCCAGCGCGAAGGGCCGGCGCGAGATCGAGATCAAGAACGTCGAGTGGATCGAAGTCCCAGCGCTCGAGGATGTGCACTGATGAGCAAGTGGTCCCGGATCGGCAAGCTCGTGCTCGGCTGCGCGTTCACCGTCGGCATCGGAGCGTGGGTCGTGGGCTGCAAGCAGGGTGAGGGCGAGCGCTGTCAGGTCGATGGCGACTGCGCGTCGGGCCTCGTATGCAACCGCGCGACGCAGTCGTGCGCGAAGACGAACGGCGGCGGTATCGACGCCAACATCCTCGGCAACCCGCCGATCGACGCTCCCGTGATCGATGCGATGGTCGACGCGCCCGACGCAATGTAGTCAGCGGATCGACCGCGCGCAACGAAACCCGACGTGCGAGAACCGCGCGTTCGCGTCGTAGTACGGGTTGAACGGGTCGCGCAGGTTCGACTTCGCGACGAACGTGGGCTGCCGCCACGAGCCCCCGCGGATCACGCGTGGCTGCGCTGAGGACCCGTCGCGGAATGGGTTCGCGGCGGGCAGACCGGTATAGCCCTTCTTCAGCTCGTCCTTGAAGTACGCGTCGGCGGTCCACTCGGCGACGTTGCCCGCCTGGTCGCGCGTGCCGAACGGGCTCTCGCCCCACGGATAGCTGCCGGGCGGCGCCATCAGCGCGAACCCATCGGAGTCGTCGGGATCGCCGAAGAACTTGATCGGAACCATGCTGAGCTGGCGCTCGATCACCCGCATCGTGACCCCGCGCGGCTGCCCGTGGTTGAAGTCCTTCGGCTGCTCGAGCTCGCCCCATGGCCAGTCCGCGTTCGGGACGTCACCCACGGCGGCGCGCTCCCACTCGGCCTCGGTGGGCAAACGCTTGCCCTGCGCGCGGCAGAACGTCTGGGCCTCGTCCCACTTGACGTTGACCATCGGCCAATCACCGTGGATATATCGCTCGTCGCCGGCGACGAGGGCATCGAGCTCGCACTGGCCGGAGTCAACGCAGCGGCGGTAGTCGGCGACCGACACCTCGTCGCGATCGATCGCGTAGGCGTCGAGGAACACCTCGCGCTGCTGCATGTGGGTGAGATCGGCGAGGTACTCGCTGCAGAAATCGGTGAACCCGCCCTGCGCGGTCTGGCCGCGCACGATCTCCTTCGGGAAGAACGCGAGCTGACACTGGTCGTTCGCGGAGGCCGCCTGCTCCGCGGTCAGTCCCATCTGGAATGTTCCCGCGGGGATCGCGACCTCGCGCGGGGCCGGCTTCTCGATCCGCATTGCCTTGCCCCCAGCGACGGCGACGCCGCCGGCCAGGACGAGAGCGATCGGAGCGAGCCGCATCCCGCGAGTCTAGCTCGTCAGGGACGCGCGAGCAGCCACGACAGTGCGATCCGCACGCGCTCGGCGCTCGCCGACGGAGCGGCCGCGAGCTGACCGAACAGCGATTGGGTCACCGCTCCACGTCCCCGGCGCCGCGCCCACTCGACGAGGGCCTGGGTGGCCACGTCGGGCTCGACGTCGGCGGTCAACCTGCGCAGCGTCTCCTCGTCGGCGAGCGCCGCGATCGCCGCGCGCCGCACCTGGGGAGCCACGTCGGCAGCGGCGCGCTGGATCAGCTCGGGAGCCTTGTCGGCGAGCGCTGCGATCGCTGCCGCGCGCACGTCGGGATCCGGATCGCCCGCGAGCGTGCGCAGCTCCGCCTCGGTGGCACTCGCGATCGCCGCCGCGCGGACCTCGGGTGCCGGATCTCCGGCGGCCCGGATCCCGCGATCGAGTACGCCGAGCGCAGCGACCGCGCGCGCGCGGACCACGCGATCGCGATCGAGCGCGAGCTCGCGGAGGCGCCTCACCACCGACGGCGCGGCGCGCGCCCTGCCCTGGCGGATCGCCGCATCGACGCAGGTCGCGCGCACCGTGGCGTCGGGATCGCGAAGACCCTTCGCAACGAACGGCACGTCGGCATCGGCCGCAACGGACGCACACACCGCGGCACGCGTGCGCGCATCACCGGTGCGGAACCACGCCGCGAGCTTCGGAGCGAGCGCCGGAACGGGCAACAGCGCATGGGCCTGTAGCGCGCTGACGTTCGGCACCTTCGGATCTGCCTCGAGCGCGCGCTGGATCGCACCCGATGCCTGGTCTCGTGCACCGAGCTGGATCAGCGCCGCGGTCTCGGCGAGCGCGAGCCGGGGATAGTTCGCGAGGTCTGCGGGCAGCTGACGCACGATGATCGGCACGGCCGTCTCGTCGCCGAGCGCCGCCGCCGCTGTCACCGCGGCGAGCCGCAGCTCGATATCCACCGTCGGTGCGAGGAACGCGCGCACGGAGGAGGCGAGCACCCGCACACCCGCGCGGCCCACCGCCTCGACCGCAGCGGTGCGCGCCGCCGCGCCCGTCGAGCCGAGCGCCTCGCGAAGCGCCGCGATCATCACGTGCTCGGCCGCGGGGCCGCGCTCCGGATCCGCAGCCTTCACCGCCGCCACCCGACGCGCCGCCCGCGTGAGGTCGCCCTTCGCGAGCCAGGTCTCCGTCATCGCGAGGAGCGGCAGCTCCACCGTCATCACCTCGGCGGTCGCGGCCCCGGCCTGGCGTCGGTCACGCGCGAACAGCCAGCGCACGTGAAGCTGATCGTCGTCCGACAGGAGCTCGGGCGGCGGTGCGCCGAGGCGCGTCGCATCCGCGAGGATCTGCCGCACCACCAGATCGAAGTCGGCGAGGCCCGATGTGGTCACGGAGATCACGGTCAGCTTGCCGCGCCGATCGATCATCACGTCTGCGCGCGCCTCGAGCGTCGCGACGTTGAGCGGATGATTCGCGGCCAGGCGCAGCCGGCAGTCCTCGAGGAACTGGCCCCACGGCGGCTGCAGCTGCTGGGCGACCGCGGTCAGGTACGCCGCGCCCGCCTGTCGTCCATCGATCGTGATCGGCGCGGGCAACGCCTGCGTCACCGGGCCCGAGTGCCGCTCCGAACGCGCGCCGCCTCCGCATGCAGCGGAGACAGCGAGCATCACCAGCGCGGAGCGCATCCGTACAGGATGTTACGGGCCGTCGATGCCGGCGTCGACCGGGTTGTCGTAGGTCAAGGTCGGGTTGAACACGCCGGCGCCGATGAACGTGTCGAACGTGTGCGAGAACAGGACGACATCGGCGGCATCCTTGCCGACGACGAGCAGCGTGGCCGGGCCGAATGGGATCCCCATCACGTTCTGCGGGAACGCGGCGGTGAACTCCTGGCACGGCTTGACGTCGGTGCCGTCGAGCTTCTGGAACACGACGTTGTCGATGCTCGTGCTCTCGGTCCGCACGCTGCCGCCGGCGGTCAGCGTGACCTGCTGCTTCGCGACCGGCGTGGGCACCGCGGCCGAGCACGTCGCCCCGCCCCACTTGAGCCGGAACAGGAGCTGCCCGGTGTACGGGTGCGACCACGCCGGGTAGTTGACGTCGACCGAAATGGTCTGCGATGCACCCGGCCCGGCCGCATCGCCCGTCGCAGTGACGGGTGCCGTGACGAGCGAGTTGCCATCGACATCGAGCGGCGTGACGGCGAACTTGTACGCGCCGGCGGCGAGCCCGAGGAACGTCAGCTGCCCTTCACCACAGCTCTTCTCCATCATCTCCACCGGCGTGCCATCGGCGAGGTTCGCTTCGACGCGCACGGTGACTACGTTGAGCTCCGAGCACGCGTCGCTGTCGAAGCCGAGCATCGGGAAGTGATTGAACTTCCACTTAACCACGGTGCTGCCGGGCAGCGTGCAGTCGCCGGTCGGGCACACGGGAGCACCATCGTCGCCGCACGACAACGTCGCGCTGACAACCAGCAGCCCACCGACCCACGCAAGACCCCGCATCACGCGGTCGCCTCGCCGCGGACGTGGAGGCCGAGGTGGCGGCGGACCAGGAAGTACTGCTCGCTCACCGAGTACGCGAGCAGGTCACGGAGCCGGTCCTTGACCGACAGGTTCGACATCGCCGCGCCCTCGGTCGCGATCGCCTTGGCCGCCGTCTCGAGGTCGTTCGAGACGATCAGACCGACGCGGTTCGCGGTGAGGTCGGTCGCCGTGCGCCAGCCCGAGATCAGGCCGTTGCCGAGGCGGTGCGACAGCTTCGTCGAAAGCTCGCCGACCTGATCGAGGAGAGGACCGGGGACTTGCGCCTTGAGCTGGCCCGCGAGCTTCCGCGCCTCGTCACTCGTGTGATCGATGAACGGGGTGCCGTCGTGGGCCTGCACGCGCGCGCCGCCTGCGAGCACCGATGCCGCGAACGCGGCCTCGAGCTTCGGCAGCGTGCCCACGGCGAGCGTCACGAACCGCTCGGGGCGGAGGTACGCCATCCGCTTGCCGACCTCGAACGCGAGCTCGCGCTCGTCGTTCTTGCCGATCTGCGGAGCGCCGATCAGGAGGCTCGGCACGAGGCGTTGGCGCTCGGCGCCGAGCCCGACCGTGTTGGCAACGCGCAGGCCGTCGCCGCCCTCCTGCAACCACACCATCGGCGCCGGATCGATCGCGAGCACGCCGGAGACGTACTTGACGATGCGGCTGACGGTGCGCGGATCACGATCGAGATCCGTGCGGGTCTCGGCGGTGAGCCCGAACGCGGTGATCGGCTGCGCCGTTCCCGCGGCGAGCGCGCCGAGCGTCGACGAGAAGATCGCGCCGACGTGGCGGTCCTCCTTCGGATGGATGATCGACTTCTGCCACAGCTCCTCGGTGAGGCGGCGCGGCGCCGGCGTGAACTGCGTCGGGCGCAGCCGCTGGTACAGCCCCTTCTCCTCGTCCGATGCAGCGCCGAGGAACACCAGCGCCTGCGCGACGCAGAACGCCTTGTCGAGCTCGTGCTCCGCGCGATACAGGCTCCCGAGCGCCTTGTAGAGCTCGACGCGATCCGGCGCGTGACCGAGCAGGTACTGCAGCTCGACGATCGCCTCGTCGCGACGGGCTTCGCCGGCCTCGAGGTAGAGGTCCGCGAGCTGCTCGTGACGCGCGACATCGTCGGGCGCGAGCTCGCAGGCCACCTGATACGCCTCGGTGGCCGCCTCGGTGTCGCCGAGGTGATCGAGGCAGATGTCGCCAAGCCGCGTCCACAGCTCGAGCATCTTGTCGGGAGACGCGTCGTCGCCCAGGCGCTTCAACTGGCGGCGATACGCGCGCGCCAGGTTCTTCCAGTCCTTCTTCTCGCTGAGCACCGAGTCGATCGCGTCGAACGCCTTCGGTGTGAACGGCGCGTCGTCGAGCGCGGCGTTGAAGCGATCGACCGCGAGGTCGGCATCCTTCAGCTCGTCGCGCGCGATCACGGCGGCGGTGTAGTGGAACCGCGCGCGGCGGTCCTCGCTGGTCTCCTGCGCCGAGAGGTGGTCGAGGGCGTCGATCGCCTTCTTCCAGCTCTTCTGCTCGGTGTACGACTCGAGCAGCTTGTGCAGCAGCACGCGCGAATTCGGGTGGAGCTTGACGCCCTCCTGATACGCATCCACGGCCGCGTTGACGTCCTTCAGCCGCTCGCTGTAGACGTCGCCGATCTCCTCGAACAGCTTCGCCTGGCGGGCATCGGTACCCTCGGTGCTTGCGACGGCATCGATCTGCGCGCGCTTGGCATCGGCGACCATCTTCCACTCGCCGCGCTGACCGCCGAGCTCGACCATCGCCTCGAGCGTGGCCTCGTGCAGCGGCTCCTTCTCGAGCGCGCGGCGGAAGTTCGCCTCCGCCTTCTTGTCCTCGCCCTGCGCACGCGAGGTGACGCCGAGCCGGTGCCACACATCGGCGACCTGAGCGTCGGAGAGCGACGCACGGTGGCGCGCGAGGATCTCGCGGTACCGCTTGTCGATCTCGATCCACTTCGCGGTCGCGGCCTCGGTGCCTTCCTGCGCCTTGGCCTCGAGCATCAGCACGCTCGACAGGCCGATCGCGGCATCGAGATTATCGGAGCTCGCCTCGACGGCGCGTCGGTAGTGCTGCTCCGCCTTCTCCGTGCGGTGCAGCATCTCGTACGCCTTGCCGAGCTGCGCTTCGCGCCGGCTGCGCTCGTTCTTGTCGAGACCCTCGGCCTGCCGCGCGAGCATCTCGAGCACGTTGAGGGCATCGTCCCACCGCTTCGCAGCGACGAGCTGATCCGCCACGCGCTGCCCGGCCTGGACGTGATCCGGCTCGAGCTTGAGCACGCGCTCGTAGAGCTCGAGCGCGCGGCTCGGGTCGTTCAGCTTCTCGCCCGTGAGCTGCGCGGCGTGCCACAGCAGCTCGACGCGCTCGATGCGATTGCCCGACGCCGCCTCGGCGCGGAGCAACAGCTCCACGGCCTGGCCAACGTTCGCGCGCGACTCGTGCACCGCGGCGAGACCCTTGAGGGCGCCGAAGTGCTCGGAGTCGATCGACAGCGCCTTGTCGTAGTGGCGCTGCGCGACCTCGGGATCGAGCAACTGCTCGAACGCGAGCTTGCCGGCTTCCGCCAGCAGCGGCGCACCGCGGTCGGCTTCGAGCGCGGCGTGCTTCGTCAACATGTCCACGGCGCGGTCGAACGTCTCCGTCTTGACGTAGAGGCGCGGCAGCGCGGCGAGTGCCGTGCGGTTCGTGTCGTCGATCGCGATCACGTTGAGGTTCGACTCGATCGCCTTGATCTGGTCGTCGAGCTTGGTCTCGTAGATCTTCGCGGCGGCGAGATAGAGCTCCACCCGCTGGGCCGGCGTCTTGGCGGCCGAGATGTGGCGCGCATAGAGGTTCACCAGCGGATGCCAGTCCTCGCGCAGCTCGAGCACGCGCTCGAGACCACGGTACGCATCGTCCGCGTTCGGATCGGCCACGAGCAGCTTCTCGTACGCGCTGCCCGCGCGATCCGGGTCGCGATCCTCGAGCTCGGCGGCGAGCTTGCGCAGGGTGGCGAGCTTCTCGCCTTCCGGCGCCACCACGGCGAGCCGCTCCATCGAGCGAAGGTAGTCGTCGGTGCGGCCCGTCTTGTCGTACAGGTCGACGAGTGCCTTCAGCGCCTCGGCATCGCTGCCGTTGGCGGCGACGGCGGACTCGTAGCGCTGGATCGCGCCCTCGAGGTCACCGAGCTTCTCGGCGCGCATCGTGCCGAGCTCGCGACGGAGCGCGGCGGACCGGCCCTTGTCGCCATTGGCCTCGGCGATCTCGGCGCGGCGCTCGAGCACCTTCGCGAGGTTCGCCCACCGCTCGTCGCGGCGGTACAGCCGCTCGAGCGCAGCGAGCGCGTCGTCCGACGTGTCATCGAGGTCTGCAGCCTGCTGATAGACCTCGGTCGCCTTCGCCGTCTGGGCGAGCTGGCTCTCGAGGAGATCGCCGAGGCCAAGGAGCAGATCGACCTTCGCGGCCGTGTCGGTCTCGATCTCGACGTGGTTGCGCAGTGTGTCGGCGAGGTCCGCCCACTTCTGCTGCTTGCGGAACGCCTCCGCGAGCGCTTTGAACGCGATGCCGTTGTGCGGATCGAGCTCGAGTGCGCGGCGCAGCGAGGGCAGGGCGTAATCGACGCGATCGAGCTTCTGGGCGTACCACCCGCCGAGCCGTCCCCACCACTTGGACGCGACTTTTGGATCCTGCGCCTCGGTCGCGATCTCGGAGCCTTCCTGCACGAGATCCGCCCAGCCACCGGTCGCGGCCGCGAGCTTCTCCGCGAGCGCCACGGCCTCGTCGTCCTCGGGGTTGACCTGGCACGCCGTGGTCACGGCCTCGAACGCGCGGCGCAGATCGCCGACGCCCGTCTCGTAGACCTCGGCGAGCTGGCGGAGCAGCTGCGCGCGATCGGGACCATCACCGGAGTGCTCGACCCGACCGAGCAGTACCTCGATGACGTTCTCCCAGTCGCTCGCATCGCGCGCCTTGCGCTCGATCAGATCCAGCGCGTCGCGTGCCTCGGAGCCTTCCTCGCCGGTCTCGCCGAGCAGCGCGACCCAGCCCTCGATATCATCGGTGTCGGGGCGGTCCTGCGAGAGCGTGACGCCCGCGGTCTTGCAGGTCTCGCGCAGAGAATCGAGCCACTCGAGCACCGAGCGCTCGGCGACCTCGTCGCCGCCGCGGCCCGCGAGGTTCACCACCTCGATGTGGTGATCGGCCATCAGCTCGTCGACCGTGACGGGGCCGACGCTTGCGCCGAGGAAGTAGTGCGTGCCGCGCGGCGGCTCGAACATGCCGAACACACGATCAAGCAATGCGGACAGATCGGGATCGCCGTAGCGGAACCCGACGAACACGAGCGAGCCCTCGACGTAGAGCTTGCGCGCGTAGTCCTTGAGATCGACGGCGCGCGACAGGGCGCGGCGCACGGAGTTCGGCGTCACGACATAGGTGTCGAAGTTGCCGAGCATCTTGACCAGCGTGCGGCGGCGCGGCGACAGCTCGCCGAGGTCCTGGTACGTGATGACGCGCGCGGTCGGCCACTCGGCCGGCGACTGCGTCTCGAGCGCGTGCTCGAGGATGTCACCGGGGAACGTGGTCCAGATGTGGCGGAACGGCAGCGACGCGAGCGCCTTGGGCAGCGCGGGCGTCTCGGCGGGCGCAGTCCACATCTCCTCGACGATCTTGTCGCAGGTCTCCTCGCCGAGTGACCGGGCGAGGAAGCCGACGGCGCGGACCAAGCTGCCCTTGTGCAGCAGCTTCTCGAGGTCCTTGGTGGCCACGTCGTCGCCTTCGCGACCACGCGTCTCGAGCGCCTTGGTCAGGCGCTCCAGCAGTTGCTTCCAGGAAGGGACTCCGATGCCCGCACCGACGACCAGGGCTGCTTTGCCCGTCCGGATCTGATCGATGAGGGACTCGGGGATCGTGTGCTCAGGCATCCTAAAACCCCAGTGTCTGTGATGTGGTGGAACTAACCCCGGGCGCACCCTATCCAGGGACCCCACGGGTCGCAAGGGAAACCGTCAGGGTGCTACCGTCACCCCGGAGGACGTGCGCCTTCGTCGGAAGATCACCATCGCGTTCTTCGGGGTCAGCTCGCTGGTCCTCGTCGTCCTGGCGCTATTTCTGTACCGGTTCGTCGAGCGGAAGCTCGAGTCCGAGTTGCGCGACAGGTTGCGCAATCTGACCCACGTCGGCTCGCACGCCATCGACATCCCGACCTACCAGACCCTGCTCGGCAAGCTCGGAGAGCTCGACGAGGCCGCGGTGGCGACGGCCGAGCACACCGACGAGTACAAGAGGATCTACGAGCAGCTCCGCATGATCCGCGGCGCAGAGCCCGAGCTCATCCACTACGTCTATCTGCTCACACCGACCGACGACCCAAACAATCCCAAGTTCGTGGTCGACGCCGACGTGCTGGAGCTCCTCGGGAAGACGGCTCGCGGCGAGACCCTGCCGGAGGGCGAGGAAATCTCCCACTTCAACCAGCCCTACCCCGTGGACGATGTCCCGCAGCTCAAGCAGGCCTTGGTCGACTGCACGCCGCAGATGGAGACCGAGTTCGTCCACGACCCCGTGTTCAACGTCAACTCCGTCTCTGCCTACACGCCGCTCGCCGGGCCCGACGGCGTCGCGCTCCGAGATGCGAAGGGGCGCTGCCTCGGTGTCCTCGGCGTCGACATCACGGACAAGAACATGCGCGCCGCGCTCGACGCCGCCGGTGGCCTCGCGATCAAGATCTCGATCGCGCTGATCGTGTTCACGCTGCTCGTGTCGATCGTGATGGGCACCGTGCTCACCCGGTCGATCCAGGCCTTGACCGACACCGTGAAGCGGTTCGCCGACAAGGATTTCACCGCGCGCACGCGCGTCCACACCCACGACGAGATCGGACAGCTCGGCGCGAACTTCAACACGATGGCTTCGACGATCCAGGAGCACAACGAGAACCTCGAGGACCTGGTCAGCCAGCGAACGAAGGAGCTGACCGCCGAGAAGCTCACCTCCGAGCGTCTGCTCCTCAACGTCCTCCCCGGCCCGATCGCCGATCGTCTCAAGACCGGCGAGAACCTGATCGTCGATCGCTTCGAATCGGTCAGCGTGCTGTTCGCCGACATCGTGGGCTTCACCGCTCTGTCCTCGCGCACCAGCCCCGTCGAGCTCGTGACCATGCTCAACGAGCTGTTCTCCTCGTTCGATCGCCTCGCCGAGAAGCACGGCCTCGAGAAGATCAAGACCATCGGCGACGCCTACATGGTCGTCGCCGGCATCCCGCAACCGATCGCGGACCACGGCATCGCCCTCGCCCACATGGCCCTCGACATGCACGAGGCGATCTCCACCTACGCGGCCAAGACGGGCTCCGATCTCACGATCCGCATCGGCATCCACTCCGGCTCCGTCGTCGCCGGCGTGATCGGCGAAAAGAAGTTCATCTACGACCTGTGGGGCGACACGGTGAACATCGCGAGCCGGATGGAATCAACCGGTGTTCCTGGCCGCATCCACGTCAGCGAGGCGACCTACACGCTGATCAAGGACGAGTTCGACTTCGAGCAGCGCACGCCGATCGAGGTCAAGGGCAAGGGCCTGATGACCACGTATCTGCTCTCGGGCATCAAGCCACGCGATCCGGCGCGCCGCTCGTCGACGAAGCTGAACTGAGCTACCTCGCGGCGCGCAGCAACATCTCGCCGAGTGCCCGCGCGTCCGCCGTGGACAGCTTGCACACCTGGTCGTTGACGCGGAACTTCACGCCGCCGTCGAGGATCTCGAGTACTTCGCAATCGGGAAGCCCGGCGGAGCGAGTCGTATCGGAGTGGCTCGTCGCCCGCTTCTTGACGCTGTAGGCGCCGATCGCGCGGTACGGCGGCGGCGGTGGCAGCGCGGGCGCGATCGGCTCGAGGTCAACGGTCGGCCGCAGGTCCGGCTCGGGAACGTTGGACATCCGAGCGGTAGCAGCGCGCGACGTTGCAGGTTCGAGGTCCAGCGGCGAGTCCATCCGGCCCACGATACGGCCGAATACGTACAACTTCGGGGTAGCTCCGGGGTTCGTCGCGCAGATCTCGATGTAGGTGATAAGGTGCCGGCGCTGATGCCGTCGGTCCTCGAGATCTATCGCGCCTAGAAGAAGAAGCGCGACATCAACTGGTTCACCGAGTGGATCGCGCGCCCGCCCGCCGCCGTGGTGGTGTGGTTGCTCCGCGGGACACCGATCACGCCGAACCAGGTGACGTTCCTCTCGGCGGTCATCGCTGCAGGTGCCTGCGCGATGTTCATCTTCCTGCCGGGGTGGTGGTGGCTGGTCGCGGCCGCGCTCGTGTTCGAGCTCTCGTTCGTGCTCGATTGCGCGGACGGCATGCTCGCGCGGCTGCGCAAGATCGCCTCGCCGCTCGGCCACCAGCTGGACTTCCTGATGGACGAGCTGAAGGCGATGCTGCTGCTCGGCGCGGTCACGGTGCGCGTCTGGATCGAGAGCGGCGGCGACGTGCGGCTACTGCTCGTGGGGATCGGGGGGCTGTTCTGTCTCGCGGCCGGGCTCTCGCTGACGTCGTTCACCCGACGGCCCGAGTACGGCGCGAAGCCGCCGACCGAGGACGGTCAGCCTGCGGAGACCGGTGGGCGCAAGGGTCCGATCGGCATGGTGCTGACCGGGATCGAGTTCCTCGCGCGGATCGTCGTGCACTACCCGCAGTACCTGTGGATCTGCGCGCTCGCGAACCGCATCGACATCTTCTTCTGGGCGTACGTCGGCGTGAACGCGCTGTACTTCGCGAAGACGTTCGCGGCGATCATGTTCCGCCTCGGCCGGTTCGGCCACGTCCCCACCCCTGCGAGCCCACCACCATGACCATCAAGCGCGCGATCCTGATCGCGGCGGGCCGCGGCAAGCGCCTCGGCACCCACACCGAAGAGATCCCGAAGTGCATGGTGCAGGTCGGCGAGCGCCCGATCCTCGGCTGGGTGTGGGCCGCGCTGGCAGCGGCGGGCGTCGACGAGCTGGTGGTGATCCGCGGCTACAAGGGCGACGTGCTCGAGACGTTCGTTCGCGGCCTGGTGCCGAAGGCGACGTTTGTCGACAACCCCGACTGGCAGACGAACAACGTGCTGCTCTCGATGGCGTGCGCGCGGAAGTTCCTCGACCAGCCGACGTACGTGACGTACTCCGACATCATCTTCACGCCCGCCGTGGCCGCAGCGGCGGCGGCATCGACCGCGGAGATCGGGCTCGTGATCGATCGCGACTTCAAGTCGATCTACGAGGGCCGCACCGAGCATCCTCTCGAGGAGGGCGAGGTCTCCGACCTGATGCCCGATGGCTCGGTCGCGCGCGTTGGCAAGCGGGCGCTGCCCGCCGAGGATGCGGTGGGCGAGTACATCGGCCTCGCGCGCCTCGGAGAGCGCGGGGTGGCCACGGTCGCGAACACGATGGATCAGCTGCAGCGCCAGTTCGCCGGCCGCGAGCACGATCCGTTCATGCGCGCCGCGACGTTCAAGAACGCGTACCAGACCGATCTGTGGCAGACGCTGATCGATTCGGGGCTGCGCATCGATCCGGTGTTCATCGATGGCGAGTGGCGAGAGATCGATACCGGTCAGGATCTCGAGCGCGCGCGCGAGCTGGTCAAGACGACGGGCTGGCGCTAGCGATCCGCTGGAGCTCGCGACGGCGGCGCCACAGGGCGAGCGCTGAGAGGGTCAACAGCAAGCCGATCGCACCGGTGATCGTGAGGATCGTACGCAACTCCGTCGTTCTCGCGGTCTGAAGCATGCCGTGGTCGTCTGTCGTCCACAGCCCATCGTCGTACCGCACACCGACCACCACGGTGACGAGCATGATCACGCAGCCAACCGCGACGGTGCGCCCGCGTTCGAGCACGCTCGGCGTCTTCGCAGCCGGTCCGCGACGCGCGCGTGCCACGAGCGCGCCAGCGACCAGGAGGGCGACCGGGACCACGATCGCCAGGTCGCGCATACGGTCGTCATACAATGCCTCGTCGAATCCGACGCCGCGACAGTGCGAATCGAGGCTGCACGCGAAGATGAACATGGGGGCGTAGCCGATCGTCACCAACGCGACGCCGAGCACCATGACGCATACGAACGGGCCGATGATCGAAAGCGCGAGCGTCCAGCGATCGAGCCTTGCGACCATCGTCTCGCCGTTCGCTGCACCTTCGGTGACGGCTCGTGCAAACGCAGCACGCGCCGACGCCATCGCGAGGATGTGAACGCCGAGGATCGCGATCGCAAACCGCGGGATAAGATCGATGGGGCTCGCCGCAAAGATCTCGTGGAACGAATGCCCCACGTTGAACTGCCACGCCACCACCGTGCCAAGCATCAACCCGACACATACGAGCCCCGCGGCGCCCGCCGCCATACGCGCTACCCGCGCTGCGAACACGTCGGCGAGCGCGAGCATCCGCAGATCACTCATCGTCGTGGTCCGCGGCACCGCGACGGTCTCCGCGGGAGCCACAGCGCGCAGCGTGTCATCGAGGGTGCGCAGCCGATCGCGATTCGCGGCGGCCGCCGAGGCGAGGTCCTTGCTCACGAGCGCATCGATGTTGGTCATGGCGTATCTCCGTTGAGGACAGGGGAAGGGGTGGTGCCGAGCTCGCGCTCGTAATAGGTGCGGAGGCGGTCGCGACCGCGCGCGAGGCGCGACTTCACGGCCGACGTAGTGACGTTCTGGAGCTGCGCGATCTCGTCGACCTGCCAGCCCTCCATCTCGAACAGCACGATCGCCTCGCGCTGTTCGGCGGACAGTGTGGCGAGCGCCGCGCGGGCCCGCGCCGTGGCATCACCGGCATCGGGCGACCACGCGCTGACGCGGTAGTCGCGCTCGCCCGAGGCGGGAGACGCGTCGTCCTCGCCGTCGGGCCCGTCGCCGAGGGGCAGGAACCGGCGCCAGAAGGCGCGGCGCGCGCGCTTTCTGTGAACGCTGACCACGATGCGGAACAGCCACGTGCGGAACGCGCCGTCCTCGCGGAGCGCATCGAGCTTGGTGAACGCGCGAAGCGCCGATTCTTGAAATAGATCGTCGCCGTCGGCAGCTGACTTGCACAGGCCGCGCGCGAACGTCAGGACGCGGTCGTGGACCGGCTCCAGGAGCTGCCGGAACCGTTCTGTGCGCGCGTCCATACGGGAGAGACACCCTATCCCGGTCGATCGGTCGCAGGCCCTCGCCGTTTTTTTCGACTGGGGGTACAGTCTGGTCGTGAAGCAGGTCATCACGAGCTTGGGATTGGTCGTCGCGCTGGTCTTCGGGACCGCGTGCAGCAAGCCGAGCGAGGAGGATTGCCGCAAGGCCCTGTCCAACATGCAGGCGCTGCTCGGTACCGAGTACATCTCGAAGAACAGCGACATCCAGGGTGAGGTCCGGCGCTGCAAGGGCGGATCGAGCAGGAAGGCGGTCTCCTGCGCGATCGCCGCGAAGACGCTCGACGAGCTTCGCGCGTGCGACTTCATGAAGGTCCCCGAGAAGAAGTGAAGCTCCTCGCGGCGCTCGCGGCCGCGACCGTGATCGTCGTGTCGTCTCGGGCGCCCGCGATGGCGCGGCCTCCCACGCTCGTGGCGCTCGCTCCGGCGGACGATGCGCGAAAGGCGATCGCCCTTGGCCCCGCGGGCGAGGTGTACGCCCCCGATGGCAAGGGCGAGTGGATCCGCGAGAAGGCGATCCGCACCGCCGATCCGCTCGCGATGGCGGGCCGTGCCGGTGGTGCCGTGGTCGCGCTCGGTGATGGGGTCGTCTATCGCCTCGCCGACAACGGGTGGTCTGCGATCCGCCTGGTCCAGAAGGGCAAGGCCGTGATGAGCGGCGGTGGCCGCGCCGTGGCCGCCGTGGGCCGGCAGGTGTTCGCGCTCGACAAGACGGCCGGCGGCGAGCCGGCGAAGCTCGCACTCGCCCCGGATCCCGTGCTCGCGATCGGCAGCGGCGCGAAGGGCGTGGTGATCGTCACCGCTCGAGGCCTGCTACGACTCGACGGCACCGCGTTCAAGCGGATCGACCGGGTGCGGCGGGTCGACCAGTTGATCTCCGATCGCTGGGCCCTCACCGATCGTGGCGCCGTCGACCTGCGCGGCGGTGCGATCACGAGCTGGCCGGCGGGTCTCTCGGTCGAGGTCGCGGCGCCGGCGCCCGATGATGGGATCGTCGCAGTCGGCGTGACGCGCGCGGGCCTGGAGCTGGTGACCATCGCGAAGGCGAAGGTGGTCCGCGATCCGATCGCGGACACGGCGGGCGCCAAGCCGGCCGGCGTGGTGCTCGACAAGGGGGGCCGGGCCACGGTCGCCCTGACCGACGGCCGGCTGCTCCATCGCGACCGCGGCACCTGGACGACGACCACGATCCGCGTCGAGCTGCCTGCCGAGCGCCCCGGCGCGGCTCCTGCGACGTCTCCGTAGCCGTCGCAGGGCCCCCGAGGTTGCGCATCCGGAGGGCTATCCGCTACCTTGGAAGGTAGGGATGGCTCCGCACGTTCTCGTCGCTGACGACGATGCCTGGATTCTGCGCATGGTCGCGACCGTGCTCGAGAAGCGAGGGTACAGCGTCGAGACGGCCGTCGATGGCGAGGACGCCCTCGCGCGCGCACGCGCACGCACGCCGGATCTGCTGATCACCGACGTGATGATGCCGAAGATGGATGGCTGGTCACTGGTCCGCCAGCTCCGCTCCCACTCCGAGCTGGCGATGCTCCCGGTGATCTTCCTCACCGCGCTATCCTCGGAGGACGATCGCATCCGCGGCTTCCGGCTCGGTGCGGACGACTACGTCACGAAGCCGTTCCGGTTCGAGGAGCTCGACCTCCGCGTCGCGAAGACGTTGCGCCGCACGCAGGCCGCGGTGCAGGAAACGCGCGAGCAGCTTGGCGGCTCGAGCCTGCGCGGCGACCTCTCGCAGGTCGGGCTGTCGTCTCTCCTCGTGTTGATCGAGATGGAGCGCAAGACCGGTTTGTTGCAGCTCCGCGCGCCGAACGGGCCATCGGCGCAGATCCTGGTCCGCGAGGGCAAGGTCGTCCACGCGCGCCTCGACGAGGCCGAGGAGCCGGTCGATGCCGAGTGCGTCTACTACCTCCTGACCTGGGGTGCCGGCGAGTTCGAGTTCACGGCGTGCCTCGTCGAGGGCGCGGACCGCGTCAGCGTCTCGACCACGCACCTCCTGATGGAAGGCGCGCGGCTGATGGACGAGCAGAACGATCCGGCGGCGAGTCAGGCGGTGGTGCAGGTGCCTCCGATCACGACCGACGACGGCTGGTAACGTGGTAGACCGTCGCCATGGCGACCAACCTCGAAGGCCAGCTCCGCGAGCAGCTCACCGCTGCGATGAAGGCCAAGGACGGCAAGACCTCGAACCTCGTCCGCATGATCAACACGAAGATCATGGAGCGACGCACCGCGAAGGGCTTCACCGGTGAGGTCGACGACGCCCTGATCCTCGATGTGATCGCGACCTACAAGAAGTCGATGGAAAAGGCGCGCACGGACTACGTCGCCGCCGGCGAGCGCGGGAAGGAGCAGGTCGCGGAGCTCGACTTCGAGATCGCGTGGTGCGCCACGTTCCTGCCGAAGCAGCTGTCCGAGGCCGAGCTGCGCGAGGCCGTCGCGAAGGTCGTCGCGGGACTTCCGGCGAAGGATCCGAAGATGGTCGGCAAGGTCATCGGCATGGTCAAGAAGGAGCTCGGCGATCGCGCCGATGCGCAGCTGACCAAGAAGATCGCCGACGAGCTACTGTCGTCGTAGACGACGCGCTCCGAGCGGCCCTGACTGTCGCGCTCACAAGTTCGAGGTGAACGTGGCCTTGCGCGACTGGATGCCGAGCACCGAGCCGCCCTTGCCGAAGTGACTGTCGAGGGTGCCCGTCTTCGAGCGCTCGACGCGGACCTCGGCCGTGCACGAGTCCGCGATCGTCTGACCCTGCTGTGCGGTCTTCTTCTTGATCATCCCGGCCGGGATGGTGACGCTGCCGGGATCACCGGTGATCGGAACCGTCAGCTGGTCGATGCACGCGCCATCGATCACGGCGCTCATCGCGTTCGCGCTGCCGCCCGGCGACCACGTCAAGGTCATCGCCGCCGCGCGCGAGCTCGTGGCCGGCGGTGCGGCGAGCGTGAACGGCGTGGGCAACGTCGCGATCGAGCTCGGCGCCCCCGCATCGACCGTGCGCTGAAACGAGACCTCGAACATCTCGCCTTCGGCGTCCGTCGGGAACGTCGCGGTGTAGCTGACGATGTTCAGGATGTCGCCCTCCGAAGGCGTCATCTCCTGCCCCGCGTGGCGAACGACGAGCTTGTCGTCAGCCGACAGCTGGATGAAGTTCAGATCGATCGGCTGCCCGAGGAACAGCGACGTGATCACCCGCGTCTTTCCGTCTCCTTCAGCGCGCGCGCTGATCTGGCCGTACATCCCCGAGGTCAAGATGTCGCCGGAGTCCGACTTCGAACATCCACCGACCAGTAGCGCAAGCAAGGCGAGTCTGTGCATCGCGAGTCCTCCCATGCGCCATCGTACCTCGCACGCGCCTCGAACAGTCCGCGGCAACCTCCGGCATCGCGACGCGAGCGTGATCGGAGCGGCGCGATCTCACGGTCGTCGATCGCATGCGTGTCCGCCATCGGGCCACTGTCGCCGGACATGTCCGTGCGCTGGACGCTGCGGACAGCGATTCCTCGTCGGTCCGCGCACTTGCGATCGGCACGGTGCGTGGAGCGGCGAGGTGTATGCTTCAAACAGTGACGGCGGCGAAGAACCTCACGGTCGATGACCTGTTCGCACTCGGCGAGGACATTCGCGAGGAGCTGATCCACGGCGAGATCGTATCGAAGGCGTTCTCTGGTGCCGAGCACCAGACTCACGAAGGCGCTCTGGTGCTCTGGGCTGGCAGACGTTTCAACCGAAACGCCGGCGGACGCTGGCCAGGTGGCTGGTGGATCCTGGCCGAGATCCACACGGTCTACGACACGCACGAAGTGTTCTGCCACGACATCGCGGGCTGGCGTCGCGACCGACTAGCGACCCCGAGCGGCTGGATCCGCGTTCGCCCCGACTGGGTGTGCGAGGTGCTGTCGCCGTCGCACGAAAAGCGCGACCTCGTCGACAAGCTCGGCGTGCTCCACGCCGCAGGCGTTCCCGACTACTGGGTGATCGACCACGACGAGAAGATCCTGTTCATGTACCAGCACCACCCCGAGGGCTACGTGATGCACACGGTCAGCTCGGGCGCCGTGATCAACGCGCGGCCGTTCGACGCGGCCGAGCTCCGCACGGCTGTGCTGTTCGGCGACGAAGACGACGAGGATTAGTCGGGATCAGTCGCTCACCTCGCACGCGCCCGACGTATCCGGACCGAAGCACGCGCGCAGCATCATGGCGTCGCGCAATGCGCGTGGGGGTCACTTCAAGCGCTTCGAAGACCTGCTCGAGATCGAGGGCATCGGCCAAGGCACCATCGACGCGATCCGCCCCTACGTCGTCGTGCGCTGACCTTACACCCTAGGCACAACCGCTCGCGCCGACCGCCAACGTCGAGGACCGCCGAGAACCGTCGCGGCCCGCCGCGGACCGCGAGGTGCGGAGCGCGGCCTCGCGAAGCTCGCGACCCTACTTGTGGTCCGCGAACAGCCGCGGCTGCGCCAGCTCTGCGCGCACGCGAATCCGCCGGTCCTGCTTGCCATGGCGCGTGCGGCGATGCGCGTCGCGCCGCTCGCTGCGCAGCGCCGAGGCGCCGTGTCCGGTGGGCGAAGTGAGCTGCCACGTGCCTAGCGCGCCGGTGGTGCCGAGCACGACGCCGAGCATGTCGATCGGGGCTGGCGCGGGCGCCGCTGGTTCTGCGAGCGCGTCGCCTGCAATCGCCTCGGCGGTCACCGAGGCCTTGAGCCGCCATGCCGTGGCGAGATCATCGCCAAGCGCCTTGCCGAGGGCCTCCGCGAGAGCCTCCGGCGACTCGAGCACCTGCAGGCAGACCGAAGCCGAGCGCCCGCCCGTGGTGCCCATCGATGACAACGGCGCCATTGCGGCCGTGATCGGGATGACTCGATCCGCCTCGCTGCCCGACACCGTGACCTCGATGCGCGCCGCACCGCGCGCCCGGCCCACGAGCCGCAGCGCGATCCGGTCCGCGAGCATGGCGATCGCCGCACCACCGCCGCTGGTCGGCGAGAGCACCGCCTCCTCGCGGATCGGCGCCTCGGGCGTGTACGGCCGCAGCCCGGTACCGCTATCGCCGCGCGCGAGCGCCTGGTAATCCGCCTCGAGCGGGCGCGCGACCGACGGCGCGGGCAGCGCGGCGAACTCGCCGAGCGTGCGCACACCGAGTGCCTCGAGCATGTGCTGGACCTCGGCCGTGATGGCGAGCAGCGACAGCGGCATCGGCGACAGGAACGCCGCCGAGCCGCCGCGCGGCACCGAGACCACGCCGCCCTCGTCGGTCGGCAGGCCGCCGTGCGCTGCCGCGACCCACGCCGTGAACCGATCGTCCGCGATGCCGATCCGGCCGGTCAGGCCGAGCGTCTCGACGACCTCGAGCAGGCGATCGCCGTAGCTCGTGCCTCGCGTCTTGCTCGGGACCTCGCAGTACATCGCGAGGTGCGCGCCACCCGGGCCGACTCGACCGCCGACATCGACGACCGACGACACGCCGAGCAGCGCATCCGCGATCGCGCGAATGGTCTCGCGCTCGAGCCCGCCATCGGAGCCGACCACGCGGAGCTGACCCGGCGCCGCCGCGTTCGCCGCGGTGGCCGTCATACCGAGCCGGATGCCGAGCGCCCACGCGGCTCGCGAGCACGCCTGAACTATCGGCGAGTACAGCGCGCGGTTGAGCGAAGCCCCTGCGGTGCCCTGGGCCCGTGCATCGATGCCCGCGGGTGCACCACCACCGACCGACACGACGGCGACGGGTGCACCGCGGAGCGACGGATCGATCCGGGTGAGGCACTGGAGCGCGAACTGCGGGACGTGGAGGCAAGCGATGCGCATGCGTTGGTCCTACTGTACTGGTCTGATGTTCAGTGTACCACGTAATCCGGAACCGCCACCGATTTTGCCCGGGAGCACTCCGAAACAATGCCTATAGTCTCGCGCATATGGCGCGTTCTAA